>NZ_CAMPOV010000003.1 GCF_946892675.1 Arthrobacter sp. Marseille-P9274
GACCCCTTCACCGACACCACACCACCACCCTTCTAAAACCGGGCCGGCGCCCAAGCAGCTGAAACCCGCCCGCGGCACCAGCCGAAACACCACGGTCGCGGGCGCACGTCGGGAATAAACGAGCCGGCCAAGCGTTGACTTGAGTGCAACTTGCTCAGGTTTGGGCGGATGCGGAATAATCTCTGGCACAACGCGTTAACTTGAGTCGAAGGCACTCAAGCAACCAGGAGGACATATGCCTATCTTTTTCGGACCCGCAGGTTCCGGCAACGGCTCCTTCGACGAGTTCCTGGCCCGCTACCTGCAGGGCCAGCGAACCGCCCGCGCTGGCCGGCCGATCGACATGACGCGGCTGCTGAGCCGCCGCTCGCACGAGCTGATCGGCCGCGCCGCCCAATTCGCCGTCGACCACGGCCACACTGAAGTCGACGCACTTCACATCCTCCGCGTGATGGCGGAGCAGGAGCCGCTGGCGGAGCAGGTCCGCCGCGCCGGTGCGAACCCGCAAGCCATTGCGCAGGCAGCCGAGCAGCGCCTGCCCGGCGCCTCGTCCGAAAAGGTCGACACCCCGCCGTCGCTGACCCAGTCGACCCAGCGCGCGCTGCTCGACGCGCACCAGGTGGCGCGGGCGTTCGGCTCCACATACATCGATCCCGAGCACCTGTTCTTCGCGTTCGTACTGAACCAGGAATCTCCCGCGGGCCAGGTCTTGGCCGCGGCGGGCGTTACGCCGCAGTCGCTGCAGGCAGCCGGGCAAGAGGCCTCCCCGTCGGAGACCGAGCCACGCCGCGACCCGGCCGCGGCCCCGTCCGGCGATGGCGCCACGCCAACTCTGGACCAGTTCGGCATCGACCTGACAGCCCGTGCCCGGGAAGGCAGGCTGGACCCGGTGATCGGCCGCGCCGAGGAAATCGAGCAGACCATCGAGATCCTCGCCCGCCGCACCAAGAACAATCCGGTGCTGATCGGCGAAGCGGGCGTCGGAAAGACCGCCATCGTGGAAGGCCTGGCCCAGGCCATCGCCGCCGGCGATGTGCCGCAGCAGCTGCAGGGCAAGCGCGTCATCGCGCTCGACCTGCCCGGCATGCTGGCCGGAACCCGCTACCGCGGCGATTTCGAGGAGCGGCTCACCAAGACCATGGATGAGATCAGCGCGCACAATGACGGCATCATCGCCTTCGTCGACGAGCTGCACACGGTGGTGGGCGCCGGAGGCTCCGGCGAGGGCGGCGGCATGGATGCCGGCAACATCCTCAAGCCGCGGCTGGCCCGCGGCGAGCTGCACCTGGTCGGCGCCACCACGCTCGCCGAGTACCGCAAGATCGAGAAGGACGCCGCCCTGGAACGCCGCTTCCAGCCGGTCACGGTCGGCGAACCGTCCATCGAGGACGCCGTGCTGATCCTGCAGGGGCTGAAGGAGCGGTACGAGGAACACCATCAGGTGACCTACACCGATGACGCCCTCCGCGCCGCCGTCGAACTTTCCGCGCGCTACATCATGGACCGGCAGCTGCCGGACAAGGCGATCGACCTGATTGACCAGGCCGGCGCGCGGCTGAGCCTGCGGCGCGGCCCGCGCGTGAACGTTGCGGAACTGCGGGCGCAGGTGGCCAAGCTGGAGGAAGCGAAGAACGCCGCGGTCGCCGAGGAGCGCTATGAGGAAGCCTCCGGGCTGCGCGACGGCATCGAGGCGCTGAAGCAGCAGCTGGCCGCCGCCGAATCTACCCCCACAGGCGAGGGTGCGAGTGCTGCGAACGGGAGTGCCGGCGCCAAGGGCAATACGGACGCCAGCGGGACCGACGACGGCGGGGCGCGTGACGGCGTCATACCCTCCGGTTCCCGGGTGGTCGGCGAGGCGGAGATTGCGGAGATCATTGCCCGGGCCACCGGCATCCCTGCGGCACGGCTGACCGAAAGCGAACGCGGCCGGCTGGCCCGGCTCGAGGAGGACCTGCACCGACGGGTCATCGGACAGGACGATGCGGTGACCGCGATCGCCAAGTCGGTGCGGCGCAACCGCACCGGTATGGGCGACGAGGGCCGGCCCGTGGGCAGCTTCCTCTTCCTCGGCCCCACCGGCGTCGGCAAGACCGAGCTGGCCAAGGCGCTGGCGGATTCGCTGTTCGGCGACGAGGACGCGATGGTCCGGTTCGATATGAGCGAGTTCGGCGAACGGCACACCGTTTCCCGCCTGGTCGGCGCCCCTCCGGGCTACGTCGGCTACGACGAGGCCGGCCAGCTCACCGAGCGCGTGCGGCGTCGGCCGTACTCCGTGGTGCTGCTGGACGAGGTCGAGAAGGCGCACCCGGACGTGTTCAACCTGCTGCTGCAGGTGCTCGACGACGGCCGCCTGACCGACGGCCAGGGCCGGACCGTGGACTTCCGCAACACCGTGGTCATCATGACCTCCAACCTGGGTTCGGAATTCCTCGCCAGCAAGGGCGGAGCGCTGGGCTTCACGGCCAATGGCGGCGACGGCTTCGGGTCGGAGCAGGAACTGCGTGCCCGCGTCATGGGCCGGCTGCGTGAAACCATGCGGCCCGAGTTCCTGAACCGGATCGACGAAATCGTGCTCTTCCGCAAGCTGGACCGGGAGCAGCTGCGCGGCATCGTGCGCCTGCAGCTGGCCCGCTCGGAGGCGCGGCTCGCCGCGCAGGGCTACGGACTGGCTGTGGACGAGTCGGCCGTCGACTGGATCGCCGAACACGGCTACGAGCCGGAGTACGGGGCCCGCCCGCTGCGCCGCGTCATCCAGCGCGAGCTCGACGACCGGATCGCGGACCTGCTGGTCAACGGGGAACTGCCCGACGGCGGACGGGTCACCGTCACGGCCGACGGCGGGGAACTGCGCGTGGCAGCGGACAGCCTGGCCGCTGCGGCCTAGTCCGGATCGGGCCGGACGCCGGCACCCACCTCGGGTGCCGGCGTCCGGTTTGCGCGTTAGGTTTCCTAGGCTCCGGCCAACTGGACGGCCAGCACGTCGTCGAGGACCTTCTCTGCCTCGTCATCTCCGATGCCCATGGCCAGGCAGATCTCGGTCACGAGCAGCCTCTTGGCATACCGGAGCATTTCCTTCTCCGCGTGCGACATGGTTCCTTTGGCCTCCAGCCGGCGGCTCAGGTCGCGGACCAGGCCGGCGGTCACGTAGATGTCGCCGGTCCGCAACCGCTCCTGGTTGACCTTGAACCGGCGGGACCACTGGCTTTCCTCGGCTTGCGAGGGTCCGCGGAGCTCGTCGAACAGCTTCTCCAGACCGTGGGTGTCGAGGACCGGACGCAGGCCGACCGCATCCGCGCTGTCCACCGGCACGCCCACGGTGAGATTGGTGTTGTGCACCTCCAGCAGGACATAGCTGCATTCGGCGTTCCTGAGAGGCCTGGTCTTGATGGCCCGTACCGTCGCGGGACCGTGGTGGGGATGGACAATTGTCTGGCCTTCGGCAAAACGCATGGCAGTTCCTCTTCGTGCAATGGAAGCCACTCTCGACATCGGCGGGCACCCGGAGGTACGCGCGCTCGGTGGTCGTCCCACCTGCACGGACGGACGGCGAAGCCGACGGAACGGGGATCTGGCGGGCGCGCGGACAGCCTCGCGTCCACGGGTGGGCGCGCTTCCGGCCGCGAGCTTGGCTTCTTCCATTATCCCACCCAGTGGGGACATGTTCCCGGGGGGATCACGACGGCGGGAGACACCGGCGTCGTGCGTGGTATGGAATATCTGCGCGGCCGGGGACACACTACTGAACATGAGCAGGCACATCCTGGACGTCCTGGTCAGGGCCGAGGAGGAGATGATCTTCCTCGGCCCCGACCATCCCTCCTACGCGTTGCTGGCCGATTTGGTCTCCTCAGTGCGGACTGCCTGGCAGGAGGGCTACGAGTCCGGAGGTCATGGGGCGGCGGCCAACCCCTACGCGTAGCCGCGGCAGCCTCGCATTCCTTCCATGCTTCCTTCCGCGTACGACGACGGCGCTCCCCGGCCGTGCTCAGATCGCCGGCGTACGGTGGGAGGGTGGAGGAGATCGTGGAGTTCCTGCTCGCGCGGATCGCCGAAGACGAAGCCAACGTCAGGTCCTGGGCGGAGGCCGCCGCCGTTCCGGTGCTGGACCGGGCGCTCGCCGAGTGCGAGGCCAAGCGCAGGCTGATCCGCCACGTCCGGCAGCTGGCCGGGCACGGCGGCGAGGACCAGGCCCTGCTCACGCTGCTTCAAATCATGGCTCTGCCCTATGTCGGCCACCCCGCCTACCGCGAACGCTGGCGTCCGGCCGGCCGCCCGTGACTCGTGCGCGATGCTCCGCCATCAGGGCCGGTAGCCCCGCGTGCCGGCCGTGCGTGAGAAGATCGCGTACGTGACCGATCGACTGATGCTCCTCGACACTGCGTCGCTCTACTTCCGTGCTTTCCACGGCGTGCCGGACAGCCTCAAGGCCCCGGACGGCACTCCGGTGAACGCCGTCCGGGGCCTCCTCGACATCATCGCCCGGCTCGTCACCGACTTCCGGCCGACCCGGCTCGTCGCCTGCTGGGACGACGACTGGCGTCCTGGGTGGCGCGTCGACCTCCTCCCCACCTACAAGGCGCACCGGGTCGCGCAGGCCGTCCCGGGTGGCGTCGACGTGGAGGAGACGCCGCCCGGCCTGGTCGCACAGCTGCCGCTCCTGCGCGAGGTGCTGGAGGCGCTGGACGTCACCGTGATCGGGGCCGCGGAGCATGAGGCCGACGACGTCATCGGCAGCCTCGCGTCACAGGCGGCCATGCCGGTCGACATCGTCACCGGCGACCGCGACCTCTTCCAGCTCGTCGACGATTCACGCGACGTGCGGGTCATTTACACGGCCCGAGGCATGAGCAAGCTCGAGACGGTGACCGATGTGACGGTCGTCGGCAAGTACGGTGTGCTGCCGGTGCAGTACGCCGACTACGCGGCCCTGCGCGGCGACGCTTCGGACGGGCTGCCCGGCGTCTCCGGAATTGGCGAGAAGACCGCGGCCAAGCTGCTCCAGGAATTCGTGGACCTGGACGGGATCATCGCGGCGGGCTCGGATCCGGGCGCGGCGATGTCGGCGGCGATCCGCACGAAGCTTGCCGCCGCCGCGGACTACCTCGCCGCGGCACCCAGGGTCGTCCAGGTGGTCCGAAACCTCGATTTCGGCGAGATCGACGCCGCCATCCGGCCGCTCGACGCCGAACGGCTTGAGCGCATCGAGCGGCTCGGCAAGGAACACAACCTCGGCGGATCCGTGCACCGCGTCCTCCGCGCGCTCGGGAACGAGCCGGCGCCTGCACCCTGATCGATCGTCGACATCCGGCATAAAACCCGGGCGTCTTGCGACGAAAGCCCTTAAGCGCTGCCCGCGCAGCGGAGCCGGGGCTACCGGCCGTGGAAGCGCCGGTGGAGCTCCATGACGTTGTCCGCAAGTTCCGCAACGGGGCCGTCGACCGGCACGCCGGGGGCGACGGCCCCGATGGGGAGTGGCGCCACGGGCCCCGGGGCCAGGTCCCAGTCCTTTAGCCAGCTCCCCAGCTGGTCGGAGGACACCGCATAGACGATTCGGCCCAGCCCCACCCAGGCGTGTGCGGCGGAGCACATCGGGCAGTGCTCGCCGGAGGTGTAAACCGTGGCGGCCGCGCGTTGTTCCGGGTCAAGTTGGTTGGCAGCCCATCGGGCGATCTCGAACTCCGGATGCCTCGTTTGGTCGCCCTCCTTCACCCGGTTCCGGTCTTCGACCAGGACCCGTCCCCCGCCATCGACGAGTATCGAGCCGAACGGCTCGTCGCCGGCTTCGAGTGCTTCGGCGGCCAACTCCACACAGCGGCGCAGATGTACGAGGTCGGTGCCGGAAATGCCCATGGCTCGATTATGGGCCCCGCGGGGCAATCAGGCGACGGCGAGCGCCTTGTCCAGGAATTTGCCGATGACGTTGCCGGCGGTGACATGGTCGGCTACGTCGAGGCCCGGGATCCGGGCTCCGGCACGGAGCCCGCTCGTGCGCTGCTTGGCATGTTCGTTCAGGCAGAGCAGGGCGGAGAGCAGCTCGGCCAGGCCGGCTTCCTCGGTGGAAGTCTGCCGCAGGAGCCGGGAATGCGCGGCCTGGAGCTCGTCGCCCGGGCTGCAGCCAAGGTCGCGGCGGAGGTTGGTGCGGTAGCGGTCGTAGGCCTGGAGGGCCTCGGTGTAGCGGCCGCTCTGCTCGAGGCCGGCCACCAGGGCCGTCCAGGCGCGCTCGTTCAGCGGTTCCGAGGCGACGGCGCGCTGAGCCCAGTGCACGGCGTCGTCGTTATGGCCCAAAGCCGCCGCTGCCTGCGATGCCCGGATGCGGCAGTCGACCACCAGGGCCTCGTGCCGGCGGCGGGCTTCCTCCGCCCACTCGACCGTGAGTTCGTTGGAGAGCAGCGGCGCCGAGGCCATGTCCAGCACCTTGAGCAGCCGCTCGTAGGCTTCGGCCGGCTTGGTGCCGTCGACGAGGCCCACCAGCCGCTCGAAGCGGTCAAGGTCCACGCTGACCAGCTTAGGATCCAGGAAGTAGCAGCCGTGTTCGGTGCGCAGCGGCCCGGTCTTGGCCTGGCCGGGCTGGATGTGCCGGCGGATGACGCTGACATAGCTTTCCAGTGTGGCGCGCGCGGTGGCCGGCGGGTTTCCGCCCCAGAGCAGCTCGATCATCCGGTCCCGGGAGATGCTGATACCCGGCTGGAGGGCCAGGATCTCGAGGACCTGCCGGGCCTTCGGGCTGCCGAGGGTGGCAGCGGTCATGACCCGGCCCGCACGTTCCACCTTCAGGCTGCCGATGAGACGGATGGAAATGGACACGGCAGAACTGGTTTCTGATTTCATGATCGCCCCTACCCCAACTTGTTCCGGCGCCCTCAACAACACCGGTGGCTTAATGGTCGGCGCGGTTCCACACTGCCGCCAGCCCACTCTGGGGCGGAACCCCCACCCTCAAATCTTGGGGGGTTCCGCCCCCCTCGGACCCTCCCTGACCTGCGCAAAGATTTTTCCAAGGGGCGTGGGCGAAGGTTTTACCGGATCCCACGCGGTCCACAAGGGTCCCGACGCTCCCCCCAACCCGTCGGGGCCCTTCCGGCCGTCCGCCCAAAGTTTTTGCAAGTTCCCGGGCGAAGCATGAGCACCATGTCAGCAACACAGCTTGAACAAGAGGCACCGGTACCGGCACAGGCGCAGCATTCTCCGCGGCGCCACCGCCGGCTGATTGTCATCCCGCTGGCACTGGTGTGCGTGCTCGGGATCACTTTCGGGTACCTGTTCCTCAATGCGGAGGTCAAGTCCAGCGCTCCGATGGGCGCCTCCGTAGATGTACCGGGCGGATCGGCCAGCATTACCGGCCTCGTTCCGCTCGAAATCGATGGGTGGCAGCCGCCTTCTCCGGTGGCCGCCCTCAGTGAGGAACCGCAGGAGGGTGCGCACCGTGTACGCATCCAGGTGCAGTTCACGGCCTTGGACGAGGCCGGACTGCCCCTTGATCCTGCCGGTTTCTTCGTTGACGGATTGGGCTCGGGGAAGCCGCATCCGCTCTGGACCTCGTCCTCATCCATGACGCTGGACCAGGGGGAAACCGTCAATACCACCATGGTGTTCGAGCTGCCGGACAAGGCGATTGCCCTGGTGCTGGAGGACTCCTCCGGCAGCCGGCTTTCGCTCGGCACCGAGCACCATTCGGCCGGCTAAAGAGCCCGGCCAACGACGGCGGAGGCGACGTTGGGGTGCCTCCGTTCCGCCGGTCAGCAACAAGTCATCATTGGGAGGTGACTCGACATGTCAGTTTCACGACGCAAACTCCTGCAATGGGGAGGCCTGGGAGTAGTCGGGGCGGGGCTAGTGACCGTGCCTATTACGACCGTATCGGCCAAGTCGGCCAGCCAGCTCAGCTCGCGGGATATGCCAAAGCCGTTCAAAACGGCGTTCCGGCGCCCGCCCAAGCTGGATCCGGTAGACATCACTTACGAGGACGACGGCACGCAGGTCAACCACTACACGATCGCTATGCGGCAGGCTTCCGCGCAGATCCTGCCGACCAAGAAGACCGGAATCCTCGGCTATAACGGGACGTTCCCGGGGCCGACGATCGAGTTGGACCAAGGCACCAAGTCGGTGGTGCACATGCGCAACCGGCTACCGAAGAACCACCCGCAGTGGAGCAAGCATTTGCTGGCCGCCTCGACCCACCTCCACGGTTCGGCCACGCTGCCGCAGTACGACGGCTACGCCAATGACGTAACCCTGCCCGGATTCTCCAAGGACTACCAGTATCCGAACTTCCAGCCGGCCCGGACGATCTGGTACCACGATCACGGTGTGCACTTCACCGCGCAGAACGTCTACTCCGGCCTGGCTGGCATGTACATCCTCCATGACGAGGTGGAAAAGGAGTTGTTGCCGCAGGGCGAATTCGATGTGCCGATGGTGGTCAGCGACGCGATGTTCGCCGCGGATGGCTCGCTCGCCTATGACGACCGGGACCACTCCGGCCTGTGGGGCGATGTCATCCTGGTGAACGGCGTGCCGTGGCCGGTGATGAAGGTCCAGCCGCGGGTCTACCGCTTCCGGATCCTCAACGCCTCCATCTCGCGCTCGTACCGCTTCTCGCTCAGCTCCGGGCAGCCGCTGCATGTCGTCGGGACCGACGGCGGGCTGATGCCGGCCACGCAGTCCGTGGGCAACTTCCGGCACGGGATGGCCGAGCGCTACGAAGTGCTGATCGACTTCAGCAAGTACAAGCCCGGCACCCGGGTGGAGCTGCGTAACCTCTCCAACAAGAACAATCGGGACTACGACTTCACCGGCAAGGTGATGGCCTTCGATGTTGTCGCCGGTCCGGCGGACATGAAATCGGATCCAAGGTGGAACCACATTCCCACCACCCTGGTTGACTCCGAGGCCATGCACCTGACCGAGGACGATGCCGAAGAAGACCGCCGGTTCCGCGTCGAAAAGGACGGACTCGTCGAACCGTGGACCATCAACGGCGTGACCTGGGAGGACGTGATCGCCAGCAACTTCAAGCTGGCGCACGCCGATCCCAAGCTGAACTCCGTCGAGGTCTGGGAGATCGAGAACAAGTCCGGCGGCTGGTTCCACCCCGTGCACATCCATCTGGTCGACTTCCGCATCCTCAGCCGCAACGGCAAGGCGCCCTACGCGTGGGAACGCGGGCCGAAGGACGTGGTCTACATCGGCGAAAACGAGAAGGTCGACGTCGTTATGCGGTTCGGTCCGCACCAGGGCCGCTACATGGTGCACTGCCACAACCTGCCGCACGAGGACCACTCGATGATGTTCCAGTTCCGGGTCGGGCTGGGCGAGGACGACGAGGATCCGTGGGACCCGATCAATGCCGCCCCGGCCGAGTTCGACGACGACCCCGACTGATCCTGCCATGCGATCGGGAGCCGGGCTGCGTCCACCGCGGCGCAGCCCGGCGCACCGCGCCGGCACCGCCCCCGCCCGCCGCGCCGCTGCCGGTCCGGGGAGGACCTCGGGCCCTCCCCGGAAACGGAAGCTCAGCGCCCTGGCGGGCGGCGCCGTCGTCCTTGCCCTGCTGCTGGGTGTGCGCACCTGGGTAGCAGAGCCGGTGGCGGTGGACTCCGACAGCATGGCCCCGACGCTGCCGCCGGGCAGCATCGCGATTGTGCTCAAAACCGCGCCGGCCTGGTTCGGCGTGCACGCCGGCGACGTCGTCGTACTCGATTCCCCGCTCGACGGCACCCGCATCATCAAGCGCGTGGTCGCGGTCGGCGGACAGACCGTGGAGGTCGACGACGCCATCCTGCTCGTGGATGGCGCCGCCCCTCCGGAGCCGTATGTGGACCACCGCACGATCGACGGCACGCACTTCATCCCCACCGCCGTGCCGCCCGGCGAGGTATTCGTCATGGGCGACAACCGCGAGCGTTCCATCGACTCGCGGGACTTCGGCACGGTGCCCGTGGAGGAGATCCGCGGCACCGTGGTCAAACCCTCCATCCGGCCGTAAACAACGACGGCGGCGCCTGCCTTTGCGGGGCGGGGACCGAGAAGCCAAGAAATTTTCAAGAGGAAGCGGCAAACCTCAGGGCAAGCCGGAACCGCCATCCATCGGATCCGGATTGGGGAAAGTCAGCAGTTCCGCCGCCGGCAACGCCGGTCGGGGCATCCATCCAGGCAGACCTTCGGATCCGCCTTCCGTCTCAAAGGACACACCATGCAAACCCAGTCATCAGACCGGCGGCAGCGCAAGTCGCGCCGGGCACGCACCACGCTCGTCGCCTTCACGGCGGCAGGCCTTCTGGCCGGCGGCACCTCCGCCGTCATGGCGGCCAACCCGCCCACCGGGCCCGGCAACATCGAGATCTTCGCCAAGCGCGACATGGTCGCCATCGAGGGCTACGCGGCGCAGGCCGGCCAGACCGCGACCATCTCGGTCAGCCGCGGCGGCAACGTCATCGGCCTGGCCCGCGGCGTCGTGGACGCGACGGGCTTCCTCGAGGTCAACCACCCCGGCGGCTCCTGCTGGGATATTGTCACCCCGAACATCCAGGGCGGCGACGAGGTCAATGTCCAGTTCGCCGACGGCAGCAGCGACGGCGCCCTCGCCGGCAGCGCCGTCATCACCTCGGTCGAGTCGGTGGAAATGCCCACCACCGAGGCCGCCGGAGACGTGGAAGGCCAGGTCGTCGTCAAGGGCACCTACGGCGCGGACGTGGATCCGGCCCGCATGCAGGTCGAGATCGTCAACCCGGCTATGCGGGACATGGCCCTCGGCGAGCGCGCCATCGGGTGGCCCGCGGACGACGCGCCGACGACCTACGCCGTCGAGGGAACCGCGGCAGACGGCACCTTCACGGTCACTTACGGCTTCTTCTCCGCAGCCGAGCGGGACGCCGCCCTGGCCGGCGATCCCGCGGTCGCCAGCTGGCAGGCCGACGCCACCGGCGGAGTGGAGATGCAGCTTGGCCTGACGATCTCCGAGTTCAAGGAAATCGACGGCCCCGGTTTCGGCGGGTGCCCGGCGGGCCCCTCCGGCCAGGCTCCTAACCAGCCCGGCAACGTGTTCGCCAGCGCCAACGGCAGCGGCAGCATCACCGCCACATGGGAGGCTGCGACCGTCCCGGCCGACGCCCCCGCGATCACCGGCTACAAGCTGATCGCCAAGGACACCGTCCTGAACCAGGAAATCAGCACCACCGTCGGTTCCGAGTCCAGCACCGCCACCCTGCGCGGACTGGTGGACGGCCAGGCCTACCCGATCGAAGTCGTGGCGCTGAACGGCCAGTCCAGCGGCCCGTCGTCGGCGGGTACGGTCATGGTCAGCGACGCGGCCCCCTCGGAGCCCACCGCTCCGGCCGAGGCCGGCGGCGTGAGCGTCCAGGACGGCTCGCTCGCCGGTTCCGTGGAGGTCTCCTGGACCGCCGCGGCCGCCAATGGCTCCGCCGTCACGGGCTACCGGGTCGACGCCCAGGCCGCCGACGGAACCGTCGCCGCCACTGTCGATGCCGGCAGCGGCGCAACCTCCGCCACCCTGGACGGCCTGACTCCGGGCTCCGAGTACGGCTTCGTCGTCACGGCCATCAGCGCCGCCGGTGAAACCGCTGCCGCGGCAGTCCAGTACACCTTGGGCTCGCCCGAGCTCACCGCACCGACCGCGCCGACCGTGGTCCGTGTTGTTCCGGGCAACGGCTCCGCGAACGTGGAATGGCAGCCCGCCACCGCAGGCAACACCCCGATCACCGGCTACCGCCTCTCGGCCACCCCGGCAACCGGCAACCCGGTCGTCGTTGAAGCCGGCGCCGCAGCCCGCAGCGCAGTTCTCAACGGCCTCACCAACGGCACCACCTACACGCTGAGCCTGGTTGCCACCAGCGCAGCCGGCGACAGCGCACCGGCCGCCTTCGGGACCAACGCCTCCGTCACGCTGACTCCGAACGACCAGCTGACCGCCACCGCGGAATTCCGGGCCGACAAGCGTGAATGGCGGATCAACGGCGGCGCCAGCATCACGACCAGCAACACCGTGACCGCCCGCAACGCCAGCGGCGCCACCATCGGCACCGCCACCGTCGGGGCCGACGGCGCCTGGACCATCCGGGCCCGGAACTCCAACGCCGCCGTCACTCCGACCATCAAGCTGACCTCCTCGGCCGGAGGAACGGCAACCGTCACTGTCAGCACGCGCTGACACGGCATCGAACACCAGGACCGCCCGCCCGTCATCCAGACGGGCGGGCGGTCCGCTGCTTCCTGCGCCGCGGCGCCTCCCGCTAGACCGCCTTGCCGGGGTTCAGGATTCCTTGCGGGTCGAGGGCGCGGCGGATGGCGTGCTGCACGTCGAGCGAGACGTCGCCGAGTTCGTCGCGCAGCCAGTCCCGCTTGAGCAGGCCGACGCCGTGTTCTCCCGTGAGTGTCCCGCCCAGCCGCTTGGCCAGTTGGAACATCTCGCCAAGCGCGGCCTTGGCCGGGCCTTCGGTCACGGATTCCTCCGGCCGCACCACGATCATCGGATGCAGGTTCCCGTCGGCGGCGTGGGCGATCGTGAAGATCCGCACGCCGGTCCGCTCCGAGATGTCCTGCAGGCCGATCACTGCCTCCGCCAGCCGGCCGCGCGGCACGCCGATGTCCCCGATGGATACGCGGCCGAGCTTTTCGAGCGAGGGAATCGCCTCGCGCCGAGCGGTCAGCAGCGCCTCGGCAGCCAGCGGGTCGTCGGCGCGGAGCACCTCGGTGGCAAAGGGTTCGATGGCACCGGCCAGGACGTCCATCTCCGCCTGGGCGCCGAAGCCGTCGGTCTGGCCGAGCAGGAAGGCCCCGCCGCGGCGCCGGTAGTCCGTGCCGAGTGCCAGGTCGATGGCCTCGAGCGTCGGCCCGTCCACCAGTTCCAGCAGCGACGGCTGGATGCGCGCGGCTATGACGGCCGATGCCGCCGCGGCGGCAGCCCTGACGTCGGGGAAGAACGCGGCGGCCGTCGCCGTCGTTACGGGCGCGGGACGCAACCGCAGCGTCGCCTCCACCACCACGCCCAAGGTCCCCTCCGACCCGATCATCAGCGCCGTCAGGTCGTAGCCGGTGACGCCCTTGATGGTGCGCCGCCCGGTCCGCAGCTCGCGCCCGTCCGCCAGCACCACCCGCAGTCCCAGCACGGACTCGCGCGTCACGCCGTACTTCGCGCAGCGCATCCCGCCGGCGTTCGTGGCGATGTTCCCGCCGATCGAGCAGATCGCGGTACTCGCCGGGTCCGGCGCGTAGAACAGTCCGTGCCCGGCCGCGGCGGCGTTGAGCTCCGCGTTCAGCACGCCGGGTTCGACGACGGCGGTCTGCTCCACCGGGTCGAGGTCCAGGATGCGGTTCATCCGGGAGAGGTCCAGCACCACCTCGCCGGCGCGCGCCGAGGAAGCGGCCGCCAGCCCGGTTCCGGCACCGCGCGGCACCAGCGGAACCCCGTGCGAGGCCGCGAGCTTCACGGCCTCCACCACGTCGTCGAGCGACTCGGCGTACACCACACCCTCCGGCAGCGACGCGGGCACGAACCCGGAGCGGTCCGTCGCGGCCGCCGCGCGGTCCGCCGGATCCGTCGAGATCGAGCGGCAGGCGGCCAGCAGTTCGGCGGCCCGGCCTGCCAGCGCGGGTACAGCATCGGTCTCCATGAAAACCCCTTCGTTTCCTCCGGCAACTGGGGCCGATGCTACTGCAGCGCCGCCCGCGGGACCATGACAGCTGCCGGCCCCTGCGTCCGCCGGCCGGAACAATTCGGATGTCGACGAATCTGCCCGTCGGCCTTGCACCCGATTAGTAAGCATGCTTAGGTAAAAATGTAAGCGGAATTCGCGAAGGCTCACGCATCGCGATGCGCGGCACAGGGAAAGTCCCAACGGCTGCCGGCAGGATTCGTCCCGCCGGCAGAACCCAACACCATGTGGTGCCGCGCCCGGAACAGTCCGGCATATTCATCCGGCAGGACGGGCATTCCGTCCCCGCCTCGGACTGGTCCGCCGTGCCCGGGAAAGATAGGAGATGTAATGATTACCAGGGAAAACATCGACATTCTCGCCGGCGGCAACGCCAACGTCCTCGACAACTCGGGAAACAAGATCGGCTCTGTCGGCCAGCTGTACCTGGATGACCGGACTGAGGATCCGAGCTGGGTAACGGTGAAGACCGGCCTGTTCGGCATGTCCGAAACCTTCGTCCCGCTGACCGAGGCAACCTACGACGGCGGCGACCTGCGCGTTCCGTACACCAAGGACGAGGTCAAGGACGCCCCGCGCGTCGACCCGGGCAGCCACCTCAGCCCGGAGGAAGAGGATCGCCTCTACCGGCACTACAACGTTGCCGGCGGCACCCGGACCACCACCGGCACCGGCACCCGGGACACCAACGTCTCGGATACCCGCACGGGCACCGCGGGCACCGGCACCTACACCGGCGACGCCGGCACCCGCGGCGTGACCGACCGGGATCGCGTGACCGACCGTGACACGGCGGGCCGCACCACCGACGATGCCATGACCCGCTCGGAGGAGCAGCTGCACGTCGGCACGGAGCGCCACGAGACCGGCCGGGCCCGGCTCCGCAAGTACGTCGTCACGGAGAACGTCACCCGCACCGTGCCCGTAACCCGTGAAGAGGTACGCGTCGAACGCGAACCCATCACGGATCGGAACGTCGGCGACGCCATGTCCGGCCCCGACCTCCGCGAGGATGAGCACGAGGTGACCCTGCACGAGGAGCGGCCGGTCGTCGACAAGGAGACGGTGCCCGTGGAGCGGGTCCGCCTCGAGAAGGACACGGTAACGGACCAGGAGACGGTCAGCGACGAGGTCCGCAAGGAACGGATCGAGGCGGACGGCGCGGACGACCGCCTGCGCGATGACACCTTGGGCCGCGACCGCGACCGCGACCGGTAGTCCGGCCGCAAACTGAAACCGCGAGCTAAAAACCGCAACGCAAAAGGGAGGACGACGGCGGAACCTGGGTTCCGCCGTCGTCCTCCCTTTGTGCCTGCCGGCGGGCTTTGTGCCTGCCGGCAGGCGCCTACCTGGCGGCCTTGACCGCCAGCACCGCGCACTCCGCCTGCAGCAGGATCCGCTGCGCCGTGCTGCCCATGATCAGCTTGCCCACCGGGGTGCGCCGGCGCAGCCCGATCACGATCAGCTCGGCGCCGTGCTGCTCGGCCGCGTCCAGCACCTCGTCGGCGCTGTCGTGCCCGCCGATCGGCTGGAACAGTTCGTAGGCCACGTCCTCGCCGTCCAGGCGCTTCCGCAGCGCCTCGACTCCGTCCGACTGCACGAACCGGTCGTCGACGAAGACGTCGCCCCGGCTGGCGTTCACGACGACCAGCTTGGCGGATCGGCTCCGGGCTTCGACGATGGCGCGGTCCAGCGCGGCCGCGCCCTCGGGCGTGGGAATGTAGCCGACCAGAACTGTCATGGTTTCTCCTTGTGATCGTGTTGGTACTGGTAATCCTCGGCGATCGTCTCACGCGGGCTGCTCGCCACGGTAGCCTCTTGGCGGGTTTCCGCGCTGGCGGCCTCGCCCCGGGGTTCGGCGCCGGCCGGGACGCCCTCCGGCTGAGGACGGAGCCGTTTGAAACCGGAGATGGCCAGCGGCAACAGCAGCACCAGGGCCACGAGGATGTAAGTCCCCACGGCGATCGGCTCGCTGAACAGTCCGGCCGGGTCGCCGCCGCTGAGCTGCAGGGCCTTGCGCAGCTGCTCCTCGGCGCGCGGGCCGAGGATGACGCCGATGATCAGCGGCAGCACGGGCAGTCCGTAGCGGCGCATCATGAAGCCTAGCGCTCCGAGCACCAGCAGGATCACCAGGTCGAACGCCTGCAGGTTGACCGCGTACGCGCCCAGGGTGGCGAAGAACAGGATGCCGGCGTACAAGTACGGCCGCGGGATCTGCAGCAGCTTGGCCCAGAGCGGCGCCAGCGGCAGGTTGATCAGCAGCAGCAGGGTGTTGCCGATGAACAGGCTCGCAATCAGCGCCCACACCAGGTCCGGCTCGTTGTCGAAGAGCAGCGGTCCGGGCTGGATGCCGTACTGGATGAAGGCCGTGAGCATGACCGCGGCAGTGGCGTTGGTCGGCAGGCCGAGGGCGAGCATCGGCGTGAGGGTGCCCGCGGCCGAGGCGTTGTTCGCCGCCTCCGGACCCGCAACGCCCTCGATGGCGCCGTGGCCGAATTCCTCGGGGTGCTTGGACAGCTTCTTCTCGGTCACGTAGGACAGGAAGGTCGGGACCTCCGCGCCGCCGGCCGGCAGGGCACCGAACGGGTAGCCGTATGCGGTGCCGCGCAGCCAGGGCTTCCAGGACCGCTTCCAGTCCTGCTTGCCCATCCACGGCCGGCCCACCGGGATGGTCTGCATCGGGCGGCGCCGCAGGTGGGCGGCGATCCAGAGCGCCTCGCCGACGGCGAAGATAGCCACGGCCACGACGACGATGTCCAGCCCGTCCACCAGCAGCGGCTGCCCGAAGACCAGGCGCTGCTGCCCGGTGGTGTGGTCCGCGCCGACCAGGCCGATGGCCAGGCCGAGGCCGAGGGAGGCGAAGCCGCGCAGCTTGGAGGAGCCGAGCACGGCGGTCACGGCGAGCAGCGCCAGCACCATGATCGCCAGGTAGCTGGGTGCGCCGAGGCTGACGGCGAAGTCCACCACCATCGGCGTGAACGCGACGAGCAGCGCCGTGCCGATGGTGCCGGCCACGAACGAGCCGATGGCCGCCGTCGCGAGCGCTTGGGCGGCGCGGCCGGCCTTAGCCATCTTGTGGCCCTCGATCGCCGTGATGACCGTGGCGGATTCGCCCGGGGTGTTCAGCAGGATGGACGTGGTCGAGCCGCCGTACATGCCGCCGTAGTAGATGCCGGCGAACATGATGAACGCGCTGGTCGGCTCGAGCCCGTAGGTCACCGGCAGCAGCAG
This sequence comes from Arthrobacter sp. Marseille-P9274, assembly GCF_946892675.1. Lineage (NCBI taxonomy): Bacteria > Bacillati > Actinomycetota > Actinomycetes > Micrococcales > Micrococcaceae > Arthrobacter > Arthrobacter sp. Marseille-P9274. The sequence goes on from NZ_CAMPOV010000003.1 coordinate 16,905, forward strand.
GGCAATGGCCATCGCCGGGCCGATGCCGGGCAGCACGCCAACCGCGGTGCCCAGCAGCACGCCGATGACGGCGTAGAGCAGGTTAAGGGGAGTCGCCGCCGTCGAGAATCCCTGCATCAGCAGGTCGAATGTCTCCATCTAGAGAACTCCTTGCAGCAGTCCGGCCGGGAGGTTGATGCCCAGGCCGAGGTAGAAACCGTAGAACGTACCCAGCGAAAGAACGACGGCGATGATCGCGTCCCGCACGTAGCGGCGGCTGCCGAGGGCCCAGGCGCTGCCCCAGAACAACAGGGCCCCGGAGATCACCCAGCCGACCGTGTCGATCAGCAGGATGTTGAGCACGAACGCGCCGACCAGCGGGATCAAGGTCCGCCAGTCGCTCGGGTGGCTCAGGTCCACATCCTCGCCGCCCTCGGCTTCGCCCTGCCCGCCGCGCAGCACGTTGATGGCGAGCAGCACCGCGCACACCAGCAGCAGCCCGCCGATGATGAACGGCATGGTCTTGGGCCCGACCGGGTCGGCCTGCGAATACGGGACGGTGAGCGAGGCGGCGTCGAGGATGACGATCACGCCGACCGCCCCGAGCAGGGCCGCGAGGCCCAGCTCGGAGCGGCCTTTCAGCCGTGAAGCCAGCTTGTTCACGCAAGCCCCAGCTCGGACAGGACATCAGCGACGCGCTGGTCCTGTTCCTTCAGGAAGGCGGAGAACTCCCCGCCGGTGGCGAAGGCGTCCGACCAGCCGTTGTCCTCGAGGGCCTTCTTCCACTCGGGGGTGCCGTGCATCTTCTCGAGGGCCGCGATCCACTTCTGCTTGTCTTCCTCGCTGGTCTCCGGCGGGGCGACGATGCCGCGCCAGTTGGTGAACACGAGGTCGATCTTGGATTCCTTCAGCGTCGGGGCGTCGACGCCCTCGAGCCGCTCCTCGCCGCTGGTGGCCAGGACGCGGATCTCGCCGCTCTTGATCTGGTCGATGTACTCGCCCGCGCCGGAGGCAGCGAAGCCGAGCTTGTTGCCGAGGATGGCCGGGAGCAGGTCGCCGCCGCCGTCGTAGGACACGAAGTTCACGTCCTTCGGGTCGATGCCCGCGGCCTGCGCCAGCTGCATGGGCAGCAGGTGGTCCGGGCCGCCCGGCGAGGAGCCGCCGCCGACGCTGACCTTGCCCGGGTTTTCCTTCCAGGCCTTCACCAAGTCGTCGATGGTCTTGTAGGGCGAGTCCTTCGAGACCATGATGGCGCCCGGCTCCTGGACCAGGCGGGCCAGCGGGGTGGTCTCGGTCAGCTTGGCCTCGGAGTCGTTGGTGTAGCTGGCGCCCACCACGCCCAGCCCCATCAGCATGGCCAGGTCGCCGTTGGCCTTTTCGTTCACGGTGCGGGCCAGGCCCACGGTGCCGCCGGCGCCGGCCAGGTTGAAGACCTCGATGTTGGAGGCGATGTCGGTCTCCTCCATCACCTTGGCGGCGACGCGGGCAGTGGTGTCGTAGCCGCCACCGGGCGTGTTCGGGACCATGATCCGCAGGTCGCTGACGGGGCCCTCGGCGGCGGCCGAGGTGCCGGCGGCGCTGCTGCCGGAGCCAGTGACGCCGCAGCCGGTCATGGCCAAGGCCACGCCGGCGGCGACGGCGGCGAGGCGGAAGGCATTGTTTCTACGCATTGAAATCCTCATCTCGGGAGTGGTCGAGCCCACTAACCGTAGAACGGTGTGTGAGCCGCGGCACATTTGCGGTCTCAAAGAAAATTGAGTTCATTGTGTTCACGCTCACATGCCGGTTCCGTGCGGGTCTGAGGATATAGTTCACGCGGTAACGGAGGGGAACGGCGGCAGGCCCAGGCCTGGGTTGGAGGAATCGGAAGTGGACCAGCATGCCCGCGGCCGGGCGAAGCGGCGGCGCCGCGGCCTGACACTGGCCGGGCAGTACCTGGTCCTGCAACTGCTGATTGTGGCCGCGGTGCTGGTCGGCGTCGTCGCGCTGTCCCTGGCGCAGTCCGCCCAGACCTTCGAACGCGTGGAGGGCCGCCGCGCGCTGTCCGCGGCAGAGACCCTGGCTGCCACGCCCGCCGTCCGGGCCCTGCTGCCGGTGGCGCAGCCCCGGCTCGGTGCGGCGCTGCCCGCCGTCGCCGAATCCGTCCGCACGGTTTCCGGCTCCAGCGCCGTTTTCCTGGCCCGCCCGGACGGCACCGTCATCACCTCCTCCGATCCGGACCAGCTCGGCAGCAGGCTGCCGCTGGGCGACAGCCTCGTCCTCTCCGGCCGCGCCTGGACCGGCCCCGTGGAGCTGTCCGGCCGGCAGACCCTGGTGGCCCACGTCCCCGTGCTCGACGACGGCGGCCGGATGGTCGGGATCGCCGCCGTCGGCCGGAACTATCCGTCGGTCTGGGAACGGCTCGGCGACGCCCTGCCCAACCTGCTGACCTACCTCGGCGTCTCCGTAGGCCTCGGCGCCGCCGGTTCCCTGCTGCTCGCCCGCCGGGTCAAGCGGCAGACCCTCGGCCTCGAACCCGAGGAGATCGCCGGCCTCGTAGAGCACCGCGAGGCCATCCTGCACGACGTGAAGGAGGGCGTCCTCGCCCTGGACCGCCACGCCCGCATCACGCTGGCCAACGACAGCGCCCGCCAGCTCCTCGAGCTGCCCCACGACTGCGCCGGCAAGACCCTCGATGAACTGGCCGTTCCCGCCCGCCTGCGCGACGTCCTCACCGCGGACCAGACCGGCCCCGACCGGCTGGTGCTGGTCGGCGAGCGCGTGGTCGTCTGCAACCGGATGCCGCTGCGCTCGCGCGGCAGGCTGATCGGCTCGGTCACCACCCTGCGCGACCGCACCGAGCTGTCCTCGCTGGAGAAGGAACTGGGGGCCACCCGCACCACCACGGACACGCTGCGCGCCCAGACCCATGAGTTCGCCAACCAGCTGCACACCATCTCCGGGCTGATCCAGCTCGGAGAATATGACGAGGTCACCCGCTTCGTCGACGGCGTGAGCCTCAGCCGGACGCGCCTCTACGACGATGTCACCACGCGCATCGAGGACCCGGCGGTCGCCGCCTTGCTGATCGCCAAGGCCAGCTCCGCGGCGGAACGCGTGGTCACCCTGGAGCTGGACGACGGCTCCGCCCTGGGCCGCGTGGACGAGACCCTCTCGCGGGACCTGACCACCGTCGTCGGAAACCTGGTGGACAACGCCATCGACGCCGTCAGCGGCCGGCCGGACGCCGCGGTGCACGTCCATCTGCGGGACGAGGCGCACCGGGTCACGGTCACCGTCCGGGACTCCGGCCCGGGCGTCGCGGCGGACAGCGTGGAGGACATCTTCCGGCAGGGCTTCAGCACCAAGGATTCCGACGACGGCGGCGGCCGCGGCTTTGGTCTTGCCCTCACCCGGCTAGTATGTTCAAGGCGCGGCGGAGGCGTGGGCGTACGCAATGCCCCCGGCGCCGAATTCACCGCCGTTCTGGGAAAGCAGAGCCAGCCCGCATGATCAAGGTCCTGATAGTCGATGACGACTTCATGGTCGCCAAAGTCCACGCCGGATTCGTGAAGCAGGCGGCCGGCTTCAGCGTCGCCGGGGTGGCCCACACCGGTGCCCAGGCCCTCGAGGCGGTCCACGCGCTGCAGCCGGATCTGGTGCTGCTGGACATCCACCTGCCGGACATCAACGGCCTGGACCTGCTGCAGCAGCTGCGCCGGATCGACCCGGAACTCGATGTCCTGGTCATCAGCGCCGCCCGCGAGATGGATACCGTCCGCCGGGCCCTGCGCGGCGGGATCGTGCACTACCTGATGAAACCCTTCTCCAGCCAGGACCTGCGCGAGCGGCTGGAGCACTACCGGCAGGCGTACCGGCCGCTGTCCTCCGCCGGCACGGCCGAGCAGGAGGACGTCAACCGGGTCTTCGGCGTAGGCCACGGCGAACGGCCGCTGCCCAAGGGCTTCAGCGCCGAAACCCTCAGCCTCGTCCAGCAGCGGCTGCAGGAGGCGGGCGCCGCGCTGTCTGCGACCGAGACCGCCGCCCGGGCAGGTATCTCCCGCGTCAGTGCGCGGCGCTACCTGGAGTATCTCTGCGAGGAAGGCCGGGCCGAGGTGCAACTGCGGTACGGGGAGGTCGGCCGCCCCGAGCGGCGCTACTCGACGCGCAGGATACGCTCGTAGCGCTCGGCCCGCAGCCCCCAAATTTTGCCGCCCCGATTCGTTGACCGGCGCCGGCCGCCGCATCATACTTTTCTGATCCAGCGGGCCGTTGGGGGACGCAAAGAGGCGCCAGGCACCGCCGGTGGAAAGCTGGCACATCATGCCGATCCGCCATCGTTCTGCGACTTTCCTGGCCATCCTCGCCCTGGTCCTGAGCGGGCATGTCCTCTCGCCGCCGGCCACCGCCGCCACGGCGTACAACAGCCACCGGGGGCCCAACTATACGGACCGCGCGGTGCTGACCTTTGACGATTGCCCGCGCAGCCTGTCCTCCTACGAGTCGGTGCTGGAATACGCCGAGGAGGAAAACCTCGGACTGGTGCTCGCCCCGACCGGCGACTGCGTGACGCGCTTCCGCGAAGAGGAGGACGAGGACATCGTGCTGCTCGCGCGGAGCTACGGCCAGTACGTCATCAACCACAGCATCCACCACCGCGACCTGAGGAAGCTAAGCTGTGCCGGAGTCGCCGCGGAACTGCGGGCCCCGGGGGTGGTCACCAATTTCGGCCGGCCGCCCTTCGGCGGGATCAACAAGACCGTGCTCTGCGGCTACCAGCGGGCGAAGATGCAGCCCTGGCTGTGGACCGTCAATCCGCGGGACTTCCTCGGCAAGTCCCGGAGCGAAGTGGTCGACTACGTGGTGGCCAACGGCCGCAAGGGCAGCACGATCATCATGCACATGCAGTGGCGCGGGTTCAGTCCGCGGGCTCTGGACCTGATGAAGGACGGCCTGGCAGCCAAGGGGATCAAGCTCTGCCGGGCGTACGGCGGCGCCACCGGCCGGATCACGACCGCGCCGGCCAAGCTGCCGGCCCGGCTGCCCTGCTGACCAGCGGAGGGAGGACGACGGCGGAACCTCGCGTTCCGCCGTCGTCCTCCCTGTTCTTCGTTTTTGCCCGTCCCGTCGAGGGCCGTCAGTAGCTGATGACCTGCGGCTGGCCGAGGTGCTTCAGGCCTTCGGCGCCGAATTCCAAGCCGTAGCCGGAGCTCTTCGCGCCGCCGAACGGCACCCGCGGGTCGACGGCACCGTGCTTGTTGATCCACACCGTGCCGGCCTCGATGCGGGCCGCCACCTCGCGGGCCTTGGCCGGGTCCGCGGACCAGACCGAGGCGCCGAGGCCGACCTCGAGGCCGTTGGCCATCTCCACGACCTCGTCGACGCTGGAGTACTTGACGATCGGCAGGGCCGGGCCGAACTGCTCCCGGGCGACCAGCGGGTTGTCGTTGTCGATATCTGCCACCAGCGTGGTCGGGTAGAAGTAGCCCGGCTGGCCGGCCTCGGGATCGCCGCCGGTCAGCACGCGGGCGCCGGAGTCCTTCGCGGCCTGGACGAGGTCCGCGACGATGTCGTACTGCGCCTTGTTCTGCAGCGGGCCCAGCACGTTCTGCTCGTCCAGCCCCACGCCCATCGGCATCTGCTTGGCCACATCGACCAGCACCTCGCAGACCTGGTCGTAGAGGTCCTCGTGCACGTAGAGCCGCTTGAGCGCGGCGCAGGTCTGGCCGGTGTTGATGAACGCGCCCCAGAACAGGCCTTCAGCAATCGCCTTCGGATCCGCGTCCGGCAGCACGATCCCGGCGTCGTTGCCGCCGAGCTCCAGGGTCAGCCGCTTCACAGTGTCGGCCGAAGATCGGATGATGGCCTTGCCCGTGGCGGTCGAGCCGGTGAACATGACCTTGTCGATCTCCGGATGCGAGGCCAGCCCCTCGCCGACGTCGCGGCCCCCGGAGACCACGTGCAGCACGTCGGCCGGCAGCACCTGGTTGATCACCTTCGCCAGCGCGAGCACGCTCAGCGGCGTGTACTCGGACGGCTTCATCACCACGGTGTTGCCCATCCGCAGCGACGGCGCGAGCTGCCAGACGGAGATCATCATCGGCCAGTTCCACGGACCGATGGCGCCGACCACGCCCAGCGGGCGGTAGTGCAGCTCGGCGCGGCCGCCCTCGTCGTCGACCAGCACCTCCGGCTCCAGCTCGAAGGACGCGGTGGCCCGCAGCCAGGCCGCGCAGGCCCCGACCTCGAAGCGCGCGTTCGGGCCGTTCAGCGGCTTGCCCTGTTCCCGGGACAGCAGCTCGGCGAGCGCCTCGGCGGAATGTTCGATGGCGTCGGCGGCCCGGTTGAGGTACTCGCTGCGCTCGGCGTGACTCAGCCGGCCCCACGCGGGCTGCGCTGCCCGCGCCGCCGCCACCGCGGCCTCCAGGTCCTGCGCTGAGTGCTCGGGTGCACGCCCCACAACGTCGCCCGTCGCCGGGTCCTTGATCTCCCGGCCGCCCTCGGCCGGTTCGATCGCCGCCAGCAGCTCGGCGTAGGCGGCCAGCTGGGTGTCCTGTTGGGTCTGCATGGAGTCCCCTTTCCTCGTCGTCGGCCGCTGTGGGCGTTCGATGCGTTCGATGCGTTCTCAGTCCACTGTCCCCCGCGGGCCCTGCCGCCGTCTTGTCTCTGAGTGCCCAGCCATTGACTTCCCGTGCACCGCGCCTTGCCGCTCCGTGCACCGCCCGGACTTCCGGCCCGGATCCGGCGCGTGGGAAAGGCGGACAATGGCCTCATGAAGAGTCCGCGCACGCTCGCCGCCGCCGTCGAACACGATGCCGCCGTGCCGGCCGGGCGGGAGGAACGCTTCCGCGGCTACGGTGTCATGGGGCTGCCCTTCGCCTCCGGCTACGTCCTGGCCATGCGGCGCTTCCCGGTCACCTCGCTCGGTCCCGACTACACCTCGGTCCGGGTCCGTACCCCGGCCGGCGCGTGGACCATGTACTCGACGGTGCCGCCGGCGATGTCCTGCCCGCGGTACTTCGGCAACGCCCTCGCGGCGGCACCGGTGGAGGACATCGAACTGCAGTGGACGGGCGAAGAGACGCTGAGACTAGCGATCGGCGGCACCGTCGGCCTCAGCTGGACCATGCACCTGTCCGCGACCCCGGCCACTCGCGTCCTGTCCGCCGTCGCCGGCCTGATGCCCGCACCGCTCCTGGGGACAACGGCCGCGCTGAAGGCGATGGGCCCCGCGGCCGGCCTCGTCCTGGACTCCGGCAGCATCGCGCTGACCGGCAGTTCGCCGAACAGCCAGCGCTTCAAGGCCATCCCCCGGCGCGTCTGGGCCATCGATGCGGCCACGGCCACACTCAGGGGTGAGGACCTTGGCCCCTTGGGCCCGCTCGCCGAACAGGCACGCCTCGGCGACTTCCGCCTCCCCCAGCGCGGCATCTTTATGTTCGGCTCGGTTTACTTCGATCCCGCGGACCACGCGGGGCGCTGGTCCAGCTGAACGAGCGCGCCGGGGTCAGCCGCCAGGCCGTGCCGCCTCCTCTGTTGTGGCTGGAAGGCGAACCGCTCCCCCCGGGCCGCTTTTCACGGACGGCCGCGGACGCACCAGGTCGACGCATCGACCTCAAAAGCCCCCTCGGGCAGCAGGCCTGCGCACCGCTCCCGGATCTGTCCGCGCTTGGCCGCGTCGAGCCCGCGGAGATAGGCGCCGGAGGGCCCGATCCCGAGAGTGAAGGGGTCCCACCATTCGGCGAACCCGGCGTACGCCACCCGGACGGTCAGCTTGCGTTCCTCTAGGCCGTGCAGACCCGCCGCGGCGAAGAGCTCCGCCAGGTGGCCCTCGCGCGTGCCGGGCCGGCTCTCCTCGCCGGGCGCCGAAGGATCGACCCCGCGCACGGCCTCCCAGAAAAGGGAGAGCGGCCCGCCTCCCTTGGCGAGGTCCCAAACGCACGCGGCGACGACACCTTCGGGCCGGGTGACCCGCGCCATTTCCGCGAGCCCGGCCACCGGATCGGTCATGAAGTGAACCACCAGCTGGGCCAGTGCACAGTCGAAGGCGTCGTCGGGGTAGGGCAGCCGCTCCGCCACCCCGGAGGTCACCTCAACGCCGGGCAGCCGCTCCCGGAGCGCCTCGACAAACGACGACGGATCGAGAGCCTTGACCGCCGAGGGTCCCAGCCTGGCCGCCAACTGCGCCGTCAGGGCGCCGGGGCCGCAACCAACGTCCAGCGCTTCCTGTCCCGGATGCACGCCGGCCGCATCGATGAAGCGCGCGGCCAGGGGCTCCGAATACCTGCCCATGAAGCGGTTGTACGCCTCTGCAGCAACCTCGAACATCACCTCGCGCCTTTCGCCTCCGGGCAGCAATGGGCCCGCCGCTCCGACGGCGGCAGGGCGTCCGGCGTCCTCGTTTCCCGGCCTTGGGCGCAGTCTACGCCGCGCCGCCTCCCGGGTCACCGCGGTTCCCCGGCGGACGGATCGGGGAGAATTTGAGTGAAAAGTTTCACTTCCGGGAAGCAAGCTTACCGTTGATGATGTAGAGTAATTTCTTGGTCCGGTCCGTTGACTGCGGTTCCCCCCAACAGCCGAAGTGTCCGGCCGGACTTTCAAGGCTCTGGCCTCGGAAGGCCCCCCAACGCGCTTCCGGGGCCAGAGCCTTTTCTGCCGTTTGTGTCCCCGTTGCCTGATTCGGCCCTCCCGCAGGCCACCCCCGGCTGTAGGGTATTGCCGTGGCAGCGGATCCCCTACGGACTTCACTTTTTGGCCTGATCAGGCGCTGGTTTTACGTTTCGGCACTCGCCGCCGTCGTGATGGCAATCGGAGCCGCGATGCTGCCGGGCAGCACCGCGGCACATGCCGCCGTCCCTGGCAGCGAGGCAGGACAGGACCAGGCTCCGGCGGAACCCGACGCCTCGCTGTTCGGCGCCGAGCTGGACTGGGGTTCCGACAGCGCGCGGGCCTACGCCGACCGGCTGGAAGCGTCCGCGGCGGTCTACGACCACGAGATGCCGTGGCCGCTCCAGGACACGGAGCGGCGCTACCTCGAGGACTTCCTGCAGCAGGCCGCGGCGGAGGGATCGCACGCCGTGCTCTCGATCCACCCAACCGTTCCCCTGGCGCAAATCGATGCCGCCGAGGCTTCCAAGCTGGCCGAGAGGCTGCAGTCTCTGAGCGAGGGGTTCGAGGGGATGCTGTTCGTCCGTTTCGCTCCGGACATGAACAGCAGTTGGATGGCCTGGGGCCAGCAGCCCGCCGCTTATACGGCGGCGTTCCGGGCGGTGTCCGACGCCGTCCACGAGCGGCTTCCCGGCGCCGTCATGGTGTGGTCGCCGTACGCCGCGCTGGACTACCCGTACGGCAAGAGCAAGCACGCTCCCCAGCCCGGCAGCGACGGGTTCAGCCTGCTGGACACGAACTCCGACGGCGTATGGAACCAGGCCGACGACGCGTACGCTCCCTACTATCCGGGCGACGCCGCGGTGGACTGGGTGGGGCTCTCCGCCTTCCACGACGAGACTCGCGGCGGACCCGCGGCCAACACCGTCCCGCAGGCCGGAGCCTTCGCGGGACTGCTGGATTCCAAGGACTTCTACAAGCGTTACGCCGTGGAGACCGGCAAGCCGCTCATGGTCCGCACCGCCGCGTTCTTCAGCCCCGGCGCCGGGGGTGCCGGGGCGACGGCGATCAAGAGCGCCTGGTGGCAGCAGGTCTTCGAGTCGGCCTCGACGGACCACCGCAGGATCGGCGCCGTCGTCTGGACGGAGACGACGACGCAGCGCGCGCTCGGCGAGACCACCGTGGACTGGAGGGTCAGCTTCGATGGCACTCAGGCCGCTGCCTTCCGGGCCGACCTTGCCGACTCGGCCCTGGTCATCGGCCCGGTCACCGAGCGGGCCGCCGGTACCGGGGCACCGGGCGAAGGGACCGCGCTCAGCGGCATCCCGGCGTGGGTCGCGGTCGCCGGAACGCTCGCGGCCGCGGCCATCCTGTGGTTCCTCCCGACCCGCCGGGGAGCTGCCCGGTCCTGGGCCTACGCGGAGGAGACGAGGCGGGACCTGCGCGTGGACCTGCTCCGCGGCATCGCCATCGTCTTCGTCGTGGTCAACCATCTGGGCCTGGTCTCCCTGTTCCAGCTGCTCAGCCAGGAAGCCATCGGCGTGGTGTCCGGGGCCGAACTGTTCGTGCTGCTCTCCGGCACCGTGCTCGGCATGGTCTATGGCCCGCGCGCCGCGGACGGCCTCGGCGACGTCGTGGATGCCACGGCGCGGCGGGCCGGAAAACTCTACCTGACCGCGCTGGCCGTGGTGGTGGCGATCTTTGCGCTGAGCTGGCTGCCGTCCGTGGAATCCGACGCCGTCACCACCTTCTCCGACCAGGGCACCGGCGCCGCGGGGCGCGCCGCCGCCGGCCGCACCTACGACCTCTATGCCGGCATGGACGGCATCCTGCAGTATCCGGTGCCGGGCAACGTGGTGCCGCAGATCCTCAGCCTGCAGTTCGGCCCGTGGCAGTTCAACATCATGGGCCTGTACGTGATCCTATTGCTGGCAAGCCCGCTGATCCTCGCGGCGCTGGCGCGAAAGAAGGCCTGGCTGGTCCTCCTGCTCAGCACCACGCTCTACGTCCTCGGCTCAACCACCCGGCTGCGCCTGCTGCCGTCACAGTTCGAGGACTCCTTCCCGCTGCTCGTGTGGCAGTTGCTGTTCGTCGTCGGGATGGTGACCGGCTACCACCGCCGCGCGATCGTCGCCTGGTTCGCCCGGCACCGGATCGTGCTCGGGGCCTGCGTCCTGCTGGCGGCGCTGCTCGCCCTGTTCTCCTGGTGCAACCCCTACCTGGCCAACGCCTACGACGTGCGGCTGGCGTTGCTGCCGGATGCGCTCTACCAGGACGTCTACGACCGCTACTTCAACCGGACGTTCCTTGGTCCGGGCAGGCTGCTGAACGTCCTGGTGATCGTCGTCGCCGGGTACGCCCTGCTCAGCGCCTACTGGGCGCTGCTGAAGCGGGCCCTGGGCTGGCTGCTGATTCCCCTCGGCCAGGCGACGCTCTACGTCTTCATCATGCACGTGTTCCTGGTGCTGGTCATCGACAACATCCAGGTGCTGAACGAGGGCAGGATCTGGCTCAACACCTTGGCCTATGCCGCGGTGCTGGCGCTGCTCTGGGTCATGGTCCGGACGCGCTTCCTGTTCCGGCTCATCCCCCGCTGATCATGCCCCTGCGCGACCAGAGCGCTATGATTCGCGCATGAACCGATCGCTGGTCAAGCTCGTGGCCGCGTCGGCGGGACGGACAACCGCCGTCCTGGTCGTTGTGCTGGCGGCGTATTTCCTCCTGCCGATCGGCGGCTTCCGCCAAGGCGCCAACCTTGGCCCATGGCTGCGGCTGGCCGCTGTCGTCCTGGTTTTCAGTGCCGCGATGGCGTTCGCCGTGTGGAGGATCCTCGCGGCCGGCACACCGCGGCTGCGGGCTGTGGAATTCGTCATCGAACTCGTGGTGCTCTTTATCTGCCTGTTCGCACTGCTCTACCTCTCGCTCGCCGCGACGGATCCGAACGCGTTCACCGAGCCGCTCGGACGGTTGGATGCGCTCTACTTCACGTCATCCACCTTCGCCACGGTGGGGTTCGGCGACATCACACCCGTGAACGACACGGCCCGCGCCGTGGTAACGGTGCAGATGTTGCTGGACCTGGGGGTGCTCGCGCTGATCGCCAAGACGACGTTCTTCGCGGCGGGCAGGCCGAGGCGGCAGACGCTGCGCTAGCGCGTGCCCCGCGGCCGGCCAGGGGCAGATTCCCCCCGGCCTCACATGGCGGCGGGATCCCGCTGGTCGCGGCGGAGCGGGTGGTCGGCGGGGACCTCGACGAGGACGATGCGCACACCGTCCGGATCGGCGATCCACATTTCGATCAGGCCCCACGGCTCCTGCTGCGGCGCGCGAAGAATCTGCACTCCCGCTTCCTCCAGCCGGCGGTGCTCGGCGTGCACGTCCCGGACCTGAATCCACAGCTCCATCCGCCCGGGCCCTTCGGCGTCCCGCCGGCCGGACACTTCGAGCATCCCGTTGCCCAGGAAGAAGACCTGTCCCGGGTCCTTCGGGTCGCCGAACTCGCGGTAGACGGCCAGGCCGAGGGTGTCCCGGTAGAAGGCCTGGCTCTTGCCGGGATCGGAGGGGCGAAGAATGATGCGGCTGCTCAGTGGCTCCATTCGGCCGATCATGTCACAAATCCCGCGCGGCCGGTGTCTTGGGTATGTCGGTCTGAATCGAACAAAGGAGTTTACGGTGGCTGTACAGCGGGTAGTCATAATCGGAGCCGGCTATGCGGGAGTGCTGGCGGCGAACCGGCTCGCGGCAAACAATGAGCTGGCCGGCCGCGCGGGCGTCACGGTGGTCAATCCGCGGCCGGACTTCGTCGAACGGATCCGGCTGCACGAGGTCGCCGCCGGGACCAGGAAAACCGCCTCGTTGCCGCTGGAATCGCTGCTGCACCCGGACGTGGCCATCGTCGTCGGGCGGGCCGCGCGGATCGATCCGGACGCGCGGCTGGTCCACTTCACGGATGGCCGGGAACCACTGGGCTACGACTCGCTGCTCTACGCGGCGGGCAGTTCCAGCCACGCGGCCGCGGGTGCCGGCGGCCTGGCGGACGAGGAATCGGCCGCGCTGCTGCGGGCCCGGCTGGCCGGCCTGGCACCGGGTGCGGTGGTAAACGTGGTCGGCGGCGGACTGACTGGAATCGAGGCCGCCTCGGAAATCGCGGAGCGGCATCCGCGTCTGCGGGTCCGGCTGGTATCGCGCGGCACCATCGGGTCCGACCTGTCTGCGAGCGGACGGCGCGAGCTGCGGAGGAGGCTGGCCGGCCTCGGCGTCGCGCTGGTGGACAACACCGAGGCGCAACGTCCGGACGGAACGCACCTGCCGCCGTCGTCCGCGGAAACCGCCCCGGAGAGCCTGGCGCCGGAGGACCTGATCGTGTGGACCGCGGGATTCGCCACGCCGGAGCTGGCGCGGGACAGCGGCCTGCCCACCGAGGAACACGGCCGGCTGCTGGTGGACGAGGCGCTTTCGGTGCCCGGGCATCCCGAAATCTTCGGCGCCGGGGACGCGGCCCGGCTCCCGGACTCGGTCGGCGCCCACCTGCGGATGGCCTGCGCCACTGCCATGCCGCTCGGCGCGCACGCGGCGGACGCCATCGCGGACCGGATGCTGGGCCGCGCTCCCGAATCCTTCTCCGGCGGGTTTATCGTGAGGTGCATCAGCCTGGGCCGCTCGGCGGGGCTGATCCAGCTGGTGCATGCCGACGACCGGCCGCGCGGCCTGGCGCTGCGCGGCAGAATGGGGGCCATGGTGAAGGAACAGGTGTGCCGGATGACAATGTCGTGGATCCGCAAGGAGGCCCGCGGCGGCTCGTACGGCTGGCCCAAGGGACCCCGCCCGGCGGCGGCACTGGAACCGGCAGGGGCACGCTGAATGGGCTCCGCCGAGGCCTTCGAAGAGCACCGCTCGCTGCTCTTCGCCATCGCCTACGAGATCACCGGCACGGCAACGGATGCCGAGGACGTGGTCCAGGACAGCTACCTGAAGTGGGCGGAGATAGCGGACGACGACGTGCACAACGCGCGCGCCTACCTCGCTAAAGTCGCAACCCGGACCGCGCTGAACTCGCTCCGTTCCGCCCGGCGGCGGCGCGAGGACTACGTCGGTCCGTGGCTGCCCGAGCCGATCCTGACCGGGCCCGATGTCGCCGAAGACGCCGTGCTGGGCGAGGCGCTCTCGGTCGCGATGCTGGTGGTGCTCGAGTCGCTAACGCCGGATGAGCGTGCCGTCTTCGTGCTGCGCGAGGTCTTCGACTTCCCCTACACCGACATCGCCGACGCCACCGGCAAGTCCGCCGCCGCCGTGCGCCAGCTGGCGCACCGCGCCAAGGAGCACGTAAGGGAACGGCAGCCGCGGTTCGACGTCGACACCGCCCGGCAGCGCCAGGTCGCGGACCAGTTCATGGCGGCCACGCTCGGCGGGGACCTGCAGTCCCTGATGGACCTGCTCGCCCCGGGCGCCGTGCTGCTGTCCGACGGCGGCGGCAAGGTTTCCGCTGCGCGCAGGCCCGTGCAGGGGGCGGACCGCGTGGCCCGGTTCCTGGCCGGCCTCGCTTCCAAGAGCCTGCCGGACATGCGTGTGGAATTCTCCACCCTCAACAGCCTGCCCGGCCTGCTGCTCTTCAGCGGGAGCCGGCTGGATCTGGCCGCGATGGTCGAGGTCCGGGACGGCCAGGTCACCGGCGTCTACATTGTGCGGAACCCGGACAAGCTCGCCAGGCTCGCGGAAGGTGCGGCCATCAGACCTTGATCAGCAGCTTGCCGAAGTTGTGCCCTTCGAGCAGTCCGGTGAAGGCCTTCGGGGCACTCTCGAGGCCCTCGACCACGTCCTCGCGGTACTTCATCCGCCCCTCGGCGACCAGCCGGGCCATGTCCTGCTGGAAGCCGTCCCAGTGCTTGGCGCGGAACTCGGTCTGGATGAAGCCACGCACGGTCAGGCTCTGGTTGAGGACGGCGCGCATGAAACCGGGTAGCCGGTCCGGCCCCTCCGGGACTCCGGTGGCGTTGTACTGCGCCACCATCCCGCAGACCGGCATCCGCCCGTAGAGGTTCAGCAGCGGCAGCACCGCCTCGAGGACCTTGCGGCCGACGTTCTCCCAGTACACGTCGATGCCGTCGCGGCAGGCAGCCTTCAGCCGGTCGGCGAAGTCGGCGGAGCGGTGGTCCACGGCGGCGTCGAAGCCGAGTTCCTCCACCAGGTAGGCGCACTTCTCGGCGCCGCCGGCAATGCCCACGGCCCGGGCGCCGGCCGCCTTGGCCAGCTGTCCGACGGCCGAGCCGACCGGCCCCGCGGCCGCCGCCACCACGAGCGTCTCGCCCGCCTGGATCCTGCCGATCTCCGCCATGCCCGAGTAGGCGGTGAAGCCCGGCATACCGAGGACACCGAGCGCGGTGGACTCCGGCAGTCCGTTGTCCGCAATGCGGCGCGCCATCTTTCCGGGCACGACGGCGGCGCTTTGCCACCCGCCGTAGGTCACCACCAGCTGGCCGGCGGCGAAGTCCGGGTGCCCGCTCTCCACCACCTCGGCCACGGTCTCGGCGGGGAGGACGTCCCCGATCGGCGTCGGTTTGGCGTAGGACTTGGCCGCGCTCATCCGGCCCCGCATGTACGGATCCAACGAGATGTACCGGTTGCGCACCACCAGCTGCCCCTCGGCCGGCGCCGGCAGCTCGGCTGTCTCGGTGCGGAAGGTCGATTCGGTCGGCGTGCCCTCGGGCCGTTCGGCCAGCACAATGCGGGTCGTGGAGTGCGTCGCAGAATGAGCCATGCATTCAGGCTAGCCTCCCCTGCCGGCCGGCGGTGCGCCTGCGACCGATTTGAGGGGCGCCGCGGGCCGCGGAACTCATGCCGGAGGCGGGGGGTTAAGAAGGTGGGGCCTGATCGCACAACGGTCCGACCACACCAACCAAAGGAGCCGCACGTGGGAATGTTCGACAAGCTGGTCCGCAGGGGCAAGACCATGGCCATGCAGTACGCGAAGGAACAACTGGCCCGCCGCACCGGCCAGCAGCGTCCGTCCGGCGGAAACCAGGGCAGTTACGGCCAGAACCAGGGCTACGGCCAGAACCAAGGCTACGGCCAATCCGGCTACGGCCAATCCGGCTACGGCCAGAACCAGGGTTACGGCCGCCCGCAGTATCCCTCGGCCCCGAACCAGCCCGGCGGCCGCCCGATGCAGGGGCAGGGCCAGAACGCCGACCAGGCGGCGATCGCGAAGTACAAGTACATGCTGCACACCGCCCCGCCGCAGGATATGGAGCGCGCGCACGCCGAGGCCTTCAGCCGGCTGACCCCGCAGCAACGGGCGATGCTCCGGGACGAGCTCAACAGCCAGCTGCCGGCCTCGGAACAGGCCGGCTCGGACCGGCCGGAGGTCCTGGCCCGCACCGCGACCCGCGCCGAGATCTCCCGCCCCGGGTTCATGGAGCGCATCCTCGGCCGCGGCGGGCAGGGCGGCGGCCGGCTCGCCGCGGGTGCTGCGGGCGCGGCCGGCGGCCTGGGCGCGGGCCTCCTGGCCGGCGTCGCCGCCGGTTTCGTCGGCTCGGCCATCGCCGGGCCCCTGCTGGAGGGATTCAGCGGCATCGGCGAGGGGATTGCCGGTGCCGCCGAGGGAGTCGGCGACGGGATCGCGTCCGCCGGCGAAGGCTTCGGGGATCAGGGCGGCTTCGGCGGTTTCTTCGGTGACGCCGACGGCGGGTTCGGCGACCTCGAGCTCTAGGCCAGGTACGACGGCGGCGGCCAGCCGGCCGCCGTCGTCGTACCCGTCACGCCGTGCCGGTCACCTAGGCGCGGTCCGCGCTCTCGGACGCTTCGCCGTCGTTCTCCTCTTCCGGTTCCGGAGCCACCACCAGCAGGGCGGTGCCCTGGTAGGCCTCCAGCTGGATGTAGAAGCTGTGCAGGTCATCCACCGTTCCGACCGAGTCGCCGCTGAACGCGTCCGTCACTTCGGCGCCGGTGGCCAGCAGCTCGGAGCGGACCGTGCCGGCGATGTCCTGGTCGGAGAAGTTCAGCACCGTGACCTCGCGGTCGCCCGAGGGAAGGTCGTGCACCATCACGAGCATGCCCCGGTGCGAGACGTCCGGCACGTCGATCAGCCCGCTCTTGGCGATGCCGTGCTGCTCGCGGACGGCCAGGATGCGTGCGAGCTGCCGGGCAAAGGAGTCCTCGTCCTCCATCTGCTCCGGCAGCGTGCCGTAGAGGGCCTTGGCCTTCGGCATGCCGGCGGCCGAGGTCTGGGCGGAGGGGTTGAAGCCCATTAGGTCGTGGGCGCCGCGGTTGATCCAGCGGGTATCGCCGCGGGAGAGCAGCTCGGCCACCTTGGACCGGTCCAACGTCAGCATGCCGCAGAGGTCCCAGCCGGAGAGCGCGAAGACGCCCGGCTGCAGCGCGTTGTACATGGCCAGCAGGAGGTGGACGCGGCGGATCCGGTCGACGTCCTCAACCGTGATCGCGTTGAAGTCGCGGATGCCCAGGACCGCGGTGATCACGCTGGCCGTGGTGCAGGCGATGCCGTTGGCCGTGAACACCAGGTTGTACGGCGCCGCCTCGCCCGTGATGCCGTCCCGGAGGTCCTGCTGGATCCGGTGGGCGAGCTCCGCACCGGTGAGTTCGCCGCCGTCGTACTCGAAGACCTCCTCCTTGTGCTTGGTGATGAAGTGGACCAGCTCGTAGGTCAGCTCGTCATGGTTCTGCATCGCGTGCACCAGGGAGGCCTGGTCCACGCCGATCTCCATGGCCTGGCGCAGGGTCAGCCGCAGGAACTCGGTATCCGCCATCACCAGCGCGTGGTGGTACGCGGGCCGGGTGACGAAGTCGTAGGAGAGGTCCGGCCCGGTCTCCGACGTCGCCTTGATGTCGTCGATGCTGAGGTTGAGCTCCTGGAAGGTGAACCCGCCGACCTTACGGACCATGCTGCCGATGATCTGGTTGGCCGCTTCGGAGAGCGGGTGTCCCTCGGACCAGCCCGGCCGCTCCTCCGCGCTTTTCTCCACGCCGAGGAAGCCGTTGGCGTCCAGCCGCAGCGCGCCGGTGCCGAGGTCCACGAGCGAGTGCAGGGCGTCACCCATGACCATGCGCATGCCGGAGAACGTCGGGTCCAGCCAGTTGATCGAGGGCTGCCCCGCCTTGAAGTAATGCAGGTAGACCCAGCGCCGCATCTGGCCGTTGGTGTCCATGACCGCGCGCGTGGCGCTCCAGTTGGTTTCCTTCACGCCCGGCTCGTAGAAGATGACGCGCTGCAGTTCGCCGATGATGTATCCGGCCTGCTGCAGCGCCCGCTCCGTGTCGGCGTCGATGTTAACGGCATCTTCGCCGTCGGGAACGTCCGGCAGCAGGTGCCAGTCCGATTCCGGAATGTCGATCATGTGGTAGATGCCCGGGTAGTCCCGATAGTTCATCTCCGCGAGCCGGAAGTCCGCGCCCTTGCCCGTGTGGCCGGGGACGATGTCGTCCACGATGGTGCCGCCATGCTCGGTGGCCACCTCGCACATCGCGCGGAACTCGTCCTCGGTGCCGAACAGGGGATCGATCGCCATGCTGATCCGGTCGAAATGCCCGTCCACGCTGGGCGTGTGCTCCCAGCCCTTGAGCCCGCCGGCCAGCTTCACCGGCCCGGTGTGGATGGCCTTGATCCCGATCTGCTCGAACGCCTGCCACAGCCCCGGGTCGCCGAGCGCCGCCAGGAACGTCTGCGCCGGCCCGGTGATGAGCGAAAGCGGGTAGGCGGTGAACCACACGGACGCCCGGTCCACGGCCGCGCGGGGGTTCGGGTAGGCGAAGGGGTTCTGCCACATGCTCGCCTGGCCGGAGAGCTGGCGTGCGATGACCTTCGCGTCACCGAGCATCGACCGTTGCGCAGCCACTCCACGTAGACGGGATTGCGCGCGTCCGCTTCGAACGGGGCTGGCCGGGCGTCCACGGACGACGGCGGGCCCGCGGCCGCAGCTGCCGGGGGCGGCGGGAGTAAACTGTTCGTCGTAGCTGATTTCCGGGCGAGGGCCTCGGCGGCCTCCTCCGGTACGGCCTCGCTGTCGGCGACGTCTGCGGCGCGCTCCTCTGAGGGCTGCTCCGTCGATGCGAGCGAATCGGCCATCGGCTCATCTCCTTGAACATCGGTGCTATGGACGCCGGAACCGGCTGCATCCCACACTGCCAGACGCTTAGGTAGGCCGCCAGTAGGGACGCCCACTCCGCGCCGCTAGGATGCCATCATGAAATGGCTTTGCCACGCCCGGCGCGAGCGGGCCCGACATAGTGCCGGCGGGCGCCGGTTGGCTTCGACCGAGGCGCGGCTGCTGCACGAGTACCGCGAGGCCCACTGACGCGCCCGCTTGCCGCCGCCTCCACCGTGACGCCGGGTTACGCGGGTGCGCTGGGGCTGGTCCTGGCGGCAATCCTGTGCCAGCAGGTCGGCGCCGCGCTGGCCGTGCTGGTCTTTCCGGCCGCCGGGCCGCTCGGCATGGTCTTCCTGCGGCTGTTCTTCTCGGCCGTGGTCCTCCTGGCTTTTGCCCGGCCCAGGCTGCGCGGGCATGGCAGGGCGGCGTGGTGGACCGCGGCGGGGTTCGGCGTGGCGATGGCGGCCATGAACTCGTTTTTCTATGCGGCGATCGACCGGCTGCCGCTCGGCGTGGCCGTCACCCTCGAGGTGCTGGGCCCGCTGGTGCTCTCCGTGGTCGCCAGCCGGCGCTGGATCGCCGTCCTCTGGGCCCTGCTCGCATTCGCCGGTGTCGCCTTGATCAGCCGCGGGGGCACCGACGGCGGCATCGACCCCCTCGGCGTCCTGTTTGCCCTGGGTGCCGCGGCCTGCTGGGCCTTCTTCATCCTGCTCAACGCCCGCACCGGCGCCGCCTTCCCCGGCCTGGCCGGCCTCGCGCTCGCCATGGCCTTCGGCACCGTCATCGCCGTCCCGGGCGCGGCCCTCACCGCCGGCACCGCCCTGCTGGACCCGGTAATTCTCGCCGTGGGACTCGGCGTCGCCGTGATGTCGTCAGCGCTCCCCTACGCCTTCGAGCTCATCGCGCTACGGCGCATCCCCGCGGCGACGTTCTCGGTGTTGACGTGCCTGGCTCCCGCAGTCGCGGCGCTGGCCGGGTTCGCCGTACTGGGCCAGGAACTCGGCTGGAGCCATCTGGTGGCCATCGCCCTGGTCATCACGGCCAGCATCGGCGCCGTCCGGACCTCGCCGCAGCGCTAGCCGTACCGGGGCGGGAGCCCGGCGCCACATTTGAACCGCGCCGGCTTTCCCTACAGTCCCTCAGGGTCGTGTGCAGGCGACCTGCCATGCCTGATGGCGGAACAATGCCGTCAATGTGGCGCCGGCTGGTCGCGGTTCTCCCACCACGCCACCGCATGGTTGATCAGCGTGCCCAGCAGCAGGGAAAAGACGATGGCGAGCAGGACGGCGACTTCCGTGGACAGCGCCGGCCATGATCCGGACAACGTACCAACACCGACGGCATAGGCCGACCACAGGAGTGCGGCGAGCGCGGAATGGGCCGCGAAACCGCGCAGCGGCTGCCCGGTTGCCGCGGCGGCAACGTTCAGGGAGAGCCTGCCCAGCGGGACAAAACGGGAGGCCAGGACGAACGGCAGGCCCTTGGCCCTCAAGCGCCGGCCGGCCGAACGAAACGCCGACTGCCAGCGCGGCTTGGTGAAGAAAGAGCGTTCGTGCAGCTTGACGTGCCTCACCAGCAGGAACGTTGCCAGATCCCCGGCAACGGCTCCGGCGAACATGGCGGTGGCGAGAAGGACGCTGTTGAGGTGGCCCGAGCTTGCCGAGAGGGAACCGAGGGCCACGAAGAGCGTGGTGCTCGGCATGGGCGGCAGGACCGCGGACAGGGCTACGCTCAGCGCACCGAGGGGATAGACCCACCCGGAGTCGAGGTTGCGCAGGAACTCGCCTACCTCCTCCACGGTTCCTCCTCGTATGGCCCTGCCGGTCCTGCGCGGGCAAGGCCTTCCCACCACTATGCCAGAGCACCTCGGGCGGCGGGCACGGCTCCGGGCAGCCGACCTGCGGCCCGCGGCCAGCCGATGGCTGAGGCACGGCCCGCCGCGTCCACAACGTCGGTCCGGCCCAACGCGCCTATGATGGGTCCAAAACTGCGACGGGAGGGCACCATGGCCGGGCCCGGATTTCTGGCTGTTGTCAACGCGTCGGCCGGAACCGCCGACGATAACGCGGTCGAGGCCGCCCTCGGCGTGCTCCGCCGCGCCGGCGACCCGGTGGAATCGGCCGCCACGCACAGCGTCGAGGAGCTGGACCGCGCGCTCGACGCCCTGGACGGGCGGCGGCTGGTGGTGCTCGGCGGCGACGGCTCGCTGCACGCGGCGGTGCAGTGCCTCCACACGAAGGGCCGGCTCCGGGATGCCGGCCCCCTCGGCCTGGTCCCGCTCGGCACCGGCAACGACCTGGCGGGCACCCTCGGCATCCCGCCGGATCCCGAGCAGGCAGCCGCCATCGTCCTGGCGGGCCGGCCGCGGCCCATCGAGCTGCTGGTGGCCGACGACGGCGGCATCGCGGTCAACGCGGTCCACGTCGGCATCGGGGTCGCGGCGGTCCAGAAAGGCGCTTCCGCCAAGAAGGCCTTCGGCCGGGTAAAGCTGGGCAAGCTCGGCTACGCCGCCGGGGCCATCGCGGCCGGCGCCACCGAGAAGGGCTGGCACCTGGAAGTCACTGTCGACGGCAGAGTCATCCACTCCGGCGAGGATCCCGTCCTGATGGCCGCACTGGCCCTCGGCGGCACCATCGGCGGCGGCGCCCGGCTGGTCCCCGAGGCCGATCCCCACGACGGCCAGGTCGACGTCATCGTCTGGGAAGCCGTCAGCCTCCCGGCCCGGATCGCCTACGCCCTCGAACTGAGGGACGGCAACCACGCGAAGAGGAAGGACGTTATGGCCGGGCGAGGCACCGCCGTCGTTATTTCCGGTACGCGCGGTCCGTTTTCCACCATTGACGACGGCGAAATCCACGGCCCCTACACCCGCCGCTCCTGGACCGTGGAGCCGGACGCCTGGCAGATCATCGTCCCGCAGTAGCCTCCCCCGGTCAGGCACGCCCCTTAAGGATCAGGTGCCAGTAGATCTGCGGGAAGATCCGCCGGTCCAGTACCCACGCCCAGCGTCGCTCCTTGGCCGGGTCCAGCCAGGGGAACGTCGGCATGGGACGGTACTGGTGGTCGAACTCGGCGAACAGGACCGTGTGCCGCGTCAGGGTGAACGGACAGACGCCGTAGTGGTTGTAGCGCTGCTGCGGCTCGCGCCCGGCCAGCACGGCCTTGAGGTTCTTGGCCAGCACCTTGACCTGCTTGCGCAGGGCCCCGCCGCACTTGGAGTTCAGCGTCGCCGCCGCGTCGCCCAGGGACCACACATTCGGGTAGCGCCGGTGCCTGAGCAGCTCCGGGTCCACCTCCACGAAGCCGCCGCCATCCCCTGCGGCCGGCAGCGCCGTGGACTTCAGCCAGTCCGGCGCGGACTGCGGCGGCACCACGTGCAGCAGGTCGAAGGCGAGCTCCTCGGTCCCCGCCGGGCCGGCCAGGGACACCGTCCGGCGCGCGGAATCCACGCCGGCGAGGATGGTGCCGGTCCGCAGTTCGATCCCGTACTCCGCAACCTTGGCGTCGAGCACCGCGTCCACGCCCTCGACCCCGAAGACCGTGGGCGTTGGAACCACGAGGACCACCCGGATGTCGCGGAGCACGTCCTGTTCGCGCCAGTAGTCGCAGGCCATGTAGGCGATTTTCTGGGCCGCGCCGGCGCACTTGGCGGGACCGGGCGGCTGCGTGAAGACGGCCGTCCCGTACCGCAGGGACCGCACCAGCGCCCAGGTCTTCCCGGGCATCGCCGGATCGTAGTTGGACGTCACGTCCGGCGAGGCCATGGCCTCCGCGAGGCCCGGCACGCCGTCCCAGTCCAGCTGCAGTCCCGGGCACACCACGAGCTGCCCGTAGCCCACCCGGCTCCCGTCCGCGAGGACCACGGCGTTCTCCCCCGGCAGGATGTCCGCCACGGAGCCCCTGATCCATTCGACCCCGCGCGGCATGACCTTGGCCTGGTCGCGCACGGCCTCGCTCATCCTGGCGGCGCCCGCGCCGATATGGGAGAACAACGGCTGGAAGTAGTGGGTGGTACGCGGCTCGACCAGCCCAATGTCCTCGACCTTGTACCGCCGCAGCCGCGCGGCCAGCGAGATGCCGGCGTTGCCGCCGCCGATGACCAGGACCTCGTGGCGGGCTGCCATGTCAGTCCTCTGCCAGGGCGTCGGCCCGGTGCGCCGCGCGGGCCCCCGACCCTTCCGACTCAACGACGAACATGGGATTGTCCTCGCTTGCCCGGAAGGTATGGCCATCCAGCTGGAAGTCGCTGGTCTTGCGCTCGATAACCTTCCCGCGGGTCCGGCCCTGCGGGGTGTTCCAGCTGACGCGTGTTCCTGCCTTCATCGCCAATTTCCTTCCCTGGAGCCGGCGCGGGGCAACACCTCCAGTGCACCCCGGGGACACGGCCGGGTCAAGGGCGTCAGGTGTATTCGGCGGTCACCAGGATGGGCAGGTGGTCCGACTCTCCGCGCGGCAAGGTCTCCACGCTCTTGATGTCCAGCCCCAGCGAGGTGGCGAAGTCGAAGTGCCCCTTGAAGACGGCGTACCGCGTGTAGGTCTGGCGGTTGCTCAGCGAGAGTTCGTAGCCGGTTTCCTTCAGGTGCTCGGTGAGGCTCTTCGTGAAGAACGGGTAGTTGAAGTCGCCGACCATGAGCGTCTTGGCGCCGCCCATGCCCAGCAAGGCCTCGTGGCCGGCGCGGATCTGGTGCCGGCGGAGGGAGTTGGTCGCGGTCAGCGGCGCCGCGTGGAAGTCCCCGACCACCACCTCGCGCTGCGACTCATCGTCCACCAGCCGCACCCCGAGCAGCCGCTCGTGCGCCGGCGACAGCAGGTAGTCGTGCAGCGACTTCTTCAGCGAAAAGGTGTTGGTCTCAAGCGCCGTGAAGCGGCGGCGGCGGTAGTAGATGGCGAGCCCCAGCCGGTTGCCCTTGGTGGAATCGGCCAGTTCCAGGTCGTCGAGTTTGTGCGGCAGCTTCTCCGTGTCGCACTCCTGCAGGCACATCACATCGACGTCGTAGTTGACGCTAAGGTCCATGAGTTCTCCGCTCGCGGCATGCTTACGGAGGTTGTAGCTGATGACGTTTAGCACTGGAAAGCTCCTGTCCCGGGTCTGCAGCCGAACTGCGTCTGGAGCAATCCTATGCACGACGGCGGCGCCCGCGGCACGCGCGGCGAATGTCCGGTCATGTAGGCGTCCCCGCGCGTCATCCGGGGAAACGGCCGGATCCAGGCCCGACCCTGTGCCTGGAGATCTGCGGCCGATAAGATACCAACGTCACAAACACCCTCGCCCACGACGTGCTCCGGCTGGCCGACAACGTCGGCCACGACCACGCCCTGATCCATTTGGACACCCAGCACATGAACATCACGGAGAAAGACCTGGCGATCTGGCGGAACCTGTGGACCGACGGCGCCGACCTCGCCGTCCACTCCCGCCGCTTCATGGCGAACCACCTCCAGGCCAACGCGGTCCGATGACGCTGCCGGAGCTGTTGGAACGCGCCTCGTCCCTCGCCGACGCGCGAGGCGGCCGGGCGGTCATCGGCATCGTGGGGGCTCCCGGGTCAGGCAAGACCACCCTCGCAGAGGCCCTGGTCCGCGAGCTCAACGCGGTCTGGGAGGCGCCGGAGGAGAGCAGCTTCGCTCATGTGCCCATGGACGGGTTCCACCTGTCCGACGCCGAACTGACCCGGCTCGGGCTGCTCGACCGTAAGGGAGCACCGGAAACCTTCGACGCCTACGGCTATGCCGCCCTGCTCGCGCGGCTGCGGATAGAGCGCGGCCACGTGGTCTATGCCCCGGGGTTCGAACGGGTGCTCGAGCAGCCGATCGCCGGAACCGTCCCGGTCTTCCCCGCTGCGGAAACCGTGATCACCGAGGGCAACTACCTGCTGCTGGACCGGCCGGGCTGGCGGGAGGTGCGGCAGCAGTGCACCGAGGTCTGGTACTGCCAGCAGGACGATGCCCTGCGGATCAAGCGGCTGACCGAACGCCACCTCCGCTTCGGCAAGACCCCCGAGACGGCTGAGGCCTGGGTCCGCGAGGTGGACGAGCGGAACGCCGAGCTCATCCGCGCCACCCGGGACCGGGCGGACCTCGTCGTCGACCTCGAATCCATCGCCGCGGAGTAGGCCCGCGGGCCCGGCGGCCGCCGTTTCTTCCCGTTTTTCTTCCCGTTGCGGAACAAGGCGGCGGCCGCCGCGCGTTGGGCGGGCATGGACACAAAGCGCGGAAGCATCGTCATCATCGGCTGCGGCGACCTGGGGACCGAGGCCGGGCTGCGCTTCGCGGAGGCCGGCTACCGGGTCGAGGGCTGGCGTCGGCGGCCCGAGCTCCTGCCCGCTCCGTTGGCTGGCGTACGGGCGGATCTGGCCGGACCTCTGCCCGCGCTGCCGGCGGATACCGAAGCCGTGGTGTTCGCACCGGCCGCCCCCGAGCGGAGCGTCGAAGCGTACGAGGCCACCTACCTGCGCGGCCTGGAGCGCGTGCTGGATGCGGTCGATTCCGGCCCCGCGGCCCCCGCCAAGATCCTGTTGGTCTCCTCCACCGCGGTGTACGGCGACGCGGACGGGGCCTGGGTGGACGAGGACACTCCCCCGGCCCCGGCGACCTCGACCGGCAAGGTCCTGCTGGAGACCGAGGAGCTGCTTCGACGGCGCCGGCCGGACGGCCTGGTCCTTCGCCTGGCGGGCATCTACGGTCCCGGTAGGACCCGGCTCATTGACCAGGTGCGCTCCGGCACCGCATCCCTCCCGGCGGGATCCCATCCGACCAACCGGATCCACCGCGACGACGCCGCCGCCGCCATCGTCCACCTCATCCGTTCGGACGCCTCCCCCGGCACCTACGTGGGGGTGGATGATGCACCGGCGGAAATGTCCGACGTCGTAAATTTCCTTGCGCGCGAAACGGGCACCTCCGCGCCGGAAGGGACGGAAGGAAAGGCCGCCAGGGGCGGCAACCGGAGGCTCTCGAATGGGCGCCTGCGCGGGACCGGCTTCGAGTTCGCCTACCCGGACTACCGCTCTGGCTACCGGGCGGTGCTGGCCGGGCAGGGCGCCCGGCACCGGTGATCAGGCGATGAGCCGCAGGTTGCGGGCTGTGGCCACGGCCTCCAGCTGGCTGTGCGCGCCGAGCTTGGCGAGCACCGACTTGATGTAGCCGCGGCAGGTGTTGAGCGAGATGTCGAGGTCGCGGGCCGCGGCACGGGCGTCGTTCCCGCACGCCAGGATGCCCAGGACCTGCAGCTCCCGCCTGGTCAGTGCCGGGCCGTCGAAGGTGACACCGGCGGCCCCGAAGGAGGGAATCAGGAAGGAGGGGTGGACCGACATGGCCGTGGGCGTGGCGTAGCGCAACGCCTCCAGCACCGATGACAGCGAGGCGTCCAGCGGCAGCAGCCCGCTCACACCTGCCTCCACCACCCGCAGGAGTTCTTCGGACGAGAGTTCGTCGGCGAGCAGGATGATCCTCGTGCCGGGCAGCCACTGCAGGATGTGCTCCGCGGCGTCCAGCCCGGTGGCGCCCGGCATCCGGTAGTCCATGAGCACCACGTCGGGAGCTTGTTCGCGGCACAGCGCGACCGCCTGCTCGATCGTTCCGGCGAAGCCGGCGGGCTGCAGGTCGTCGTGTCGGGCCAGCGAGGCGACCAGCAGCTCGCCCACCAGGGCATGCCTGCTCACCACCACGACCCGGGAGACCCCGACACATTGCGTGCTCATGCCACGCTCCCCTCCTCCGCCACTACCTGCGTTCCGGTCCGGCCGGAACGCAGGTACTTTTACCAGTTGACCCAGTCTCCCGGGCGAACCTCAAGGACAGGCCCTGCGGGACCGCAATTCCTGCTCAAGAATTGGCGGGAGGCGCCGGGCCGCTGGAAGCCTTGGTGGTGAATGGTTATGATCGATCACTAGACAGGCAAGATTTACGTCTATCGAAGGACCGGGAACGTGCAGGAAAAAGCCGGAGCGGGAGGCTACTGGTACACGCAGGACACGGAGCAGCAGGCCGGTGCCGTCGGCGTCCTCAACGCGCTGCGCGAATACCGCGCTTCCGAGGCCGCCATGCGCAGGCGCACCCGCTCCTCCATGGGAATGGGCGAAACGGACCTGCTGGCCCTAAGGTACCTGCTCCAGGCCGAGGCACAGGGCAGGGCCGTCGGCCCCAAGGAACTCGGCGCCCAGCTAGGGGTCACCTCGGCCTCCATGACGACCCTCATCGACCGGCTCGTCAAGACCGGCCACATCCGCCGGGAACCCCACCCCACCGACCGTCGGGCACTCATCCTTCGCCCCACCCCCGGCTCGGACGAGGAGGTTCGCCGCACCCTCGGACTGATGCACCAGCGCATGATCGCGGTCGCCGGCTCCCTCTCCGCCACAGAGGCCGAGATCATCGCCGGGTTCCTGACCCGCATGCGCGATGCGGTCGACGCGATCGACTCCGCGGACGACGACTGACTCGCCGGGCCCTTGAGTGGACTCAAGCTCCTTGAATGGACTTAATCGCTAAACCCCCATATAACTAGTTAGGCGAGATACTTTCATCCTGAATTATCAGCACGATTAGGAGTTCGCTGTGACTGAAGTAGTTGACCCGATCCAGGCAACCGGTCTGCACTCCGTCTTCGACGGAGAGGGCAGCGCAGCAGATTCGGCCTTCCGTTTCGGCGCGATGGCGCCGGCGCCCGAGTCCTTCGAAGGGCCGGCGGCGCCCATCCATTGCCGCCGTCCCATGATCCTGGCCGAAGCGACGGCCTCCGCGTCCACCAATCTGGAGTGGACCTGCGCGTGCGGTTTCCGCAAGGACACCGCCCCGGCCCTGACCTTCCACCCTTTGGACGGCGTCTGGCTGGCCGCCGCACGGCTCGAAAGCCTGCAGTGGGAACTGGACGCCGCCCAGGGAGCGCTGGCCAAGGCCGTAAGGGCGGCCGCGGCACAGGGGACGGAGCGGACAGCGCTCCGCACGGCCGCCGGCCTCACCGAGGCCGAGCTCGAAGCCGTGCTTCGGTGACCCGCCCAGGCCTAGCCACCAAGCACAGGGAGACCACCCGTCCCGCACCGGCCGCCTCCGGACCGCGCCCCATCGCCGGGCGCTACCAGCTCGGCCCCGTGCTGGGCAGCGGTTCGGAGGCGGTGGTGTACAACGCCGAGGACCTGAGCACCGGCGAGCGCGTCGCCGTCAAGATCTTCCGGCCCGAGGCGTCCCACGCCGACGAGCGCTTCCAGCGCGAAGTGGACATGCACCGGCGCCTGCACCACTGGGCGGTCGTGCCGGTGCGGGACCATGGGCGGATCCCGGCGGATTACGACGGCGATGCGCCGCGGCGGTTCACGGTCATGGAACTGGTCGAGGGACGGAACCTGCGCAGCATCCTTTACGCCGGCCCGGCGACCCCGGCGATGACCGCCGCCTGGCTGGGCTCCATCCTGGACGCGCTCGTCCAGGTGCACCGGAAAGGCATCGTCCACAACGACATCAAACCGGCGAACATTCTGGTCACGTCCTGCGCCGACGGCTCGCCTTCCGTCGTCGCAAGGTTGACCGATTTCGGCGTCGCCACGAGCCGGCGCCATGCGCCCCTGGCGTCCACGTCCGGCACCGCGCACTACATCAGCCCCGAAGAGGCGTTCGGAACCAAGGCCACGGCGGCCAGCGACATCTATGCCCTGGGCCTGGTGACGCTGGAATGCCTCACCGGAGCCAAGGCCTTCCCCGGCACCGCCGTGGAGTCGATGGTCGCCCGTTCCCTGCGCGGCCCGGCCCTCCCCTACACCTTAGGGCGGCGCTGGAACGCCCTGCTCGGGGCCATGACTGCGGCTCGCCCCGAAGACCGCCCGACCGCCCGCCAGGCCCTCCGCCTGCTGCACCGCATCAACCGCTGAAACACCAAATTCGAATGGACGGCAAGAAGGTTGCGGCTATTCTTGAACCGACCTCCAGACCCTAACGCGCGGATCTGGAGACCTGCAGGGCCTAACTCCCGAGAGGAAGCGAGGGGCGGCTGGAACGCCGCCTAAAGAGGGTACTGCCCAGGCTCTC
The DNA here is from genome assembly GCF_946892675.1 of Arthrobacter sp. Marseille-P9274. NCBI lineage: Bacteria > Bacillati > Actinomycetota > Actinomycetes > Micrococcales > Micrococcaceae > Arthrobacter > Arthrobacter sp. Marseille-P9274. Next base: position 45,590 of record NZ_CAMPOV010000003.1, read on the forward strand.
GACGCATCGTGATCCACCGGGTCTCGGTGAACGCATCGATGTTTGCTTGGGAACCTCCGTGCCGGGATCCGGTTCCGGATGATCCGACGCCGCCGAAGGGTGCGTTGGCCTCGTCGTTCACGGTCTGGTCATTGATGTGGACAATTCCGGTCGGGATGCGCCGAGCCAGCTCCAAGGCGCCGAGTGCGTCGCGACTGACGATGCCGAGCGACAACCCGTACTCCGTCGCCGAGGCAAGCTCTACGGCCTCATCGTCAGTTGAGTATGAAACAACGGAAGCTACCGGACCGAATACTTCCTCGCAGTAAGCCTCCGCGGCCTTGGGCGGGTTGGCCAGCACAGTGGGCCGGTAGAACAAGGCATCGTAAGTGCCGCCAGCCGCCAGCCTGGCGCCTTGCTCCACGGCATCCTGGACAAGGGCATGAACCCTGTCACGCTGCACCTCATCGATGAGCGGGCCGAGGTGTACATGGTCCGTCGCGGGGTCCCCCACGACCATGGAATCGGCCTTGGCCGCAAGCTTCGCTACATACTCTTCGAACCTAGACTCATGCACGATGTGCCGGCCTACTGTCATACAGATCTGCCCCTGGTGCAGGAAGGCGCCCCACGTTGCGAGGTTGACAGCCTGATCGACGTCCGCGTCCTCCCGCACGATGAAGGCCGAATTACCGCCCAATTCGAGGTGCGCACGCTTGAGATGTTTGCCGGCCAGCTCACCGACGCTCCGCCCGGCACGCGTGGATCCGGTGAAGGCTATGACGCGGACCTGGGGATCGGTGACCATCGCTTCACCAACTTCGGCACCGCCGGGCAGCAACTGCAGCAGCCCCTTCGGCAGCCCTGCCTCCTCAAAGATCCGCACCATGGAGACACCGCCGGTAACCACGGTTCTGGGATCCGGCTTCAGCAGGACGGCATTGCCAAGTGCAAGGGCCGGGGCGACAGCCCGGATCCCAAGGATCAGCGGCACATTGAAGGGCGAGATCACAGCAACCACACCCACCGGCACCTGCTCCGCGAGCGAAAGCCGAGGTTCTTCGCTGGAGAGAATCGACCCCAGCGGAGCCGAGGGCAGTGTTGCCGCCTCGTAGCACTCCGCTGCTGACACACGCAGCGCGAATCCGGCGAGCGCCGGGATTGCGCCCACCTCACGAATATTCCATCCGGATATTTCTTCTGCGTGCTGCTCCCATAGCTGGCCGGCGCGGCGGAGTATCGCTGCCCGCGCAGGATGGGGTGTCACGGCCCATTCCTTTTGTGCCCGCGCGGCGCTCTCCGCCGCTCGCCGCACATCAGCCGGTCCAGCCAGGCCGACAGTGGCTATCGTTTCCCCCGTCGCAGGCGAAATAGAGCCAACAGTGCCTCCCGCGCCCTGCACCCACTCGCCATCGAGGTAAATCTTGCCGGCAAACACCGACTCGTCGATGAGCGGCGAAGCCACTTCAGTAACGGCAACCATATCTACTTCCTTTCGTTTGTGTATTTCTACGTGGCACTGCTAGCCACGAATCGTCCGGCTATTCCCCCTGCTGAAGGTCACGTGCAATGGCCCCCACGGCGGATCGGATCAATGGTGCGAGGCGCCGCTCATCCCAGCGTTCCGGCGATACGACCATTTCAACGGCCGCATTCGGATAGCCCTCCTCGGCGAGAATTGGGGCGGCTATCGCCACGCTCCCCTCGCCGATCTGGACGACATACCCACGCCGCCGCCACTGTTCCAGCACATCGCCAGCGCCCTCGTTCTGGTTTATGAAGGCGGGTATCTCGCGTGGCCCGAGGCGGCGCACAACCTGCTCCCGCCATTCCGCTGGCTGTGCGGCGGTAAGCGCAACTCCCATAGCTGTCGAGAGAAGAGGAAAAACCCGCCCCTCCTGCGCATTCGTTCGAGCGGACTGCGGGCCCCTCACATGCCCCACGTACATGACCTCGGCCGTTTCCGGGACGTCGGTCGTCATGACACCGAGGAAAATGTTCTCGCCACTGGCGTCATACAGGCGAGTGAGGTGCACCTGGGCCGCATGGCGTAAGTGCAGTTGGATCGAGGAATGCTGGGCAAGCTCCCACACGAGCGAGCCCACGCAATACCGGCCGCCTGTCGTTCGTGTCAGGAGTCCAAGGCTGACCAGATCGCCGATGAGCCGGTGGACCGTGGAACGTGGAATCCCTGAACGTTCCACCAGATCCTTCGCCGACAAGGTGTACTCCGCCTGAGTAAAGCAGCGCAGCAGGGCCACTGCGCGAGTGAGCAGCGGTGCAACACCGGCGGCGTCGTCCGTCGCGGTCCCATGCATCATGCTGGGACGGAATATGGCAGGAGCTTCCGTGAACTCATCAAGCTCGCCTCCATCGACCTTCACCACAGGCTCCTCACTGCCTTCGCTCGCTGCCACGCCCTCTCCTGGGGGACACGAGCTTTGGCCCAGGACACCCCCGAGTGACACCTTTCACACTATCGAAGCGGCCGAATGCAGCCTTGCTCTATGCCACATCCTTGTTGACCAGGGACGCACACCTCCCCGCCCCGATGCCAGCGATTGGCCGGCCGGCAACAGCACGCGCCTCCCTGGGGCTCACCCCGAACTGCTTCTTGTACGAACGGCTGAAATGAGCCGCTTCCAGGAAGCCCCACTTGGCTGCAAGTTCACTCACGGATCTGCTCGCTAGCGACGGGTCGACAAGGTCCCGGTGGCATCGCTCCAGCCGGCGCTCGCGCACCCATGAACTCACGGTTGCTCCGTGTCGCTGGAACAGCGCCTGCAGGTATCGGGGGGAAATGAAATGGGCAGCCGCGATGGAGCTCAGCTTGAGGTCCGGATCACCCAGGTGGTCCTCGATGTAGCTCATCACCTGGCGCAGCAACCGACCGCCATGCGAAGTCTCCTCAGGTGCGAGATCGAGCTCCGAGACAAGCATTGTCCCCAGCAGGTCAACGATGTTGTGAGGCAGTCGCGAACCGCCCGGACGCGCAAACTGATCGAGCTGAGTCATCAGTCGCGACATAAAGGGCGACACGCTGGCAGCAAGCCCCTGCGATCGGTCGAAGCGTACCGCAGTCAACTGTCCGACCATTTCCGGTGGCAGCGCGATCATGTCCCGGGGAAACATCACGATGGCCGTGCGTGCCCCCTCGCTGGAGATGAATGTATAGGGACGCGTCGCGTCGTAGATAGCCAGGTCGCCCTGGCGCAGAACCGCTTCGCGCGAGTCCTGCAAAATCATCCCTTCCCCCTGCAACATCAGGCTGAGCTTGTAGACCTGTGCAGCGGGACAGTCCTTGATCAGCTCAGGGGTACGTTCGACCGTATGCTCTGGAGCCATGACTTCATAACAGAGCACCCGACCCCTCCCGGCCGAGCGCAGCCTGCCCACAAAGTTGCCTCTGTGCTGGCTCTTCACTGCCAGCGGCATGACAGAGTTCCGGACGACTGCTGCAAACTCGTCGATCGTGCGCGTTACCGTGGTTTGCACCCCCAGATCTGCCCCCAACGTTGCAATCCCCGAATCGTTCACTGCGACCTCATTCTTTGCGCTTTCCCAACTGAATGAGACCCAGATTACAACTGGGATTGTCTCGCCGAATGGAAAAATCCCACGGCATGGGACAGTGGTGCTCATCCGGCTTGCTGCGCCGCCACCCCAGCAAAAAAATAGGTGGGCTGTGGCATTGCCACAGCCCACCTGGGCCCGAAGCGGCTAGGGAAAGGTCACGACAGTGCGTCCGATGTGGCCCGTCATCTCGGCATAGGCGTCATTGACTTCTTCCAGGGAGATGGTTCGAGAAACCAGCTCGTCGAGGTTGAACCGGCCTTCGTTATACAGGGCCACGAACCGCGGAATGTCCCGCAGGAAATTGGTGGATCCGTTGAAGATCGGACGGATGCGAACCTGGTTCCAGATGAACTCCGGTCCGATGCTGATTTCCAGCATCGCTCCGGGCTTGTTGATTCCGACCACCCCCAGCTCACCAGCTCGCCCCACTGACTCGTAGGCCTGCTTTGTCACTTCGGGTCGACCTACGAAGTCGAAGACGTAATCCGCTCCGCCCTCGGTGAGTTGCCTGATCGTCGCGATCGGATCCTCAGTCGCTGAGTTCACTACGTCGGTGGCGCCGAACTTCGTAGCGTATTCAAGCTTGTCATCAGCGACATCCACAGCAATGATGCGCGAGGCTCCTGCCAGCAGCGTCGCTTGGATGGCCGTCAGCCCCAAGCCGCCGCATCCAAAGACGGCGACGGTCGATCCTGCTTGAACGTCCGCCGCATTGAGAACGGCTCCAGCGCCTGCCAGTACCCCGCATCCAAGGATGCAAGCGATTTCGTGCGCCATCGGCTGGTCAATCCGGACCAGGTTGTTCTCATGGAGCAGGACTTGCTCGGCGAAGCCGCCCAGATTGGCCACGGCAGTTACAGGGACGCCTTCGAGAGACAGCCGCGGCTCCTGCTCCTCGGTCCGCGCCACGAATGCTGGATTGCTGCACATATTGATGTCATCTTGCTGGCAGGCATCGCAGCGTTCGCAGTGGGACTGCAGGGATGCAACGACGTGGTCACCGACGGAAAACCGCGTCACCTCGGGCCCGATTCCTGCCACAATCCCGGAGATCTCGTGTCCAAGGATCGCCGGTACCGGCCATCCGCCCAGCGAGCTGGCCGTCAAGTCGCTGTGGCACAACCCGCTGGCCTTGACGGCCACCAGCACTTCCCGGCCGATGGGAGACGCAATGTCGACATCTGCGAGGCGGAAGGAAGATCCAACCTCGTCGAGAACAAGAGCTTTCATGATAGTTCGCTTCTTTCAGATGACTTGTTATTGGACTTGGTCAGCGATCGCGGTGCTGGAAATCAGTGACCACCGCGCGGGCCACTGCCCCACCGCCGAGCGATTGATAGGCGCGATCGATGTCGGCGAGACCAATCCGTTCGGAGACAAGGTCCTCAAGGTTGAACCGGCCTTGCAGGTACAGCCCTGCAAACATCGGAATATCGCGGTGCGGGCTGGTCGACCCCATGGCTACCCCTACGATGCGGCGTTGCGGCAGGATGATCTCGCCGAACAGGTCGACGTCCAGCCGGTTCCCGGGCTTCTGCACTCCAATCAGCAGTGCAGTTCCGCCAACGGACAGCATGCGCACCGCCTGCTCAGCCGTAGACTGCAACCCGATCACCTCGAATGAGAAGTCCACGCCTCCACCGGTGAGTTCCTTGACCGCCTCGACTGCGTCGCCATTACCGGCATCGACGAGGTCCGTGGCACCGAACCGCTTCGCCAGCTCCAGTTTTCCCGCCTGCACGTCCACCGCGATCACTCGCGAAGCGCCGGCGAGAACAGCGCCTTGGATGGTGTTCAAACCGACTCCGCCGCATCCGATAACGGCCACGGTGTCGCCCGGGCGGATCCCGGCAGTGTTGACGGCGGCACCTGCTCCCGTGACGACTCCGCAGCCAAGCAGGCAAGCGACGTCGTAGGAAATACCCTCAGGCAGAGGGATAGCGAGGTTTTCGTGCACCAGGACGCGCTCAGCGAATCCTCCCACTCCCATGAACTGCGTCAGCTCTTCCCCGCCGCGTGAAATACGCGGCTCCTCCGACACACCTCTTTCCAGACTCGCGGTGCGCCGGCAGCGGTAGGGGCGCGCGGCCCGGCACTCCCGGCAAGTGCCGCACCCGGCGACCATGCAGACCACAACACGGTCACCCACCTTTGCAGACGTGACGTTCGCCCCGATCTCCACGACCTCTCCGGCAACTTCGTGTCCCAGCAGAGCGGGCATCCGGAATCCCATCCCGTTTTGCGCGATGGACAAGTCACTGTGGCACAACCCGCTCGCCCGCACCTGCACAACGATCTCGCGCGGCAGGGGGTCGGCCAGGTCGACGTTCTCGACGACGAATCCCGAGCCCGGGGCATTGACAACCGCAGCTCGCATCAGACGACAACTCCCTCGCGGAGTTCGCCCTGCGGGTCGTCCGCGCCCTGGAATGGAGCCGGCGGTCCGGCAAGGAAGAAGAACCCGGGTGCTCCGGCCCCCTCTTCCGGCGTTCCGGTACACAAAAAGAGCTTGTCGTTCACTTTCCGTACCTCGTCGAGGAATCCAATGCTGCCAGCAGGATTATCGAAATCGCTGTACTTCAGCATCAGGGTTTCCTTGCCGTCAATCGGGGAAGTCCCGCGATGCACGCCGAACCGGTCCCGCCGCATGACCGTACCGTCGGGCTGGCGAAGGCGGTTGTACCCTGAGGCGCCATCGCCTTCTTCGCCCGGGATACCTTTGCCGAGCCAGAAGACTCCGTTGCCAGCCTTGACCCGCTCGAGCGCGGCGGCGAACGTCTCCTCGTTCTGGCCCAGATAGTCAAACCCGGCGTACTCGCCCGAGACCTCGCCAACCACGGGCGCGTCCAGCGACTTGAACAGGTTCATCAAAGCGTCGTAGTCCAGGGCTGCCAGATGCGAAACCTGCCAGTGCTCGATGGGATCTGCCTGAAGCATAATGTTCTCCTCTTTCGTGATTCATTCCAGCTGGTGCCGTTCATCCCGGCACCAGAAGTTCGCAGGTTGCGTTATACCCGGTCGCTCAACTTGCGTCCGCGGCCATAAATCGCCATCGCGATCAGGATGACGACGCCGTACAGGATCTGCTGGTCGCTCGTGGCCAAACCGTGCCCGATCAGGACAGTCGTGATGACGGTCAGCATCAAGGCGCCAATAACCGTGCGGGAGTAGTCGCCGGGACCTCCGAACACTGTGCCGCCGATGATGACCGCCGCGAGACTTTGGAAGAGGTACGGGCCACCAATCGACGTGTTGACTGTCCCGGAGAAGGCCGCCAAGAGAACGCCGGCCAGGCCGGCGAAGAGCGCGCTGAGCGCAAACACGACGATCCACATGCGACGAACCTTGATCAACGACAGGCCCGCCGCCCGTCCGTTCGCTCCCGCAGCCAGCATCCGCCGGCCTACCGCAGTGCGGTGGATGAAGATTGCAAGAGCAATGGCTATCACTGCCCAGATGGCGATGATTGGAGGAAACGGTAGGCCTAACGTTGTCGACCGCAGCGATGTCAGCGCCATCAGCCATTCGGGCGCACCGCCCGCGATCGTCCCTTCGGTCTGGATCTGCATGAGTCCCAGGGCAAAGGTTCCCATCGCCAAGGTGACTACCAGCGGCTCGACGCTGTACCGGTGGCAGACCCACCCGACAAAACCTCCCAGGATTGCAGTGAACGGGATGAGCAGGAGCAGTGCGGTGGTGAAGCTGATGCCATACAACTGCGTGAACTGGGTGGCAAACACGGCTCCGACGACAAGGAAGTTGGCAACCGACATATCCACGCCGCCGATCAGGATCGCGAGCGTTTGCCCGAGTCCCGCCAGGCCCACCAAAGAAGCGAGAATCAGCAGTGACTTGACGCTGCTCTCCGAGGCGAATCCTTCCAAGGTGAAGGCGCCCACAAGGAACGCGACCACCGTGATGAGAACCTGCAGAAGGGGAAGCCTGCCCTGCGCTCTGGTCAGTAGTTCCAGAAGGCGCGGACGATCGTTCGCAGTGTGTCCGGCTTTGGCAGTCAGGGTTGTCATTGGTTGTTCTCCTTCCGCGGGGCCGCAATGATCGAGCCGGTAATGACGGCAAACAGCAGCAGGGCGCCGAAAACGAGGTTCAGCCACACTTGGGAGACGTTGAACAACGTCAGCATGTTCTGAACGAGGAAGATGACTGCAGCGCCGGCGACAGCACCGAGCAGCCCACCTCTGCCGCCGGTAATCACAATGCCGCCAAGGGCAATGGCGGTGATGGCACCGATTACATACGACGAACTGGTCGATGCATCTGCTGAGCTCACCAAGGCCGTCAGCGCGATGCCGCCGACTGCCGCGATGACGCCGCCAATGGAATAGGAGGTTACGCGGATCAGTCCGACGTTGACGCCGGCCGAGAATGCCGTTGTGTCGTTACCGCCGACCGCATAGAGATTCTTGCCGAAGGCACTCCGCACGAAAACGGACCACAGGACAAGCGGCAGGCCGATCGTCAGCAGTGCGCCCGGAATGAACCACACCTGGCTGGCAAGATTGAGCACCCACCCGTCGAACAGGATCACCGGGGTGGGCGCCAAGCGCAGATTGACGCCGGTCAAGATGAACATCGAAGCCAAAGAGGCCACGATCGGAGGAAGTCGCAGGACCACGGCGAGCAGACCGTTGAGCATGCCAAGGAGCGCGCCGGCTGCCAGGAGGATGGGGATCGCAATGTAGCCGCCCAGCCCCGCGGGAGTCAGGTAACCGACCAGCAGGATCGATGCGAAGGTCATCTGGGCGCTGATCGATAGGTCGATGCCGCCGCCAACGACGGCTGCCGCCGTCGCCATGGCGGCCAGCGCCATCGGTGCGAACGCAGCCAATTGCTGCACCGGCCCGAAGTTGGGCTGCAGCGCGATGTTGATTGCCAGCATCGCTACGGTGAGGATCGTGGCGAAGGCTGCCGGACGAAGCCGGAAGAAGAGCCGCACGCGCTCGGGGAGCGGTATCTGCGGAACTGAAGCGGCACTGCCCTTTCGGTCCAATCTATCCAATACCGTGCTCATCGCGGCTTTCCTTCCCAAAGAAGCTGGCAACTAGGTTCTGCCTGGTCAGTTCCGAATGCTGGAACTCGTGCGTGCACTCAAAGTTGTCGAAAACGAGTACCCGATCCATTAGCTCAATGTGCTCGTCCACCTCGGTGGAGAGCATGACGACGGCCATTCCCTCGGCGGTAAGATCGCCGAGGAGGCGATAGAGATCGCGTTTCGCATTGATGTCGATGCCGCGGGTGGGGTCATTGAGCAGAAGGATCTCGGGCTTGGTCGCCAGCCAGCGGGCGATGACCACCTTTTGCTGGTTCCCGCCGGAAAGCGTCGTGATGGCGTTTGCAGTATTTCCGGTCTTGATACTTAACTGCGAGACGTAGTCGCCGAAGCGCCGGGCGGCGGCCCGGGGACTGAGGAATCCGGATCTGCTGTCCTCATGCACAGTCGCGATGGAGAAGTTGTCGAGTATGGACATCCATTCGAAGAGCGACTCGCCTCTCCGTTCACGCGGCACATAAGCAATCCGGTGCGAGTGGGCTGCTTCCCGATCGAGGATCTCCGCTTCGCCTCCGCTGGCCTTCCGCACCACGCGGCCCGTACTCGTACCGAGGCCTGCGAGAGCTTTTAGGAATGCGTCCTGCCCCTGCCCTTCAAGTCCGGCCAGGCCCACCAGCTCACCGGCACGGATCTGCGCATTAATAGGAGAGCGTCCCGGGGCGAGCGTTAGTCCGCGTGTTTCGAGGACGACGGGGGCACTAGGGTCGTGTTCCCGCGTCTCCGCGCGAGCCGTCTTCGGGGCCAGATGATCGCTGCCCGTCATCATCTCGACCAACTGTTCCGTCGTCCAGTTTTCGTCATCGACGGTTCCGACCGTGACGCCCGACCGGAGCACAGTGATGCGGTCTCCAATCTCCTCGATTTCATCCATGCGATGGGTAATGAGCATGATCCCCACACCCTCATCGCACAGGCGCCTGACAACGCGGAACAATCGGGTCCGGCTGTCGTAATCGAGGGCAGATGTCGCCTCGTCCAGGATCAGAATCTTCGGCTTCCGCAGCAGCGCCCGGGCGATACTGCAGACCTGCCTGTCACTCAGCGAGAGATCTTCCACGCGGGCGTCAAGCCGCGGCGGGTGCTCAAGGAGTTCAGCCAGGACCGTCCGGGCACGTTCGGATTTTTCGGCCTTGCGCACCTTCGTCGTGAATGTTCCGTCCGCGCCCAGCCACAGGTTATCCAGCACAGTACGGCTGCCCACCGAGAGCACTTCCTGGAAGACAGTGACAATTCCTGCCTGCTGCGAATTCCGCGGAGACGCAAAGCTGTTGTACGAGGTTCCGCCGATTACGATCTCCCCGCTGTTGGGAGCATGTACTCCGCTCAGGATCTTGACGAGAGTCGATTTACCCGATCCGTTCTCGCCGACCAGCGCGTGCACTTCACCGGCCCGGATGTTGAATGAGGCTTCCCGGACAGCAACCGTGGGCCCGAACCGCTTGCTCAGCGACCGCACGTCCAGCAGCACGTCACACGGCCCGCGTCTGCGTGTCTGTGCCTCAGGGGCGCGGAGTTTCGCGTCCATATTCGCTCACTTTCTTCTTACGGGGACACACAGGTGCCCGGTGAACCGGTGCGGGCCGGTCGGCTGTCCCCGGGACGCCGCCCACCCGCACCTGTTCGCATTTACTGACCTGGGGTGGTGAAGTAGCCATCGAGGTACTCGGAGGGGAGGAGCGAGCCGACGGTCTCGGTTTCCTCTGCCGAGGTGGTCGTCGCGCCAGCAACCGCATACTGGTCGATGTTTTCGTCCGTGATGAATTGGGTTTCGAGCGCGATCTGGTTGATCTTCGGCCCCTCGCCCTTCATCGTGCGAAGCGCCACCTCCCAGAGCGCTTCACCGAACTGGGTGCCCGTCCCCGGGATAGCCAGTCCTTGGTACCCCCCGGGACGCAGCTCCTCCCACCAAGCGATCGAGGCCGCGGTGGGAAGGTTGTCGAGGATCACCGGCATATCCTCCCGTCCGGCATCGGCGAAACCGGCGAAGGTACCGGCACCCATGGAAGCCACCTGGTAGACCAGATCAATATCTTCGGGGTGGGACGCGAGGAAGCTCATGACCGCGGACTTGGCACCGGGGTCACTGAAGTCGCCGGCCGGGCTTCCAACAATCTTGATGTCCTCGCACGGCTCGACGACCTGCTCGGCGGTCGCGACGGAGGTGGTGTTCACCGTCATGCCCTCGATGCCTTGGACGATGAGCATGTTGCCCTTGCCGTCAATCATCTCCACGCCCCGGGCAACGGTCTGTGCCACGCTGTCGAATCCGTTGGGGCTGATGTTCAGTGCGTAGGGAGAGGCAACGTATCCGGTGAAAGTCACGGTGGGTATGCCTTTCTCGCCGGCTGAATTCACTGCACCGACAAGCGCCTCACCCGACAGCGGCTGGGCGATGATGATGTCCGCGCCTTTGCGCACCAGCTGCTCGAACGCCCGCACTTGGTCAGCGGCCGTCACTTCACCGCCGGCGCCGCCTGGTGTCTCGATCAGGAGTTCGGCGACATCGCCGGCGGCCTTCGATTCCTTCGCCAGCCGCTTGATCTCCGCGCTCAGCGCAGCCGCTACAGGGCTTCCGGAATCCTGCTGCAAATAGCCGACGGTGATCGGACCGTCGGCCGCTTTGGACTCAAGCCCTGCCCAAGCGCTGGCCTCGATCTTGTCCGGCCATCCGTTGAACGCCGCCCGGACTTCCTCCGGAAGGTCCTTCAACAGGCCGTCAGGATCGTTCGGTTCGACGACCGGAACGTCTCCGCAACTGACTGCCGAAAACGCTTCCGCCCCGCCTGCGTTCCCGCCGGCGCTTGATGAGCCTCCACCTCCGCAAGCTGAGACGGCGAGCACGCCGGGAAGCGCCAAAGCCAGCAGCATGCCTCCGCGAAAGCGCTCGCGACGCTTCATTCGGCCTTCTGTATGGGAGAGCTTGGTCATTTGTACTGTCCGTTCTGTCAGTGTCCATCGCCTTTGAAGTGAGACACCTGCGGCCACCTCTTAGTCGATGAGGTAGCCGAGGATGACCGGCGGATCACCTCTGATCGCGCCACCGTGGCCACCATATGGCTGCCGGATTATGGCGCATAAGAGTTCGGCGGATAGAGTGCGCGCCAGATCAGAACCCATGCGCAGGAGCGCAATCCGGGTTTGCCGGACCAGTACGACCAGCTGGGTCGTAGGCCGGAATCAGCTCATTTGAGGAACTTCGAGGTTGTGCGGTCCGCACGCCTGTCTGGCACGTCGGACAGTACTGGAGCGACGAGTCTGCGAAGGACACTTCCCGGACCGTATCCCGCACACGGGACAAGGCTCGCCGGTACAGGCGTGCACGCGCATCGCCTTCCGCTTGGAGTCTTTCAGCTCAGCCGCCGGACGGCCCGACGCCCCGGCAACCGCCGACTCGAGGATGTCTCGCACCGGCCTTTGCCCGGTGTTGGCCGGCAGAGCGGCAGCCGCTATGAGCCGAGGATATGCCGCAAGTACCGCTGCGGTGCGTCAAGATAGGACTTCCAGTTGGCAACCAACTCCAGCTCGTCCCACTCCGTGCGTCGGATCCCGTGCTCGCCCGTTTCATAGATGGCGGCGCCCGGAAGGGACGCCAGGAGCGGCGAGTGGGTGGCGCATAGAACCTGGGAGCCGTTAGCGGCGAGATCAGCGAGCACGCCGATCAGCGCCAGCGATGAGCTGAATGAGAGTGCGGCCTCCGGCTCATCAAGGCAGTAGAACCCGGGGGTCGTCAGGTACGTGTCGGCGATGGCCAGGAACGATTCGCCGTGGCTCATGCTGTGGAAGTCATGCCCGCCCTCCAGGTTGCTCTGGAAGGTGTAGTAGCCGTGCATGGTTTCCGCCCGGAAGACTTGCCGCTGCCGTTCTCTCCGACGAGGAAGGTCACGCCCTCGGCAAGCTCCAGTCCCGATTCCAGTACGGCGGCCACGGCCGGGACGTCCGCCGGCCAGCTCGCCCGGTCAATCGCCGCGTCCGGCTTCGCACGCACCTCCCGCACCAACCGCTGGTCATCCAGGAACCCGGACCTGCTCATCTGGCGCACTCCGGCAGGGCGGCAGAGGCCCCCGGCCGGGGGCCGGGCAGGCTTCTGCTCATGGAGTCGTCTCTCCGTCCTCCAGGAGCCCCATGAACATCGTCCTGTGCAGGATCGCCACATGCCGCCGGGATACTTCGACGGCAGCAAGCACGTCCCTTGAGCGCAAGGCCTCGACCAGCCGGATGTGGTCCCGGTTGGAATTGTGCAGATGCTCGATCGGGTACGGCAGGAAGTAGGCGTACAGGTCGGCCAGCGCATGGTTGTATTCGTCGACGGCAGTGCCCATGCCGGAGCAGCGCGCCACCAGCCGGTGGAACTCGTCGTCGGCCTGGTGGTACTCCGACCAGCCGGTGGCGGCGGCCATCCGCTCGGTGAGCCGATACAGCCCCTCCAGTTGCTCCTCGGAGGCATTCAGTGCGGCATAGTGCGTGACAGCGCATTCGAAGAGCAGGCGGCGGTCCACCAACCGGTGGATTGCGGTGAACTCCTCCGGCCCGGCCGTGAGTTCCTGCAGCAGCTGCCGGGGCGGTTCGTCGGCGACGAACGTGCCGCCGCCGCGGCCCCGCCGACGGACCACGATGCCCTGCTCGGCCAGGTTCGTCAGCGCCCGCCGCGCGGTAATCGGACTCACGGAGAGCCCGAGGGCCAGCTCCTTCTGGTCCGGCAGCCGCTCCCCAGGCCGCAGCAGGCCGAGCAGGATCGCGGTGCTGATCCGGAGCCGCACGGCGTCAATGGCGCTGCGGCGGTCGATGCCGGCCAGCACGCCCTCGTCGATGGCAGAGCCCGCCGCTTCAGGCAGGGCGCGCTCCGATGCTGCGGTGCCCGTGGTCATAGGAACAACCATACGGTCCCATCCAACCCCTTCCTTTATTGGTTCAACTTGATCTATTATGTCACAAGTCACTCACGATCGACTGGAAGCTACCCATGCAACGACCCCTCCCCCTCATCGCGGCGCAGGCCCGGCCGCGCCTTATCGGCGAGCCGGTCTCGGCCTTCGCCGACGAGGCAAACAGTGCGTTGTCCAGCTACCCCTCGGCCAAGCTGTTGGTCTTTCCGGAGCTGCACCTCTTCGCCGACGGCGCACCGGACCTGCAGCGCACTGCAGCCCTGCAGGACAGCGCCGAGCCGCTCGACGGCCCCCGTGTCCGCGAACTGCGGCAGCTCGCCGGCGACCTCGGCGTCTGGCTTGTGCCGGGAAGCGTCTGCGAGCGCGGCCCCGACGGACAGCTCTTCAACACCCAACTGGTCCTCTCGCCTGCCGGGGAACTCGCCGGCTACTACCGCAAGATCTTCCCGTGGCGGCCGCATGAGCCCTACGATCCGGGCGACAGCTTCACCGTCGTCGATCTGGACGGCATGGGCCGGGTGGGCCTGCACATCTGCTACGACGCCTGGTACCCGGAAGTGACCCGCCAACTGGCCTGGATGGGCGCCGAAGTGATCCTCAATGTCGTCAAAACCACCACCCCCGACCGCCGGCAGGAACTGGTACTCGCCCAAGCAAACGCAATCGTCAACCAGGTCTTCATGGTCAGCGTCAACTGTGCCGGCCCCACCGGCCGGGGCCGCAGCCTGATCGTGGATCCGGAGGGAAACATCATTGCGGAAGCCCGGGACGATGCTCCGGTGCTGCTCGCCGCGGAACTCGACCTCGGCGTCGTCGACCGCGTCCGGAAGCACGGAACCGAAAACGTGAACCGCCCGTGGTCCCAATTCCACCCGGGGGAACCACCCATCGAACTGCCTATCTACCAGGGCCGGATCGACCCGGCCAGCTGGACCCCGAAGGTCCCGGACATGAGGAACATCTAAGTGAGCACACCCATTTCCCCTGCACCCGCGCTGACCCGCACGCTGAAACTGCCGTCGCTGGTGCTCTTCGGCCTGGCGTACCTGACGCCGCTGATCGTCCTCGGCATCTTCGGCATTATCGCAGAGACTACGGCCGGTGCCTCTCCCTCGGCCTACCTCGTGGCCTTGATCGCCATGCTCTTCACCGCGCACAGCTACGGCCGCATGGCCATCGCCTACCCGGTTGCCGGCTCCGCCTACACCTACGTGCGCAAGTCCATCGACCCCCGCGTCGGCTTCCTGGTTGGCTGGGCCATCCTGTTGGACTACCTCTTCCTGCCCATGGTGATCTGGCTGATCGGCGGCTCCTACTTGACGGCACAGTTCCCCGGCGTGCCGATGGCGGTCTGGATCATCGGTTTCATCGCCGTCACCACGCTGCTGAACATCCTGGGTATCAAGGTCGCAGACAAGGCCAACTACATCCTGATGGCGTTCCAGCTGCTCGTCATCGTGTTCTTTGTCGCCCTGTCCATCGGAAATGTCGTCTCCACCTCGGGGGCCGGCGGACTCATCAGCTCCGAGCCCTTCATCAATCCGGAGTCCGGCTTCGGCGCCATCACGGCCGGCGCAGCCATCGCCGCCTATTCCTTCCTTGGCTTCGATGCCGTCACCACCCTCACCGAGGAGACCGTCGAGCCGCGCAAGAACATGCCGCGGGCCATCATGCTCATCGCACTGATCGGCGGCGGCATCTTCATCACCGTCTCCTACTTCACCCAGCTCGTGCACCCCGGCGGCGTCTTCGAGGATTCCGCCTCCGCCGCGAGCGAGATCGCACTGCAGATCGGCGGCCAGCTCTTCGGCGCGGTCTTCCTCGCCGGACTGGTGGCGGCCCAGTTCGCCTCCGGCCTCGCCGCCCAGGCCAGCGCCTCCCGCCTGCTCTACGCGATGGGACGGGATGCAGTGCTGCCCAAGGCCGTCTTCGGCCGGCTGAACCCCCGCTTCCATACACCGGTGGTCAACCTGGTGATTACGGGCGCAGTCGGCCTGATCGCCATCTTCCTCGATGTCGCGACCTCGACGTCCTTCATCAACTTCGGGGCGTTCACGGCCTTCACGCTGGTCAACATCTCCGTCATTTTCCACTTCTTCCGGCGGCGGCGCGAAGGCATTCAGCTGAATCCCTTCGGCTACCTTGTTGCCCCCGTCCTCGGCGCTATCGTCTGCGCGTACCTGCTCTCGCGGTTGGACGTCAACGCGATTACGCTCGGACTGATTTGGCTGGGGGTCGGAACGATCCTGCTGGGCATCATCACCCGGGGCTTCCGAACCGCCCCGCCGGAGATGAAGGCCACCGAGGAAGTCGCCGCCTAGCAGCGGCGGCGAGGAGGGACCGCACCATGCGTATTGCACTGGGACAGCTTGCATCAGGGCACGACGTCGGTGCGAACCTTGCTGCCATCGACGCGTTCGCGGGTGCCGCGGCGGAAGGCGGGGCGGAGCTGCTGGTCCTGCCCGAATACGCCACCTACGACAAGAAAGTACTGGACGCCTCCTTTCCGGAGGCTGCCGAGCCGCTGGACGGTCCCATCTGCGCAGCCCTCGCGGCGACCGCCCGGCGGCACGGCATCGCCCTGGTGGCCGGGGTCGTCGAATCCAGCGACGAACCCGGCCGCGCCTACAACACCCTCGCTGCCTTCGCCGCCGACGGTTCCCGGCTCGCCAGCTACCGGAAGATCCACCTCTTCGACGCCCAGGGCTACACCGAGTCCCGGTTCATCAAGCCCGCGCCCACCGCGGACCCCGTCCTTTTTGACCTGGGCAGGGTCCGCTTCGGCCTGATGACCTGCTACGACCTCCGCTTCCCTGAGCTTTCCCGGGCCCTGTCCGACGCCGGAGCCCAGGCCCTGCTCGCCTGCGCGGCTTGGGTGCCCGGCGAGCACAAAACAAACCAGTGGCTCAGCCTCACCGCCGCCCGCGCCATTGAAAACGGCCTCTACCTCGCCGGCGCCTGCCAGTCCCCGCCCAACTCCATCGGACACAGCGTCGCCGTCAGCCCGATGGGTGCTTCCCTGCAGCAACTCGGCACCGAGCCGGGCCTCGCCGTCGTCGATGTCCCGGTGGAGGCCATCGACACCACCCGTGCGGCATTCCCCATGCACCGCCAGCGCCGGCTGCGCTGACCCGGCCCGCTGTGCGGGCAAAGCCCTGCTGAGGAGCCATCCCCGCCCCGCTCCGCCGTTCCTTGGGGGATGGCCAGATGATGACGCGTCATGTATCGTATAACCGCCGCCTTGAACCGTTGGGGTTCTACTTGTACGGCGGCATGGGGAAAGACAAGGTTGGGGGACCTTCAATGTTGGGGAAAATCATCGCTGCCGTTTTCACGGCTGCCCTGCTGCTGGCCGGACTCGCGGTTCCGGCGGAAGCTGCAACCGTCTACAAGGCGTCGCTGCGCACCGCCGCACGCTCGCTGCCGGTAGCGGCGGAGAAGAACACCGGCTACGACCGGGACCGCTACTTCGGCGACTGGAAGGACACGAACCGGGACTGCCAGAACACGCGGGCCGAGGTGCTCATCCAGGAGTCGAAGGTCCGCACGACCTACACGACCTCGCGGCGCTGCACGGTCCGGAGCGGCAAGTGGGTCACGAACTGGGACAACCGCACGCACTACTCGGCGTCGTCCGTGCAGATCGACCACCTCGTCCCGGTGCATGAGGCCTGGGGTTCCGGCGCCCGGTCCTGGTCGCAGGCCCGCCGCGCCGCCTTCTACAACGACCTGGGCGACGGCCGCCTCCTGAACGCGCAGACGTCCAAGCTGAACTCGGCCAAGCAGGCCAAGGGCCCGGAGGACTGGATGCCGGCCAGGAACCGCTGCAAGTACGTCGCGGACTGGGTCGCCATGAAGATCCGCTGGGGCCTGAAGGCGGACAGCCGGGAGCGCACGGCACTGATCCGCCATGCCGACTCCTGCCCCGCGACGACCATCAAGGTCACCAGGGCCTGAGTCCCTCCCGGCGGCAAGAGTACGACGGCGGCGCGCGAGGGTCCGCAACTTCGGAACCTCGCGCGCCGCCGTCGTTCGCGGATTAAGGGACCAGGTACCGGCTGTCCCGGGCGTCCGTGATGAGCATGTGCCCGGGCGCGTGGCCGATGGCCAGCGCGGGACGGGACTCCATCACCGCCGCCTGCGGGGTGACACCGCAGGCCCAGAACACCGGAACGTGGCCCTCGGGAATGCGCACCGGGTCGCCGAAGTCCGGCCTGGCCAGGTCAGCGATGCCCAGTTCCTCCGGGTTGCCCACATGCACGGGCGCGCCGTGCACGGCCGGGTAGCGGGAGGTGATCCGGACGGCGTCGGCGACCTGGGACGCGGGAACCGGGCGCATCGAGACCACGAGCGGGCCCGCCATCGATCCGGCCGGTTCGCAGCGGACGCCGGTCCGGTACATCGGCACGTTCACGTTCTGGTCGATGTGCGCGATGGAGATGCCGCCCTCGCGCAGCGCCGACTCGAAGGTGAACGAGCAGCCGACGATGAAGGTGACGAGGTCGTCCCGCCAGTACTGCGTGATGTCCGTCGGCTCGTCAACCTTCTGCCCGTCCCGGTAGACGGTGTAGCGCGGCACGTCGGTCCGGATATCGCCGCCGGCCAGCAGCGGTCCGCTGGTTTCGCCGGCGTCGAGCACGCCGAGGATCGGGCACGGCTTCGGGTTGCGCTGCGCGAAGAGCAGCACGTCGAACGCCAGATCCCGCGGCACGATGATGAGGTTGGCCTGGGCAAAGCCGCGCGACCAGCCGGCTGTGGGGACGGCCAGCCCGGAGCGGAAGGCGGCGCGCGCCTCGGCCGGAGACAAAGCGCCGGGATCCGCGGGCAGGGTGACCGTGCTGATGGTGTCTTGCAGGTTGCTCATGTTCTAGCTCCAGAATTGCGACAGGCCGGCCAGCGAATTCCAGCCGAGGTAGAGGGTCAGCAGCCAGGCAGCGCCGCCCAGGATCAGCAGCCACTTCGGATAGACGTAGCCGTGCAGCAGGTCGCGGCGGCGCCACGCCGCCCACAGCATGATGGCGAAACCGATGGGCAGGATCAGCCCGTTGAACGCGCCGGCGAAAATCAGCAGCTCCTGCGGAGCCTGGCCCACGAACAGGTAGATCACGGCGCAGACGGCAATGAAGGCCACGATAATCAGGTTCCGCTTGCGCTCGGAGGTGGTGGTGCGGGTGATGAAGGAGACCGAGGTGTAGGCGGCGCCGATGACCGAGGTCAGGGCGGCAGCCCAGAGGACGACGCCGAACATGCGCATGCCGATTTCACCCGCGGCAGCACCGAAGGCTTCGGCCGCCATGTTGTCGCTGGTCAGCGTCACGCCGCCGGCCACCACGCCGAGGATCGCCAGGAAGAGCAGCACCCGCATGAGGCCCGTGACCAGGATGCCCAGGACTGAGCTGCGGGAGATCGCCTTGACGTTCTCGACGCCGTGCGCGCCGACGTCGAGCATGCGGTGGGCGCCGGCATAGGTGATGTAGCCGCCGACGGTACCGCCGATCAGCGTGGTGATGACGAGGAAGTCGACCTCCTCCGGCAGGAAGGTGTTCTTCAGTGCTTCTCCGAGGGGCGGGGCCGCGACGATGGCGACATAAAGCATCAGCAGGATCATCAGGGCGCCGAGCAGCACAACGATCCGGTCGAGCGCCATGCCCGCCTTCTTGGAGAGGAAGACCAGGATCGCCACGATGGCCGAAACGGCCCCGCCAATCTTCGGATCCACGCCCATCATGGCGTTGGCGCCGAGCCCGGTACCGGCAATGTTGCCGATGTTGAAGACCACGCCGCCCAGGAACACTAGGGCGGCCAGGAGCCAGCCGGCCCCGGGCAGCACCTTGTTGCCGAGTTCGTGTGCCCGCATCCCCGAGATGCCGATGATCCGCCAGACGTTGAGCTGCACGGCGATATCCACGAGGATCGACAGCAGGATGGCAAAGGCGAAGGCCGCGCCGAGCTGCACCGTGAAGACCGTGGTCTGGGTGATGAAGCCGGGGCCGATGGCGCTGGTGGCCATCAGGAACATGGCACCCATCAACGCAGTGCGTTTGAAGTTGGGACGCACCTTGGTGCTTGTCTTTTCCATTGGTTTTCCCCTCTGGATCGGTGACAGCAGTCACACGGGCAATGGAGCGACCTTACAGTTTGTTGAACAATCTTGGCAAGCGATTGTTCAACAAAGAGGGCCTTCGCTAGTCACTCGCGACGGATCGCGATTGTTGAACAATCTTCGAATGTGGTGCATGCTGGAACCAGGGAAACCAACGAGACGGGTGTCACACATGGCTATTATCGACCTCAACAGCGACGTGGGGGAATCCTTCGGCAACTGGGAAATGGGCGACGACGCGGCGATCTTCCGCTCCGTCTCCAGTGCCAACGTGGCCTGCGGTTTCCACGCCGGAGACCCGAGCACCATCGCCGGAACCTGCCGCGACGCGGTGGCCGCCGGAGTCACCATCGGCGCCCACGTGGGCTACCGGGACCTCGCGGGCTTCGGGCGGCGTTTCCTCGACTGCTCCCCCACGGAGCTGGCGGACGACGTGCTCTACCAGCTCGGCGCGCTGCAGGCGCTGACCCGGGCCGCCGGAGCGCAGATCCGCTACGTTAAGCCGCACGGCGCGCTGTACAACACGATCGTCCATCATGAGGCGCACGCCCAGGCCGTGGTCGACGCCGTGCGCGCCTTCGGCGGGGACCTGCCGCTGCTGCTGCTCCCGGGTTCGGTTGCCTTGGCCAAGGCCGCGGCCGCGGGACTCCGCGGTGTCGCCGAGGCCTTCGCCGACCGCGCCTACAACCCGGACGGCACGCTGGTCTCGCGCCGCGAGCCGGGGGCCGTCCTCCACGATACGGACATCGTCGTCGCCAACATGGTGCGGCTGGCGCAGACCGGCAAGATCACGGCCATCGACGGCACCATCATCAGGGTGGACGCCGAAAGCATCTGCGTGCACGGCGACACCCCGGGCTCCGTCGCGATGGCGGCCGCCGTGCGCGCCGGCCTCGAGTCCGCCGGCGTGACGGTCCGGAGCTTTGCGTGAGCGTGACGGCAATCCGGTTCGCCGGGCCGCGCGCGCTGCTGGTCGAGCTCTCCGGCCTGGAGTCCGTGCTGGCCCTGCACGCCCGCCTGACCTCCGACCCGCTGCCCGGCCAGCTCGACGTGCTGGCCGCGGCCTCCACCGTGCTGGTCCAGTGCGACACCCGCGCCCACGCCGTGGCGGCGAGGGCCGCCGTCGAACGGCTGGAGCTGGACCACGCCCCCGCCGCGACGGGTAAAACCATCGAAATTCCCGTGACGTACGACGGCGAGGACCTCGCCGAGGTCGCGCGCCTCACCGGCCTCAGTCCCGAGGGTGTGGTCAACGCCCATACCGGGCAGGTCTGGACCGCGGCCTTCGGCGGCTTCGCCCCCGGCTTTGCGTACCTCACGGGCGAGGACAACACGCTCGACGTGCCGCGGCGCGCCACTCCGCGGACCGCCGTGCCGGCCGGGGCGGTGGCCCTGGCCGGCGGCTACTCCGCCGTCTATCCGCGCAAATCACCCGGCGGCTGGCAGCTGATCGGACACACCGGCAGCGTGCTGTGGGACGTCGGCCGGCCAAGTCCGGCGCTGATCCGCCCGCAGGACAAGGTCCGCTTCGTCGCCGTGCGGGAGTCGGCTGGTCCGGCTGGGTCTGCCCCGTCCGCGGAGGCTGCTTCGGCGGTATCGGAAGTGCCCTCCGAGCACGCGTCTGCCGCGGCTGCTTTCGCCGGTGCTGCTTCCACCGGTGCTGCTTCCGCCGAGGGCGGCACGTCCGCGGCGGAGCCCGCTCCCCCGCGGAGGGATTCCGCCGGCTCGCTCGAGGTGGTTTCCGCCGGCCTGCAGTCGCTGGTGCAGGACCTCGGCCGGCCGGGCATGGGCAACCTCGGCGTAGGCAGTTCCGGCGCCCTCGACGTGCCGGCCGCGCGCCAGGCGAACCGGCTGGCGGGCAACTCCCCCGGGGACGCCGTCGTCGAAAATCTCTTTGGCTCGCTGGTCCTGCGGGCCCGCGGTGACCAGGTCCTCGCGGTCACCGGTGCCCGCGTGGAGCTGGACATCGCTCCGTCCGGACGGCGTCCCGCGCAGGACGCGCCCTTTGCCCTGCTCGACGGCGAGACCCTGTCCCTCGGGCCGGCGACCGCCGGGCTGCGTGCGTACGTCGCAGTGCGCGGCGGGATCGAGCTGGCCGCGGAGCTGGGGAGCCGCTCCAGTGACACGATGTCCGGACTAGGCCCCGCCCCGCTGGAGGCCGGGTCCGTCCTGCCGGTGGGCGACGCCGGCAGCGGGCACGTCGTCGGCACGCCGGAACCCTCCGTTCTGCGGGTCTCCCCCGGCGAAACAGCCCTGCTGCGCATCACGCCCGGCCCCCGCGACGACTGGTTCGGCCAGGCCGGGCTCGACCGGCTCACCGGGCAGGACTGGGTGTCCGGCTCGGCCTCGGACCGGATCGGCGTCCGCTTGGAACTGCCGGCCGCCGAGGGGGCAGCTCCAGCCGGCGGCGGCAGCGGGACGCCGATCGGCGACCTCACGGGGCCGCCGGCGCCGTTGGAGCGGATCCGGGACGGCGAGCTGCAAAGCGAGGGCACCGTTGCCGGAGCCCTGCAGGTTCCGCCGTCCGGGCTGCCCGTGTTGTTCCTTGCCGACCATCCGGTCACGGGCGGCTATCCCGTGATTGCCGCCGTGGTTCCCGAGGACCTGCCGGTGGCCGCCCAGCTGCCGCCCGGCAGCACCGTCCGCTTCGTCCTGGTCGACCCGGACACCCTGCTTTCCGCCGGCAGCGCCGGCACTTCGACTCAGCCGGAAAGGTACCGCGCATGAAGAAGGTCCTGATCGCCAACCGCGGCGAGATCGCCGTACGAGTGGCGCGCGCCTGCGCCGATGCCGGGCTCGCGTCCGTGGCCGTGTACTCCGATCCCGACGCCGATGCACTCCACGTCCGCCGCGCCGACGAAGCCTACGCATTGGGCGGGCGCAGCGGGCAGGAAACCTACCTGGACATCGGCAAACTGATCGAGGCGGCCCGTCGCTCCGGCGCCGACGCCGTCCACCCCGGCTACGGTTTCCTCTCGGAAAACGCCGACTTTGCCGCGGCGGTCCTGGAGGCCGGCCTGACCTGGATCGGCCCCTCCCCGCAGTCCATCCGCGACCTGGGCAACAAGGTCACCGCCCGGGAGATTGCCGTGCGGGCCGGAGCGCCGCTGGTGCCCGGCAGCGACGGTCCCGTCGAGAGCGGTGCCGAGGTGATGGCGTTCGCGGAGGAGTACGGCCTGCCGGTGGCCATCAAGGCGGCGTTCGGCGGCGGCGGCCGCGGCCTGAAGATCGCGCGCCGGATGGAGGACATCGAGGACGCCTTCGATTCCGCCGTCCGCGAGGCCACGGTGGCCTTCGGCCGGGGCGAATGCTTCGTGGAGCGCTTCCTCGACAAGCCCCGGCACGTGGAAGCCCAGGTCTTGGCGGACATGCACGGCAACGTGGTCGTCGTCGGCACGCGCGACTGCTCGCTGCAGCGCCGCAACCAGAAGCTCGTCGAGGAAGCCCCGGCCCCGTTCCTGACCGAGGAGCAGCGCCAGCTGATCCATGACTCGGCCAAGGCCATCTGCCGCGAGGCCGGGTACCACGGCGCCGGCACCGTCGAGTACCTGGTTGCCAATGACGGGACCATCTCCTTCCTCGAGGTGAACACCCGCCTGCAGGTGGAGCACCCCGTTACGGAGGAGACCACCGGCGTCGACCTGGTGCGCGAACAGTTCCGCATTGCTGACGGCGAGCCCCTGACCCTTACACAGGACCCGGAACCGCATGGCCACGCCTTCGAGTTCCGGCTCAACGCGGAGGATCCCGCCCGCGGCTTCCTGCCAGGACCGGGCACCATCGCCGCCTTCGAACCGCCCACCGGCTCCGGCATCCGCGTGGATTCCGGCGTCCGCAGCGGGTCCACGGTTCCCGGCGACTATGACTCGCTGATGGCGAAGCTCATCGTGCACGGCGCCGACCGCGCGCAGGCGCTGAACCGGGCCCGGGTGGCACTGGACGAGATGCGCATCGCCGGGCTTCCCACCGTGCTGCCCTTCCACCGGGCGGTGGTCCGGGACGCAGCCTTCACCAAGACCGAGGCCTTCGGCGTCTACACCACCTGGATCGAGACGGAGTTCGCGGCGGCCCTCGAGGCGTCCCCGGAGATCGCGGCGGCTGAGCCCGGCAGCGAGCGCACCGAACTGACGGTCGAAGTCGACGGCAAGGCGCTGTGCCTCGGCCTGCCCGCCCGCCTGCTCGAGTCGCTGCTGCATGGCGGCGGCAGCGCCCCGGTCCAGGCCGCCGCGGAGGAGACGCACCAGGCGGAGGTTCTGCGGGCGCCGATGAACGGCAACCTGGTCAAGTGGGTCGCGGAGGACGGCGCTGCACTCGCCGCGGGCGACCCGGTGGCCGTCGTCGAGGCAATGAAAATGGAGACCACCATCGCCGCCCACCGGCCGGGCACTCTGGCGCGCGGAGAGCAGCAGCCCGGCACCGCCGTCGTCCGGGGTGAAGCACTTGGTAGCATCGGGTAGCCGGCCCCAGGCCGCACCTCAAACGATTGGCCTGTAGTGGCTGGCTTGGCCGCCCTATCCAGCCACTACAGGCCAACAGATCCGCAATTGCAGGCCCGGTTCGACCGGCGAGGGATGGGACGAACGGATGAAGGCACCGCTGGCGGGGATGACCGCACGGAGCGAGGCGACGCATGCGCACACGGCGGCGTGGGTGGCCGAGTCGCTGCGCATCCGCATCGCGGAAGGCCAGCTGCTGCCCGGCTCCAAGCTGTCCGAACAGGCGCTGGCCACGTCCTTCGGGGTCTCCCGCAACACGCTGCGCGAAGCCTTCACCGTCCTCGCGGGCGAACACGTCGTCACCCGCATCCCCAACCGCGGCGTCATCGTGACCTCGCCCGGTCCCGAGGGCGTGCGCGAGATCTACAGTGTGCGGCGGATCCTCGAGCCTGCCGCGGTCCGCTGGGGTGAGGACGTGGACGTGGATGCGCTGGCAGCGATTGTCGCCGATGCCCGGGAGGCGCGGGAGCGCGGCGACGTCGCCGAGATGGCCGGCGCCAACCAGCGCTTCCACGAGACCCTGATCCGCGGCACCGGCAGCAAGCTGCTGCAGGAACTCATGACCCGCGTGCTGGCGCAAATGCGCCTGGTCTTCCACACGATGAGCCAGACCCCGGATTTCCACAGCCACTACGTGGAGCAGAACGCCGGGCTCGTGGCGCTGCTCGCGAGCGGGCGCCGGGAAGAGGCGGCCGATACGCTGCGCGGCTACCTGGACCAGGCCGAGGCCGAACTGCTGGAGCACCTCGGCGCGGAGCCGGCTGCCAAACGCGCGTGAACTTCCCTCGCTTCGGCGCTCCTTCCCTGCTTTAAGCTTCAAGCGACCCGCTGACCTGCGCGTTTGGAAAGGGCGACCTTGAAGGAAGGGAAGTTGGAGCCCTTGGCCTGTGGCGTGCCGGGCCGGGCTACCCGACGAGGACCTTCGCCGCGCCGTCCATGTGCTCGGTGATCGCCTCGCTGGCCTTGGCCGCGTCGCCGGTTTCGATGGCGTCCACGATGTCGCCGTGCCGTTTGACGCTCATGTTCTGTGCCGCGCGTTCGAAGCCGGCGAACATGATGGACATGCGGATGTTGCCTTCCAGTGAGCCCCAGGAGTGCAGCAGCGTCTCGTTGCCGGTCAGCCTGCAGAGGGTCCGGTGGAAGTTCAGGTCCGCCTCGATCCGATCCTCCAGGCCGTCCTTGCTGGCCCGTTCCATCTCGTCCAGCGCGCGGCGCAGTTCCTTGATGACCTGGGCGCGGTCCTCCAGTGCGCAGAGCTCGCGCGCGGCCAGGGACTCGAGCGCGGCCCGGACCGAGAAGATGTCCCGGATTTCCTTGGCATCCAGGTGGCGGACCGACAGCCGGCCCCGCGGCCCGGCGGAGATCAGCCCCTCCTGCTGCAGCTGCCGCATGGCCTCCCGCAGGGTGCCGCGGCTGATCTGCAGGGTTTCGGACAGCTCGGTTTCCACCAGGTGGGTCCCGGGTGCGATCTCGCCGGTGGTGATGGCGCGGCGCAGAGCGGCCAGGGCCTGCTGCCGGAGGCTGGTCTTTTCAAGTCCCAGCAGCGACATCGATTCTGTAGCCATCGTTTTCATCCTCGGGCGCTTGGAAACACGACTGTTGACAGTTGCCATGTTAACAGTCGGCCGGACGGCTGTCGCCGGTGCGAGCTCCATGCCGTCCCCGCTACAGTTCGCCGAGGACGGCCGCGACGATCCGGTCGACCGAGAGTCCGTAGCGCTCGTGCAGCGTGGGCAGGGCGCCGGCGTGCAGGAATTCGTCGGGCAGGGCCACGGGCAGGATGCGCTTGGCGACCCCGGCACGGGCCGCGGCCGCGGCGACGGTCTCGAAGAGGCCCCCGACCACCGTGTGGTTCTCCAGCGTGACCACGAGGCGGTCGGTGTTGATCTCGGCGAGGACGGTCTCGGCGTCGAAAGGCTTGATGGTCGGGGTGTGCACCACCGCCACGTCGACGTTGTGCGCGGCGAGTTCCTTGGCGGCCTGCAGCGCCCTCATGGTCATCAGCCCGCTGGACACGAAGACCACGTCGTTGCCGCCGCGCAGCACCTTGGCCTTGCCCAGCTCGAAGGTGTAGTCGTACTCGTCCAGCACGGTGGGCACGTTGCCGCGCAGCAGGCGCAGGTAGGTCGGCCCCTCGCTCGCGGCGAGCTGCGGCACCGCCTGTTCGATGTCCACCGAGTCGCAGGGGTCCACGATGGTCAGGTTCGGCATGCCGCGGAAGATCGCCATGTCCTCGGTGGCCTGGTGCGACGGCCCGTAGCCGGTGGTCAGGCCTGGCAGCCCGCCGACGATGTTCACGTTCAGGTTCGGCTCCGCGGCATCCAGGCACAGGAAGTCGTAGGCCCGGCGGGCGGCGAACACCGAGTAGGTGGAGGCGAACGGGACCAGCCCGGTCTGCGCCATGCCGGCGGCCGCGCCGAAGAGCAACTGCTCCGCCATGCCCATCTGGAAGAACCGCTCCGGGAAGGCCTTCGCGAAGATGTGCATGTCCGTGTACTTGCCCAGGTCGGCGGTCAGCCCGACGATCTTCTCGTTCTCCTGTGCGGCCTTCACGAGGGCGTGGCCGAACGGTGCCGGGGTGGTCTTCTGGCCGGGGTCGGCGAAGGAAGCGATCATGGCCGAGGTCTTCAGCTTCGGCTTCGGTGCAGTCTTCACGGTCGGTCCGGCAGCAGTAGTCGCGGTCACTTGGATTCTCCTTCAGATGCGGTGCGGGCTTCATACCCGGCGGTCAGTTGGTCGCGGCAGATCTGCCATTCGTGTTCATCGATGCGCATGAAGTGCGCCTTCTCCCGGTCTTCCAGCAGCGGCACGCCGCGGCCCACCTTGGTGTCGCACAGGATGACCGACGGCGCACCGTCGGCCTCGGCCCGGGCCGCGACCGCATCGAATGCGGCCAGCAGGGCCCCGACGTCGTTGCCGTCCACACGCTGCACGAACCAGCCGCACGCCGCCCACTTGTCCAGCACCGGCTCGGTCCGCAGCACCGTGTCGGTCTTGCCGTCGGCCTGCAGGGCGTTGATATCCACGATCGCGGTCAGGTTGCCCAGGCGGTGATGGTGCGCGCCCATCGCGGCTTCCCAGGTGGAGCCCTCGTCCAGCTCCCCGTCGGAGAGGAAGTTGAATACGCGGGAGCCCGACCCCTGCAGCCGCAGCCCCAGCGCGGTGCCCACGGCGATGGTCAGGCCGTGCCCGAGCGAGCCGCCGGAGATTTCCATCCCGGGTGTGTAGGTGGACATGCCGGACATCGGCAGCCGGGAATCGTCCGAGCCGTATGTCTCCAGCTCCTCGACCGGGACGATCCCGGCCTCCGCCAGCGCGGCGTAGTGGCCGATCGCGTAGTGGCCGGTGGAGAGCAGGAAGCGGTCCCGCCCCTCCCACTCCGGGTCATCGGCCCGGTAGCGCAGCTGGTCGGCGTAGACGGCGGCGAGGACGTCGGCCGCGTCAAGCGCCTGGCCCACGTAGCCCTGCCCCTGCGCCTCGCCCATGTTCAGCACGTGGTGGCGCATCCGGTAGGCCGCGGCTTCCACGCGCGCCGCCCGTTCCTGCAATGACGCAGCCTCGGGAGCGTGGACGGTTTCGGTGATGGTCACAGGATTTCCTTTCGGGAAAAGTACGACGGCGTGGCGCCGGGGCGGGCGGTACGTCCCGCCCCGGCGCG
This sequence comes from Arthrobacter sp. Marseille-P9274, assembly GCF_946892675.1. Lineage (NCBI taxonomy): Bacteria > Bacillati > Actinomycetota > Actinomycetes > Micrococcales > Micrococcaceae > Arthrobacter > Arthrobacter sp. Marseille-P9274. Next base: position 73,353 of record NZ_CAMPOV010000003.1, read on the forward strand.
GCTCGGGTTTAGGAAGGTCAGGCGCTTACCGGTCCCGGAGGACCAGGCTTGCTCGGGTTCCGAAGGATCAGGCGGTCACTTTGGCCGGCTTGGTGGTCGCCGCGGCCTCGGAGGCCAGGCGGCGTTCGCGGGGGCCCCAGGTTTCGCGGGTCGCCAGCGCGGCCCACAGGCCGATGGCTCCGTAGAAGCTGAACAGCAGCGCCGGGCCGAGCCAGCCCATGGCCACGAACAGCAGGGTGGTGATGAAGGGGGTGAAGCCGGAGACCATGGCCGAGATCTGGTACGCCAGCGAGGCTCCCGACGAGCGGGTCTTGGCCTGGAACAGCTCGGGGAACCAGGCGCCCTGCGCGCCGGCCAGCGAGTTCTGGCAGACCGCGTAGGAGATCACGATGGTGGCGATGATGAACAGGAACAGGCCCGTGTTGACCAGCAGGAACATCGGGATGCCGAAGAGGACGGCGAACGCGGTGGAGATGATGTAGACCGGGCGGCGGCCCACCCTGTCCGTCAGCCGGGCCCAGGCCATGGTGGCGAAGATGCCGATGCCGGAGGCGATGCACAGTGCGACCAGGGTCTGGGTCTTGTCGGCGAGCTCGGAGTTGTGCAGGTAGGAAATCATGTAGGTGACGGACACGGCGTAGCCGGCGGTCTCCGCAATGCGCAGGCCGATGCCGCGCACGATGTTGCGCCAGTCGTCGCGGATGACCTCGACGATCGGGGACTTCACGATGTCGCCGTGTTCCTTGACATCCTCGAAGACCGGGGACTCGGGCACCTTGGAGCGGATGATCAAGCCCACCGCGACCAGGACGATGCTGGCCAGGAACGGCACGCGCCAGGCCCATTCGTTGCCCAGCTGCACGCTGAAGAGGAAGACGAGGTTGGCCAGGAGCAGGCCCACCGGGAAGCCGGCCTGGACGATGCCGGTGTACTTGCCCTTCCGCTTCCAGGGCGCGTGCTCGTAGCTCATCAGGATGGCCCCGCCCCACTCGGCGCCGAAGGCCAGGCCCTGGATAACGCGGACGATGACCAGCAGCGCCGGGGCCAGGAGGCCGACCTGGGCGTAGGTCGGCAGCAGGCCGATGGCGAACGTGGCCAGGCCCATGAGGATCAGCGAGGCAACGAGCACCGGCTTGCGCCCGATGCGATCACCGAGGTGCCCGCCGATGATGCCGCCCAGCGGGCGTGCCGCAAAGCCGACGCCGAGGGTGGCGAACGCTGCCAGGGTTCCGGTCAGGGGGTCGCCGCCGGGGAAGAAGGCGGTGCCGAAGTACAGGGCCGCGGCCGTGCCGAAACCGATGAAGTCGTACGTTTCGATAACGGCGCCAACACCGGAGCCGATGGCGACGCGCTTGGCGTCCTTCGTGCCGTGAACGGGGCCGCGCATTGTCAGGGCTTCGTTGCTCATCGAATTACCTTTCGAAGCGATGGCGGAGGCTGGAGGAACCTCCGTCACTGTTGACAGTCAACAGGATATGCCAAACAGTGTGAGCCGCGCCACTCGCCTCTGTCAACAGTCGACATAAAATTTCTTCAACCGTTGACTGTCAACAGTCAACTGCTCTAACGTGGTTCGCGTCACAACTCCGCTCCACCCGTTCCAACTTCCTCAAGGGACCCCATGACCTTCCACCCGCGGCTGGGCTGCTCCACCATCAGCTTCCGGCACCAGGACCTGGCCACGGCGCTGGCCACCATCGCCGGCCTCGGCTTCACCGAGATCGACCTCGGCGCCCTGCCGGGCGTGTGCGACCACGTGCCCTACGTCCTCGACGAGAAGGCGGTCGCCGCCGTCGCAGGGACCGTCGCCGCGTCCGGGCTGCGTGTGCGCTCCATTAATGGCGACATCGGCGACCTGAACCGCCCGCTCTCCGCCGGGGACCGTGCGCAGCGGACCCGGCACCTGGACATGCTGCTCGCCCTCGCGGGGCAGACCGCGGCGGATGCGCTGGTACTGCCGTGCGGCGCGCTGGACAACACCCCGGTCCGCACCCTGGACCAGGACCTCGACCTCGTCGCCGCCGCGCTCACCGCAGCCGGCGAGCGCGCGGTGGACGCCGGTGTCGGACTGTGGACCGAATCCCTGCACTTCTTCCGCCTCTGCCGCGACACGGAACGCGCGCAGCAGCTGACCGACCGCCTCGCCGGCACGGATGTGCAGGTGGTCATGGACTTCAGCCACATCGTCGCCTCCGGCGGCAGCCCGGAAGACTTCGTGGAGCGTTTCCACCGCCGCATCGCGCACGTCCACCTGCGCGACGCCGTCCCCGGCAACATCAACCTCAGCATCGGCAACGGCCAGGCGGACTTCGCGGCGGGCCTGAAGTCGCTGGCGGACAAGGGCTACACCGGCCACTTTTCCCTGGAACTCGAAACCCGCGACGTCGGCCACGACGAACGCCCGGCGGCAGCCGCAGCGGCGGCCGCCTTCATCTCGGACCTCATCTAGCAACGCAACAACCCAAGGAGACACCATGACCACCATCCAGCGCACCGCCGTCCTCACCGGGGCCACGTCCGAGCGCGGCATCGGCGAGGCCACCGCCCGCCGCTATGCCCGCGAGGGCTGGGCCATCGTCATCCTCGACCTCGACGGCGAGAAGTCCGCGAAGGTCGCCAGCGCGATCGGCAACGAGCTGAACGTCCCGGCCTTCGGCCACGAAATCGACGTCACCAGCGAAGCGTCCGTGGCCGCCGCCCAGGCCGCGGTCGAGGCCGAAGTCCGGGCCGGCAACCTGCCTCCGGTCGGGGCGCTGGCCAACATCGCCGGCATCACCTCGCCCGTGCCGTTCCTGGAGACAACCCTCGACCTCTGGAACAAGGTCATGGCCGTCAACGCCACCGGCACCTACCTGGTCACGAAGGCCTTCCTGCCCGCGATGCTGGAGAACAAGTGGGGCCGCATCGTCAACATGTCCTCGGTCTCCGCGCAGCGCGGCGGCGGCGTCTTCGGCAAAGTCCCCTACTCCTCCGCCAAGGCGGCCATCCTCGGCTTCACCAAGGCCCTGGCCCGCGAGCTGGGCGACAGCGGCGTCACCGTCAACGCGGTCACGCCCGGCGCCGTCGACACGAACATCCGCGTGGGCACCACCCCCGAGCTGGAGGCGGCCATCGCGGCCGACGTCCCGCTCGGCCGCACCGCCAGCACCGAGGAGGTCGCCGCCGTCATCACCTTCCTCTCCAGCCAGGACGCCGCCTACCTGACCGGCGCCACGTTCGACATCAACGGCGGAAGCCACCTGCACTAGCCGGCTCCGGCTCCCCAGACCGAAAGACATCCCATGACCAGAATCTTCAACGACCCGGCCGTCTTCGCCGAGGAGGCCCTGCAGGGCTTCTGCGAGCTCCACCCGAACCTGGTGCGCCAGGTCGACGGCGGGGCCGTCCGCCGGCACCGCCCGGCGCAGCCGAAGGTGGCCGTCATTCCCGGCGGCGGCTCTGGCCACTACCCGGCCTTCGCCGGGCTGATCGGGCAGGGCTTTGCCGACGGCGCCGTGGTGGGCAACATCTTCACCTCGCCGTCCGCGCAGCAGGCCTACTCGGTGGCCAGGGCCGCCGAGTCCGGCGGCGGCGTCGTCTTCACCTACGGCAACTACGCCGGCGACGTGATGAACTTCGGCCTTGCCACCGAGCGGCTGGCGGCCGAGGGCATCCGGGTGGAGAACGTCATCGTGACGGATGACATCGCGTCCGCTGCGGCGGGCGAGGCCGACAAGCGCCGGGGCATCGCCGGCGACTTCACGGTCTTTAAGGTCATGGGCGCCGCGGCCGAGGCCGGGGCGGGGTTCGACGACGTGGTCCGGCTGGGGCGCAAGGCCAACAGACTGACCCGCACCATGGGCACCGCCTTCGCCGGCTGCACCTTCCCCGGCGCGGACGCGCCGCTGTTTACTGTTGCGAACGGGCAGATGGGCCTCGGGCTCGGGATCCACGGCGAGCCCGGGCTGCGCGACACCGAACTGCCCTCCGCCGCGGAGCTGGCCCGGGAACTGGTCGTGCGCGTGCTGGCCGAGGCACCCGTCGAGGGCGGCTCACGGCTCGCCGTCATCCTCAACGGCCTCGGCTCCACCAAGCATGAGGAACTCTTCGTACTGTGGCGCACTGTCTCGGCGCTGCTCCGCGAGGCCGGCCATACCCTCGTCCTGCCGGAGGTCGGCGAACTCGTGACCTCCCTCGACATGGCGGGCGTCTCGCTCACCGTCACCTGGCTGGACGACGAACTCGAGCCGCTCTGGGCCGCCCCGGCCGAGACCCCGGCCTTCCGGCGCGGTTCGCTGGCCGGTCCCGCAGCCGCGGGCCATGAAAATGCGGAGGGTGCCGAGGCCGCGCGGGACGAAGCGCAGGAATCAACTGCCCCGGTCTCCGCCTCCTCCGACGAATCCCGGAGCTTCGCGCAGCACTGCATGTCCGCGTTGGAAACCGCGCGGCTGACGCTCCACGAGGCGGAAACCCGGCTCGGGGACATGGACGCCATCGCGGGTGACGGCGACCATGGCCGCGGCATGGTCCGCGGCATCGACGCCGCGTTCGAAGCCGCCGTCCTCGCCCTCGACAACGGCGCGGGGGCCGGAACCATGCTGGCCACCGCCGGCGACGCGTGGGCTTCCAAGGCCGGCGGCACCTCCGGCGTCCTGTGGGGCGCGGGCCTGCGGGCCGCCGGCGAAAGCCTCGGCGACGAGGAGGCCCCCTCACCGGGCGGGCTCGTCGCCGCGGTCCAGGCCTTCACCGACCGGATCCTCACCCTGGGCAAGGCCGAACCCGGCGACAAGACCCTCGTGGACGCCCTGCTGCCGCTCGTCCGCACCCTGGTCGATGCCACCGGCAACGGCGCCGCTCCGCTGGCCGCCTGGCATGAAGCCGCCCGCACGGCCGCATCGGCCGCCGAGGCGACGGGGGGCTTAACTCCGAAGAAGGGCCGCGCGAGGCCGCTGGCGGAAAAGAGCATCGGCACCCCCGACCCGGGCGCCACCTCCCTGGCGATGGTGGCGGCCGCCGTCGTCGACCGCTTCACCACCACCAACGCGCCAACGAAGTAAGGACACCCCATGGCACTGCGACTCATCCTCGGCTCGGACGAAGCCGGCGTCGACTACAAGGACCAGATCCTGGCCGACCTGCGGCAGGACCCGCGTGTCGGCGAAATCATCGACATCGGCGTCAACCGCTCCGACGAGGACTTCGCCAAGCCCTATCCGTACATCGGCATCGCCGCCGGCGAGCTTATCCGGGACGGCCGCGCCGACCGCGCGATCCTGTTCTGCGGCACCGGCCTGGGCGTGGCCATCTCCGCCAACAAGGTCGAGGGCATCCGCGCGGCCACCGCCCACGATTCCTTCTCCGTGGAGCGCTCCGTGCTCTCGAACAACTGCCAGATCCTCACCATGGGCCAGCGCGTCATCGGCCTCGAGCTGGCCCGCCGCCTGGCCAAGGAGTGGATCGGCTACACCTTCGACCCGTCCTCCGCCTCCGCGGCGAAGGTCCAGGTGCTCGAGGAGTTCGAAGGGGCGGCGGCAGTCACCGGCGGTGCCTGATTCAAGAGCGGGAGGACGACGGCGGCGCAGCGGTTAACCTTTCGGCCACCCGAGCGCCTCCCTCCGTCCACCCTGCCCGCCTAGCTTCATGCGTGTCCCTCCCCTCGAACCACTCGCAGGAGCACACCATGAAGTCCCGCTTGCTCGCCGGCGCCTCGGCCCTGGCCGTCGCCGCCACCGCATCCTTCGCGGCGGCCGCCCCGGCCGCAGCCAACGCCGATGACGCCTACACCTTCGGCGTCATCGGCGACGTCCCCTACGGCGAAGCCCAGGTCGCCAAGTTCCCGGAGATGGTCTCGGAGCTCAACCGGCAAGACGACCTGCGCTTCGTGGCGCATGTCGGCGACATCAAGGCCGGCTCCGCGCAGTGCACCGACCAGTACTTCGCCAACATCAAGGAGCAGTTCGACCGCTTCGAGGCCCCGCTCGTCTATACGCCCGGCGACAACGAGTGGGTCGACTGCCACCGGGCCAACAACGGCTCCTACAACCCGCTGGAGCGCCTGGACACCCTGCGCGAAATGTTCTTCGCCGACCCGGGCAAGACCCTCGGCGGCACCATGCCGGTGGAGTCCCAGGCGGACCTGGGCCTGCCGGAGAACGTCACCTTCGGGCAGAACCGCGTGGCCTTCTCCGTCATCAACACGCAGGGCTCCAACAACTCGCTCGCCCCGTGGAGCGGCCTCGGACTCACAGAGGCCACCAGCGAGCAGCTCGACGAGGTCGCCACCCGCACCGCCGCCGACGTCACCCAACTGCAGGAAACCTTCGCCGACGCCAAGCGCACCAACGCCCGCGCCGTCGTCGTTGTGACCCAGGCGGACATGTTCGATCCCTTCCAACTGGCCAACGGCGTGCAGGAGAACCCGGACCAGGTCTCCGGCTTCCGGCCGATTGTCGACGCCCTCGCCGCCGGCGCGCGGTCCTTCGACGGCCCGGTCTACCTGATCAACGGCGACAGCCACGCCTACAACGCCGACCAGCCGCTTGCCGCAGGCTCGCCCTGGCTCGAGGTCTACGGGCAGCAGCCGCTCGGGAACCTGGAGCGCATCACGGTCGAGGGCGCCGCCACCTCCAACGAGTGGCTCCGCTTCACCGTCGCCCCGAACGCCAAGGCCACGGACGAGGTCCTCATCTGGGAGCGCGTCCCCTACACCGGCAAGTAGGACAGGATGTGCCGGCGGCCCGGCACGCACCGGGCCGCCGGCACGCCAAGCAGTCCCGAGCCGCCTGTTCCGGACATCACATCGGCGAACGGAATGGCCTCCCTCTTTCATGCGTTTGCATAAATGCCGGCATCGTGGCCGGCCAAAGTCACTACGGGAGGACAAACCATGGAGAGATTCTCAGGCAAATCAGTCATCATCACCGGCGCAGGCTCCGGGCTCGGCCGGGCAGCCGCGCTCCAGGTCGCGAAGGAAGAGGGCCGCCTGACGCTGGTCGACCTCAGCGAGACCGGCCTGAAGGAGACGGTCGAAGAGATCCGCGCCGCCGCCCCGGACGCCGAGGTCCAGACCGTCACCGCCAACGTCGCCGACGAAGCCCAGGTGGAAAACTACGTCGCCGAGGCCGTGAAGCGCTTCGGCCGGATCGACGGCTTCTTCAACAACGCCGGCATCGAGGGCAAGCAGAACCTCACCGAAGACTTCGGCTCCGACGAGTTCGCCAAGGTCGTTTCCGTCAACCTCAACGGCGTCTTCTTCGGCCTCAAGCACGTCCTGAAGGTCATGAAGGAGCAAGGCTCCGGCGCCGTCGTCAACACCGCCTCGGTCGGCGGCATCCGCGGGGTCGGCAACCAGTCCGGCTACGCCGCTTCCAAGCACGGCGTCGTCGGCCTCACCCGCAACTCCGGCATCGAGTACGGCCAGTACGGCGTGCAGGTCAACGCCATCGCCCCGGGCGCCATCATGACCCCGATGGTCGAGGGCTCGCTCAAGCAGATGGATCCGGAGAACTGGGAAGAGGTCGGCCAGCAGTTCGTGCAGCCCAATCCGATGAAGCGCTTCGGCAAGCCCGAGGAGGTCGGCCAGCTCGTTGCCTTCCTGCTCTCCGGCGACGCCGGCTTCATCAACGCGGCCGTCATCCCGATCGACGGCGGCCAGTCCTATAAGTACTAAAGGCAACCCCTCCGCCGTCGTCGGTTAATGCCAACGACGGCGGGGCCAGCGGGCGGAGGCGAAAGATCGCCTCCGCCCGCCGCTGTTTGGGCGCCCGCACCGCGCCTCCCCGCCGGGACCCATGCCGAAAGTCACAGTTGTTAGCTGCGTCATGTTTGTCGTACAGTGGCTTAGCACACAGTGTATTCGATTATCGAACCCCGCATTCCGATAACGAACACACCCGAGCCGCTAACAGCAGACGAAGTGAGGAAAGCCCGTGCAGTTCCACCACCACGGTTACGTATCCGGTGACCCGCGCATCCAACCGGCCGCCGGCGTCGGCATCAATCGCCCCGAGGAACTGCCCTCCGAGGTGGACGTCCTGATCGTCGGTTCCGGCCCTGCGGGCATGCTCGCCGCCGCGCAGCTCGCCCAGTTCCCCGACATCAACACGCGCATCATCGAGCGCCGCCCCGGCCGGCTGGAGATCGGGCAGGCGGACGGCATCCAGGCCCGCAGCGTCGAGACCTTCCAGGCCTTCGGCTTCGCCGAGGAGATCACCGCCGAGGCGTACTGGATCACCGAGATGGCGTTCTGGCGCCCGGACACGGAGAACCCGAAGAACATCGTGCGCGGCGGCCGCGCGAAGGACGACGAGGCTGGCATCAGCGAGTTCAAGCACCTGATCGTCAACCAGGCGCGCGTGCTGGACTACTTCGCCCGCACGGCCGCCCAGTCCCCCGCCCGCCTGAAGCCCGACTACGGCTGGGACTTCCAGACGCTGGAGGTCGCCGACGAGGGCGAGTACCCGGTCAAGGTCACCCTCGTGCGCAGCGCCGGCCCGGACGAAGGCACGGAGAAGATCGTGCACGCCAAGTACGTTATTGGCTCCGACGGCGCGCGCAGCAAGGTCCGCGCCTCGATCGGCTGCACCATGGCCGGCGACCAGGCCAACCATGCCTGGGGCGTCATGGACGTCGTCGCCAAGACCGACTTCCCGGACATCCGCCTCAAGTGCGCGATCCAGTCCCACGACGGCGGCAGCATCCTGCACATTCCGCGCGAGGGCGGGCACCTGTTCCGTATGTACGTTGACCTCGGGGTTGTCCCGGAGAACGACAACGGCGCCATCCGCAAGACCTCGATCGAGACCATCATCCGGAAGGCCAACGAGATCATGCACCCGTACACCGTCGAGGTGCGCGACGTGGCGTGGCACAGCGTCTATGAGGTCGGGCACCGGCTCACCGACCGCTTCGACGACGTCGTCCCGGAGCAGCTGGGGACCCGTACTCCGCGCGTGTTCATCACCGGCGACGCCTGCCACACCCACTCCGCGAAGGCCGGCCAGGGCATGAACGTGTCCATGCAGGACGGCTTCAACATCGCCTGGAAGCTGGGACATGTCCTCGAGGGCCGCAGCCCCGAATCGCTGCTGTCCACCTACTCGGCCGAGCGCCAGGTCGTCGCGAAGAACCTCATCGACTTCGACAAGACCTGGTCCACGATGATGGCCAAGAAGCCCGAGGAGTTCGAGGACCCCTCGGAGCTCGAGGACTTCTACGTGCGCACCGCCGAGTTCCCGGCCGGGTTCATGACCGAGTACACGCCGTCCCTGATCATCGGAGAGGCCAAGCACCAGTCGCTCGCCACCGGCTTCCCGATCGGCAAGCGCTTCAAGTCTGCGATGGCCTGCCGCGTCGCCGACACGAACCCGCTGCACCTGGGACACCAGGCCTCTGCCGACGGCCGCTGGCGCATCTACGTCTTTGCGGACCCGGCGGCGCCCGGCGCGGACTCCCCCACCACCGAGCTCGCCCAGTGGCTCTCCACCTCGCAGGAGTCCCCGCTGGCGGCCCAGCCGCAGGGCGGCGACGACGACGCGTGGTTCGATGTGAAGGTCATCTACCAGCAGCCGCACGAGGACATCGACATCAACGCCGTCCCGGCGGTGTTCAAGCCGGAGGTCGGCCCGTTCAAGCTGACCGACCTGCAGAAGGTCTACGGAGTCGTCCCGGGCGACGACATCTTCGATGTCCGCGGCCTGGACCGCAACGGCGTCGTCGTCGTGGTCCGCCCGGACCAGTATGTGGCGAACGTCCTGCCGCTGACCGCGAAGGACGAACTGGCCGCGTTCTTCGCGCCGCTGCTGCAGGCCCGCCAGCCACAGCACTGATCCACAGCTAAAAGGAGGACGACGGCGGCACCCAAGTGCCGCCGTCGTCCTCCTGCTTTAAGCGCTCCTCCGGCTGACCATCTCGTTGATCCAGTCGGGCGCGTACGGGGACGTGCAGTTCGGCGGCGTCGGGTAGTCCTTGAGAACTCCCAGGCGTTCGCCGATGCCGAGCGCGCGGGCGCGGTGCTCGGCGTGCTCGATGCCGATCTGCGCGAGGGTGTGGTTCATCGCCCACTGCAGGCGGTCCGGCGCGTCCTTCATCTCCGCCTCGATCGAGTCGAGGAGTTCGTCGAGGTCCAGGCCCTCGGGCTTCTTCGCGACGCGCTCGGTGGTCAGGGCCCAGCCGGCGCTGGCGACGACGGGATCGGCGTCCGCGGACCAGGCCACCCGCAGTTCTTCGGCGTGCGGGCTCTTCTTCACCACGTAGTTGACGAGCCAGTCGTGCACCTTGGGTGCCCGGGACTCGCGCAGCATCGCGTCCAGCTCGTCGCGCTCGAACGCCTTTGGCCGGCAGATCAGCAGCGCGAGCAGCCGCGCGGCGGTGTCGTTTGTCGCCCACAGTTCGCGGGCGAGGTCCTGCTGCGTCTTGAGCCGCTTGGCGACCGCGCGCAGCTTGGACAGGTTCACCCCGTGGTCGTCGCCGCGCTTTTCGTTCGCCTCGCGCATTTTCGGGTCCTCGAGCGTGGCCAGTTCTGCCATCACCTCGGCTGCCGTCTCGGACATAACGCCCCCTCCGTTTGTCGTATGCCTCATCCAGCCTACGGCTCCTCGGCCCGTTCTCGCCTTCAGCCTCGGCTTGACTGCCTTCACCCGGTCGCTCCCGGGAATAAGTTGAAGTGTCAACAACTTGTGCCAACGGAGGGTGCAGCCCTCCGACGCTACTTCCGCTACGAAAGGACACCATGAGGATCGGAATCATCGGAGCCACCGGCAACGCAGGGCGCGCCCTGTTCAACGAGGCGACCAAGCGCGGGCACGACACCAGGGCCATCGTCCGCAGTGCGGCCAAGGCTGCCGAGATCCTGGGGGCGGACGCCGCGGTTCTCGAACGCGACGCCTTCTCCGTCACCTCAGACGACCTGACGGCCTTCGACGTCGTCGTCAATGCCTTCGGCACCGCCCCTGACCAGGCCCACCAGCACGTCGATCTCGCGCGCTCGCTGGTAGAGCGCGCTGCCGCAGGGGGTCCCCGCCTGGTCTTTATCCTCGGCGCCGGCAGCCTGACCACCGGGGATGACGACCACCTGTTCGTCGAGGACATCCGCAACTTCCCCGGAGCCGAGGCATGGATCTCCACGCCGGAGAACCAGCTCAAGGAGCTCGAGTTCCTGCGCGGCGTGACCGACGCCGACTGGGTCGGAGTATCGCCGTCCGCCATGTTCGTTCCCGGCGAGGCGTCCGAGCCGGTTCTGGGCAGCGACCGGCTCCTCTACGCCGGCGACGGAGAATCCCGCACCACCACCGGCACCATGGCCGTGGCCATTCTCAACGAAATCGAGCAGCCCGCACATCGCCGGACCCGCTTTACGGTTAGCGACAGCTGACCGTTCTAACGCAGCCTGCGTCCGGCACACGGGGTCACCGTGGACAGGTCCGCGGAACCCTGCCGCCGCCGTCGTTGTCAGGAAACAACGACGGCGGCGATGTGCCGGACTAAGGGCGCAAGGATCATTTAAGGAACTTCGACGTCCTCCGGTCCGCCAGCAGCTTGCCGCCGGTCTGGCAGGTCGGGCAGTACTGCAGCGACGAGTCGGCAAAGGAGACCTCCCGGACCTCGTCCCCGCAGACGGGGCAGGCCTGGCCGGTCCGCCCGTGCACGCGCATCGCCTTCCGCTTGGAATCCTTGAGCTCGGCCGCCGGCCGCCCCGAAGCCCCGGCGATCGCGGCCTCCAGCGTGTCCCGCATGGCCCCGAACAGCCGCTGCACGTCCTCATCCCCGAGCTTCGAGGCGTTGGCGAAGGGCGAAAGATGTGCCGCGTGCAGAATCTCGTCGCTGTAGGCGTTCCCGATGCCGGCGAGCGCCGACTGGTCCCGCAGGAGCCCCTTGATCTGGCCCGAGTGCGACGCCACCAGCCGCGCGAAGGCGTCCTGGTCGACGTCGAGCGCGTCCGGTCCCAGCCGGGCAATGCCCGGGACCTCAAGCGGATCCTTGACGACATAGGCCGCGAGGGACTTCTTGGTGCCGGCCTCCGTGAGGTCGAATCCCGGCTTCTCCGCGGCGTCCGCCGCGAACCGCACCCGCAGCGCGATCGGCCCCTTGCCCGGCCGGAGCCGCCCGGGCTTGAGCCCGTCCGACCAGCGGAGCCAGCCGGCCTTGGCCAGGTGCATCACCAGGTGCGCGCCGCCCGCCGTGATGTCGATGAACTTCCCCCGGCGAGCCACGTCGGACACGGGCCCGGCGCCCAGCAGGTCCAGCGGGACGTTCGCCGTCTTCAGCACCGAGAAGGACAGCACCTCGACATCGTCAACTACGGCCGGCGGAGCATTCGGCGGCAGGAGCTTCAGCCGCAGGAAGTCGACGAGTCCCTGCACTTCGGGCATCTCCGGCATGCCCCAACTCTAGCGGCCGGATCGCCGGACGTCCCTGAAACCGGCGGCTAACGACGGCGGCGGGCGCCTTCCGGCCGCGGCAACCCTGCGCGCGCCTCGCGGCTGCCACTAGGCTGGGCCCACTGTCGGTTCGACAACACGGGGGTTAGGATGCGGAAGATCGTCGGCGCACTAGTGCTGGTGGCGGCTGGTCTTGGGCTGGCAGGCTGCGGCGGCGGTTCGCCGATTGCCGCGTTGGACCGCGAGCGCTCAGCCGAGGATGGGCTCGCGGCGGATCTCGATGGCATCGACGGGCCGTCCGCGCGGTTCGCCGTCGAACAGGACTCGCACGCGCTCTTCCTGGCCAGGCCGTCCGACCCGTCAGCGGCCGAGGGCGTCTGCGTGGTCGCCGAACCCGCACAGGATCCGACCGGCGCCGTGGCAGCCTGTTCGCAATCCGTGCCGGTGTACGAACCGCTGATGCTGGAGACTGGCGGAATGAAGATCGGCGTGGTGGCGGACGGCTTCAAGGCGTCGTCGTATCTCGCACAGGGCTGGCAGCAGGTCCACAGGAACCTGCTCGTACAGACGGCCGCCGGGCGCGAAGGGCAGTGATGCCATGCGACTCACGCCGAGTACGTCATCCGCCGGCGCAGCTAGGGCACCATGCCCCTGTCGATGGGGACTGCAGGAGCGTACATTCGGCCCTGCCGGCCCTGTCCGCGGACACTCGTCCGCCCGGCCGGCACCCGATCACGAGGAGACGGCCATGGCTACCCTGATCCACAGCACGGTGAGCGGCCTGAAGCGCGAGCAGTATGACCAGATCGCCGCCGTCCTGATCGACAAGCTCAAGGGCACCTCCGGTTTCATCGCCCACTACGCCTGGGAATCCGAAGGCGGCATCCACGTCGTCGAAATCTGGGACAGCGCCGAACAGCACGACGACTGGTTCGACAACAACGTGCGGCCGCACCTGCCGTCGGAGGTCACCCCGCAGAAGCACGAGCTGATCAACAAGGTGACCGCCTAGGCCACCGCGCCGGCGGGCTCCGGTGTGTGGGACCATGCCGTACATGGCCACCCGCATCCTGCTCCTCGCCGACACCCACATCCCCAGGCGCGCCCGCGTCCTGCCCGCACAGGTGTGGACCGCCGTCGAACACGCTGACGTGGTCTTCCACGCCGGCGACTGGGTGGACACGGCGACGCTCGACGCACTGGAGTCGCGCGCACACCGGCTGATCGGCGTGTGGGGCAACAACGACGGCGGCGAGCTCCGCGCGCGGCTGCCGGAGGTCGCGCGCGTGGAGCTGGAGGGGCTCCGCTTCGCCATGGTCCACGAGACCGGAGCCGCCGCAGGCCGCGAGGCCCGCTGCGCCGCGCGGTTTCCGGACGCCGACGTACTGGTCTTCGGCCATAGCCACATTCCCTGGGACACCAAGGCTGCCACGGGGCTGCGCCTGCTCAACCCCGGCTCCCCCACGGACCGGCGCCGGCAGCCCGCCTGCACCTATCTGACGGCCGTCGCCGACGCCGGGGAGCTCCGCGACGTCCGGCTCGTGCCGGTGGACCGGACCCCGGCCCCGCAATGAAGGTGCGTTAGGCAGGGAAGCCACCGCGTAGCTTCATCGGGGCGCCTCGCCGTCCCGGCCACCGGCTATGGCAGCGAGAAGAACCCGCGCTTACTCGAGGCTGTCCTGTCCCACCGCCGCCGCCCATCGCTCTTCCGCGCTGGCGAAGTGCCGCGCAAGGGCGGCACCCGCCTGCAGTCCGCGCTCAGCCCACGAGACGAGTTGGGACGGTGGTCGTCGGGGTCAGGCTCCCGCCGCGCGCAACCCAGCTGTTCCAGTTCAGGCGGGGTCGATCTCGAGGACCGGCAGCCTGTTGAGGCTGTGGGTCATGTTGTTGATGGAGCGCTCCGGCTCGCCGACAGTGAAGCGGCGCACCCGGCGGGCCAGGGAATCGATGACGGCGTGGGCCTCGAGGCGGGCCAGGCCCTGTCCGGCGCAGCTGTGGATCCCGTAGCCGAAGGAGAGGTGGTCCACCGGGTTCCGCTTGGCCAGGAAGGCATCGGGGTTCTCGTAGTGGCGCGGGTCCCGGTTGCCGGCGCCGTAGAGGATGGCAACCTTGTCCCCGGCGGGAATCAGCGTGCCGTCGATTTCGATGTCCTGCTTGACCAGACGCGCGAAGGCGTGTGCCGGCGCTTCGTAGCGCAGGACTTCGTTGAAGGCGGACGGGATGATGGACCGGTCCTCGCGGACGAGGTCGAACTGGTCCGGGTTCGCCGCGAACTGCGCGATGGCGTTGCCGATGGCCGCGATGGTGGTGTCCACACCGGCGCCGAGGTACTGGTGGATGATCTGCCCGCAGCTCTCCATCGGGATCTCGCCGCGTTCGGCGGCGGCGAAGATGGCGCGTCCCATGCTGCCCTCGGTCAGGTCGCTGGCCTGGACGTTGAGGCACCACTGGAACAGTTCGCCGGCGACCGGGAAGTTCTGCGCGGTCCGCTCGTTCACGGGGCCGAGGACATTGAACGCAGCCTCGCCCCAGCGGAGGATGTTCTCGCGGGCGACGCCCTGCAGGCCGATCAGGTCGGTCACCACGGCGATGGGCAGCGCCCGGGCGAGGTCGTCGATCGCGTCGAACGAGCCGCGCTCGACGAGTTCGGCCACCAGCGCGTCGGCCTTCTCGTCGATGCTCCCCTTGAGCTTGCGGAGCGCGCGCGGGGTCAGGTTCTCCGTCAGCGCCGCGCGGAGCCGCTGGTGCTCCGGCGGGTCGGTCGCCAGGCTGGTCCCGACGAGGGCGGCATTCATGTCGTCGTTGAAAGCAACGGCGTTGGAGGAAAAGACCTCCCAGTTCGCCAGCGCATCACGGATCACGCCGTAGCGGGTCAGCGCCCAAACGCCGTTCTTTTCGAGACGGACCACGGAGGCCTGTTCCCGCAGCTCGGCGAAGAAGGGATACGGGTCCAGCAGGACCTCGTCGGAAAACAGGTCGATCTTGGACGAAACCGATGTCTCAACGGTCATCAGGCACCTCACATGGTGGCTCGGGATCCGCCCCGGCGGGAAAGCCGTCCCCGGGCGAATCATTGTTTGCTTCCGGTGCTGAGACCTACCTCACAGCACCGCCACCCACATTCAACGCCAAGTCCCGCCCATGGGGGAAGTGAATAATCCGCATAGGTTCCATGCAGGACCTGAATGACTTATTGCGGGGACCGGTAGCGCGCCCGCAGCGGCTCGGCCGCCTCGATGAGCATCTCGCGCAGCCAGGCCTTGAAGGGGCCGTCGGCCAGCCAGGGGTTCCACACCATGTCGATGCCGAGGGCCTCGATGGGGAACGGAAACTCCTCCACGCGCAGGTCGAACCGGCCCTCGAATTCCAGCCCGACCTGGTACCGGTGGATCGCCACGCCCCCGCCGGACTGCGCGATCAGGTGCGGGATGAACAGGTAGTCCGACACCCGCTGGCGGACCCTGTACTGGATCTTCTTTTCGTCCAGGATCTCGTACGGCCGCTGGCGCTCCGCCGGCTCATCGAGGAACACATGCGGCACTTTCTCCAGCAGCTCCAGCGCATCGGCGTCCTTCGGCTCGTTCCACGATGCGACCACCACCCACCGGTCGTCGTACAGGCGCTCCCGCGGATGCGGCGTGGGAAATGCCTCCGGGAGCAGCACGACGTCGGCCGCGTCCTCGGCAAACGCCGCGCTCGTCGTGACGCTCGTGGTGCGCAGCCGCAGCACCACATTCGGTGCCCGCTCCGCCAGGAGCCGGCTCAGCTCGCTGCCGATCACAAACGCGGTGCTGTTGGTCATCGCCACGGTGATCAGGCGGTGGTCGACGGCGGGATCGAAGCTGGTGCCCGTGACAATCCTCGCCGCCTGGTGCAGCGCCTGGCGCAGCGGCACGATGAGTTCGGCTGCGCGCGGCGTGAGCACCATCCCGCGCCCCTGCCGGACCAGGAGTTCGTCATTGAGCAGGCGGCGGGTCCGGTTCAGCCCGTGGCTCATGGCGGGCTGCGACAGCCCCACCTTGCGGGCGGCCCGGGTGACCGACCGCTCCTCCAGCAGCGCCAGCAGCGGAACCAGCAGGTTGAGGTCCACCGAGGCCAGCCGGGAGAGGTCCGCGTCCGTCGCGGAGTCCGCGTTACGGTCGGCCATGGCGGGCAGGGAACGCGACCTGGAGCGGGCTCAGCGGCTGTCCGACGGCGTACTGCCCGCCCAGCAGCAGTCGCCCGTGCCCGGTCAGCGAGGCAGTCAGTTCCAGCAGGAGGGAGCCGTCGGCCTCTTCCACGCCCGGCCCCACCTCAAGGCCGGCGAACGGGAGCATCTTGCCCGAGTCCAGCCCGCCCCGTTCGCGGACCAGCAGCGTGCCCGTGCCACCGGCCAGCTCGATCCGGGGATCCCGCAGCTCGACATCGAGGGCGCCCCAGTGCCCGGCGAACCGGACGGCGCCCAGGAACTGCAGGGCTCCGGCGAAGTTGTCGGGATCCCGGACCGGTGCGGCCTCACCCCAGGGAAAGTGGAACCCCGACTCGAGGCGGGACGCCGGCGAGAGCACCTCCGCCCCGCCGTCGTCGAGGGCCTCAACGTAGGCAACGAAACTGTCTTTCACATTCCAGGTCAGTCCGGGCTGCACTGCCATCGAACACCTCACTCATCGGGGCCGGCCGCTCCGGCTCTTTCACGGACCAGCCTAGCAAGCTATTCATACCATGCACATCAGTGATGAAAAGTATTCATTTGCCGAACATCAGAACGCCTGCAAAGCTTTTTGGACACCCGGATTGTGACACCAGACACAGCCCAAGACCAGCGGAGGAAGCAATGAACATCATCCTGGATCGGCCGCGTTGCGAAGGGCACGGGCTGTGCGAAGAAGTCGCCCCGCAGCTGATGCATCTGGACGATGAGGGCGAGCTGGTCCTGGACGTCGAGCAGGTTGACGGCGACGTCGACGCGGCGAAGGCCGCCGTGCGCGTCTGCCCCGTGGCCGCCCTGAAACTGGCGTGACCATGCGGATGGAACGGATCGTCGTCGTCGGCAACGGCATTGCCGGCCTGACGGCGGCAGACTCCTTGCGGGCCGCGGGTTTCGACGGCGAGCTGACCATCGTCGGCGACGAGCACCATGCGCCGTACAGCCGTCCCGCCCTGTCCAAGGCGGCCCTGCTCGACGCCGCGGACATGACGTCCCACGAGCTGCCCGCCGCGAGCCATGAAGCGCAGGAGATCCTCGGAGTCAGCGCCGCGGGACTGGATGCCGGACGGAAGCTCGTGCTCCTCGAGGACGGCACCGGCCTGCCGTACGACGGCGTCGTCCTCGCCACCGGATCGCGGGCCCGCCGCCTGGGAACCGGCAGCGCGGCGCACGGGAACGAACTGACGCTGCGCAACCTCGAAGACGCGCTGGCGCTGCGGCGCCGGCTCGCGAACCGCCCGTCGGTCGTCGTGGTCGGCGGCGGCGCCCTGGGCATGGAGATCGCCTCCGGCTGCCTGTCCGTCGGCTGCGAGGTCACGCTCGTGTCCCGCAACCGGCCGCTCAGCGGGCAGCTGGGCCCGTACCTGTCGGCGGTCTTCCTCGCCGCGGCGCTGGGTGCCGGGCTGAAGCTCGCGCCGTCCCATGCCCTCGGGCTCCAGGACGACGGCGGGCGGCCCCGCGTCTCCTTCGCCGACGGTTCCACTCTTGACGCCGACCTCGTAATCAGCGCCGTCGGCGACGTGCCCAACACCGAGTGGCTGGCGGCCAGCGGCCTCCTCGCCAACGGGAGGCTCGAGGTCGACACCCGCGGGCGCGTCCGTCCGGACGTCGTCGCCGCCGGAGACGTGGCCGCCTTCCCGACGGCCCGCGGCATCCGCCGGATCCCGCTCTGGACCAGCGCCATCGAGCAGAGCAAGGCCGCGGCCCTCGCGCTGCTCATGGGCGACGAGGCCCCGGAGCTCAACTTCCAGCCCTACTTCTGGACCGAGCAGTTCGGCCTGAACCTCAAGGCCAGCGGCTTCCTGCCCCTGCTTGGCGAGCCCGAGCTCCTCGCGGGGGATCCGCGCGGCGGCCCGGCCCTCATGCGCTGGTCGCACGCGGACGGCACGGGCACCGCCGTCGGCATTAATTACCGGATCCCGATCCCGAAGCTGCGCCGCCTGGCCAACGCGCCCGCCGCCGTCGCGCCTTCCGCCGCCTGAGCGACCGCCCCGCCGCCTGGCCGCCCGTCCCTCGCTCCCGCCCCTCTCCCGCCGACTGAGCAGCAGATGCCCCTTTCGGCGCGCAACAGGGCATCTGCCCAGTCGATGGGGCGGGCGGGTGGGTTGGAAGGGTGGGGTGGAAGGGTGGGGTGTGCCGGGGCGCGGCAGAATAACGACGGCGGCGCTAACGTTGTGCCTGCAGCGCACCAAGGCGCGCGTGCCGACGAAGGGACCTGCGGATGACCGAGCCGAGAACAGAGCGCACCGAAGACCATCGTCCTCACGGGCGCCAGCGACGGGATCGGCGCGTCGGCCGCCCGGCTCCTCCATGCCGAAGGCCACCGCGTGGTCCTGGTGGGACGGTCGCCGGGCAAGACCGAGGACGTCGCCGGGCCGCTCGCCGCCGACTGGTACACCGCCGATTTCGCCGACCTCGGCCAGGTCCGCACGCTCGCCCGGGACCTCAGGGCCGCCTACCCGCGCATCGACGTCCTCGCGAACAACGCCGGCGGCCTCTTCGCCGGCCCCGAGCGGACCAGGGACGGGTTCGAAAAGACCTTCCAGATCAACCACCTGGCGCCGTTCCTGCTCACGCATGAGCTCCTCGACGTCCTGCTCGGCAGCCGCGCCAGCATCGTCAACACCTCCAGCATCGGCGCCCGGCTGTTCGGCCGCGTCGACATCGACGACCTCAACACCTGGCGCGGCTTCACCCCCAACCGCGCCTACGGCAACGGCAAACTCGCCAACATCCTCTTCACCCGCGGCCTGCACGACCGCTACGCAGGCCAGGGCCTCTCCTCCGTCGCGTTCCATCCGGGCAACGTCGCCACGAATTTCGCGGCGGAAAGCACCAGCTACCTCCGCCCCGTCTACCACACCTGGCTGCGCCGCTTCCTGATCTCGTCCGAACGCGGCGGCGCCAACCTCGCCCACTTCTGCACCGGCACTCCCGGCACCGACTGGCAGTCCGGCCGTTACTACGACGACCGCCGCCGGCCCGGCCGCACCAACCCGCAGGCCGCCGACGACGACCTGGTCCTGCGGCACTGGCAGGCCAGCGCCGGCATGCTCGGCCTCCCCGTCTGAACGTCGGCGTCCCTGCAGCAGGGGCTGGATCAGTCCTCGACGAGCCTGGCCAGCCGCGGCAGCACCTCGTCCCGCCAGCGGTCGCTCCGGACTAGGTCTGCCAGATAACCGGGAGCTGCTTGACCCCGAAGATGATGGGGCTCTCCATCCGTTCCAGCCGGGCGTCGGGGGCGACGGCCAGGCCGGGCAGGCGGGCCAGCACGGCCTGCAGCGCGATCCGGGCCTCGAGCCGGGCCAGGGGCGCGCCGAGGCAGAAGTGGACGCCCTGCCCGAAGGCGAGATGCCGGATGTGGCCGCGGTCGACGTCGAACTCCTCCGGCCGCTCGAAGTGCCGCGCGTCATGGTTGGCGGAGCCGATCCATGCCACGAGCGAGTCGCCGGCGGGGATCCGCTCGCCGCCCAGCTCCACGTCGGCAACGGCCGTGCGGTACATGGCGTGCACGGGCGAGCGGTAGCGCAGCACCTCCTCGATCGCCTGCGGCAGCAGGTCCGGCTCGGCGCGCAGCCGCTCTGTGGTCCCGGGCGTCCCGGAGAAGGCCAGCACGGCGTTGCCGATCAGGTTGGTGGTCGTCTCGTTGCCGGCCACCAGCAGCAGGGCGCAGAACCCGATCAGCTCGGGCACGGTCAGCTGCTGCCCGTCGATCTCGGCCGCCAGCAGCGCGCTGATCAGGTCCGGGCCGGGGTCGCGCCGCCGCTCTTCGATCATGGCCAGGAAGTAGCCCACCATCTCGCGGTGGTCGGCCCCCTGTGCGCCGGCCCCGCCTTCCCGCACCCGCTCCGGCCCGGCCGTCTGGACCACGGCGTCGGACCACTTCTTGAAGCGGTCGCGGTCCCCGGCGGGGATGCCCATGAGCTCCGCGATCACGATCACGGGCAGCGGGTAGGCCAGCGCCTCGACCAGGTCCGTCGAGCCGGCGGGGGCAACCTGGTCCAGCAGCTCCCCGGTGATCGCCTCGATCCGCGGGCCCAGCGCGTCCACCGCGCGCGGCGTGAAGGCCTGGCTGACCAGCGAGCGCAGCTGCCGGTGCCGGGGCGGGTCCGTGTTGATCAGGCTCGCCGCGAAGAGCGCGCCCGTCTCCGACTGCTCGTCCCGCGGCTGGTGCGAGGAGAACGCCTCGTAGTCGGAGAGCACGCGCTGCACGTCGTCGTACCGGAAAACGTGCCATAGCCCGGCCCGCTCGCCGCGGAAGACCGGCGCGGCTTCCCGCATCTGCGCGTAGAAGGGGTAAGGGTCCAGCGACCGTTCAAGGTCCCGCAGATTCTCCATGGCCGGCCTTCCTGCTCGGTCCGGCGGCCTCCGGTCAACCACTATGCGGAAGCCTCCGGATGGACGGGCTCATGACCCGGTGAGGCCCGATCCTATACCCGGCCGGAGCCTGCGCTCCAGCAAAAGCGTGCCCTTTTGAGCCGACGCATTTTGAGCCGACGCGCTAGTAGCCGCGGCCCGAGACCTTGTCCGCGAACAAGGCCAGCTTCGACGTCCTCGCGAGGCCTCTCGCCTCGGCGCGGTCCGCCCGGTGGTACAGCGCGTACATGGCCTGCACCGCGATCCAGCGCAGCGGCTCGAACTCCCACCGACGGATCTTCCGGTTGACCCACGGCATCGTGGCCAGCTCGCCGGCGCTGCCCAGCACCAGGCCGCTCAGTGTCCTGCCGGCCAGGTTGGTCGCGGTGACGCCGGTGCCGACGTAGCCGCCGGCCCAGCCGAGGCCGCTGGCCGGGTCGTAGCCGACGGTGGCCTTCCAGTCCCGCGGCACGCCGAGCACCCCGGACCACGCGTGTTCGATCGCCTGGCCGCGGGCCGCCGGGAACATGCCGTGCAGGATGGAGGTCAGCATTGCGATGGTGCCCGGCTGCGTGGCGCCGTCCGTATCCGTCCGGGAGCCGTAGCGGTAGGGCACGCCGCGGCCGCCGATCGCGATGCGGTCATCTGCCGTGCGCTGCAGGTAGACGTAGGCGTGCGCCAGGTCCTCCAGGGTTTCGTGCCCCTCCCAACCGATCTCGTCCCAGGCTGCGGCGGGCAGCGGCGCCGTGACGATCATGGACGAGTTCATCGGCAGCCACTCGCGGTGCAGTCCCTTGAGGTTCGCGGTGAACCCCTCGGTGGCCCGCAGCACGTGCCGTGCCTCGACCCGCCCGCGCCGCGTCACCGCCGCGCCGGGGAGGATCTCGGTGACCTCGGTGTCCTCGTAGATCGACACACCCAGGCGCTCGACGGCGGCGGCCAGGCCACGCACGAGTTTGGCAGGGTGGATGCGGGCGCAGTGCGGGACATGCATCCCGCCTAGCGCGGAAGCGACCTTCACCCGGTCCGCGGTTTCCTCCGAGGTCAGCAGCCGGGCGCCGCCCTCGGGCCAGCGCTGCTCCTCCTCGGCCAGTTCGTGCAGTCGGGCCAGCTGCGCGCGGTTGCGGGCCACCAGCAGCTCACCGCCCTTGACGATGTCCGCGTCGATCCCCTCGGCCTCGGCCACCTTGCAGACCTCGTCGACGGCCTCATTGAGCAGTTCCTGGAAACGTCCGACGACGGCGCGGCCGTGCGACTTTTCGTAGCCGGTCCGCCCTCCGGTGATGGTGTTGGCCAGCCATCCCCCGTTGCGGCCCGAGGCCCCGAAGCCGGCGAACCGGGCCTCCAGGACCACGACGTTGAGCGAGGGCTCGGCCTTCTTCAGGTAGTAGGCCGTCCACAGCCCGGTGTACCCGGCGCCGACAATCGCGACGTCGGCCCGGAGATCGCCGGGCAGCGGAGGACGGGGCGCCGGCACGCCGCCCGCGGCGTACCAGAAGGAGACGTTGCCGTTGACTGTCACTCGGGAACCTTTCTGCGGAGGGATACAGGTCTGCGGGAGGAATATAGCCCCGTGGGCGGAACTCAGGTCGTGGACCGGGAGCCGGTGTCGGGCAGCAGCGAGCCGCGCTCCGGGCGCCAGGATGCGAACGCGCGGTCCCCGGCCTCCAGCCCGGCTCCCCGGCTCAGCGAACCCCGCACGATGCCGGTCGAACCGTCGGGCAGGACCAGCTCGAACTTGCGGCCCGAGCCCAGGTAGATGCTCTGCGTGATGGTCACCGGGCAGTACTGGTGGCCGGCCGGAATGTCCTCCTCCCGCCACGAAAGATGGATGTCCTCGGGCCGCAGCACCAGCGCGGCCGGACCGCTGAAGGGCTCCGAGGTGCCGCGCAGGGCGGCGCCGTGGAAGCCGAGCGTCCACTCGTTGCCCTGCCACTCGGGCTCTCCGCGGAGGACCGTCGATTCGCCCATAAAGGTCGCCACGAACAGGGTCCGCGGCCGCTCGTAGAGCTCGTGGCTGGGGCCGACTTGCTCGATGCGCCCGTTGTTGAAGATCGCGATCCGGTCGCTGAGGACCAGCGCCTCCTCCTGGTCGTGCGTGACGAAGACGAAGGTCCGCCCCACGTCTTGGTGGATCCGCTTGATCTCGAGCTGTAGTTTCTCCCGCAGGTTCTTGTCCAGCGCGCCGAGCGGCTCGTCCATCAGCAACGCGCGGGGCTCGAAGACCATGGCCCGGGCGAAGGCGACCCGCTGCTGCTGGCCGCCGGAGAGCTCGGCCGGCTGGCGGTTTTCGTAGCCGCCTAGGCCCACGGTTTCCAGGACCTCGGCCACCCGCCGCTTCTGTTCCGCCTTGGCAACCTTGCGCTGCTTGAGCGGGAAGGCAATGTTGTCTTCGACGCTCATGTGCGGGAAGAGCGCGTAGTGCTGGAACACGACGCCGAGCCCCCTCCGGTGGGAGGGTATGTTGTCTACCCGCTCGCCGTCGATCTCGATGTGCCCCGCGCTGAGGTCGGTGAACCCCGCGACCAGGTTCAGGGTCGTGGTCTTGCCCGACCCCGACGGTCCGAGGAGGGTCAGGAATTCGCCCGGCTCGATGGTCAGGTCGATGTCCTCAACGGCCGTGGACCCGGCGTAGTGCTTGGAGACGTTACGGATGTCGATCCGGGTCCCCGTCTTGGTGATGGTGCTGGTCTCAAGCACGTTTCCTCCTGCGAAGGCTGAGAAGTCCAATGGTGATGATCGCGGTGGTCAAAAGCATGATCATGGTCGCGGCCGCCGCAATGGTGGGATCGGTGTCCCGCGTGACGGAGGCGTACATCTTCACCGGAAGCGTTTCCAAGTAAGGGCTCTTGATGAAGATGGACAGGACAACCTCGTCGAAGGATGTCACGAACGCGAAGAGCGCCCCGGAGACCACGCCGGGCATGATCAGCGGCAGCTGGACCTGGCGGAAGGCCGCCCAGCGCGAAGCCCCCAGGCTCAGCGCGGCCAGGGTCAGCCGGTCGTCGTACCCGACCAGCGTCGCCGAGACAGAAATGACCACGAACGGTAGCGCCAGGACGCTGTGCGCCAGCACAAAGCCGGGAACCGTGCCAAGCAGCTGCAGCTGCAGGAACGTGGCGTAGACGCCGATGGCCAGCACGATCGCGGGCACCACGATCGGCGCCAGCAGCACAGCCTGTGTGGCGCCGGCCGCCCTGCGGTTGGTCCAGCGGCGCAGCCCCACCGCGGCGGCCGTGCCGAACACCGTCGCTACTAGCGCAACCAGCAGGCCAACGGTCAGGGAGTTGCCCAGCGCGCGCATCCAGGTGGGATCGGCGAAGAAGTTTTCGTACCAGCGCGTCGACCATCCGGTGGGCGGGAAGGCCAGGGAAGCCTTGTCCGTAAAGCTGAGCGGAATTACGACGGCGGTCGGCAGCACCAGCAGTGCGGCCACGACCGCGGCAAACACCCACAGGAGGCTGCGGGTCACCAGCGTGTGCTTCATGCCGCCTCCCGTTTCACCGTGGCGCCTCGCCGCCGACGGCCCACCCTGCCGAGCGCGGCCGCGGCCGCCAGCAGCACCAGGACGGTCACCAGCAGGACCACGCCGAGCACACTGCCGCGGCCCCACTGCAGCTGTCCATTGACCTGGGCGTAGATGTACTGCGAGACCAGCATCTCGGTCGGCGAACCCAGCAGGGCCGGGGTGATGTAGAAGCCGAGCGCCTGGATGAATACGAGCAAGCTACCGGAGAGGACACCGGGCATGGCCAACGGGACGAAGACCTTGAGGAAGGCCGTGCTCGGCCTGGCGCCCAGGCTCGTCGCCGCTTGCATGAGCCGCATGTCCACGCCCGCCATAGCGTTGTAGAGCGGCAGCACCATGAACGGCAGCAGCACCTGCACCATGCCGATCAGCACGCCGGTGGTGTTGCGCATGAGCGGCAGCGGCCCGATGCCGAACAGTGCCAGCCCCTCATTGACCAGGCCGTTGTCCTGCAGGAGGATGATCCATGCGAAGGTCCGGATCATCAGCGAGGTCCAGAAGGGCACCATCACGAGCACGGTCAGCAGCGTCTTCAGGCGCCGGCCCGAGATGACCATCAGGTACGCGTACGGATAGGCGAACGCGAGGCAGATGACCGTGGTCAGGAAGGCGACCCAGACCGTGCGGAGCAGGACGCCGATGTTGGTCCCGCCGTCGAAAAACCAGGCGTAATTCTGGGTGCCAAGCTCGGGGTAGGCGAAGCTGCGCCAGGCCGCCACCAGCAGCGGATAGGAGAACATCGCGGCGACCAGCAGGGCCGCCGGCAGCAGCAACAGGAAAACAGTCCAGCCGCGGCCCTGCCGGCCGGCCGCTGTGCCGGGCGTTGGGCCCGCGGATGCCGCGGGCCCAACGCTGCTTTCAAGCAGGGCTGTCATCCGTTAATCCAGGCCAGGTACTTCTCGAGTGCCGCCGGGTAGTTCTCGCCCCACCAGGTGAAGTCCGAGACCACGAGCTTGTCCTTGATCTCGGGCGCCGAGACGAGATACTTCTTGGCGAGGTCGTCGATCTTGGGTTCGGACTGCGTGTTGATCGGCGAGTAGGACGTCGTCTCCGTCAGCTTCTCCTGCTGCTCCTTGCCCAGGTAGTAGTTGATGAACGCCATGGAGGCCTTCGGATTCTTTGCGTTCGTCGGTACACCGAGGACGTCCGCGACCAGCACCCCGGTATCCCAAGCGGGCTCGTACTTTGCGCCGTTCTTCACCGCCGAGTAGGCCCTGCCGGACCAGACCACGGCCATGTCTGCCTCGCCGGTCTCAAGCATCTGCTGCGACTCAGCGCCCGTGGACCAGTAGATGAGCTGGTCCTTGATGGTGTCGAGCTTCTTCAGCGCTCGGTCGACGTCAAGCGGATAGAGATCCTTCTCCGCCACGCCGTCGGCGAGCAGTGCGCCCTCGATGACCGGCCCGACGTCGGAGCCGTTGATCGCGCGCTTGCCCGGGAACTTCTTCACGTCGAAGAAGTCCGCCCAGGTCTTCGGCGCGTTCTGCCCGTACTTCTCCGTGTTGTACATGACCACGTTGGCGTACTGCATCGCCGGGACGTAGCAGTCGCTGGTGAGCTCCTCCGGCACGTTGGAGATATCGATGATGTTGTAGTCCAGCTTCTGCAGGTTCTTCCCGCACTGGCCGGCGGCCCACGTGGAGTCCATGTCCACGACGTCCCAGGTGACGTTGTTCGATTCGACCTGCGCCTGGATCTTGGCGTACTCCATGGGTCCGTCGGAGAGGACGGTTGCGCCCGACTCCTCCCCGAAGGGCTTGCCCGCAGCCTCCATCTGCCCGTCCTGGTAGATCCCGCCGTAGGAGGCGAACGTCAGTGTGTGCCCCTGAAGAGCGTCCGCCTTGATCGTTCCCGCCTTCGCCGGGCCGCTGCCCAGGTCGACCTCGGCGGACGGGGCGGCTCCCCCGCAGGCCGTCAGGCCCAGGAGTCCGACGGCGGCGAGCGCCAGTGCTGCGCGGCCGCGGTTCATGGTCATCCTCATTGTGCTTCCTTTCAACATGGCGTTATGGCGTTCTCAAGAGGGATGGCTGTCAAAGCTCAGTCGGGGGTGGGCGGGCTGATGATCCACAGCACTTCGGCCGTATCGCCGCCGGTGTTACGCAATCCGTGCGGCACGGAGCTATACAGGTCCACGAGATCCCCTTCGGCCAGGACGTAGGCCTGGTCGCCGACGGTAACCTCGACGCTGCCCTTGAGGCAGATGACCATTTCCTGCGCGTGCCCGTGGCTGTAGGGTTCAGCGCCGGTGGAACCGCCCGGCAGAAGCTCACCGGCATAGACCTCGAGGTTGCGAAGCGGCGTGGCCGAGAGCAGATATTTGGTCAGGCCGCCCTCCGCCTGCACCTTCTTCCGATCCTCCCGTCGAAGAACCCCGCGGCCCTGGCCGTGCTCGCCGTCGACAAGTTCCGCGATCGTCATGCCGAGCACGCGTGCAATGTTGCGCAGGGTCGAGATGCTGACCCCGGACCGGCCGTTCTCGAGGTGGGAGATGAAGCCCGCGCTCACTCCGGCGTCGGTAGCCAGCCGGCGGAGCGAAATCCCGCGCAGCACGCGGGCGGAACGAATCCGGCCGCCGATCTCCACGCCATCCGGCGAAGCCTGCTGAACCGCCACGACACCTCCAGTGACATGGATCACATTACAGAGCGTTTAGTAACACCATACGGACAGGACAACACTCCTGGCTAGGTCTGTGAGGCAGATTTAATAATTCGTTATTGGATGTGGCGACTCTATCCGCGCATCCGCTCGCCCGCCGGGTCGTAGAACGGGCGGCGGCTGAGCAGTGCCGGCACCAGCACGCCCTTTATCCGAACCTCGGCCTCGACCTCGCCTGCGGACACCACATCGGCGGCGACGCGGGCATGCCCCACCGCGGCGCCCAATGTGTGGCCATAGGCCCCGCTGGTCATCTGGCCCACCACGGTGCCGCTTACCAGCACGGCCTCGTCGTGGTGCAGCAGCGGGTCGGAGTCCAGCAGCTTCACATAGACCGTCCGCTCCGGCAACGCCTTCCGGTCCAGGTCCCGCAGGGCGGGGCCGCCGGCGAAGCCGAAATCCTTAGAGTCGGCGACCGTGAAGCCGAGGCCCGCCGTGTAGGGGTCGTCTGCGGGTCCGATGTCGTGGCCGAGATGGCGGAAGCCCTTCTCGCTGCGCAGCGAATCCAGCGCGTGGTATCCGGCCATGCGGGCCCCGAAGGCGTTGCCGGCCTCCCACAGCTGGTCGAACACGGCGACCGCCAGCTCCGCCGGCACGTACAGCTCGTAGCCGAGCTCCCCCACGAAACTCAACCGCAGCGCCCGGACCGTCCCGCCGCCGAGGGGAACCTCCGCCGAGTGCGTGTAAGGGAGATCCGCGTCGGACCAGACGCCCGGCGAGATCGATTCCAGCAGCTCCCGGCTCTGCGGCCCCATAACGCCGAGCACCGCCCACCCGCTGGTCGCGTCGAAGACCGCCGCGGCCCTCCCCCGCGCCTGCGAGCGCAGCAGCCCGAGGGTCAGGTCCTGGGTCGCCGCCGGGGTGATCAACCAGAATCTGTCGGCTTCGAGCCGCAGGACCGTGCCGTCCAGCTGGATGCCGCCCCGGGCCGTCAGGGCCAGGGTGTAGACCGCCTTTCCGACGGCCACGTCGACGTCGGACGTCACCATCTCCTGCAGGACCTCCAGCGCGTCCGGCCCCGCAATCTCGATTTTCGCGAAGGACGAGAGGTCGAAGATTGCGACCCCGTTGCGCGCGGCCTGATGCTCGCGGCGAACCGGCTCGAACCAGTTCTGGCGCCCGTAGCTGTATTCGTAGGCCGGCGAGGAGCCGGGCTCGCCGTACCAGTTGGCTCGTTCCCAGCCGTTCTGCTCTCCGAAGCCGGCGCCCAAGGCGGCTACCCGTTCGTGCAGCGGGCTGCGGCGGACATTGCGCGCGGTCGTCGGCTGGAGCTGCGGCCAGTGCATCGCGTACAGCCGGCCTAGGGCCTCCTTCGTGCGCTCGTGGAGGTAGCGCGGATTGGACTGGTGCCGCGAGAAGCGGCGCACATCGACGGCGGAAGCGTCGAACGCCGGAGCCCCGGAGAGCATCCATTCGGCCAGCTCCTTGCCGACCCCGGGCGCGAAGATGATGCCCTGCGAGTTGAAGCCCGCGGCGATAAAGAGCGAGCCCACCTCCGCCGTCTCGCCCAGCAGGAAGTTCCCGTCCGGCGTGAAGGATTCCGGTGCGTTCAGGAAGCGCTCGAAGTCGGTGACGGCGAGGACAGGAACGGCGGCCTCGGCCTTCGCGCGGATCGGCCCGAAGTGCTCCCACGCCGCAGGGAACTCGGCGAAGCCGTCGGAGCCAACCTCCGCCGCGCTCCGTGGGATGCCTTCGGGCTCGAAGGCGCCGACCAGCAGGTGTCCGTCCTCGCCGCGGATGTAGTAGTGGTTATCCAAATCCCGGAACACCGGCGGCCGGGCGATGTCGTCGGCGACCTTCCCGGTGCGGACGTGCACATGCTCGGCGGGATACAGCGGCACGGGTGCGCCGGCCGTGGCGGCCAGCTCCCGCGTCCACAGCCCGCAGGCCAGCACGACCCGCTCCGCATGGACCACCCCGCGGTCGGTACGGACCCCCACCGCGCGCCCGGCTTCGACGAGGACCTCCTGGACCCGGACGTGTTCGTGGATCGAGGCGCCGTGCTCGTGGGCCAACTTCGCCAGCGCAATGGCCGCGTAGCCCGGATTGATGTGACCGTCGCCCGGGACTAGGAGGGCCTTAAGGATGCCGGAGGGATCGGCGGCCTGCCACAGGCTGCGCACATCCTCGGGTTCCATCAGCTTGGCATCGATCCCATTAAGGACGGCGACGTCGTACGCATAGTCCACCTCGTCCGCCCGCCCGGGGGTTCGGGCCACCATCAGCGAGCCCCGCCGCTCGAACGCCACCTCGATCCCTGTGCGGGACTCAAGACCCGCATACAGACCGATGCCGTAGCTCGCCAGCTTGGTGAGCGCCGTCGTCGTCCTGCTGCCCGTCACGAGGCCGGCCGCGTGCCACGTGGTGCCGGACCCAAGGACGTTTGCCTCCAGCAGCGCGACGCCCGTGCCGCGCTCGGCGAGGTGGGCCGCGATGCTGGCGCCGGCGATTCCGCCGCCGATCACCAGGTTCTCGACGCGCTCCGGCAGCGGCGCGGACGACTCGCCCTCCGTCAGGAACAGGTGGGCACCAATGGTCTTGTCTACGAGCCGGTCCATGCGAAACATCCTTCTGAGCGAGGCAGCCAGTGCGTCCAATAATGAATTATTGTTTTGCTGTGGGCAAGGGTTGGGCCACGCTTATTTTCGACAAGCTAGGCTCGGACCAGTTCCGCACAAGGATCGGGGAGAAAATGCCGCTCAAGCGCGACCGCGTCCTCAAGGCTGCGGAGCGGCTCCTTGCCCTGTACGGCGTGGACGGGATCCGGCTCCGGGACATCGCTGCCGAGGCCGGGGTTTCCATCGGCCTGATCCAGCACCACTTCGGCAGCCGCGACGACGTGGTGCGCGAAATGCTGCTGGCGGCCAACGAGGAACGCATCCGCCAATGGACCGCCCAGCTGGACGGCGTGGAGGACAACCGCGAGCGGCTGCGCCTGCTGCTGTCCGGGGCGCTGAGCAGCCGCGAGCGCTGCATCGTCTGGACGGAAAGCTGCGCCGCGGCCAGCCGGAATGACTTCCTCCAGCCGTTGGTATCGGCCACGAACAACGCCTGGCGCAGCTGGGTGGTCGAGACGATCGAACGCGGCGTGGCCGACGGGACCTTCACGCTTCGAGCCAGCCCCTCCGAGACGGCCAAGATGCTGGTCGCCCTGGTCGACGGGCTCATGCTTGCGGTGGCGGCGGACGACGACGGCATCACCCTTGAACAGGCCTCGAACCTGCTGCTGCACGCCGTCGCGCCGCATGTGGGGGTCGACTTCTAGATCCGGAACGAGATGAAGGAGAACCGGCTATGAGCACGATCGTGGTGCAGGCATTCATAACCCTCGACGGCGTCGTCCAGGCGGGCGGCGGGCCCGACGAGGACCGCGAGGGCGGCTTCGAGCACGGCGGCTGGACGGCCGAATATGACGAGCGCGACGGCGGTGAAGGCGGTGAACTTGTCGCCGCCTGGGAAAGCAGGACCGAGGCCCTGCTGCTCGGCCGCAAGACCTACGAGATCTTCGCCGGCTTCTGGGGCGTGTGGGACGAAGACGCCGAAGGCCTGCAGGGAGAGCTGACCCGCAGGTACAACCGCATCCCCAAGTACGTGGCATCGCGGACTCTGACGGAGCTCGGCTGGAAGAACTCGCAGCTCCTCGGCGCCGATGTGCCGGCAGCGGTGGCGGAACTCCGCGCGAAGCCGGGCGGCGAAATCCGCGTGTGGGGAAGCACGCAGCTGATCAGGACGCTGGCGGAGCACAACCTCATCTACGAGTACCGGCTCGCCGTCTATCCGCTCGTGCTCGGCACCGGCAAGAAGCTCTTCTCCGACGGCTTCCCGCTCAGCAGGTTCGAACTGATCGAGACCCGCGCCCTCCGCTCCGGAGTCCTCATCAACACCTACCGGCCCTCCGAGGCGGGCTAAGACCCAGCCGGCCGGCATGGGGCAGGGTCAGCTCCGGCCTCGTCTTGCCCACCTCTGCGACGACCTTTGAGGCCGCCTCTTCGACGATGCTGCGTTCCGCCCCGGAACCCGGCGATCCCGGGAGCGCGGCATTCACGCGCCGCGCGAAGCCGTCCCAGTCGCCGCCGCCGTTCTTGAGTGCCCGCAGCGGGGAGAGCAGGGCGGCGCGGCGGAGCCAGGGGTCGGCTTCGTGCGCCCACCGGTCGAGGACGGCGTCCGCCTTCTCCCGCGCCGGGGCGGCGAGCCGCTCCACCATCGGCCCGACCACGTCCACAACCAAGGGATCAACCAGCTCACGTAGCCGGGCCGAGCGCACGAACCCCTCGATCCGCGTCAGGTCCGAGTTGTCCAGCAGCCGGAGGTTGGACTGCAGCAGCACCACCGCCGCGAGGCGCCGCTCGAACACCGGCACTGACCACAGCTCCGATGCCAGCGCGGTCACCTCGTCACGAGCCAGCCCCGGGTACCGGCGGCCGGCGTCGCGAATGGTTCCGCGGACGGCGCCCACGCTCGAGCCGTAGTAGCGCAGCGCGTGGCCCAGCCGCGCCGCCCAGTCCTCGGCGCGTTCCCACGACGCCTCCCGCTGAAGGGCTGCGTCCACGAATTCACCGGCATCGCTCACCCGACCATTCTTGCGCCGGACCGCTGCTCCGTCACAGCCGGCCCGACCGGCCGCTTACGCCTGCGCCACCAGGATGCCGTTGAAGAAGGCGGCGAGCTCCTCATGCGCGTCGAGCGGCAGCACGTGCGCGACGTACTGGTCCGGTCGGACCACCACCAGCGCGCCCTGCTGGCGGTCGATGCCGCGCTCGTCGAAGATGTCCACACCGGACTTGAGGTCCGGAGTGAAGACCTTCTCGTAGTCGGTCAGGCCGAACGGACCCTTCTTCGGCAGCAGGACCTCCGGCACCTGGTTGACGTCGAGCTCGCGGTGGCCCTGCTGGTAGACGGCCCGCAGGTCGAAGACGGAGTCCGGGTCCGCGCCGGCCGGGGTGAACCGGCGCAGGGGCGAATCCGGTGAGTCGGCGAGGAACCGCAGCAGCCCGGCCAGGCGGGAGTCGGCGGCGTCCGGGCGGGTGGAGTCGGCGAAGGCGTAGAGCCGCCAGCGGCCGTCGGCCTGCGCCACGTGCCCGAGGCCCAGCGGCTTGCCGTCGGCCAGCCGCACCACCGGCGCGGAGTAGAAGCGTTCGCCGACCGGGAAGCCCTTGGCCAGGTGCTCGTGGGTGTCCTCGCCGGTGATCATGTTCGGCGCGTAGTCGGTGCCGAAGCCAGCGGTGAAGCGGCCTGCCTGCACGAACTGCCGCTCCACTTCCTGCGGGTCCAGGCCCTCGTCGTCGGGGTTGTTCGGGTCCTTCACCTTGGAACCCATGGTCTTGGACCAGCGCGTGTCGAAGTCGATCAGCTCCTGGGCGATGGCCCGGCGCTCCTCGGCGTAGGTGTCCAGCAGGGACTCCGGGCTGCGCCCCTCGAGCACGGCGGCGAGCTTCCAGCCGAGGTTGAAGCCGTCCTGCATCGAGACGTTCATCCCCTGGCCGGCCTTGGCCGAGTGGGTGTGGCAGGCGTCGCCGGCGATGAAGACGCGCGGGCTGCGGGTGCCGCGTTCCTCCGGCAGCACGTCGTCGAACCGGTCCGCGATCCGCTGGCCCACCTCGTAGACCGACCACCAGGCAACGTCCTTGACCTCAAGGGTGTAGGGGTGCAGGACCTGCTGCGCATGCTCGATGATCGTGTCCACCGTGAACCGCTTGCGGGCCTCGCGGTCCGCCGGGTCCAGGTCGCCCAGGTCCACGTAGAAGCGGACCAGGTAGCCGCCCTCGCGCGGGATCAGCAGGATGTTGCCGCCGGCGGACTGGATGGCGGCCTTGAAGCGCACGTCGGGGAAGTCCGTAACGGCCAGGACATCCATGACGCCCCACGCATGGTTCCGCGCATCGCCGCGCAGTTCCACGCCGATCGACTTCCGCACGGCCGAGCGGGCACCGTCGCAGCCCACCACGTACTTGGCGCGCACGGTGACGTCTTCGCTGCCGCCGAGCTCGGTGGTCCGTCGCAGGGTCGCCTCCACGGGGTACTCACCGTCGGGATGGACTACGACGGCGGTCGCCTCCAGCCCGTAGTCCGGTTCCAGCCGGCTGGGCGACTTCCGCATGTGCTCGAGCAGGTAGGCCTGCATGCGCGCCTGGTTCACGATCACGTGCGGGTACTCGGAGAGGCCGTCGGCGACGTCCTGCACGCGGCCGCTGCGGACGATCTTCGAGTGGTCCTGCTCGTCCGGCCGCCAGAACACGGTCTCGTTGACCCAGTACGCCTCGCGGACCAGCTTCTCCGCCAGACCGAACGCGTTGAACATCTCGACCGTCCGGCAGGCCACGCCGTCCGCCTGGCCGAGCTCCAGCGGGCCCTCGCGCCGCTCGACCACCATGGTCCGGACGCCGGGGAACTCGGCCAGCTGCGCCGCCAGAACCACGCCCGCGGGGCCGGTGCCGACCACCAGCACGTCCACCTCTTCGGGAAGCCGGCCGCCGTGACCCTCCTCGTGGCCCGGCGCTGCCGGACGGTCTTCGGGGTCGCCGGGACGGTAGCCGTCAAGATAGAACTGCATGGGTGCTCCTGAAAATGTGAAGTGCCCCCCGGACGTCGTCGGCGTGGGAGCTTTGCCTCACATCGTAGTGAGCGCGGTTACGTGCAGCCAAAAAAATTCTGCTGGCCAGAATCAACTTCTCTGTGTTACAGCGATTTTCCGGGACGATTGCCACTGATTCTGAACAACAGAATTCGTCCGGCCGATGCGGCGCACCTGCCCGGCGCCTTCGACGACAGCGGGCCTGGCCTCAGTGGCATATGGTGCTGAGGGACCCGGGCAACGTGCCCGCGACGCCGACGCCAAGGAGCCTGCCACGCACGGACCATCAATCCCCCGCCAGTCGCTGCCCTGGGTCATCACCGGAATCGTCATGCTGGCGCTGAGCCTGCGCGCCCCCATCATCGCGCCGACGGCGGTGATCGGCGACATCCAGGCGGACACCGGCCTGAACGCCGTGGGCGCGGGCCTGCTCACCGGGCTGCCGGTGCTGCTCTTCGCCCTGGCCACGCCGCTGGCGACGCGCACGATCCGCCGCTTCGGCCCGGAGGCCACCGTCATCCTGTGCCTGGCCGGGGTGCTGGCCGGCACAGTGATCCGTTCGATCGGCCCCGCGGCGGTCGTGCTGGCCGGGACAGCCATCATCGGCGTTGCGCTGACCCTGGGCAACATCGTGGTGCCGGTGATCATCCGCCGCGACGTGCCCTGGCGGAAGGTCTCGGCGGTCACGGGGGCGTACTCGGCCACGATGAATGTCGGCTCCATGGCGACCCTGCTCGCCACCGCTCCGCTCGCCGCGCTGTTCGGCTGGCGGTGGGCGATCGCGGCCTGGTCCGTCGTGACCGCGGCGGGTCTGGCCTATTGGCTGATCTGGGGACGCCCCAGGTTCGGCCCGGCCGACGGCGCAAACGGCGGGGCGCGGGCGCAGGGAAGAACGCCGGAGCCGGCAGCTGTGGACGGTCCCGGCGCAGCGGCAGCGACGAGCCGGAACCGGCGGATCGTCGCCCTATTGATCCTCGCGTTCTGCGGGCAGTCCGGCGCCTACTACGCCACCACCGCCTGGCTGCCGCTGCTCCTGGCCGATACGCGGGGGCTCGCCCCGGCCGCCTCCGGCGCCACCGCCTCGTTGTTCCAGATCGCCGCCATCGGCGGCGCCTTCGGCGTGCCCCTACTGGCCGCGCGGGCCCGCACCTGGATTCCGGTCGCGGTCATCGGGCTCTGCTGGATCACCCTGCCGATCGGCCTGCTCCTCGCCCCGGAGGCCTACGTCATCTGGTCCATCATCGGCGGCATCGCGCAGGGCGGCGGGTTCACGGCGATCTTCTCCATCATCCCGCGCATCGCCCGGAGCGACAGCGAGGCCGCCTCCGCATCCGCCCGAGTGCAGGCCGGCGGCTACCTGGCCGCCACCTGCACTCCGCCCCTGGCCGGCTGGCTCAACAGTATTACGGGTGCCTGGTCCGCGCCGCTGCTGCTGGTCCTCGGGCTGACCCTGGCTTTCAGCGTCGGCGGGCTGCTGGCCGCACGGCTGTCCGAGCGGCGCTGAGCAGGTCCCGGCACATCGACTGCGGCGGCACGTGCGTTCCGCGGTTACGACGCCGGCACTTACCTTCCGCGGTCAACAGAACTTGAATGCCGCCGTCGTCCTCCCCCTCTTGCGCGCCCGCCCCTAGACTGGGGCCATGACTGACGAGGACGATGCCCTGTACGGAATCAAGCACCTCTCTTCGACCGAATGCTGGGACGCTATCCGGAGCGCCGAAGTCGGCAGGCTCGGCGTGATTATCGACGGGCGCCCGGAGATCTTCCCCGTGAACTACACCGTGGACGGCGAATCCGTGGTGTTCCGCACCGGAGAGGGCACCAAGCTGGATGGCGCGCTCTCCGGCAACCCGGTGGTGTTCGAGGTGGACGGCTTCGACCCGGAGTCCAAGCGCGCGTGGAGCGCAGTGGTCAAGGGCGAGGCCGGGATGCCGGAAAGCACCCAGGACATCGTCGAGACACTCGACCTGCCCATCTTCCCCTGGCAGGGCGGCATCAAGAGCCGCTACGTCAGGATCGTGCCGGCCGAGGTGACCGGCCGGCGGTTCCGGGTGCAGGCCGGCGGGGCGGCTACGCCTCGACGATAATGACGGTGACCACGGGCTTGCGCCGCAGCTGACGGTCGGACCAGCGCACCAGGTCGCGGGCGATGGCCTGCTCGGCGTCGGGGCCGGCCTTGTCGCCCTTGAAGTTGGCCAGCGTCTTCTCCACGATCGACGTCGCCTTGTTGAGCTCGCCGTCTGCGGGAGCGAAGCCGACGGGGAAGAACTCGGGGTCCTCCTCGAGCTTCCCGGTGTCCGGGTTGACGATCGCCAGCACGGTGATCGCGCCGTCCTCGGCCAGCCGGAGGCGGTCCTGTAGGGATTCCTCGGTGGCAGCGCCGGCCACCATGTTCTCCACATAGACGTAGTCGGCCGCGACCCGGCCGGACACGCTGGCCACGCCGCCCTTGAGGTCAACCGTGACGCCGTCCTCGAGCACCAAGGCCCTCTTCGGGTCCACGCCGGTGCGGATCGCGAGTTCGGCGTTGGCCTTCAGGTGCCGGTGCTCGCCGTGGACCGGCATGACGTTGCGCGGCCGGACCAGGTTGTAGCAGTAGACCAGCTCGCCGGCGGACGCGTGCCCGGAGACGTGCACCTTCGCGTTGCCCTTGTGCACCACGTTGGCGCCGAGCTTGGTCATGTCGTTGATGAGGCGGTAGATCGAGGTCTCGTTGCCCGGGATCAGCGAGCTCGCCAGCAGGACCGTGTCGCCCTCGGTCAGGTCGATGACGTGGTCCTTGTTCGCCATGCGGGCCAGTGCCGCCATCGGCTCGCCCTGCGAACCGGTGCAGATCAGCACGGCCTTGGTCGGGGCCATCTTGTCGAGCTCCTTGAAGTCCACCAGCATGCCCTTGGGGATGTTCAGGTAGCCCAGGTCGCCCGCGGTCTTCATGTTGCGCACCATGGACCGCCCCACGAAGGCGACCTTCCGGCCGTACAGGGCGGCGGCGTCGATCACCTGTTGGATGCGGTGGATGTGGCTGGCGAAGCTGGAGACGATGATCCGCCGCGGCGCGGTGCGGAACACCTCGTCGATGGCCGGGGCCAGGTCCTGCTCGGAGATCTGGAATCCGGGCACGTCAGCATTGGTGGAGTCCGGCAGGAACAGGTCCACGCCCTCCTCGCCGAGCCGCGCGAAGCCGGCCAGGTCGGTGATGCGGCCGTCCAGCGGGAACTGGTCCATCTTGAAGTCGCCCGTGGCCAGCACCAGGCCCGCAGGGGTGCGGATCGCGACGGCCAGGCCGTCCGGAATGGAGTGGTTGACGGCCAGGAACTCCAGGTCGAACGGCCCGAACTTCTTCTTGTCGCCCTCCTTGACCTGTACGGTCTTGGCGGTGATGCGGTGTTCCTGCAGCTTGGTCTTGATGAAGGCCAGCGTCAGCTGCGCCGAGATCAGCGGGATGTCGCTGCGTTCCTTCAGCAGGTACGGGATGCCGCCGATGTGGTCCTCGTGGCCGTGGGTCAGCACCACGCCGACGATGTCGTCCAGGCGGTCCCGCAGCGAGGAGAAGTCCGGCAGGATCAGGTCCACGCCGGGGTGGTGCTCCTCCGGGAACAGCACACCGCAGTCCACGATCAGCAGCTTGCCGCCGTATTCGAACACCGTCATGTTCCGGCCGATCTCGCCGAGGCCGCCAAGCGAGACGATCCGCATGGCCCCCTTCGCGAGCCGGGGCGGGGTCTGCCGCGCAACGGGGGTGGAATGGCGTGAAGTCCTGGTCATGGGATCCGATCTCTATGGCGTCTTACAAGGTCGGGCAGCAAGGCCCGTTGTGCCGGCTGGCCGGCGGAATGTCCTGGGGGCCGAGACGCCCTGCGACGGATCGGCGGCTGCCCGCGCATCGACAGCGGGACAGCATAATTCGCCTTCGACTCTATCACCGCAGCGGGGCGCAGGCACCGCCGACCGCGGCTCCGGGACAAAACCCATAACGACGGCGGCCGCGCACCTCAAATCCCGCGCGACCTCTGATCATATCCCCCTTGGCCTCAGCTGCACCCCGGCCTGCAGGAAACACAGCAGGATTGTCCGTTTTTACCGCAAACCATGATGAAACGCTTGACCTGCTTCAGGCCGCTGGCAACGCTTGGGATGTCCCAATCACTCGACCCAGGAGACACAGTGAGCCCAAATTCCCGCAGACTATTCGGTGCAGTCGGCGCCGCAACCATGCTGTGCACTATGATTTCGGCCTTGCCCGCAGGCGCAGCTCCGGCGGAAGCCAACACCCCGGGCCAGGGCACGTGCAGGACCTGGGAGGATCCGGAATTCTCCGGCTGGACCAGCTACGAGGAACTGGGCCCCAAGCTCCAGTCGATTGCAGCCACCAGCAAAGGCCGCGTCGAAGTCGAGGTGGCAGGCCAGTCCGCGCTCGGCCGGAACCTGTACACCGCCCGGGTCGGCACGGGAGAGCGCGTGCTGTTTGTCCAGAGCGCGATCCATGGCAACGAACGCACCGGTACGGAAGCCCTCCTGAACATCCTCAAGGACCTCGGTTCCAGTAGCGACCCGGAAACCCTGCGGGCTTTGGAAGAGGTCACCCTGGTCACCATGCCCATGGCCAATCCCGACGGCGGCGAGTTGAACCGCCGGACGAACGTCATGTCCTGGGACGAGACGGAAGCCCTCCATCCGCAACTCGAAGGTGCCCCGCCTGCCTGGTACCACCGGCCGAGCAACGGCGGTATCAACCTGCCCGGCTTCGACCTGAACCGCGATTTCAACCCTGACCTCGATTATGTCCCGCAGCCTGGCGACCTGCCCGGCTTGCAGGAAAACGCCGGGTTCTTCCTCGCTCCGGAATCACAGACGATTAGGGACCTTTACGTGGACCTGCGCGAGGAGTTCGGCGAGGTGGACGCTGTCGTCGACCTGCACCACATGGGCCCCTGCGACGCGCAGACCGGAGGCGAGCAGGACGGCAAGCACATATCCGTGGCCCTGGACTACCCGCCCCTGGGCGTAAACGACGGCGCGGCGTACCAGGACGACTGGCCGCTTCTGGACCAGGACAAGTCCCGCCGCTACGCGCTGGCCGTTGCCGACGGGATCAAGGAGCGTTACGGCCAGCAGTCGCCGCTTGCCGCCGTGGGACGCTACTTCCACCCCGAAGACCGCGAGTATGCAGGACAGGGACGCTCCGCCTTCGCCCTCAACGGTTCCGCCACCGTTCTCTTCGAGGTCAGGGGCCAGTCGAACACCTTCGGCCAGAAGATGAAGGGCATGCTCGTGCAGACCGTGCAGACCGGCCTTGAGTCGCTGATCGATTCGATGGCAACGGGCGAAGTCGACACCCTCGACGGCGACGACTTTTTCGAGTACCCGGACTATGGCTGGGCTGTATCGAACGACTGATTGACAGGCAGGGGCGGCCGTTCCGCAACGGCCGCCCCTGCCATCGTTTCCTACGTCATTATTCCTAGGTGTAGGGGATTCCTAGGTGTAGAGGGACAGCGGCTGCAGTTCGCCGTGCAGGTAGTAGGCCGCGACCTCGATCTTCTTGTAGTCCACCGGGTCGTGGAGGGAGTGGGTGCGCACATTCCGCCAGAACAGGTCCAGGCCCACCGAGCTCTTCGTGGAGCTCGCGCCGGTGACCTCATAGATCCGGTTGGCGACCTCGAGGCCGATCTCGGTGGCCACCACCTTCAGCTCGGCAATGGCGACGGCGAACTCGCCGCGCTGGGCGGCCGTCAGGTCCGAGGAGCGTGCGACCTCGCGGTCATAGCGCCGGTTGAGCTTTTCGGCGAGCGCCTCGACGGCGGCCGTGCGGGCCTTGAGCTCCCCGAGGACGCGCTGGAAGACCGGGTCGTGGGAGTAGGTCGCGGCGCCGGAGAGGAACCAGGAGTTCTTGCGGGCGAGCAGGATCTCGCGGCCCTGCCGCAGCGCACCCTGGGCGACGCCGAGGTAGAAGTTGGCGAAGCCGAGCTGGACGCCCGGGGTGAGGATCGTGGAGATCGGCTCGTCCGTTACCTCGCCGAGGATGTCCGCGGGGCGGACCGGCACGTCGGTGTACTTCACGGAACCGGAACCGGTCAGCCGCCGGCCGAGGTTGTCCCAGTCGTCCACGAGCTCCAGTCCCTCGCGGCTGGTCTCCAGCACGAAGGCCAGCACCTTGCCGTCGTCGTCCCCGCCCTCGATGGCAGCGTTGATGATGATCACGTCGCCCACGCCGGAGCCGGTGGAGAAGCGCTTGAGCCCGTTGAGCCGGTAACCGTCGCCGTCCGGGGTGAGCACCAGCGTGGGGTCCACCGGATTGACCGAGTCGCCCCAAAGCCAGCCGCCCTCTGCAGTTCGCCGCCACCAGGCGGCCTGGTCTGCCGGCTCCGCGTAGAACCCAATGCAGGCCTGGTTGAAGTAGTGGTACGCCAGCAGCTGGGAGATGGAGCCGTCCACGGTGGCCAGGATGCGCACCGTTTCGAAGGCGGACTCGAAGTGCCCGCCACCGCCGCCGAATTCGACCGGGGCCAGAAGATTGAGCAGTCCCGAGGAGCGCAGCAGCTCAGCCTCGGCGGCCGGCTGCCGGTTGGCGCGGTCGCGCTCGAGGACGTCGGGGGCCAGCTGGTCCGCGACGGACTGGGCGACGGCGCGCCAGTGCTCGAGTTCGGCCTCGTCGGCGGTGCCGGCCCAGGGCGTGCGAGGCAGGGTTTCGATAGTCATCTTGGTCCTTCTCTCGGAGGTTGGAATGTCAGCGGGTGCTCAGGATGGCTTCGGGTGTGTCCGTCGCCGCCGAGTCGGCGGCGCTCGGTGCGCCCGCGTAGGCGCCGCGGTAGGCGGCCGCCGCGTGGTCGTCGGCCACCCGGGCGTGGCCGGGGCCGGCGAGGTACTCGCGCAGCGTGGAGCCTTCGTAGTCCTCCCACACGCGGCCGCGCTTGCGCAGCTCCGGCACCACGAGGTCCACGAACTGTTCGAAGGACCCCGGGGTGATGGCGTAGGCGAGGTTGATGCCGTCGAGGCCGGCGACGTCGACCCAGCGCTCGATCTCGTCGGCTACGGTTTCCGGGGAGCCGACGAGTACTGGCCCGATGCCGCCGATGCCGAGGTAGTCGGCCACGGCGTTGGGCGTCCAGGAACGCTGCGGGTCCGCCGTCGTAAAGATGGACAGCGCGGACCTGGCCGCATTCGTCTCCAGGTACTTCAGCTCCTCCTCGCCCGCATAGCGGGAGAGGTCCAGTCCGGACCAGCCGCCGTAGAACGTCAGCGCGCCGTCGCGGGAGGAGTAGGACTGGTACTCGCGGTGCAGCTTCTGAGCCTCCGCATCCGAATCGGCGACGACGGCGGTCACGAGGGCGTAGAACTTCGCCGCGTCGCGGGGGCGGCCGGCGGCCTCGAACTCGTCCCGGGTCGCGTCCGTGGCCTTGCGGGTGATCTCGGGACGGATGGAATTCAGGAAGATGCCCTCGGCGTGCTTCGCCCCGAAGGCGCGGCCGCGCGGCGAGGCGCCGGCCTGGAAAATCGCCGGCGTGCGTTGCGGCGACGGCTCCGAGAGGTGGATGCCCGGCACGTCGAAGTATTCGCCCCGGTGGTTGATCGGGTGGACCTTGGACGGGTCAGTGTAGACGCCGCGTCCTAGGTCCTTGACCACGGCGCCCTCCTCCCAGGAGCCCTCCCACAGCTTGTAGACCACGTCCATGAACTCGTCGGCCAGATCGTAGCGGGCGTCGTGATCCAGTTGCCGGGTCATCCCGAGGTTCCGGGCCGCCGACTCCAGGTAGCTGGTGACCACGTTCCAGCCGATGCGGCCGCGCGTCAGGTGGTCCAGCGAGGAGAACTTCCGCGCCAGCGCATAAGGCAGCTCGTAGGTCAGTGCGCTGGTGACGGCGAAGCCTAGGTTCTTGGTGACGGCTGCCATCGCGGAGATCTGCATGAACGGGTCGTTCAGGGGCACCTGGTCGGCGTCGAGCAGCGCGGGCGCCGACGAGTTCCGGTAGACGTCGTAGATCCCCAGCACGTCGGCGAGGAAGATCGCGTCGAACGTTCCCCGCTCCAACGTCTGTGCGAGGCCGGTCCAGTACTCGAGCGTGTTGTAGGTGTCGGCACGGTTCTCCGGATGCCGCCAGAGCCCCGGGCTCTGGTGCGTCGGAGTGGTCATGTCGAAGGCGTTGAGGCTGATGCGGTTGGCCATGGCTACTCGGCTTTCTGTCTGTGGATGGTGGCGGCGGGCCTCGCGAAAAGCCGCTTCAAGGCTCCCGCGCGGGCGGTATCGCCGCGGGAGAGCAGGACCCCGAGGAGCAGGATCGCCAGCAGGACGATTCCGCGGCCCAGCCCCTGCCAGAAGAAGGAGAGGCCGATCAGGTTCATCCCGTTGCTGAGCAGGGCAAAGATCAGCACCCCGACGAGCGTGCCGGGCACCGAAGCGCGGCCGAACCGGCTCAACGTCGCCCCGATGAACACGGCGCCGATGGCATCCATCAGGTACGCCTGTCCGCTCCCCGGAACGAAGCCGTTGGTGCGCGAGGCGAGGATGACGCCGGCGAAGGCCGCCACCAGGGAGCACAGCAGGTACGCACTGATCTGCAGCCTGTGGATCCGGAGGCCTGAGATGCGGGCCGCAGAGGGCTGCTCGCCGGCGGCGGTCACCGAACGGCCCCAGCGCGTAAGACCCAGGAGGACGGCGACGACGACGGCGACGATCGCCGCGCTGATCACGACCCCGTCGAGGTCCACGACGTAGCCTCGGCCCAGCAGCGCGAACTCGATCGGGACGCGCGGCGTGGACAGGTAGATCGGCGCACCGCCGCCGGTCAGCAGCTGCTGGACGCTGGTGCCGATGAACCAGACACTGAGCGTCGCCAGGAACGGCGGAATCCGCAGCCCCACGACCAGCAGGGCGTTGACCGCCCCGACCAGCAGGCCGAAGACGAGTCCCGCAACGATGGCCACCCAGGCGCGGTAGCCGTCGGCGATCAGCGCGGCGGCTGCCAAGGCCGCCAGGTCGAGGGCGACGCCGACGGACAGGTCGATTCCTCCGGCCCGGACCACGACGGTCAGCCCGACCGCGACCAAGGCCAGGATCGCCATCTGGCTCAGGACGCCCGCGAGGTTGTCGACCGTCAGGAACACCGGCGACAGCAGGCTGAAGATGAAGAGGATGGCCGCGAGCGCCACCGGAGCGATGAGCCGCGGCAGGAGCCGGAGCAGCTGGTCCGTGCGGCTCGGGCCCACGCGTCCACCATGCTGTTTGTCGTGCGGCTTTCGCGGCTGGTTCCGGACAGAGGGTTGATGGGTCAGCGTCATCTCGTGGCGCTCCTTCCTCGAACAACGACGACGGCGAGCACCAGCAGGATCAGCACGCCCTTGGCGGCCCCGATCCACTGGCTGGCCACGCCGAGGAGCGTCAGGCCGTTGGCCAGGCCCGCCACGAATACCGCGGCGACGACAGTTCCCGGCACGTTGACCACCAGGCGGCGGGAGAAGACCGTGGACATGTAGGCGACCAGGATGATGTCCAGCAGGATCTGGGTTCCGATGCCCGGCACCGCGGCGGAGAGCCGCGAGGCCAGGATGATTCCGGCGATCC
This sequence comes from Arthrobacter sp. Marseille-P9274, assembly GCF_946892675.1. Classification (NCBI taxonomy): domain Bacteria; kingdom Bacillati; phylum Actinomycetota; class Actinomycetes; order Micrococcales; family Micrococcaceae; genus Arthrobacter; species Arthrobacter sp. Marseille-P9274. The sequence goes on from NZ_CAMPOV010000003.1 coordinate 116,568, forward strand.
CGCCGAGCAGCCCGCTGATGACGTAGCTGGTAAAGCGGTAGCGGGAGGGCGCCAGGCCGGCGACGGAAGCCGCGGTGGCGTTCTGTCCGACGGCATAGCTGTTCACGCCCCAAGCCGTCCTGCCCAGCGCCCACCACGCCACGAAGGCGATGACGACCAGGAACAGCACGGCGGCGGGCAGGCCGAGCAGGCTCCCCTGGCGCAGCCACAGGAACAGCTCCCCCTCCAGGGCGACCTTGATGTTCTCGCTGACCACGAGTTCCAGCGACGTCGCGATCCCCATGGTGGCCAGCGTGGCCAGCAGGGGCCTCAGGCCGAGGACCACGGCGGCACCGTTCACGGCGCCGGCGGCGACGGCCACGGCCGTGACCGTCCCGGCGAGGCCGGCAACCGCGCCGATGGACAGGTCGATGCCTCCCTCGAGGACGTCGTCCCCGCCGGTGATGATCACGATGGCCAGTCCGATCCCGGCGACGGCGAAGACGGCGGCCTGGTTCAGGACGGAGGCGAGGTTGGACCACTGCAGGAAATGCGGTGATCCCACCGCGAAGACGGCCAGGACAAGCACGACAATGGCGTAGCCGGCCCAGGTGATCAGCGCTGGCCTGGTGCGCGGAGCCGCGGAGGCCCCCGCGAGGGTGGTGGCGCTCATGCGAACTCCTTGGTTTTTTTGGCGGTGTCAGAGCCGTCGGCGGCACCGGAGGCGATCTCCAGGATGCGGTCGGTCGTCACGTCGGGACCGGACAGCTCCGCCACGGCCTTGCCGCGGTACAGGACCAAGGTGCGGTCCGCGATGCCGACCAGCTCCTCCAGGTCAACGGTCACGACCAGGACGGCCGCCCCGCCGTCGACCAGTTCATTGATCTGCGTGTAGATCTGCGATCGGCTGCCGACGTCGACTCCCGAGGTCGGCTGGTCCAGCACCAGCACGGCCGGTGCGGTCTGGAGCCACTTGGCCAGGACAACCTTTTGCTGGTTGCCGCCGGAGAGGCTCCCGGCCACGGCCGAACCATCGGCCGGCCGCACGTCGAGCTTCTCGATGAGCCGTTCGGAGAGCCTCCGTTCCAGGCGCGGCGAAATGAATCCAAGCAGCCGGGAAACGCGGCCCAGGCTCGCCATCGACAGGTTCTCCTGCACGGTGTTGCGAACGAAAATCCCGTCGCGCCGCCGGTCCGACGGAACATATGCTCCGCCGTCGGCGACGAAGTCGGAGATCCGCCGAATGGGTTTCCCCTTGAGAGTCACGTCCCCGTGCCGGCGGCTCATGCCGGTGACGGCGTCGGCCAGCACGTCGATGCCGGAACCCACCAGCCCGGTCACGGCGACCACTTCGCCAGCCCTGACCTCGAGGTCCAGCCCGTCGAGCGCGCCGGGGACCGTCAGCCCCGAGACGCGCAGGGCCGGGCGATCGTCCTGCGGCCGGCGGGGCTCGCGGCCATGTTCGAATTCCACGACCTTGCGCCCGACCATCAGCTCGACGACGTCCTCCAGCGTGTCCCCGTCGCGGAGCCGGACGTCTCCGACGTTGCGGCCGTTCCGCAGCACCGTGATCCGGTCGGTGATGTCGTTGAGCTCCTGCAGGTAGTGCGAGATGTAGATGATCCCGACACCGTGGGACTTCAGGCGCCGCAGCGTCCCGAAGAGCTGCTCGGCTTCCCGGGCGGCCAGCGGGGCCGTCGGCTCGTCCAGGATCAGCACGCGCGGCTCCGAGAGGACCGCGCGGGTGATCTGGATCAGCTGCTGCTGGGCGACCGTGAGCTGATCGATCAGCAGCGACGGGTCGATCTCCCGGCCGGTGATTTGCTGGATGTCAGCGGCGGCGCGTGCCTCGAGCTGCCGGGAACGGACCCAGCCGCCGCCCAGCCCGCGCTGCCCGAGGTAGAGCTGCTCGGCAACTGTGAGCTTCGACGCGAAGTGCCGGTCCTGGTGGATGACGTGGATTCCGAGCGCCTCAGCGTCGGCAGGTTTGGTGATAAGCACCGGCTTTCCGGCGAGCTCGATGCTGCCGCCGTCGGCCGTGTAAAGACCCGTCAGGATCTTGATCAGGGTCGACTTCCCGGCGCCGTTCTCGCCGACCAGCCCCAGGATTTCGCCGGACGCCAGGGAGAGATCGACGTCGGCAAGCACCCGTGCGGCGCCGAAGGACTTGTTGATCGCCCGCATCGCGAGCAGCTCGCTGCTAGATTCCGAGTTCACTGCGCACCTGATTCACGTTCGACTTGTCGACAAACACCGGAGGCAGGTAGCTGGTGTTGGGCACATCGTCCTGCCGGTCGCCCAGGAACAGGGCGACGTTCTCGGCCGACTTCGCGGCCATCGCCTTGGTCTGCTGCGCCACCGTGAACTGATAGGCACTGCCGGGATCGGCGATCAGGTCCAGCGCACCGGGTTCGGCGTCGACGCCGTACAGCTTGATGTCGTCGCGCCCGGCCGAGTCGATCGCCTGCGCGGCCCCGATCAGCGGGATGTCCCAGCAGCTCCAGACCGCATCCACTTCGCCTTCGGGCAGGCGCCGCAGCTGGTCCTGGATCTGCTTCTTCGCGTCCTCGATGGTGCCCTCGTACTTGTCCTGCAGCTCGGGCTCGAGGATCTCGATGCCCGGGTAGTCCTCGAGCACCACCTTCAGTTCGCTGTACCGGATGCGGCACGGGGCCACACCCGGGAAGCCGTTGAACGCCAGGATCTTGCCCTTGCCGCCGATGTCCTCCGCCAGCGTCCGGGCGAGGGTGGAGCCGATGACCCAGTTGTCGCTGGTGACGTTGTTCTTGCTGTACTCCGACTGGAAGTCGATGGTGAACAGCGGGATGCCCGCGTCGTCGACCTTCTTCAGCGCCGGTGAGAGCGTCTGGGAGTCACCGAGGATCACAACGATCGCGTCCGGGCTCTGCGTGACGAGATTTTCGACGTCGGTGACGTGCTTGTCATCCTTGGCCTCCGCCTGGGTGGCAATCACCTTGCCGCCCCGCTGCTCGATGCTCGCCTGCAGTTCCTCGTAGACCACGCGGCTGAAGTCGTGGACGATGTCCTTCGCGGCGATGCCGATGGTCTTTCCCTCGAGCGAGGGTGCGTCGGCGACGGAATTCTCCTCCGCGGCGGGGACATTGGCAGCGCCTGCCCCTGCCTGCGGATTGGCTCCGCCGGACTGCGGCACCGGCTCCTTGAGGGAGCAGCCGGTGACGAGCAGCGAGGCCGCGGCGATCAGGCCGATGACCCGGAAAATCGGGCGGTGCGGCCTGGTGGCACGGCGGTTGGCTGTGGCTTTGGTCTTATGCATGGTTCGTGTCCTTCGAATGTCCAGGTGATGGAGGAATCGCGAACCAGCCCGCGCTGCACAGCTGCGCATCAGTGCGGGCGAAATCGTTAGATCTCCATCGGTCCTGGCCGAAGCACTATCCATGGCGGGAATCCATGAACTTGCTGCGGCGTCGACGAGCCAGGTCTCTCGGCCGCTCTAGATGGTGTGGATCCATTGAACAATGTGAAGGCGTCCGGCGCCGCCCGGGCGTCACATGGCGGGGCTCCCGGCTCAACGGAAAGTCACGTGCTGCCATACTTCGTCACGCCGCGACTCAATCGCTGACAAGTACTGCCCCGCTGCGCTACCGTCGCTGGCTTTCACGGTGCTGTTCCGGCCACGCCCGCAGGGCCCTAGGATTTTTCATGAAGCAGCCCCGCCTCGTCTGGCGCGGCCGCCGCCTTCCCAAGCCAACAGGAGGTTTCCTTGTCCCCGCAGAACGAAGTCCGCTTCAGCCCCGTCCCCGAAACGCACCGGCCGTACGTCGCCGCCGCCGACCGCTACGAGCACTTCGGCTACCGCAGGGTCGGCAACAGCGGCCTCCTGCTGCCGCCCATCAGCCTCGGCCTGTGGTGGAATTTCGGCGACAACCGCACCTTCGACTCCCAGCGCGAAATCCTCCGCCACGCCTTCGACAGCGGCATCACGCACTTCGACCTGGCCAACAACTACGGCCCGCCCTACGGCTCCGCCGAGGAGAACTTCGGCCGGATGCTCCGCAAGGACTTCAGGCCGTACCGCAACGAGCTCGTCATCTCCTCCAAGGCCGGCTGGGACATGTGGCCCGGACCCCACGGCCAGCTCGGCTCCCGCAAGTACATCCTCGCCTCGGCCGACGAGTCGCTGGAGCGGATGGGCCTGGACTACGTCGACATCTTCTACTCCCACCGCGCCGACGCCGACACTCCGCTCGAAGAGACCATCGGCGCCCTCGACTCCCTGGTCCGGCAGGGCAAGGCGCTCTACGTCGGCATCTCCTCCTACTCGCCCGAGCGCACCGCCGCGGCCGCGGACATCGCCCGCAATCTTGGGACCCCTCTGCTGATCCACCAGCCGGCGTACTCGCTCTTCAACCGCTGGGTGGAAAACGGGCTGCTGGAAACGCTCGAACAGAACGGCATGGGCTCCATCGCCTTCACCCCGCTCGCCCAAGGCCTGCTGACCAACAAGTACATCGGCGACGCCGGCGCCGAGCCGAGCGGCGGACGCGGCTCGCTGCAGGGCCACATCACCGAAGAGAACATCGCCAAGGCCCGCGCCCTCAACGAGATCGCCGGCGAGCGCGGCCAGACCCTCGCCCAACTCGCCATCGCCTGGCTGCTGCGCGACGGCGGCGTCACCTCCGTCCTGCTTGGCGCCTCCTCCACAACCCAACTGGACGAGAACCTCGGTGCCCTCGCCAACACCTCCTTCTCGGATGACGAGCTGCGCCGCATCGACGACATCACCGCGGGAGGCACCAACGTGGACATCTGGGAGGTCTCCGCCTCCATCTAACGCAGAAAAAGTACGACGGCGGGACGCACCTTTCCGGGGCGGCTTCGACCGGTGCGTCCCGCCCTGCATTACAGTCGGGCCATGGCTAACGAGCATCATCGTCCTGCAGGCAACACCCCCGCCGCGCCCGGAACGGCGCTGATCACCGGCGCCACCGCGGGCCTCGGCGCCGAGTTCGCGCGCCAGCTGGCCGAGCGCGGCCTCGCCCTGGTCCTGGTGGCCCGCGATGGGGAGCGCCTCGCCGCGGCGGCGGCCTCGCTGCAGCAACGCTACGGGGTGCCGGTGGAGACCATCGCCGCCGACCTGATCACGGATGACGGCATCGACCGCGTCGCCGCGCGCCTCGCCGCCACGGACCGGCCCGTGACCGTGCTGGTCAACAACGCGGGGTACGGACTGCTCGGAAACTTCGCCGACAACGACCTCGAGGACGAGCTCAAGCACCTGCGCATCCACACGGAAGCCCCGCTGCGCCTGTGCCACGCCGCCCTGCGGTCCATGGCCGCCACGGGCGGCGGACGCATCATCAACGTAGCCTCGATGGCGGCCTTCACTCCCCGCGGCACCTACTCCGCGGCCAAGGCGCTCATGGTGAACTTCAGCCGCTGGGCCAACGTCTTCTACCGGGACCGGGGAATCTCCGTGACCGCCCTCTGCCCCGGCTACGTCCACACCGAATTCCACGACCGGATGCGGCTGGATAAGAAAACCATTCCGTCCTTCGCCTGGCTGAACGCCGACCAGGTCGTCCGCGAAGCCCTGCGGGACGCGGGGGCAGGGAAGCCCCTGTCCATCCCCTCGCTGAAGTACAAGGCGGCTGCCGTCCTCGCCCGCTTCCTGCCGGACAGAGTCGTAGAGCGCCTGGCCCGCCGCCGCGATGCGTAGCGGGCTTCGCGCGCCATGCATACCTCCGGGAATCCCCTCGTCTACCTCCAGACGTTCATGGATCCGGGAGTTCGGGCGTTAAAAGAGTTGGCACCGGCCGGTCCGGGAGGTTGGGGGAACTCCTGACCCTGGCCGGTGCCGCTCACTCGCACCTTTGAGGTACTGACTAATCTAGGGGCCCAGACTGGGCACAGGCAGAACGCAAGCTGGCAATTCCCTGAGTGCCTGATGATCCGAGGAACCGCAACGGAACATGCCCGGGAGAGCGCTCACCTGCAGCCCACCGCGCCCAACCTCGGGCAGGGACCTCCATAAGGCCTCCTTGACAGCGCGTGATCCGAGTCACAGACTGCACTTGGAAGAGCTTTTCCACGGGTACGGCGGTACTGCGGCCTGAATGAACTGCAATCGCCACGGCCACCGCCGGACGCCCGTCATAAGTATGGCGTTCAGCAGCACCGCAGGCTTCGAATGATGGTCCGCGCGCTTGGATCTGGAGAGGTGAAGAAATGACTCAGGAAACCGAAGCAACCGCGGCCGCCTCCGGCCAGCGGGCCACGGAGAGGTTCCGGGCGCAAAAGGCATCCGCCGCCGGGGCGGACAAGGAGCGCGTGAACCGGCTTGCCTCCCGCCTCGTCAAGGCCATCAACGACACCGTGCTGGAAGAAAAGGTCACCTACGACGAATACAACGCCTTCAAGGCCTGGCTGATCAAGGTCGGCGAGGACGGTGAGTGGCCCCTCTTCCTGGATGTCTGGGTCGAGCACTCCGTGGAGCAGGTCGCCAACGAGAACCGGCACGGGTCCAAGGGCACCATCGAGGGTCCCTACTATGTCCCGGATGCCCCGGAACAGCGCACCCCGGCCACCCTGCCGATGCGCGAGGACGAACCGGGTACGCCGCTGCTGTTCCAGGGCCGCGTCACGAATCTGGAGGACCGGCCCCTGGCCGGAGCCAAGATCGAGATCTGGCACGCCGACGACCTCGGCTTCTACTCCCAGTACGCGCCGGGCCTGCCGGAATGGAACCTCCGCGGGACCGTCATTGCCGACGCGGACGGAAACTTCGCCATCAACACCATCCAGCCGGCCCCCTACCAGATTCCCACCGACGGCGCGTGCGGCCAGCTCATCGCCGCCGCCGGCTGGCACGCCTGGCGTCCGGCTCACCTGCACCTGAAGGTCTCCGCACCGGGACATCAGCTGATTACCACGCAGCTATACTTCCAGGGCGATCCGCATGTCGGGGACGACATCGCATCCGCCGTGAAGCCCGAGCTGATCCTGGACCCCACTCCGCGCACGGACGGCAACGGCCGCGAGGTCACCTACGACTTCGTCCTTGACCCGGAATAGCGACCTGCCGGCGGTGAATGACCAGCCCTCCATCGACCCGCGGGAACTGCGGAACACCTTCGGGCGCTTTGCCACCGGTGTCACCGTGGTGACCTGCCGAGCTAAGGACGGGACCCCGCACGGGGCCACCGTGAACGCCTTCACCGCGGTCTCGCTGGATCCGCCGCTGGCCCAGGTCACGCTGACGCGCAGTTCCAGGGCAGCCCAGTACCTCGAGGACGCGCCGTTCACGATCAACATCCTCGCCCAGGATCAGCTCGATGCGGCCTGGCATTTCGCCGGCAAACCGCTCCCCCGGCCACCCGAGTGGCAGTTGGACGGCAACGTTCCCGTACTGGTCGGGAACGCGGCCACCCTGGAGTGCCTGCCGTGGAAAATTTACGACGGCGGCGACCACGTCATCGTCGTCGGGCAAGTACGCAAACTGGAGATCACCGAGCGGGAGCCGCTGCTGTTCTTCGGCGGCAAGTTCCGCGAGATCGGTCCGCTGTCCGGCCCCAGCCCCTGGCACCACTCTGGCGACTCGCTGGAGACCGGCTGGTTCTCCGGCGCCGACGCCTTCAAACCCCTCACGTCTGCACGCCCTCTGAAAGGACCCGACCGATGACTGACACGGTGGACAAGAAGCCGGACATCGGCGCACGCACCACACCCGCGGACAGCTCCAAGCCCATGACCGGCGACGAATACATCAACTCGCTCAAGGACGACCGGGAAGTCTGGATCTACGGCGAACGGGTCAAGGACGTCACCACGCACCCGGCCTTCCGCAACTCCATCCGCATGGTTGCGCGGCTCTACGACGGCTTTCACAACCCTGAAACGGCTGACAAGCTGCTGGTTCCCACGGACACGGGCTCCGGCGGCATGACCCACCCGTTCTTCAAGGCCGCCCGTTCCGTGGAAGACCTCAGGCAGGACCGGGTCGCCATCGAGACCTGGGCCCGGATGACCTACGGCTGGCTCGGCCGCTCCCCCGACTACAAGGCGGCATTCTTGGGAACCTTGGGCGGGATGCCGGACTTCTACCAGCCCTACCAGGAGAACGCCCTGCGCTGGTACAAGGAGTCGCAGGAAAAGGTCCTCTACTGGAACCACGCGATCATCAACCCGCCGGTCGACCGCAACCTGCCGCCGGACCAGGTCGGCGACGTCTTCATGAAGGTGGAGAAGGAAACCGATTCCGGCGTCATCGTCTCGGGCGCCAAGGTGGTGGCCACCGGCTCGGCCATCACCAACTACAACTTCATCGCCCACTACGGACTGCCGATCAAGAAGAAGGAATTCGCGCTGATCTGCACCGTTCCCATGGATGCGCCCGGCGTGAAACTGATCTCCCGAGCGTCGTACTCGCATCAGGCCGCCGTGATGGGTACGCCCTTCGACTACCCGCTGTCCTCCCGCCTCGACGAGAACGACTCGGTCTTCGTCTTCGACAAGGTCCTCATCCCCTGGGAGAACGTTTTCTGTTACGGCGACATCGACAAGATCAACAACTTCTTCCCGCAGACCGGCTTCCTCAACCGCTTCACCTACCAAGGCGTCATCCGGCTGGCCGTCAAGCTGGACTTCATCGCCGGCCTGCTGCTCAAGGCGCTGGAGATCGCCGGGACCCAGGACTTCCGCGGCGTGCAGTCGCGGGCCGGCGAGGTCATCGGTTGGCGCAACATGTTCTACGCCCTCGCCGACGCCATGGCGGCCAATCCGGACCAAGGCCCCAACGGCACGATCCTGCCGAAGCTCGACTACGGGCTGACCTACCGGATGTTCATGGCCACGGGCTACCCCCGGGTCAAGGAGATCATCGAGCAGGATGTCTCCTCGGGCCTGATCTATCTCAACTCCTCCGCCCTGGACTTCAAGACGGCGGAGATCCGGCCCTACCTCGACAAGTATGTCCGCGGTTCCGGCGGGATCCAGGCCGTGGACCGGGTCAAGCTCATGAAGCTGCTCTGGGACGCCGTCGGCACCGAATTCGGCGGCCGGCATGAACTGTACGAGCGCAACTACTCCGGAAACCACGAAAACGTCAAAGCCGAGATCCTCTTCGCCGCCCAGGCCGAGGGCATCACGGACATGATGACCGGCTTCGCCGAGCAGTGCATGAGCGAGTACGACCTCGACGGCTGGACCGTTCCGGACCTCATCAACAACGACGACGTCAGCGTCTTCCTCAACCGGAAATAGCCCCTTGACCAAACACTGGCCGGCGACCACACACTGACCGGCTGGGCGGAACTACAGCGCGCTGCCCGAATATGATTGCGACCGACAAACACCTCAGGAGATTACATGTCCCTCGTCCGCGTGCATAACTTCTCGATCTCCCTCGACGGCTTCGGCACCGGGGAGGGCCAGCAACTCGACGCTCCGTTCGGTCACGCAGGCTCACGGCTAGTGGAGTGGGCTTTCGAGACGCGCACCTTCCGCGAGATGGGCATCCACGGGAAGTCGGCCGGATCCCTCGGCGTCGACGAGGCGTTCGCCAGCAAGTGGGGGCCCGGGATCGGCGTGGAGATCATGGGGCGCAACAAGTTCGGACCTCAACGCGGTCCCTGGGAGGACGAGGAATGGAAGGGATGGTGGGGCGATAACCCCGTCTTCCACACCCCGGTCATTGTCCTGACCCACCATCCGCGGCCGACACTCGAGATGGAGGGCGGAACGACCTTCCATTTTGTTGATGCCGACCCCGTCTCCGCGCTCAAGCAGGCCCGCGCCCTGGCCGGCGACCTCGACGTCCGGATCGGTGGCGGCGTCAGCACGGTTCGACAGTTCCTCGAGGCCGATTTGATCGACCATATGCACCTGGTCCTCGTGCCGATCGTCCTGGGCCGTGGCGAACGGCTCTGGGATGGGCTCGAAGGACTCGAACAACGCTTTGCCATCGAGGCGACCCCTTCTCCAGCCGGAGTGGTCCATCTGATTTTCACGCGTCGAACGGCCGGCTAGGCCGACTTGGGACCGATCGGGCCTAGCCGCGGGTCAGGCGGTCGTGGACGCGGAGCTGGAGCAGGGCCAGCCGCGTCAGCGGAACGTCGACGCCCAGCGCGTCGGCCCGGGCGACGAGCTGGCCCAGGATGTGTTCGCCCTCGTGCGGCAGGGCGGCCGTGACATCGCGGTACAGCGAGGAGGTGAAGGACGAGCCCGGCTCGGTCAGCATCCGCACGCTCAGCCCGTGCTCCCTCTCGGACACGGGATGGCCGGCAGCCGCCGATACGGCCTCGGCCTCCGCGATCGCGGCCAAGGCGAAGTCCCTTCCGCCGTCGCACGCCACAATGTCGCCGACGGGACCGCGCATGAGGCAGGTGATCGTCCCGGCGGCAGCGATGAAGACCCACTTGTGCCACATCGCCGCCATGATGTCGTCGGCCAGAGTGAGCTTGTAGCCCGGGACGTCCAGCTCGCGGAACAGCTCCTCCACCCGCGCCGTGCGCTCCCCCGACGGTTCGCCGATCGACATGGTGGCCAGCGGGTTCATCTGCCGGATGCTGCCGTCCTCGGCCACGGTGGCCACGACCTTCACCAGCCCGCCGAGCACGCGGTCCCTGCCATAGCGGGCGGTCAGCACGTCGAGGTGCGACATTCCGTTCAGGAACGGCAGGATCATGGTTTCCGGCCCGACGGCGGGGGCCACCTGCTCCGCGACCGCTTCCAGGGCGCCCGCCTTGACCGCGACGATCACCAGGTCGAACGGGGAATCGAGTTCCTCCGCGGTGACCGTCCTGACGGGAATGGTCTGCTCCTCCTCGGGGCCGCGAAGCCTCAGCCCGCCACTCAGTTCGGCGGCTCGCCGCGGCCGGACCAGGAAGGTCACGTCCCGTCCGGCCTGCACCAGCCTGCCGCCGAAGTAGCCGCCCGTGGCTCCTGCACCCGCAACCAGTATTCTCATTTTCCCTGCCACGCTCGCGGACTCCGCTTCCTGCAGACCACCCAAGCATTATCCGACGGCTCCCGGCAACACTGCTGCTTGCAGACGCGGCGGCCGGGTTGGGGAGGGTACGGTACAGGGCGGGGCTGGGGAGGGTACCAGGGCCGGAGCCGGGGAGGGTACCAGGGCCGGAGGGGAGGTACCAGGGCCGGAGCCGGAAGGCGGGGCCGAACTTCCCTCGCTTCAGCGCTCGTTTCCTGCTTTAGCCTTCAACCAACGCTCTGGCTAGCGGGTTTATCCGCACGCGCGGCGAACTCTGGGGAGTTGGCTGCGGCGGGGCTGCGGCGCGCGGCAGGACGGCGTCCCGGCTCTCGCCCGCCCGTGCTGGCCTCAGGTGAGCCATTCGCGGGGCAGGGCTGCGTCGCGCGGTAGGGCCACGGGCGCCAGTCGAACCGGCCACCCGATGGCGGAGGCATCAGGCGAGCCGGGCCCGCACGTCCTCGAGGCTCGGGTAGGCGGCCTGGGTTCCCTTTTGGGTGGTGGCGAGGGCGGCGGCGACGGAGGCGAAGCCGGCGGCTTGGGCGAGGGTCTCCCCCGCGGCGAGGCGGGCGGCGAGGGCTCCGGTGAAGGCGTCGCCGGCTCCGGTGGTGTCGACGGCGTCGACCTTCGTGGGTGCGATCCGCGTGATCCGGCTGCCCTCGGCGGCCAGAGAGTCCAGCACCACCGACCCGTGCGCGCCGAGCGTGACGACGGCCCGGTCCAGCCGGTGCTCCGCGAACTTCAGCCGCACGGATTCCCAGTCGGCGGCGTCCGCCTCGGGTTCGGGAATGTCCGCGCCGCCGAGGAACTGCGACGCCTCGTGGGCGTTGACCAGCAGCACGTCGGCCGCCTCGGCCAGGCCCTCCGGGACCGGAGCGTAAGGCGAGAGGTTGAGCAGGACGGTAGCGCCAGCGTCGTGCCCGGCCCTGGCGGCCGCCTCCACCGTTTCGAGCGAAACCTCGAGGCACAGGCAGACCGCCGCGGCGCCGTCGAACACGTCCTTGGCCGCGTCGATGTCCGCCGGGGCCACGGTGCCGTTGGCCCCCGCGGAGATGACGATGCTGTTCTCGCCGCGCGAGTCGACGGTGACGACGGCAACGCCGGTCTCCACGTCCCCGGCGCGCCGGACGCGGGAGACGTCCACGCCGGCGGCGGCCGCGGACGCCAGCAGCATGTCGCCATTGCTGTCCCCGCCCACGGCGCCGACGAGGCTGACGTTGGCGCCCAGCCGGCCAGCGGCGGCCGCCTGGTTGGCGCTCTTGCCGCCCGGGTTCACGGTGAAGCCCTCGCCCTGCAGCGTTTCGCCGGGGTTGGGCAGGCGTTCGGTGTAGATCGTCAGGTCCGCATTCAGGGAACCGACGACGACGATGCGGCCGGGCGCGGTCACGGCGCCACCTCTGCCTCTACCGCCTTGGGGCGCTCTTCCTTGACCTCGGCCTCGACGGGCTTGGGGATCAGCAGCGAGGCGGCGAACGCGGCGGCGGTGATCACCAGGCCGACCAGCACCACGGTGAAGTAGGAGCCGCGGTCGCCCAGGGCGGAGGTGCCCACCAGGACGGCCGGCAGCACCAGGAAGCTCAGCCCGGCGCCGAGGTTGAAGGCGCCGGCGTTCATGCCGGGCAGGAAGCCGGGGTTGCCCGGGGGCGAGAGCACCACGCCGAGGCCGTTGAGCATGATGTTGGCGGTGCCGGCGTACATGATGCCGAGCAGCGCGGTGCCGGCGATCATCAGCGGGAGGCTGTCCAGGCCGAACAGCACGATGATGCCGAGGGCAACGAGGCTGCCGATCATGCCGATGCGCAGCACGGTGGTGTAGCCCAGCACGGGCGCCAGCCGGCCGCTGATCGGGCCGAAGATCCAGCCCAGCAGCGCGTACGGGGTCAGGATGAGCAGCGCCATTTCGGTGGGGCCGACGCCGAAGCCGGGGTCGGCGGCCTGCACGTAGGCCGGGACGATCCCGTTGATGACGGCGAAGATGCCGGTCATGGTGAGCACGGTGGTGAGCAGCGGGGCCCAGGTGGAGCGCTGGCGCAGGTGGACGATCTCGACCATCGGCTGCTTGGCGCGTTTCTCGGTCCCCCAGAACGCCGCGAACGCGGCGGCGGAGACGGCGAGCAGCACCAGTGCCAGGACGAGCGTGCCGGTACTGAACGCGCTGACCAGCTTGGCGGCCTCGTTCAGCGCGGTGAGCGCGGTGCCGACGGCGACGACGATGAAGAACACGCCGACCCAGTCCATGGTGGTGCCGGCCTGCGGCTTGCTTTCGCGGGTCAGCCGGGCGACGAGGAGGGCGGCGATGACGCCGAGGACGGCCATGAACCAGAAGATGCTGCGGAAGCCGTGGTGCTCGGCCAGGTAGCCGCCGAGGAAGGAATCCACGCCGGCCACGCCGCCGTTGACGGCCAGGATGACGCCCATCATGGTGCCGTAGGACTTCGGGTTGGGGACGGCGGTGCGCAGCATGATCAGGCACAGCGGCACGGTGGGTCCGCTGACGCCCTGGATGATGCGGCCCACGAAGAGCCAGGTGATGTCCGGGGCCAGCGCCGCGATCACGGAGCCGGCGGCGGTCAGCAGCATCATCCCGACCAGGATCCGCTTCCGCCCGACCACGTCGCTGAGCCGGGGCAGGAACAGGGAGAAGAGCGCGGCGGTGGTGAAGAACCACGTCTGCGACAGGCCGATCGAGGCCTGGTCGGTCTGCAGTTCCTCGCCCATCGTGACCAGCGCCGGGCTGAGCATGGAGGCGTTGAGCTGGAAGGCCACGCAGGCGGTCAGCAGGGCGACCATCAGCGCGGTGGTGCCGCCGCGCGCGGTCTTGGTTTCGGACAGGACGTTGCTCATGACGCCGCCTCGGAGGTCAGGGACGCCACGGAGGAGGACGCCGGCGTCGTACGCGCAGAGGGACGTGCGGAAGGCAGCGCGGAGACGGACGCCCCGGGGATGACCTCGCCGATGCGCACCAGAGCGTCGGTGACCAGGTTCCAGAACTTCTCCCGGTCCAGCTCCACCGCAACCGAGGTGTGGCAGTCGGCCGGCGCCGGGGCGCGGAAGTCCGCGACGGTCATGCCCAGGGTGTGCGTGCCCTGCAGCTCGATGTTCACCGGGACGCGCCGGGTGGTCATCACGGTCGGGTCGATCACGTAGGCCACAGCGCACGGGTCGTGGACCGGCGGGTAGTCGAAGCCCTGCGCATCCTTGTAGGTCTGCGCGAAGAAGTCCATCAGCTCGCGGACGAAGCGGGCGGGGCCGGTGCCCACCGCCTCGATCTGAGCGACCACGTCCGGGGTGGCCAGCGCCTGGTGCGTGAGGTCGAGCCCCACCATGACCACGGGCCACTTCTCGTTGAAGACGATGTGGGCGGCCTCGGGGTCGATGATGATGTTGAATTCGGCCACGGCGCTCCAGTTGCCGACGTGGTAGCCGCCGCCCATCAGGACAACTTCCTTGACCCGCTCGACGATGCGCGGCTCCTTGCGGGCGGCCATCGCGATGTTGGTCAGGCCGCCGGTCGGGACCAGGGTCACGGTTCCGGGCTCGTGGGCCATGACCGTGTCGATGATGAGGTCGACGGCGTGGCGCGGGTCCAGCTCGATCGCGGACTCCGGCTGGGCGGGGCCGTCCATGCCGGACTCGCCGTGGATGTCCGGGGCGGTTTCGATGGTGCGCACCAGCGGGCGGTCGCAGCCGGCGGCGAAGGGGACGCCGGTGATGCCGGCGATGGTCCCCACGGCCAGCGCGTTCTTCGTGACCTTCTCCAGCGTCTGGTTGCCGACGACGGTGGTCACGGCGAGCAGGTCGATGTTCGGGTTGCCGTGGGCCAGCAGCAGCGCGACGGCGTCATCGTGCCCCGGATCGCAGTCGAGGATGATTTTTCGGGGTTCGGGGCTGACGGATGTGGCGTCCATATATTTTCTCCACGTCATCGGGGCGCGCCGCGAAGGGCACTTCAATCAGAGGAAGTGTGGCATCTGCTACCCTCCCGCGTCAAACGCTTGACGAGGCATATGCGAAGGGGTTGATCTTCCGCTCCGCCCTAACGTGCCTACGATGGAGCCTATGGAAACCGCGCCTCGACCCCAGCAGCATCGGCCCGGGAAGCGCGTGACCGCGGCGATGGTTGCCGCCCGGGCGGGCGTCTCCACGGCCACGGTTTCCCTGGTCGCCAACGGCAAAACGAGCGGCCGGGTCTCGGACGGCAACGTCACCAGGGTCCGACAGGCGATCGCCGAACTCGGCTACGTGGTGGACAGCGTCGGCAGCTCGCTGGCCCGCGGCGTCAGCTCCATTGTGGTCCTGGTCGCGCCGGACATCTCCAACCCGTTCTTCGCCAAGGTCATCGCCGGCGTGCGCGAGTCCCTCGGCTCCGATTTCCAGCTGCTGCTCTCCGTCACCGAGGCCGGCGAATTCCCCCGCGCGGACGACATCCGGCGGATCCTTGCCCTCCGGCCCGCCGGCCTGCTCGTGGACGCGCCCGATGCCGCGTTCCTGGAGGACCTGTCCAGCACCGGCCCGCTGGTGCTGCTCGACGCCCCCGGCCTGGAGGGCTACGCCCCGTCCGTGAACCTTGACGTCGCCCAAGGCGCCCGCGAGCTCGCCAAGCATCTGGCCGGCGGCGGACACCGCCGCGTCGCCTATCTGGACAGCGTCACCGGGACCGCGACCTTCGAACTCCGCCGCGCGGCGTTCCTCGCGGAGGCCGCCGCGCGAGGTATGGCCGTCGAGGACGCAGACCTCCGAACCACCATCGACGTCGGAGCGGCCGCCGAGGCATTCGCCGCCGCCTGGCCGCGGTGGCAGCGGGCGGGGGTGACCGCCGTCGTCTGCGCCACGGACACCCACGCCTATGGCGTGCTGCAGGAAGCCCGCGTCGCCGGCCTGCGGGTCCCCGAGGAACTCGCCGTCGCCGGCTTCGACGATCTGCCCTACTCCGCCACGAGCAGCCCCGGCCTCACCAGCGTCCACCTCCCGGCCGAGCCACTGGGCGCCAAGGCCGGCGAACAGCTCCGCGCCCTGATCGAAGGCCGCGAGCTCGAGCAGCCCCAGCTCACTCTGGAAAGCTCACTCATCGTCCGCGGTTCCACGGACCGCGCCGCAGTTTAGCTCAGGACGCCGCCCCTCGCGCCGCGGGGGTCCCTGGTGTTCGGGGCTACGGCAGGATCTTCAGCGCCGTGTCCCAATTGAAGTGGATATGCTCCGGATTGACCTGCAGGCCCGACACCAAGAGCATGATCGCCTCCAGCTCGCGCGCCCGGCGCAGCGGACCGACGTCGATCGGGCGCATGCCGCCCGCGGCCACCAGCGCACTGATCTCCTCCTTGGCCCCCTCGGAGTCCCCCGCGATCAGCACGTCCAGCGGCTGTCCCGCCACAATGCCGGTCTCCAGGGTCCGGGCAAACGTGGTGTTGAACGCCTTGACCACCTCCGCCCGGCCGCCCAGCAGTTCCGCCACCTCCTCCGCCGCCGACTTTCCCGGCGCCGTGGTGAGCCGGTCCATGGTCGTGTAGTCCAGCGGATTGCTGATATCGACGACGATCTTGCCGTCCAGGGCGTCGCCGTATTCGAGGATGACCGGCTTGGCCTGCCCATGCGGCACGGCCAGCACCACAATCCTGGCCTCCAGCGGATTCCCGGCGTAGGCTCCGCTGGCTCCGGGTCCGAGGGATTCCACCAGGTCCCTCAGCTGCGCGCCGTTCCGCCCCAGGATCCGCACGGTGTTGTTGCCCTTGAGCATCCGGATCGCGATGCCTCGGGCCATGTGCCCGCTGCCGATAATGTCGATGACGGCCATCGTCAGAACCCTTCCAGCGAACCAATGCGGCTGCCTCCGCGGGCAGCACCCAAGCATGCTATTACCGCCGCCCCGGAACGGGTAGGGCACATCGGCCGGCTAAACGTCCCGCCGGACCGGCGTCGCCTCTGCCGCTGACACCGCACCCGGGTTTATCGTTATGTCCAAGCGCCCCCACCCCCAGGAGAAAGCCATGGAACCCCTCACCGTCGAAGGCGGCAAAGCCACCCTTGAGCTCAGGACGGACGGCATCCTCAACCTCAAGTGGGTCACCGGCGCGCGCCTCGAGGCCGACGACGCCCACGCAGCCATGCGCGCCGTCAACGAACTCTGCGGCGACACCGAGCACCCCATGCTGGTGGACATGGCGACCACGGAGGCCGTCAGCCGCGGCGCCCGAGCCGTCTTCTCCATCCCCTGCGCAGCCAACCGGATCGCGCTCCTCGGCAAATCGGCCGTCGACCGCGTCATCGCCAACTTCTTCCTCGGCGTCCACACTCCGCCCTGTCCCACCCGCTTCTTCACCTCCCGCCCGGAGGCCCTGAAGTGGCTGATGCAGGATCTCAACGCGGTGCCGGACCAGTCCTCGCATTGAGCTGCGAATCGCCGGACATGACACTCGCCTGACCTGCGGCTTCACCACATGAATTGGCGGAGCGCAAGAGCACAAGGTAATTTGTCTGGAGCTTGCGTCCGAACGCCCTGTCAGCGAAGAGGAATCGTCGGACGTCAAGCGCTTCCCACCGCAGCCGAACAAAGTTGACCAAGATGAGCACCTCCACCCTGGCCAAAAAGAAGATCACCGCCTCCACGGTCGAGCAGGCCCACAGCGAGCTCAACGCCGTCGTGGAAGAGTTCCAGCGCGAGGCCGCCCTCCTCGGCCGCAGCGGCGTCCTCGTCACCAAGACCGGCCCCGGCCGGTTCACCGTAGAGCTCAGCGATCAGGTCCCCTACGGCGTCACCCACGAAACCGTCGCCCCCGCGGCCGCCTGACCAATAACGACGGCGACGTCACGTAGGCGTTGCGCCCGCCTCGGGCGGGTCCTTAGTTCCGCCGACCCCTCAGTAGAGGAAGATCGGCAGCCAGTCCCGGTTGTGGGCGTGCACCAGCGCGAGGAACAGCACGAAGTCGAAGATCAGGTGCACCGAGACCACGTAGGTCAGCGACTTCGTCAGCTTGAACGTGTAGCCCTGCAGCAACGCGAACGGAAACGTCAGCAGCGGGCCCCACGCCTGGTAGCCGATCTCCCACAGGAACGATGAGAAGACCACGGCCTGCAGGAGATTGGCGAGCCAGTCGGGAAAGTGCCGCCGCAGCAGCGTGAAGGTCGTGCAGATGAAGAAGAGCTCGTCCCAGATGCCCACCGCGTTCACTCCGACGAAGAGCCGCCAGAAAATCGCGGGGTCGGACGCGTCGGGCCAGTTCCGGTAGACCCCGGTGCTGATCAGATAGACCGGCAGGATGAAGTAGCCGAGTGCCACCACGCCGACCAGGTACAGCTTCGCGGCCAACGGCCATTTCCGGCCCGTCCTCACCGGAAACTTGATGATGTTCTCGCGGTAGACAAACCGGGACACCAGCCACGGCACCAGCACCGCCAAAGCGAGGGCGGCGCCCATCAGGGCCATGTGCCCGATGCTCAGGTCGGCGTTCAGCGGCACCAGGCTGATGATCACCATTCCCGCCGCGACCAGCGCCAGATGCCGCAGTAATTCGCGGTCGACGAGTGCCGCCGCAGCCAGGCTCAGGGCGAGCACGCCGTAGCCCACCGGGTCGTTCCCGACCCCGAACAGCAGCACTCCCGATGCGGACAGCAGCACCGCCGGCACCAGCTTCCAGCTCAGCGCGGTCCGGGGCACTTCCGTCGAAATCGAGGTCACCCCTCAAGCATCGCAGCTTCGCGCATCAGAGCGGCGGAAAAGAATCGATCACCGACCGGCACCGCTCCAGAGGGCCCAGTCCGCGTGGCCTGAATCCAAGCGGCCGCCCGACGACCGCGAACAATTCACTCGGGCCGGGTTTTGGCCATAGTCTGGCCGAATGAAGACAGGCACCGTGAACTCCGGCGTACAGGTTGACAGGCAGACGCGGATTCTTGACGCGGCCATGGACCTGCTGTCCCGTCATGGGATCTCGGGTGTCAACATGCGCGCCGTTTCCCGGGAAGCCGGCGTTGCGCTGGGGCTCGTGAACTACTACTACGCGGACAAGGCGAGCCTGATCCGGGCAGCCCTGAAACGGGTGGACGAGCACGACGTCGCGCTGGTCGCGCCCGATCCGGCCTTGGCCCCGGAGGAACGCCTGCTCAAGGCCCTTCGGGACGTTGTGGATCCGGATTTGCTGACGAGGCAATATCTGTCGCTGCGCCTCCACCTTTGGGCGCTCGCGAAGGCCAACGAGGACTTTGCGCGGATCAACGACGCCGCGTTCGAGCGGTATGTCGCAGGGCTCGCCGCCCTGATCGGCGATGCCAGGCCGGAACTGTCTGCAGAGGAATGCCGGAAGCGGGCCGACGACATAGTGGTTCTGCAGAACGGTGTCTGGCTGACGGCGCTCCTCGGCATGGACAGGACAGCCACCGAGCGGAGCATCAGCCGCACGGAAGAGATCGCCTTCGCCCCGTAGCACAAGGCGGAGCGGCCTTTGCGAACGTTCACGGTGGCGAACCCGGCACCGCTGGCCGCCGGTTTTTCACGTCATCCAGAAGCCCTTCCATGGTCATAGATCGGCCTAATTTACCTTGAACATCTGTTCAAATCTAGTCTTGAACACTTGTTCAATCTCAACTAGCCTGCTCTGCATGAGCCGATTCGCGGCGGTTGAAGGAGCACTGCCCCCTTCCTGCCCACCCCTGAGCTGATGGAGGACCCTACCTGTACGGGAGCATCCTTGCGAGTGATGCCCCTCAACCAAACGAGTGATACCTGCCACCTTTTGGATGTGCTATGCGCGCGCCAGCGTGCTGATTTCCACTGTTGCTAGCGTCAGGGCTCAGACCCTGATGAGGCCATGGCTATCAGCGAGACCGCGACCAGCACCAGCTATCGATGCGAGGTACGAGACCGAAATGAGCACGCCGCCCGAGACCGTCGAGCCCCGGCTCGACGAAGGAAACAGCAAGAGTCCTGCGCCGGACACCACACCTCCCCTGCCCGGGCCTGTGCCCGACCCCGAGCCACGAACGCGGGTCAACAAGACCGTCTTCATCGGTTCGGCAGCCGGCGTCCTTGGCATCGCCCTCTGGGCCATCCTGGACCGCGAGTCCGCGGACGCGGTGATCGGCTCCGCGGTGACGTGGGTGGGCGAGACGTTCGGCTGGTGGTACTCACTGATCGTCGTCGCCGTCCTGGCGTTCGTCGTCTTTGTGGCGCTGAGCCGGGTGGGCAAGACCCGCCTCGGCCCGGACCATTCTAGGCCGACCTTCAACATCTTCACCTGGACGGCGATGCTCTTCGCCGCCGGCATCGGCATCGACCTGATGTTCTTCTCGGTGTCGGAGCCCGTGACCCAGTTCCTGGCTCCGCCGACGGGCGAGGGTTCCTCGGTTGAAGCCGCGCGCCAAGCCATGGTCTGGACCTTGTTCCACTACGGCATCCTCGGCTGGGGCCTCTACGCCCTGATGGGGCTGGCCCTGGGCTACTTCGCCTTCCGGCACAACCTGCCGCTGAGCATCCGCTCCGCCCTGTACCCCATCCTCGGCAAGCGGATCCACGGGCCGCTGGGACACGCCGTCGACATTGCGGCCCTGCTCGGCACGATCTTCGGCATCGCGACCAGCCTCGGCATCGGCGTCGCACAGCTCAACTACGGCCTGAGCTTCCAGTTCGGCATTCCGGAGAACACCTTCGTCCAGATCGCCCTGATCGCGGTGGCCGTCGTGATGGCGACCGTCTCGGTACTCACCGGGGTCGAGAAGGGCATCCGCCGGCTGTCCGAGCTCAACGTCATCCTGGCGATCGCGCTGATGGTCTTCGTCCTCATCACCGGGTCCACCCGCTTCCTCTTCGACGGCATCGTGAACAACATCGGCGACACCTTGTCCCGCTTCCCGTCCATGGCGCTCGACACGTTCGCCTACGACCGGCCGGACGAGTGGCTCAACGGCTGGACGCTGTTCTTCTGGGCCTGGTGGATCGCCTGGGCTCCCTTCGTGGGGCTGTTCCTGGCGCGCATCTCCCGCGGCCGGACCCTGCGCGAGTTCGTGTTCGGCGTGCTGGTGGTGCCGTTCGGGTTCATCCTGCTGTGGATCTCGATCTTCGGCAACAGCGCCCTCGAGCTGGTGATGGGCGGCAACGCGGAGTTCGGCGAGATGGCGATGAGCCACCCGGAGCGCGCGTTCTACGGCCTACTTGAGCAGTACCCGCTGGCCCCGCTGAGCGCGGCCATCGCCACCTTCACCGGACTGCTGTTCTACGTGACCAGCGCGGATTCGGGCGCCCTCGTCATGAGCAACTTCAGCTCCCACCTGAAGGATGCGGACTCCGACGGCCCCAAGTGGCTGCGGGTCTTCTGGTCCGTCGCCACCGGCCTGTTGACCTTGGGCATGCTGCTGGTCGGCGGTGTACCCACGCTGCAGAGCGCCACCGTGATCATGGGGCTGCCGTTCTCCGTGGTGCTGGTCTTCATCATGCTCGGCCTCTACAAGGCGCTGCGCCTGGAGACCGCGCTGGCCGACAGCTACCAGGCCGGCCTGCACTCGGTGCTGAACTCGCGCACCAACACGGCGGGCGGTCCCCGCCGCGGCTGGCGCCACCGGCTCGCGCGGGCCATGGACTTCCCGGGCCAGCAGCAGGCCCAGCGCTTCGTCCGCGGGACTGCGGTCCCCGCACTAGATGAGGTGCGGGCCGACCTCTGCACCCGCGGCCTGAAAGCCACGCTGGAAACGAGCACGGTGGAGGCCTTCGGGATCGACACCGCGGACCTCTGCGTGGAGCTCGACGGCGAGCGCACCTTCAAGTACCAGATCTACCCGGTCCAGCGCGCCGTCCCGTCACACGCACGTTCCACCGCCGCCTGCGAGAAGTACTACCGGATCGAGGTGTTCTCGCTCGAGGGCAGCCACGGCTACAACCTCATGGGCTACAGCAAGGACGAGGTCATCGCCGACGTGCTGGACCACTACGAAGTGCACCTGGAGTTCCTGCACCAGCACCGCGACACGCTGCCCTACAGCACCGTCGCCGAAAACGTCCCGCCCAAGGCGGACTGGGAAACCGACTACCAGACAGTCGACGAACCCGTCGACGCACCAGCAAAGGAGACACCTTGACCGATACCGTGTCCACCCTATTCATCAACGGCGCCTGGGAGCCGGCCGCATCAGGCGCGGTGCGCGAGATCCGGAACCCGGCCGACGGCGAACTGGTCGCCACCGTGTCCGAGGCCGGCCGCGCGGACGCCGGGCGCGCCATCGCCGCGGCCCGCGCCGCCTTCGACTCCGGCGTCTGGACCTCCGTCCCGGCACCCGAGCGCGGCGCCTTCCTGCTCAAGGTCGCCGCGGAACTGCGCGAGCGCCGCGAGAAGTTCGCCCGCGC
The DNA here is from genome assembly GCF_946892675.1 of Arthrobacter sp. Marseille-P9274. Taxonomy (NCBI): domain Bacteria; kingdom Bacillati; phylum Actinomycetota; class Actinomycetes; order Micrococcales; family Micrococcaceae; genus Arthrobacter; species Arthrobacter sp. Marseille-P9274. Next base: position 138,836 of record NZ_CAMPOV010000003.1, read on the forward strand.
CGAGTCCCTGGACACCGGCAAGCGGATCATCGAGAGCCGCATCGACATGGACGACATCGCGGCCTGCTTCGAATACTTCGGCAGGCTCGCCGGACAGGAGGCGGGCCGCGTGGTCGACGCCGGGGACCCCGGCGTCGTTAGCCGGATCGTGTACGAGCCGGTGGGCGTCTGCGGGATGATCACGCCGTGGAACTACCCGCTGCTGCAGGCCGCGTGGAAGATCGCGCCCGCGCTGGCGGCCGGCTGCACCTTCGTGCTCAAGCCCTCCGAGCTCACCCCGTCCACCTCGATCCTGACCATGCAGCTGCTGCAGGACCTGGGCCTGCCGGACGGCGTCGCCAACCTGGTGACCGGCGCCGGCGCCGAGGCGGGCGCACCGCTCTCGGAACACCCCGACGTCGACCTCGTCTCCTTCACCGGCGGGCTGGAGACCGGCAAGCGCATCGCCGCGGCCGCCGCCGGCACGGTGAAGAAGGTCGCGCTGGAGCTCGGCGGCAAGAACCCCAACGTGGTGTTCGCCGACGCGGACTTCGACGCCGCCGTCGACAATGCGCTCAACGGCGCGTTCGTGCACTCCGGGCAGGTCTGTTCCGCGGGCGCGCGGCTGGTGGTCGAGGAATCGATCGCCGAGCGCTTCGTCGACGAGCTGGTCCGCCGCGCGCAGGACATCCGGCTCGGCGGCCCGTTCGACGAGGCCGCGGAGACCGGGCCGCTGATTTCGGCGGCGCACCGCGAGAAGGTCCACGCCTACGTCCAGCGCGGGATAGAGGAGGGCGCGCGGCTGCGCTGCGGCGGCGCGGCGCCTGAGGGGGACAACTACGACGGCGGTTTCTACTACCAGCCGACCGTCCTGGACCGTGTCCACAGGGGAATGTCCGTCGTCGTGGATGAGGCCTTCGGCCCGGTGGTCACGGTCGAAACCTTCCGCACCGAGGACGAGGCCGTGGCGACCGCCAACGACACCAACTACGGGTTAGCCGGCGCGGTCTGGACCCAGGATGCCGGGAAAGCGCAGCGCGTGGCCGGCCGGCTGCGGCACGGGACCGTCTGGATCAACGACTTCCACCCCTACCTTCCGCAGGCCGAGTGGGGCGGTTTCGGCCAGTCCGGGGTCGGCCGCGAGCTCGGCCCGACCGGCCTGGCGGAGTACCAGGAGGCCAAGCACATCTACCAGAACACCAGCCCGCAGGTGACCGGCTGGTTCGCTGACCACGGCAAGGAGAACTAGATGCACATCGACAACATCAAAAACATCGAAAGCCCGGCTGACCGCGAGTTCGACTACATCGTCGTCGGCGGCGGATCCGCCGGGGCCGCCGTCGCCGCCCGGCTCAGCGAGGATCCCGCCGTGACCGTGGCGCTGGTGGAGGCCGGCCCGGACGACCGCGGCCTGCCCGAGGTGCTGCAGCTGGACCGCTGGATGGAACTGCTCGAGTCCGGCTACGACTGGGACTACCCGATCGAGCCGCAGGAGAACGGCAACTCCTTCATGCGCCACGCCCGTGCAAAGGTCATGGGCGGCTGCTCCAGCCACAACTCCTGCATCGCCTTCTGGGCGCCGCGCGAGGACCTGGACGAGTGGGAGTCCAAGTACGGCGCCACCGGCTGGAACGCCGAGGCAGCCTGGCCGCTGTACCAGCGGCTGGAAACCAACGAGGACGCCGGCCCCGACGCGCCGCACCACGGGGACTCCGGCCCCGTGCACCTGATGAACGTGCCCCCGAAGGATCCCGCCGGCGTCGCACTCCTGGACGCCTGCGAGCAGGCCGGCATTCCCCGCGCGAAGTTCAACACCGGCACCACCGTGGTCAACGGCGCCAACTTCTTCCAGATCAACCGCCGCGCTGACGGCACCCGCTCCTCCAGCTCGGTCTCCTACATCCACCCGATCATCGAGCGGGAGAACTTCACCCTGCTGACCGGCCTGCGCGCCCGCCAGCTCGTGTTCGACGCGGACAAACGCTGCACCGGCGTCGACATCGTGGACTCTGCCTTCGGCCGCACCCACCGGCTGGCCGCGCGGCGCGAAGTCGTGCTCTCCACCGGCGCCATCGACTCGCCGAAGCTGCTCATGCTCTCCGGCATCGGCCCCGCCGCGCACCTCGCCGAGCACGGCATCGAGGTCCTGGTCGACTCCCCCGGCGTCGGCGAACACCTGCAGGACCACCCGGAAGGCGTGGTGCAGTTCGAGGCCAGGCAGCCCATGGTCGCGGAGTCCACCCAGTGGTGGGAGATCGGCATCTTCACCCCCACCGAGGACGGCCTGGACCGCCCCGACCTGATGATGCACTACGGCTCCGTGCCGTTCGACATGAACACCCTGCGGCACGGCTACCCCACCACCGAGAACGGCTTCAGCCTCACGCCCAACGTCACGCACGCCCGTTCGCGCGGCACCGTCCGGCTGCGCAGCCGGGACTTCCGCGACAAGCCCATGGTCGACCCGCGCTACTTCACCGACCCCGAGGGCCACGACATGCGCGTCATGGTCGCCGGCATCCGCAAGGCCCGCGAAATCGCCGCCCAGCCCGCCATGGCCGAATGGGCCGGCCGCGAGCTCTCCCCCGGCGTCGAGGCGCAGACCGACGAGGAGCTGCAGGACTACATCCGCAAGACGCACAACACCGTCTACCACCCCGTCGGCACCGTCCGCATGGGGCCGGCCGATGACCACATGTCGCCCCTCGATCCCGAGCTGCGCGTCAAGGGGGTCACCGGCCTGCGCGTCGCCGACGCCTCGGTCATGCCCGAGCACGTCACCGTTAACCCGAACATCACCGTCATGATGATCGGCGAGCGCTGCGCGGACCTCATCCGCGCTGGCGGCGCCGGTGAAACAACGACGGCGGACGCCGAGCTGAGCGCGGCCCTCGCCTAGGGAAACATCAGGCGTAGGCGGAGCCTCGGCTCTGCCTACGCCTGATCCCGTGGTAGTCGAGGACCGTAGACACCAGCTTCTTGTCGCGTCTTTGCGGAGGACGTCGCCTCCTGACACTCACGGAAACTGCGCTGATTGCAGCCCAGCTCCAGCTGAACAGGTCGTCCCCACTAACGAGCGGCTCCTGTCGGAACCTCGTTCGGTAGGCCCAGACGGCTACCCCGGGTCCGGATAATGTCCAGTGCGGACTTCCTGGAACAGCTTGTGTGTTCCACGTTGAAGAACGCCCACGTCACTGCCGATGGCGACCAGGGACGCGCCCTTCATGGCCCACTCCCTGCCATCGGCGGGAGAGCTGGCGTTGAGCCCCGAATACACGCCGACGCTCTGAGCAGTTTCGAGCACGTGGGCGACTGCCTCCCTGACTTCCGGGTGCCGCGGGTTGCCGAGATGGCCGAGCGAGGCAGCCAGGGCGGCCGGCCCGACGAAGACGCCGTCGACACCTGTCACCGTGGCGATCTCCTTGACTGAGTCCAGCCCGGCTGCAGATTCGATCTGCATAAAAAGGCAGATCGGCTCGTGCGCTGTCCGGAGGTAGTCGGCGTTCTGCCCAAAGCCGGACGCTCGGTTGAGTGTATGCGAGACTCCCCTGGTGCCCGCGGGTGGGAAGCGGGTCGCTGCCACTGCCGCGGCGGCCTGCCCTGGTGTCTCAACCATGGGCACCAGGAGATTCTGCACGCCGAGATCGAGATATTGCTTGATAATGGTCGGTTCCCGGTCCGGAGGCCGCAGCACAACTTCCGCCAGACCGCGCACGGCCTGCACCTGGCCCAACACCGTGGTCAGGGTGTTGGGGGCATGCTCTCCGTCGACAAGAACCCAGTCCGGACCGGACCCGGAACTGATCTCAGCGGAATAGGCATTCGCCAGCCCCAGCCACAGTCCATACTGGGGTTCGCCCGAGCTCAACTGATCCTTCAGGCTCATGGATCACTCCTCTTTCCAGTTATCCGGGGCATCAGCATACGATCAACGCCCTGTCGCTTTTCGGTTGCGTGCCTGCATCTTTCGGACCCACCCAGGACGGGAGAACCACATCAGGAAGATCACAACGACGGCGGATACCGCAGTCATCATCACAGCAATCGCAGCCACCTGGGTGAAGAAGCCCTCGCTCCATACCTGGAATAGCAGTGCGCTTGCCATTGGTGTCTGTCCGGTGCCTAAGAGTACGGCCACTTCAAGGTCGCCAACGATGCGGACGAACACCAGTGCGAAGGTAGCGAGCAGTCCCGGCCGAAGCAGCGGCAGCACAACCTGCCCAAAGGTACGGCCCTGTCCGGCTCCGCAGAGCCGGGAAGCATCTTCCAAGCTGCCGTCGATCTGGGCCGAAGTTCCTTCCAAAGAGATCACCGCATATGGCAGGAATGATACGAAATACGCCATTCCCATGATCAGCAAGGTGCCGCCGAGGTCGAACGGGGCACCGCCGAAGGCAAAGATGAACGACACTGCGAGGACACTGCCGGGCACGACTGCCGGGAACTTGGCCGCCCCGTTGGCGACCCTCGAAACCCAGTTATTCGACTGCCGGGCGTAGGTGAGGATCATCGTCGCAGCGAGCACGACAATCATCCCTGCGCCCACACCCAGGATCACAGAGTTGCGAATACCTTCCATTGCCCCGCCAGCTCCGGCCGAAGCTACGGAGAAATTCTCCAGCGTCCAGTTCGGGGCAAAGATGTCCGGTTGCCAGTAACGCTGCAGGCTCAGGTAGATCACGGCAGCCAGCGGGAGGACGGCAGCGCAGAGAATGTAGAGGATGCCCAGCATCCTCACCGGCCAGCACCACCTGCCGAGAGCAATGCGCGCCACCTTGGGGGCCTGCCCGCCCATGCGTGCGAACCGCTGCTTTGAGATGACAGTGTGCTGGAGGTAGTAGAGAACGAGCAGGACGGCAAGGAGCAGTACGCTCAGCCTCACCGCCGTACCGTAGTCGACGGGGTAGGAGTTTTGGATTGATCGGACAATACGCACGGACATGATGTCCAAGTCCGTGTTCTGACCCACGATTGCCGGAACCGAGTAGACACCGGCGCCAATGATCGTCGCCAGGATGAACCCGGAGAGGAGCGAGGGGGCTACTGCCGGCAGCGAGACAGTCCATACGACTCGCAGCGTACTCGCGCCGGAAGCGCGAGCTGCCTCTTCCAATGATGGGTCCAAGGAACGGAGCGCCGACACGATCGGCAGGTACGTGTATGGCACCGTGAGCAGCACGTAGACCAGCACCATGCCGGCAGTGGAGTAGATCTGGAATCCGAGCGGTTCCAGGATGTTCGACAGCAAACCGACTTCGGGGCTTGCCAGCGCTACCCAGCCGACGGCCAGCGCGACTGCCGGCAGGAATAGCGGGATCAGCGGCAGCGCGTCTCCGACCGGCCCTAGCCCGGCATCCGTGCGCTCGTTGACCCATGCGAGGAGGGCACCGATCGCCAGTGATAGGAAGGCGCTGATACCTACCACCGCGGCCGTGTCCAGCAGCATGCCGGAGAACCACGGCTCCGAAATCAGCTGCGCCCACGCATCGAACGGACCACCAGCACGCTGGAACATCTGAACCAGCGGGTAAGCGACCAAGAAGATCACGAGCACCGACAAGGCAACCAGCACGCTACCGAAGGCCCCCTTGAACACCCGCTGGCCCGGCCCTTTAGGGGCATCCGGAGCGGAAAGGGGCTGCTGCGGGGAAGACGATCGCGACGACCGGGGACGGGGTGCCAGACTAGTCATCGCTCACCACCCGCAGCGACTCCGAGGGGATAGTCACCTCGACCTCCGCCGACTCCCGCAACTGTGGATCGGGGGCGCCGAACGCCCATACCGTGACAGACTGGTCATCCAGCTGGCACTGGTACTCGGTATGTGCTCCCGAGAAGGTCCGTGCCATGACCACCCCGCGCCACGAACCCGGGCTTCCGTTGCCAAGTTCAGCCGGGACTATCCGGCACTTTTCCGGACGAACCATCAGAGTTACATCGTCACCGGGCGATACATCAAGAACAGTGTCATGAGCTTGCCGAGGGACCTGCATCTCGCTGCCGCACAAATCCACAGTCAGCATGTCTCCGTCCCTTTCCAGGACGGATGCACTAATGAAGTTCGCCTCGCCAATGAACTCGGCGGTGGCCCGATTGCTGGGCCGCTCGTACACCGCTGCGGGTGATGCCAATTGGTCTACTCGCCCGTGGCGCATCACAGCTATTCGGGTTCCCAGGCCCATGGCCTCGACCTGGTCATGGGTGACATAGACAGCTGCGAACTCAAGTTGTTTGTGCAGCCGAACCAACAATGATCTGAGCTTCACTCGAATCCGCGCATCCACATTGGACAGGGGCTCGTCGAACAGCACGATTGAGGGTTCAGAGATCAGCGTCCGCGCCAGGGCAACTCGCTGCTGCTGACCACCGCTGATCATGCCCGGGTGCTGATGAGTGAGTCCGCCCAGGCCCACCAGATCCAAGTACTCTGCGGCCCGGTTGCGCGCCGCCGACTTCTTCACACCGGCCGAACGCAGCGGATAAGCCACATTGTCCTGCAGGTTCATGTGCGGCCACAGAGCGTAGGACTGGAACATCATGTTGACGTCCCGTTCATTCGGGGCGAGGGAAATCTGCGCCGACGAGTCGAAGGCTGGCTTGCCATTGATGCTGATGGAACCCTTTGTTGGAGACTCAAGGCCCGCAATGCAGCGCAACAGGGTGGATTTTCCGCATCCGCTGGGTCCGAGCAGGACCAGCAGTTCTCCGGTCCGCACTTCGAACGAAACGTCATCGACTGCGTTGTGAAGGTCGCCGCCGTGACGCTGGAACTCCTTCACAACGTTCTGGACGGCCAAGCGGACGGGCTTGGATTCGGCTGCCGATAAGCCCTCAGGCGCAGCGGTTCGTATGTCGGTCATACTCATTGGCGTATCTCCTTTGGAAAAGTGAGGTCAGTCAAGTTCGAACGCGTTGAGAATGGCCTCGCGGTCCTTGTTTGCGCGCATAGGGTCGGCAATGCGCACATCGTCCGGAGTGGGGCTGCAGCCGTCAACCTCACTCTTGACCAGCGTCATGTACAGATCGTCACCGCAGAAGGCTGCCTGGCCTTCCGTGCTTAATAGGAAATTCGTGAAGAGCAGTGCTGCGTTAGGGTTGACGGCCTCCGAGGCCACCCCCGTCAAGTTGCTGAAGGCTACAACCGGCTCAGGGATCACGGCTTCCAGCGGAGCGCCTGACTCCACCAGCGCCAGGGAATGCGCTTTCGCTCCCGGGGCTGCGATGGCAACCTGCCCCGCTGCCGTCTTTTGAACCGCCGGCACCGAGGAGTCGAACCAGTCATCGTTCTGCCCGCCGAGCGCCTTAAGGTAGTCGGCACCGTACTCATCCATCAGGAGCTGGTAGAAAGACAGTACGCTATCCGTGGCGACCTCCGGGTCGGCAAGTGTGGCGTCCTTGAGTAATTCGGGCTTGGCTAGGTCCTCCCAGGCGATTGGACCGGAGGAGATCTTCTCGGTGTTGTAAGTAGCCACCCAAGGTGAGGTAACGACTGCGACGTGCTCTTTGTGAGCGTAGCCGTCACGAAGATTACTGACGTTGGGGACCCGGTCAGTACTCAGTTCCGTGAACCACTCGGGGTCCTCATTGAACATCAGCGGATCCGTGACAATGACGGCGTCGGCGCTCCGCGCGCCCGTGGTAGTTTCGGACGCAAAACGGCTGCGCAGATCACCGGTGGAAAGCCGGGTCACGGCAACCTCGATCTCCGGGTATTCGGCGTTGAAGGCATCGACCAATGCCGAATTCACTGCATCCGTGGCGGAGGAATAAACCACCAGCTTCCCCTCCTCCACCGCGCGTTCTGCGATGTCGTCAAAATCGGCGCCGATTTCCGCGGCGCTGCTGGAACCTCCACATGCAGTCAGGGCGGCACCTGCGAGGGCCAAGGCGACAACATGAGGAATAAGGGTCTTGATCGATAGGTTCATGGAGTGCTCCAAAATATGCATATGACCACCATCTCGTGCGGTAGACAGCACTTCGATGTGTGACAGACTTCACTGTCTGGACTGCACGATACAGACGGCAGTTAGCTGGAGTCTCCGGACACTTTCACCAAGCTTCTCCCGGCATTTGGATGAACAGACGAAACCAGCAAGGTTGATTTGCCGCTTTCGTTCGCACTGGCGCAACGCTACCGACCGGCAGGCATCAAGAAAGCTCCGAGGAGTACCCTCGGAGCTTTCTTACGCAAAGCGGCGGCGCCGGATATGTGTGACTACGTTCTGCGTGGAGTTTCAGTCCGTCAGACCTTCGCTGCGAAGCGCGAGCCAGAGCCGACTGGACATGGTGGGATCAGTGAGGTCGAGTCCGAGCAGCCTCTCCGCCGAAGAGACGCGATACCTGAGGGTATTCCGGTGGAGCGCCAGGGATTCGGCTGCTGCCTCCCAACGGCCGCGGCAGCGCAGATACTCCACCACCGCTTCCATCACTTGCGGGCTGGCTTCCCGCTGCAATCTGTGCACCCAGTCGCTCGCAGTTTCACCTCGATAGTCTGAGCGGTCAACGACTGTCCCGGTGGGCGACGACCGAATATCGTTCATCCAGTGCTGCCAGCGGTGCGACAGCTTACTCGCCGGCACCTGCTCGGTCAGGAGTACTTTCAGCGAGGGGTGGCGGTCGACAAGCGCGACGAGTTCCGGCCTCATCGCTTGGAATTGGACTTGGGATAAGAGGAGCCAGCATTCGTCGTCGTCGTTATACGCCAATAGCTGACGGGAGTCTGCCGGCACCGCTGCTTCGAGCAAGTCGAGGAGATCGTCGCGGTCCCATGCCCCCACTCCCCGCACACAAACGATGTGAGGCCGGCTGGGTGGAGTTGCGAGCCCCATCTCGGCGGCCAGCTCCAGGGCGCTTTCAATCCGCCCGGAGAATATCAGCCGCGTGATTGAATCGCGCACCATACGTGATGCCGTTTGCAGCCGCCTCATGTCACGCAACAGCAGGCGCAGGAGCAGAGCGGCACTGGATCCGAACCTGGGCAGATCCGGATGGCTTGCGTCCGTGGATGCCACAACCAGGATCGCGGTGGCCCTGCCCTCGGCGCCGACAGGAAATGCCTGCAACTCATAACCACCGGAAGTCCGTCCAGTGGCAGGTTTGACCGGCGGCAGTGGGATCACGGCCGCCGCTTCCGCGAGCACCTGCGCATCCACTTCACCGTTAGTGCTTGCCCTAACTGACTCAATGGGCCGCCCGCTAGTGGTGAGCAGGGCACCCCATTCCGCACCGTTGTCAGTCAAGCATGTGAGGATCGAGGAAATCGGATACTTCGATCCCGACGCGCGGACGAGGTCCGCATACCCCAGTTGTAGAGTCTCCATGGCTACACGAATATACCGTCATGGCCGTTGCTCACGATCTTCGTTTCGTCCCGGACAGGAAGTTGACGACCAGCGAGTTGAACTCCTCGGCTTTCTCATAGGGCACCCAGAGCCCGCATTCGCCGAAGACATGAAGCTGCGCATGAGGGATCCGGCTGAGCATGAATACACCGTTTTCGAACGACTGGGCACGGTTCTCGCGTCCCCACACGATCAGCGTCTGGGCCTGTATCTCGTCGAGCCGCTTCCACAGATCAGGCGGCGTGTGCCGAACCGGCGTCCGCCCTTCCGGGGCGCGCTCCATGAACTCAGGATCCACGCTTGCTTCGTACCGCTCCCACAGCACGTCGTCGGTAATCAACGAAGGGTCGTAAAGCAACTGGGAGAGATAATCGTGCATCTTCTGCAGTGAGGGGCCATCGCCGCCGTAATAGACATGACTGGCTGAGTCCCGGCGACGCAGACCGAACATGGTCTGGCCGCCGGCAGCGCTCACTAGTATCAGCCGGTCAACGACGTCCGGATAGTCGGCAGCGAGGCGGATGGCCACAGCACCGCCGGTAGCCATCCCGAGCACATTGACCCGCTCAAGCCCTAAAGCCTCGAACAACGCGACCATAGTGTCGGCATACATTTTGTTGCGCCCCGTGGATACATCGGGCTTATCCGATTTGCCGTAGCCGGGCAGGTCCACCACGATGACGCGGAAGTGCCGCGCGAGTGCCTCGATGTTACGGCCGAAGTTACCCCAGCCGTATGCCCCTGGGGCGCCGCCGTGCATGCAGAGCAGGACCGGCCCCTCGCCTACCTCGTGGTAGTGCACCCGATACTCGCCGGCCTGCACAAATCGGCTTGTCGCCTCGTACGTCAGCATCATTCACTCCTGCTTCCAACGAGTTGCTTGCCGTGGAGGTCGCCGGTCTGAATCGGAGGAGCGGCGATCCGGCGGTCCCAGCCGGCAATAAACCTCAGGACCAAGTGGTTGAATTCCTCGGCCCGCTCCACCATCGTCCAATGGCCGCAGTGACCGAACACCACAAGGTCCGCGTTGGCAAATGCCTCGGCTCCGGCCAGAGCATCCTCCGGAGGGTTCACTCGGTCTTCGCGACCGAACAGGAAGAGCATCGGCACCCCGCACCTCCCGGCCCGTTCCAGATCGAGGGGATGGTGAACCTTGCTTAGCTCCCGCAGCCGCGTGGATGCCAGATGCTGCTGGTACGCCCCCGGCCGCCCGGCCACGCGTGTCCGGAACTCGACCAATTCCGTCGGGATCTGACGGCGGTCGTGCACCAAGTGCTCCATGGACTTACGCACGAGCTCAGCGGAGAACTCCCCCATATCCTTATGCGACGACTGGTTCGGCTCAAATCTCGAGCCGGCCTGCCACCGGGCGCCGGCAGTCCCGACGACCACTCCTCCCGCCACCCGTTCAGCATGGTCCAAAGCGAAGCTGGCCAGCACCATGCCACCCATCGAATTGCCAATCACATAGACCTTGGGCATGTTCAATGCATCCAAAAGCCTCAGGACCAGATCCACCTGATGGGGACGGTCCGCTACCACGCCGGGAGGCGCCTCAGTAAATCCGTACCCGTACAGGTCCGGTGCGATCACGCGGTGCCCCGCAGCCACCAAGGCCGGGATGGTCAGGTAGAAATTCGCCGCCGCGGTGATTCCGATCGCGGAGCCGTGCAGTAAGAGCACCGGAATACCCTCGGGACCGCCCTCGTCCAGATAGTGGATGCGTTCGCCCGGACGCGTGACCAGCCAGTGTGACTGGTAGCCGAAGTACTCGGCTACCAGTGATGAGTCATCTGCGGTCATTAGTGCCTCCGGCGGCCACCAAGGCTGGCCATTTGGCAAAGGCAATGCCTGTGAAGCAAGCGTGAACCGGCATGTAATCGATGATTTTGCCTGGACGATTCATGGCTGCCGCGACGGAGATCCAGGCACGAATTTCACCGGTGCCGGAGCGCATGGCTGCGGAATCGAAACTGAACAACTTGGACAACTCTTCGACTTCGTTTTTCTCGACCCGTTCCATGACCCAGGTATCGAGCGGAGTATCGATATCCCCACGGTTGAAGTCGCGGTCGGAGGGGTAATGACTCAACCCGCCCGAGGCAACCAGGAGGATCTTTTCCTCACGCCTGTTCAGAATGTCAGCGATGGCGCTGCCCAACTCCGCGCAGCGCTCACCGTTCGGTAGCGGCTCGTAGTACTCATTGAGCAGGACGCACACGATTGGGATCTGGCCGGAGGGATCGAGTTCGGGCGCGATCCTAGCCGCCATATGAGGCAGTCCGTAACCTTCCCGACCCTGCGGATTGAACCTATGCAGTGTGGAAACGTCGAACTTGCGCTTGATCAGTCCGTGGGCCAAGTCCGTCGAGACGTCCACATGGTTGTTGAACTTAACCACTGATCGGTCCTTCATGGGCACGTTCCACTCGTAGCCCTGATGCCCCCACATCTCTTCTTCGCCGATGTAGACGGCGAGCGACGGATTATTCGACAGGTTGAACAGGTCCCCTTGGTCGTCACCGACGAAGACGATCACATCCGGCTCATAAGCGGCAACCTCTTTGCGCATCTCGTCGAAACCGTCATGAATCCGACGGTAGAGATCCTGGCAGACCTCCAGGCTGTCCCGCTGCCGCCGGGCCTCTGGGTAACGTTCGAAAACGCCGGGTGCGACTCGGTCAATCATCCACTGCTGCCAAGCCTCCGGGGGACGGAACATTCCAGCTGCGTGGGAACAAGCCAAACCAAGACCAATCATTGTTTCTCCTCTTATTCTTCTGAACTGCAAGTAGTTGTTAGTCGTGAGCAAGGGCCATGAGGACTCGGTGAGCTGCGGCAACGTCACTTTCCGGCAGCCCAGCCAGGGTGGCTTCGTTGAATCGGCGCGCGTCCTCCGCTACCTCTTCGCGGAGGGCTCGCCCCGCCTGCGTCTGGCAGTACACTGGCCCATCGGTCTCGACCAAGCCCCTTTCGCTGAGTTGGCTCAGCGCATCCTCGATGGCCTGAGGCCCCAGGAAGGCCGACTCCACCAACTCTTGGACCATCTGCGGGCCCGCGGAGAGCCTTTTGAGCACCCGGCTGCTGGCTACGGTCAGCCCAAAGCGTGAACGATGCTCGTCAAAATTGCGCTGGAGCCGATGATTTACCGTCGTTACGAGTTGGGCGAACTGGGCTTGGTCGCTGTCGCTCGCACCAGCCGAAGCAGCAGCTGGTCCGTGTGCTGCGGTGGAGGCAGGGAACGACTGGGAAGTGGCATAGGCGCCCTGAACGAAGAGCAGCGGCTCGCCCTCTGTGACGGTGCAGCGCTCCACGCGGCCAAGAATGATCTGATGGTCGCCGCCTGGCAGGACGTTATGAGTCCGGCACTCAAAACGCGCTATGGCCTCGTCGATGAGCGGGGCTCCTTCCATCCCCTCGGTCCACGCGATCCCGTCGAATGGATCGATACCGGCCATGGGCGAGGCAACAACACGGGAAATGTCAACCTGCTCAGCCGCCAACACGTTGACCGCGAAGTGTGCTGCAGCAGTGAAAGCAGCCGCCCTACCTGAGGCGTTCTGCACAGACCACAGGATCAGTGGCGGGTCCAGTGAGACGGCGGCAAATGAGTTGACGGTCATGCCGACCGGTCGACCATCGCACATGGCGGTGATGACCGCGACCCCCGTGCCGTACTGTCCAAGGGCGCTGCGGAACGCCCGGATGTCCTTCAATGGCTCGCTGGCCACGTACTCCAGCGAGGGGGCTGCTGAGGCGGTCATCGGTAGTACGCCAGGGTGCGCATGGACGGGTTGTCTTCGAAACTAGGACCCGGCAGGCCCAGCAGGCTCTGGGCATACAGCGTCGCGGCAGCTTCCCGCCCGGCCGATCCGTGTACGCGCATGGCGTGCAGGTCCCGGACCACACGTTGCAGATGGTTGCTCGACAGGATGGAGCCGGCTCCGGCCACAGGCCAAATCTCCTGAAGCGCATCAAGGCTGACGGCGATCGCATCAGCAGCCTCGAACCGAACCTTCAGGCGTTCCACCGGATCCGCAAGACTGCCCTCGCAGGCAATCTGGAAGAGCTCCCGCCAGTTGCCGAGATGCCGCCGCTTCACCGTGTTCACATTCGACAAGGCCCCGGCCAACCGCACCAACAGATGCGGGTTTTCGGTAACGGCTACACCCGTTCCGCGGCGGGCCCGGCGAATCTTGCTATCTTCGATGAACTCCTCGAAACCACCAAGCGTTGCCCCGATAGCAGAGTTGGCCATGGTGGAATTGAAGATCGAAAGGAAGGAAACGCGGTAAAGGGGACGGTCGTTGACCTCCCAGCCAGGATTGTTATCCCTGTAGGTGTCTTCGAGCACATGGGTCCGGTAGTCCGGAACGAAAGTGTCGACGACGGTGACCGACTTGCTGCCGGTGCCCTTCAAACCGGAGACGTCCCAGCTGTCTTGGGCGATACTGAAGTCGCTGCGGGGAAGAACGAAGTTGCGGTCACCGCCACCGAGGATCACCCATTGGGCGTGGTCCACCCCGCTGGAGAAACCCCACGTTCCGTTGAGGATGTACCCTCCCTCGACTTTTTGCCACTGCCCCGTTGGCGCATAGGAACTGGAAGCCCGGGTGTCGGGTCCATCCGCCCAGAACTCGTCCTGGAGCCGCTTGTCCATCAACGCGATCTCGAATGAGTGGACATTTAGCTGTCCCCCGATCCAAGCCGCTGATGCCTCCGCGCTGGCGATTTTCATGATGCCTTCGAAGAATGCGGCCGGGGCCATTTCCAATCCGCCGTACTGCAATGGGGTCAACGCCCTGAAGACTCCCGCGCTGGTCATGGCCGCGACCGTCGCGTCCGGAACTCTCCCCAGACGCTCGGTCTCCGCACGGGCAGCACGGATCTCCTCGAGGATGCTATCGACGTCGGTCAGATAGCGGGCACCAACCTGGTAGGCCCGCTGCGAGTACTGCTCGGGGGTGACACCCGTCCCGCCCTGAAGGAGCGCGGTTTCTATGGTTCCTGTGGTGGCTTGCATGTCAGGTCCTCTCACATGGTCGTCTAGCAGGCCGCAACCGGGATGCAGTGCGTAGTCCCTACGCGGACTGCCCGGTGAGTAGTGGTGCAACTGAACTTGTCGCACAACAGTAGAACCGGACCGATGCGACTGTCTTTGGCTGTATCGACCAACGTGGCGACGGAGTATAGATAGACCGTTCATTCCCGTGCTCCTCCAACCCGTCCTGTTCATCTACGCCAAAATCTTGGGAGTTGTGCACTACGGACAAACTCCTCTTGGAGGTGGTCGTTTCTATCCGGTGCAGGCAGTTCGACAGCGCGTTATGTTGGTTCCCCGGCGCCGCCAGAACGGGCCGAAATGCCTCACCAAAACGACAGAAGGCAGTGTTATCCCGATGCAGAACGACAAGACCGTGGCTAACGGAAATCAAGGTCAACCCGAAAATGAGCGTGAACCTGCAACTATCGGCCTCTTCGCAGTCTTATCCGTGCACCCAACGACCCTCACAAGTCCGCCTGACGATTGCCCCGGTTCTTGCCAAAACCCCTGTTTCTCCCGCCGGTCTGGAGGCCAGCAAGCAGGCATACAAGGGTGGCAGTAGGTCAAACGGATTAGCACTCGACATTTAACCGACCGATGTAAGGAGCGATAAATGCGACTCCAGAAGGCTGCTTCTTCAACGTGCAACCGATGCACCGAAGTGCTTGAGGCGCAACTTCTCCAGCAGAAACAACTAGGCGGCCGACTGACACGTCTCTTTGGAGCTCATGTACTGGCATTCCCCGAGGGCGAGTACACCCTGAGAACTCAACGCCAGAGCGGGCACGGGCATTGCGAGTTGGTCATTTCGGCGAGTGTTCGTGCTGACCCACCCCGACTGGACACCTGGTGCACCAGTTGGACTGTGCCGGGAGATACGCATCTGGACGTGGCCGGTTTCGTCACAGCAGAAATTCAGCGAGCCCGGCAACGCTTCCTGGCCATGCTTCAAGAGCACCGTGAACCAGTGCCTTCCTAGGTGTGTCCCAGCTGGCGCCTCCTTAGGAACCTACGACCAGAACCGCACCCGTGGCCCGAAACCCCAATAGCCTTGGCGCAACCGACTTTGCTAGGCCGAAGGCGTACCGCAGGGCTGCTGGGTCGCCGCAGACAATCCAGCGGCCAGCCGCTGGAGGGTGCCGGCGGTTATGGCTGTGTAGGCCGGGATCTCGTCCGGGTAGATGTACTCGTTCCGGGCGTGCGCGCCGTCGCCTACGGCGCCCAGGCCGCACAGGACTGGGACGCCCAGGGCGGAGACGAAATTGGCGTCGCTCCCGCCGCCCACGGCTGCGGTTTCCAGCTTCCTGCCCATCTCCAGGGCCGCGCTGCGGACAACCTCGAGGAGCCCGGCGCTGGCTTCCGTCAGCGTCATGGGCGGCCGGTTCCAGTAGTGGTCGATCTTGACGGCAACCCGCGGGTCGCTGAGCTGGATCGCGTCGAACTCCCGGTCGACTCGTTCCATTTCCTCAATGGACTCAATTCGGATGTCGATCTCGGCGACGGCCAGGCCGGCCGAGACGTTGGTTCCCGAGCCTCCCCTGATCAGTCCCACGTTGATCGAGGTGCCGCGGCCCAGATCCTGGATGCGTGTGGCAGCGGTGATGAACTCGGCCAGGGCGTGGATGGCGCTGGCACCCGCGGTCGGATTCAGCCCTGCGTGGGCCTCCACCCCGGTGACGGTGGCGGTGAAGATCCCGATGCCCTTCCGGCCCGTCTTGACTGCGCCGTCCAGCGTTGGCTCGAGGACCAGCACAGCGTCCGCCTCGGCGGCGGCGGCTTCGATGAAGGGACGGGAGGCCCTCGAACCGGGCTCCTCGTCGCCGTTGAAGAGATAGGTGACGGTCGGGTGTTCGAGGCCCTGCTCGCGCAGGAGCTTCAGGGCCCAGATGCCCTGGACCAGGCCGGTTTTCATGTCGAAGATGCCCGGCCCGCTGACGGTTTCGCGGCCGCCGGCGCCCGTCCGGCGGGTGACCGGCCAGCCGGCGAGGGTGCCGGTCGGCCAGACCGTATCGTAGTGCCCGATGATCAGGACGTGGCCCGAACCCGTCCCGCGGTAAGTCATGCGCAGCACGCTGCCGTAGTCGCCGCCGTCGTCCGTTACCTCCCCCTCCGGTTCGCCGAGGTGGCGGACAACCAGCCCGCGAAGCCGGGCCAGTCCGCGCTCCAGCGCGGCAAGGTTGGCGCTGTAGGTTTCGGTTTCGACGAGGCTGACGATGTCGCCCAGCATGGACTCGCGGCTGCTGTGCGCCGCATCGAGCAGGGATGGCACGGTGGGTCTCCTTTACTGAGGCTGCGGACTGTGGGGCCTAGTTGTTCTTTCCGCGGGCGGCGACGGCCCAGCGGTCGACGACGTGGCCGTTGCTGACCACGGCGACGGAGTCAACGAGGTTGATCGCCACGCAGACATGGTTGGGGATCACCCGCAGCCTGGTTCCGAGGGCAGGCAACTCGGCGTTCCCGGGCCAGACCACGGTGGCGTGGTGTTCGGACAGCGCCGTGATGCGGGCGTCCGGGTGGTCCATGAGCCGCCCGAATCCGGTGGCCCAGGCCGGCCGGTCGCCGCCGATGATCTTGCTGCCCGAGTCGAGGACCACCCTGCGGGGTGTGGTGCCATCTCCCTCATGCCGGCTGACGACTGTTGCCGCGATGGTCAGGGCGATGTCCTCCATTGCGCACCGCTCCAGTTCGAGCTGCTGGGCGTCGCCGAAGGCATAGACGCCCGGGCGCATTTCCGTTGCCGCGGTGGCACCGGTGAGGGCAGCGGTGGGAGTCGAACCGCCGCTCGCGCGGCTGACTTCGAAGCCCGCCTCCTCCAGCAGCTTGGCCGCTTCGCGGAGGGCGCGTTCCTCCTGCTCCGCTGCCTCGACGGGCATGCCGGGCGCGTAGCCGTGGCCGGGAAACGTGAAGACGCCCGTGACGCGAAGCCCGGCCCCCGACGCGGCGCGGGCGATGTCCACGGCCCGGTCGGGGCCGACGCCGCTGCGGTGGTGGCCGCTGTCGATTTCCACCAGGACCTCGATCCCGCCCGCTGCGGCGCCGAGGTGTCCGGCCAGGTTTTCGGCTGCTTCGACTGAGTCGGTTCCCACCGCGATGCGGGCCCGGGTGCTGAGCCGGGAGAGGCGCTCCGCCTGTCCCGGACCGACCCAGAGCGGGTAGGCGATGAAGACGTCATCGACTCCGCGCTCCACGAAGACTTCGGCCTCGCCGATAGTGGCGACGGTCAGCCCCACAGCCCCCGCGGCTATTTGCAGCGCCGCGATCTCCGGAATCTTGTGGGTCTTCGCGTGCGGCCGCAGTTGAAGCCCCTTGGAGCGGGCTGTCTCCGCCATCCGTCCGATGTTCCGCTCAAGCACTTCCCTGTCGATCACGATTTCCGGCGTTTGGATCTCGTCTGGAATTGCGTGCATCAATGACCTTCCTCCGGGCAGTTCGTGTCTCCCCAGAATGGCAGCTGCGCCCAGTCCCCGCTGGTTCCGGGCGGTGGTGCCTTACATCGTGGACGCGACCGGAACGTCCAACCGCGGTTTCCGGCGGTGGAAGCCCGTCGCCTGCTCGAACGAGTGGGCGACGCGCAGCAGCAATTGGTCGGCCTGGTCCGCGGTGACGATCTGCAGTCCCACCGGCAGTCCGGACGAGGTGAAGCCTCCCGGGATGGACAGGGTCGGCAGGCCGGTGGCGGAGATGAGGCATGCCGCGCGCATCCAGTCGAGGTAGGTGTCCATCGGGACCCCCTCGATGCTGGCCGGATATTCCAGCTCCGCGTCGAACGGCAGGACCTGGACCGCCGGTGCCAGCAGGACGTCGTAGCGGGAGAAAAAGTCGCGCACGGCCGCCGCCAGCCGGGCACGCGCGGAGTTGGCATCGATGAAGTCCTGGGCGGTGAGGGCCATCCCCTTGTCCACGTTCCACTGCACTGCGTGCTTCATCTGGTCCCGGTGTTCTGGCAGAAGGTGGCCGTAGCTGGTGGCGAAATCGAAGGCGCGGGTGGTCTGGAAGACCTCGTCGGCGTCAGAGAGATCCGGGCAGGCAACCTCCACCCTCGCTCCGAGTTCCTCGAACACGCCGAGGCCCGGAGCCAGCACCTCGAGCACCTCACGCTCCACCGGGACCCCCAGGCCGAAGTCGGCGGTCCAGCCGATCCGCAGCCCGTCCAGCCTTCCGGGCGCCTCCGACTCGTAGGAGCCGTCAAGGGCCACCGAAGAGGGGCTGGACGGGTCCGGACCGGCCAGGACGCGCATCAGGTAGCGGACGTCTTCGACATCATGGGCCAGCACGCCCTGGCGCGAGATCCAGGCCCACGGATTCTTGGCCGGCAGCATGGGGATACGACCCAGGGACGGCCGGTAGCCGACAAGGTTGCAGAAGGACCCCGGAGTCCGCAGCGACCCGCCCATGTCCGAGCCGTCGCCAGCGGCCTGGATGCCGGACGCTATGGCCGCCGCGGCTCCGCCGCTGCTGCCGCCAGCGCTGCGCGTCGGGTCGTAGGGGTTGGTGGTGGTGCCAAAGAGCGGATTGAAGGTGTGCGAACCGGCCGCGAACTCCGGGACGTTGGACTTGCCGGTGGTGTTGACGCCGGCGCTCTTGAGCCGCCGGATGATCAGGCTGTCTTCCTGTGGGACGTTGTCGGCCATGATCGGCGAACCGAGGGTGGTCCGGAGACCCTTGGTGAGGTGGTTGTCCTTGTGCGTCATCGGCACTCCATGCAGCGGGCCCGCTTCAGCTCCGGACGCCAGCCGTTCATCCGCTTCCTCGGCCCGTCGCCACGCCGTCTCCGCGTCCAGGGTCACGATCGCGTTGATGACCGGATTAACTTCCTCGATCCGTGCCAGATGGGACTCGAGGGCCTCGCGTGCCGAAATGTCCCGCCGGCGGATCCCGCCCGCCAGCTCGCGTAGGGACAAAGCCTGAATGTCGCTGTTCATGGATCTCCTCGTTCAGGTCCGAACGTGATGGGACCGGCGCCGTTGCAGCAGCCTGTTTCCAGCTTGCCCGCCGCGGAGAAGCGGAACTAGGGCAACGCGCTGATTGCGTATTTCCGCCCGTTTCGTGGCCGATTGGCGCAATAGTGCGGAAAAGCCGTAACAGGCAATGCGCCGGAAACATGGACCGGCTTAAGTAGGAACAGCACCAGGCAAATGTGCCGTAGGTCACTTACCGTCGAAGACCCTGCCGAAGGAGCGTCCATGTCCAGTCGCCTTCACGATCCATCTGCCTCAGCGACGGCCAGCGCTGATCAGCTGTCCCGGGGGCTAAGGCCCTTCTTTAAGGTGCTGTCCGGGATCGAGTATGTGGGCAACAAGCTTCCCCATCCTTGCCTGCTCTTCTGGATCCTGGCGGGGGTACTGGCGGTCGTCAGCGCCGTGCTTGCGGCAGCAGGGACGAGTGTTGTGCTGCCCGACTCCGGCGAGACGGCAGTGGTGAAGAGCCTGCTGAGCGGCGAGGGCGTCGCGATGATCTTCGGCACCGCCCTCGAGAACTTCGCCGGCTTTGCCCCCTTGCCGATCATCGTCACGATCATCCTCGGGGTCTCCGTGGCGGAACAGTCCGGCCTGCTCAAATCACTGCTGCGCGTCACGGTGGTGCGCCTGCCCGCCAAGTGGGTCACCTTCGCCGTGGCGTTCGCCGGCATGATGTCCCACGTCATGTTCGATGCGGCCTTCATCGTGGTCCTGCCGCTCGCCGCCATGGCTTTCAAGGCGGCCGGCCGGAGCCCCGTGCTGGGCATCATGGTGGCCTTCATATCGATCTCCGGCGGGTACAACGCATCGCCCCTGATCACTCCGAGCGACGCCATCATCTCCTCGCTGACCACCTCGGCCGCCCAGATCGTCGATCCGGGCTACACGGTGACGCCGGTGGCCAACTACTTCTTCAGCCTGGCCTCGTCGGTAGTGTTGTCCGCCTTCATCACCCTGGCCGTCGAACTGGTGATGAAGAAGCGCGCGAGCCTGGAACCCGACGCCGGCACCGACGTGGATGACGCGGATTTCGCGCTGGAGCTGGCACCGGAGGAGAAGCGAGGCCTGCGCCGTGCCGCGATCGCCCTGGCCGTGTTCGCCGCCGCCGTGGTGGCTGCCCTCCTGCCGGCCGGCTCCCCGCTGCGGGGGGAGGACGGCGACCTCATTCGCTCCGTGGTGCTGCAGAACATCGCCTTCTTCATCGCGCTGGCATTCGTCCTGACCGGATGGGTCTACGGCCGGGCCACCGGCACCCTGCGCCGGGCGGCGGACATCCCCCAGGCGATGGCCACCGGGCTGAAGACCCTGACGCCGATCCTCGTGCTCTTCTTCGCCATCTCGCAGTTCCTGGCGTACTTCAAGTGGACCGGCATCGGCAGCGTCATTGCCGTCAACGGGGCGCATCTGCTGCAGGCGGGAGGCATCCACCCTCTGGTGGTGTTTGCGCTGATGCTGGTGCTGATCTCCCTCATGAACATCCTGGTCACGAGCGGATCGGCCATGTGGTCGCTGCTGGCACCGATCCTCGTGCCGATGCTGATGTACGTGGGAATCAACCCCGAAACCACCCAGGCCGTCTACCGGATCGCCGACTCCTGCACCAACGCCGTCACGCCGATGTCTGCGTATTTCGTCGTGGCGCTCGGCTTCATCCAGGGCTACCGCAAGGATGCCGGCATCGGCACGCTGGCTTCGTTCACGATTCCGCTGGCCTTCGGCATGCTCCTGGTGTGGGCGGCGCTGTTCAGCGCCTGGTACTTCCTGGGCCTGCCCCTGGGACCGGGGGCTCCCATCCGGTAGGGCCCCGGCAAGCCGGTCAGTAGAGGTAGGACGCCGAGGCCGCGGCACCCAGGCGGCTGCCGCTGCGCTTGGTGGCCTTCAGGATGGGCGTCACCGAAACGGACTCGGCCAGTGCCGACCATTCCGACCGGGTGACCATCTGGTGCAGGGCGAGCCGGTCCGTGCAGGCCAGGTTGACGAGCACGCTGTTCGTGCCTGCCAGGGCAGCCGCGTAGCGGACCTCGGAATGCTTGAGCAATGCCTCGACCAGGGCATCGTGCCGGGCGGGCGGGACGTTGACCCAAACCATCGCCTCGGCCTTGAAACCCAGCAACGAGGGCTCCACCACCACGCGCAGCCGCGACTGGTGATTGGCCTCGAGGCTCTCCAGGTGCCTGCGGACCGTATTCTCCGAGATCCCTACCATCCGCCCGATTTCCGACGTCGGAGTGCGCGCGTCGTGGGCCAGGATGCGAAGGATCGCGCGGTGCACGTCGGGAATCTCCGAGCCGCCGCTCCCGTCAGGCTGGTACACGTCCTGGCGGGAGCGGGCCAGGGCACCCATCTGTGCCGGCGTAAGGATTCCGGGCCGCCATTCCCGCACCGAACGGTAAAGCCGCGTTATGGGATCGATGCGGAGTTCCCGGATCCCTGCCACACTCGGCAGGTCGTCGAGCACCAGGTCGGCGAGGTGCGCGTCGTCCACCTGCAGCTCGGCGACGCAGTCTTCCTCGCCGGAGGTGGCGTAAACAAACACGGTGTCGTCCCGACGGGCGAGCCCTGCGGCCACCGAACGCGTCATGCCGACCAGGCAGCGGGCGCGCAGTATCGCTACGCCGGACGCCCCAATAACGCCGACCACCCGGACGTCCCCCGATTCCAGCAATTCCTTGCCGCGCCGCGTCACCGTCCGCTCGGCCTCTGCCAGCACCGTCGCGATCCGCGACCAGGACGCCCGGGGGTACACCTGGAGGGCCGCTGTTATGCGGCAACTCAAGAGGTCGAACTCTTCACCGTCGTGGCTCACTCGCACACCTCCATACGCGGTCCCGAACGTCGAAAAGTCTACGCGGAAGTCCTTGACAGCCCCCTCCCCCGATGTGCAATATATTGCATACCAGAAGCCTCCGCCGCAGTTCCAGAGACAGGATCTCCCATGGCCATCACCGATTTCGAGCGTTACCCGCTGACCTTCGGGCCCAGCCCGATCCATCACCTGCCGCGGCTGACGCAGCATCTGGGCGGGGCCCAGGTCTGGGCGAAGCGCGAGGACGTCAACTCCGGCCTGGCGTTCGGCGGCAACAAGACCCGCAAGCTCGAATACATCGTGCCGGACATCCTCGCCGAGGGCGCCGACACGATCGTCTCGATCGGCGGCTTCCAGTCGAACCACACCCGCCAGGTCGCCGCCGTCGCCGCGAAACTGGGCCTGAAGGCCCGCCTGGTTCAGGAGAACTGGGTGGACTGGCCGGACCCGCTGAACGACCGTGTCGGCAACATCCTGCTCTCCCGCCTGA
The DNA here is from genome assembly GCF_946892675.1 of Arthrobacter sp. Marseille-P9274. NCBI lineage: Bacteria > Bacillati > Actinomycetota > Actinomycetes > Micrococcales > Micrococcaceae > Arthrobacter > Arthrobacter sp. Marseille-P9274. The sequence goes on from NZ_CAMPOV010000003.1 coordinate 161,457, forward strand.
TGGGCGCCGACGTCCGGCTGGATGCCTCCGGCTTCGACATCGGCATCCGCGACTCCTGGAAGGACGCCCTCGCCGAAGTCGAGGCCGCCGGCGGCAAGCCCTACCCCATCCCCGCCGGCGCGTCCGAGCACAAGTTCGGCGGGCTCGGCTTCGCCAACTGGGCCTACGAAGTCCGCCGGCAGGAGGAGGAACTCGGGGTCTTCTTCGACACCATCGTGGTCTGCACCGTCACCGGATCCACCCACGCCGGCATGATCGCCGGATTCGCCGCACTCGAGGACGAGGGCGGCCGTCCCCGCCGCGTGATCGGCATCGACGCCTCCGCCACCCTGGCCAAGACCCGCGACCAGGTCGGCCGGATCGCCCGGGACACCGCCAAGCTGATCGGCCTCGGGCGCGACCTGCGCGAGGACGAGACCACCGTCCTCGAAGGCTGGGCCGGCGACCTCTACGGCATTCCCGTCGACTCCACCCTTGAAGCCATGCGGCTGGGCGCCTCGCTGGAAGCGATGATCACCGATCCGGTCTACGAGGGCAAGTCCCTGGCCGGCCTGATCGACCTCGTCAGCAGCAAGGAGATCCCCGCCGACAGCAACGTCCTCTATGCCCACCTCGGCGGGCAGCCGGCCCTCAACGCCTACAGCGGACTGTTCCGCTCCTAGGCCATAACGACGGCGGGGCGCGCCTCCCGCGCGTTTCCCGCCCCGGGTGCGCACCGCCGTCGTACTCCCCGACCTGAAAGGACAGCACCATGACAGAGACGGCCGTGTCCGCGGACGCCGGAGATTCACCCTCGGTCAACGGGCGCCCGCTCTCGGCCGCCGCCAGCCTGAACGACGACGTCCTGGACTCGATCGCCCAGCGCGTCCTCTGGCTGTCCACGGCGATGATCGACGCCGCCAACCGGGGACGGCCCAACGCCTCCGGCGTGAAGGCCGGGGGGCACCAGGCCTCCAGCGCCTCGATGGCCGGGATCATGACCTCGCTCTGGTTCTCGGAGCTGACCAGGGAAGACCGCGTCTCGGTCAAGCCGCACGCGTCCCCGGTGCTGCACTCCATCAATTACCTGCTGGGAGAGCTGGACGAGTCCTACATGTCCCGGCTGCGCGAGAAGGGCGGGCTGCAGAGCTACCCCAGCCGGACCAAGGATCCGGACACGGTGGATTTCTCGACCGGCAGCGTCGGCATCGGCGCCACCGCCCCGGTGTGGGCCGCCCTGTCGCACCGCTACCTGCGCGACCAGTTCCCCGACACGCCAAAGGGCGGGCGGTTCATCAGCCTGCTGGGCGACGCGGAACTGGACGAGGGAGCCGTCTGGGAGGCCGTCACGGACCCGGCCGTGCGCCAGCTCGGCGAGCTGCTGTGGATCGTCGACCTGAACCGGCAGTCCCTGGACCGGATCATCCCCGACGTCCAGATCCAGCGGCTGCAGGGCATGTTCGCCGCCGCGGACTGGCAGGTGCTCACGTGCAAGTGGGGACGCCGGATCGAGCAGCTGTTCGCCTCCCCCGGCGGAGAGACCCTGCGGCGCCGGCTCGAGGACATGCCGAACGAGGAATACCAGCGGCTGCTGCGCAGCCACCCGGACCAGCTGCACGAACGCCTGCTCGGCGGCAGCCCGGATCCCCAGCTGGCCGAACTTCTCGCCGGCGTGCCCCCGCGCGACGTCGCCGCCGCCATCCGCGACCTGGGCGGCCACGACATCGGGCTCCTGCTGGACACCTACAAGCAGGTGGACTCCAGCCGGCCCACCGTCATCTTCGCCTACACGGTCAAGGGCCGCGGCCTGGCCACCGAGGGGCATCCCAACAACCACGCCGCGCAGCTGACCGAAGCCCAGATGCGCGAACTCGCCCAGCTCTCCGGCATGGAGCTGGAGCACCCGTGGCAGCGCTTCGAAGCGGGCAGCGAGGAGGCCGAAGCGTGCCGGAACGCCGCCGCACGACTGAAGCGCCCCGCCGTCGTCGATCACCCCTCGCCGCAGCTGCCGGCGGAGCTCCCGTGGTCCTACAAGGCGACCGGATCGACCCAGGCGGCGCTCGGCCGGTTCCTCTCCGACCTGCTGCGTGGTGCGCCCGAGGCCGCCTCGCGGGTGGTCACGCTCAGCCCGGACGTTGCGTCCTCGACCAACCTCGGCGGGTGGATCAACAAGACGGGCGTGTGGGCCGTCGGCGAGCGCCGCGACTGGTTCGGGGACGATGCCGAGCGGCTGCTGAAGTGGACCGAGGGGGCGCAGGGCCAGCACATCGAACTCGGCATCGCCGAGGTCAACCTGGTCTGCCTGGCGGGCGAACTCGGGGCGACCTGGAGCCGGTGGGGCCAGCCCCTGATCCCCATCGCGACCCTGTACGACCCGTTCGTCAACCGCGCCCTGGAGCCGTGGTCCTACGGGATCTACGCCGGCGGCCAGTCCATCCTGGTCGGCACGCCCTCCGGCGTCACCCTCGCCCCCGAAGGCGGCGCGCACCAGTCCATCAACACGCCCTCCATCGGGCTCGAGCAGCCCGGAACGGTGGCCTGGGAACCGGCCTTCGCGCAGGACCTCGAGTGGTGCATGCTCGCGGCGATGAACCAGATCGGCCGCCCGGGCGGCAGTTCCGCCTATTTCCGGCTGTCCACCCGTCCCGTGGACCAGGCCCTCGCCCGGCTGCCCGAGGACCCGGCGCTCCGTGAACGCAGGCGCGAGCACGCCGTCGCCGGCGGCTACCGGATCATCCACCACGGGCCCGGCGCCGAGCAGGTCACGCTGGTGGGCGTCGGCGCGGTGATGCCCGAGGTCGTCGAGGCGGCCGCCCGGCTGGAGGCGCTCGGCGTGCGGGCCGGCGTCGTCTGCCTCACCAGCCCGGACCTGGTCTTCCGCTCGCTGCAGGACCGGCACAGCACCGCCGGCAGCCGGCGCACGGCCATCGTCGACGCGCTGTTCCCCGCGGCCCAGCGGGCCCCGATCGTCACGGTGATGGACGGCCACCCGCACACCCTGGCCTTCCTCGCCGGCGTCCGCGGGGACCGCATCCGCAACCTGGGCGTCACCGAGTTCGGCCAGTCCTCCAGCCTGGAGGACGCCTACAAGATCCACGGCATCGACGTTGACTCGATCGTGCGTGCCGCGGCTGACCTGGCCGGACTCTGAGGCGCACGGCGGCGAGCCGGGCAGGCCGGCTTCGCCTAGGCTGGCCCCAGGACGACTTGAGGAGTTGCAGCAGTGTTTACCGGTTTAAGCGCTTTCCCGCTCACCCCGCTCGTTAACGATGCGGTCGACGAGGGCGCCTTTGCCCGCCTGGTCCGGCGGCTCGCCGACGCGAAGGTCGATTCGATTACCGCGTTGGGTTCCACCGGCTCCTACGCCTACCTGACAGGTGAGGAACGACGCAGGGTGGCGCGCCTCGCCGTCGAACACGCCGGGGATGTGCCGGTGTTCATCGGGATCGGGGCGCTGCGGACCTCGCAGGTCCTCGCCAACGCGGAGCAGGCGGAACGGGCCGGAGCGTCGGGCCTCCTGCTGGCCCCGATGACCTACCAGCCGCTGACCGACGACGACGTGTTCGAGCTCTTCCGGACGGTCACGGCGAATTCGTCGCTGCCCGTGATCGTCTACGACAACCCGGGCACCACGCACTTCACGTTCGGCACCGAGCTGTACGGCCGCATCGCCGAGCTTCCCGGCATTGCCTCGATCAAGATCCCCGGCGTTCCGGACGTTCCCGGCCAGGCGCGGGAACGGATCCGGGACATCCGCTCGGTCATCCCGGGGCACGTGACGATTGGCGTGTCCGGAGACGCGAAGGCCGCCGCCGGTCTGGCCGCGGGCTGCGACGCCTGGTACTCGGTCATCGGGGGAACCCTGCCGGCACCCGCCTTGCGGATCACCCGGGGGGTGCAGGAGGGGCGGGTGGCCGACGCACTGGCCGAGTCCGAGCGGCTTGCTCCTCTATGGCGGCTGTTCGCCGAGTACGGCGGGAGCCTGCGGGTCGTCGCCGCTATCGCCGAGCATCTCGGGCTCGTGCCCAAGGCCTGCCTGCCGCTACCTATCCAGGGATTGGACGAGCAGCAGCGCGCCCGCGTGGTCGGCATCATCGATGAACTGGGCCTCGACCGGTAATCCGGGGGCGGCCTGCCCGCCGGTCCGCGGGCACAGCGTTCGGCAACCGCTCGGATGGCGGCGACTGTGGCCGCGCGACGCTAGGACCGGACCGGCCAGGAGGCGGTGATGGCGGCGCCGCCGTCGGGCGAGTCGCCGATGGTGATGGTGCCGCCGTGGGCCTGCGCCACGCGCGCGCAGATGGCCAGGCCGAGGCCGGTACCCTGCGGCTCGCCGGCGCGGTTGAGCCGGCCGAGCGGAGCCAGCACCCGGGCCCGGTCGGCGGTTGGGATGCCCAGGCCGTTGTCGTGGACCACCATTCCGCTCATCCCGGGTTCGGTGACCGCCTCGATCCGGATGCGCGGCAACCTGTCGGCAGGGCAGTAGCGGATGGCGTTGACCAGCAGGTTCTGCGCCAGGGCCCGCAGCTGGGCGTCGTCCCCGCGCACGCTGCCGCCCGAGCTGGTGATCCGGGCGCCGGATTGCGAGACCAGGCCGCGAATGTCTGCGGTGACCTTGTCGGTCAGGGCCGACAGGTCCAGCTCCCGGGCCTCGAGCCGCTGGCTCGTCGTCGAATACTCGAGCAGTTCCTCCAGCGTGGCGAGCATGCGCTTGCCCGCGCCGCTGGCCTTTCGGAGATTGCCCGCGACCCGTTCGTCGGCGGTCTGGTCCTCGGCGATTTCGAGATGCCCGAGGATGGTGGTCAGGGGCGTGCGCAGGTCGTGGCTGATCTCGCCCGCGAACGTCTTGAGCCGCTCGTTCGACAGCGCCGCCTCGGCCAAGGCGGCGTCGAGCTGTCGGCCGCGGAACTGCAGCTGGAGCACGTCCGTCACGTGTTCGGCCAGGCTCTCGAGGACTGCCTGGTCCTTCGGCTCCAGGGTGGCGGGATAGGGCGAGAAAACGCACAGCGATCCGAGGGCCACCTCGGCGACCAGCGGCACCGAGACGTAGAAGCGCACATCCCCCAAGGCTCCCGTGACAAACGGGTTGCCGCGGAACCGCGCGTCCACGGACGCATCCGGAACCACCGTCGTCGTACCCGAACGGAAGACCTGCGCACACATCGAGTCCTCGCGCGAGCAGATTCCGGGCTCCAGCCCGTGGGCGGCGATCTGGTGCTGCTCGTCGGCGGTGATCACGTTCACCACCGCGAACGGCGCGTCGCAGACGGTCGCCGCCGTCCGCGCCAGCCGGTTGAGCTGGTCCACCGGAACCACGCGCGCCCCCACCGCTTCACCCGCGCTGCGGGCCCTGCCCGTCCAGCCGGCGGGCAGCCCGTAGGCCACCATCCAAGGCAGCCGCTCCTGCTCGAACCGATCCGCTTCCATCAACCCCGCGTCCTGCAGGACGCCTCCCGCACGGATCATGCTCGATACATCCGGACCGGACGACATGGCCCCCACCCTCTCTCCAGCGCCAGGTACATAACGCCCGGCACGAAGTTCCCCCGGGTTAACTCGGCGCGGCTCCCTGCGCTCGATGGGATGCGCCTTGCTCGACCGACTGCTGAATCGTCTCATCACGCCGGTCCAATTGAGCCTACCCGAGCCACGCCATGCAACTGAAGGCCTACATCACCCGAGCGTGAAATCGCTGTCTATTGCCCGATGTGTCCGGTTCAAGCCCGGACGGGACTTCGCTTGTGTCGAAAATATGTTCTACCCTTGAGGCGTGGATCGGGCTGCGCATTGCGGCAGATGATGACGGGCAGTCCGGACTGTCGCTACCATGCGGCGCCGGACCGGTGACATGCGGAAGACGGCTTGGGCGAGAGGATCGTGAAGAGCAGTGACGGCGACACTGGAGCAGGCGCAGCAGCGGACGCTGGATGAACCGGTGGAGGTTCGCTTCACCCCGCAGGGCAGGCCGCTGGCGATCAGGTGGCGCGGCCGGCTATGGCCCGTCGTCGCCGAACCGGTCCGTGAAATTCGGGAGCTGAACGGGACCGATCCGCTGGATGTCGGGATCGGCGTCGAGGGCGGCACCGTTGTCGAGGCCGAGTGCTGGCGGCTGCAGGTGCAGGCAAGCTCGACCTCTCCCCTGCACACCCTCGAGGTCCGGAAGCAGCCGGGCCAGGACGGCTGGCTTTTGGGCGACGTCAGCGAGGATTAGCCCCGAGATCGAGCCGCATCAGGACGCGCGGGAATCCGTTCAGCACCGAGTCGGTATCGGCGGCTTTCACGAAGCCGGCCCGTTCGAAGAGCGAGCGGGTGCCGACGTACGCCATGGTGAGGTCGACCTTCTTGCCCTGGTTGTCCACGGGGTAGCCCTCGACCGCGGGAGCCCCGTTGGCGCGCGCAAAGTCGACGGCGCCGGCCAGCAGATGGTGCGAGATGCCCTTCCCGCGGTGGCCGGGCTTCACCCGGATGCACCACACCGACCACGCATCGGCGTCGTCGACGTGCGGGATCTTCCGGTTGCGCGCGAAACTCGTGTCGGCGCGCGGATGCACGGCGGCCCAGCCCACCACCTCGTCCCCGTCATACGCGAGCACGCCCGGCGGCAGATCCTCCCCGCACAGCTGCTGCACGCGCATCCCGCGGTCCTCCCCCAGCAGCGTCCGGTTCTCCTTCGACGGCAGCCGGTAGCTCAGGCACCAGCACACGTTCGCATCCGGCCGCTTCGGTCCCAGAACCTGCCTCACGTCGTCGAACTCTGCAGCAGCGCGCACCTCGATCGGCATGCACCTACGTTCTCACCTACGCCGGATCCGGACAATGCCAAGCAGCCAGCGACGACGAAGGGCGGAGAGCTTCGCCTGACGACGTTGCTCCTCGCCCTTCCCCGAAGCCCATGCCCATGCCCATGCCCATGCCCAGAGACCAGAGAACTATGCGGCTAACGGACCTATGCCGCAACAGACTCCCGCTGACCGTCGGCCTTATCCAGCTTGCGGTGGCGCAGGTGCTGGATGCCGCTGATGGCCAAGCCAGCGGCGAGCACGATGTACAGCGTGACGGTGATCGGACTGCCGATCAGGATTCCGGGGTCACCCTCTGAAACCGCCAGCGCCCGGCGCAGTTCGGTTTCTGCCATCGGCCCGAGGATTACCGCAATCAACACGGGCGCGAGCGGAATGTTGTAACGGCGCATCATGAAGCCGACCAGTCCGATCCCCACCAGCAGCCACAGATCCAGCATCGACGAGCTGATTGCGTACACGCCGAGCATGGAGAAGACAGTAATCCCGGCGTAGAGGTAGTGCTTCGGAATGGTCAGGAGCTTGGCCCAGACGGCTGCGAACGGCATGTTGATCGTCACCAGGATGACAAGGCCGATGAACAGCGAGGCCAGCAGCGCCCAGACCAAGTCGCCACTGCGTTCGAACAGCAACGGGCCCGGCTGCATGCCGTACTGCTGAAACGCCGCCAGCATGATCGCTGCAGTGGCGGACGTCGGCAGCCCGAGTGCCAGCAGCGCACCCATTGCGGTGCCGGCGGTTGCATTGGCCGCCGCTTCGGGTGCCGCCAGACCGCGAATGGAGCCCGTAGTGCCAAACTCCCGGTCGCCGCGCCGCTTGGCGAGCTGCTTCTCTGTGCCGTAGGCCAGGAAGGTCGGCACCTCCGCACCCCCGGCAGGGATCAGGCCAAACGGGGCCCCGAAGGCTGTTCCCCTCAACCAGGCCGGCAACGCCCGCTTGATGTCGACCAGGCCGAGGCGCGCTTTCCCTGCGGTAGAGATCTGGGTGGCTCTGGGGTCGCGGTGGATCCGGGCAGCGACGTGCAGCACCTCGCCAAGTGCCAGCAGGCCGACCGTAATGACGACGACGGAAATTCCGTCGAACAGCTGCGGCGCGCCGAGGGTGAACCGGGCAGTGCCGCTGGGACCGTCGATTCCGACCAGCGCCAACGCCAGGCCAATGCCCAGGGCCGCGATCCCCCTGATAACCGATTCGGCCACGACGGCCGAGATAGCCAGGAACGCGAAGACCGCCAGGGCGAAGTATTCGGCCGGACCGAAGACGGTCGCCATCTTCACCAGGGTGGGCGCGAAGAAGACGACGAGCGTCGTAGCGATGAGGCCACCGATAAACGCGCCCAGGGCGGCCGTAGCCAAGGCCTTCGCTGCCTGCCCGTTCTTTGCCATGCGGTGGCCCTCGAAGGTCGAGGCAATGGCCGAAGAGTTGCCAGGAGTATTGAGCAGGATGCCCGAGGTGGAGTCACCGAAGAGGCCGCCGAAGTAGACGCCCGCAAACATGATGAAGGCGGCGGTCGGCTCGAGCGAGAAAGTCACGGGCAGCAGCAGTGCCACGGCCATGGCGGACCCGAGCCCGGGCAGGACGCCGACGGCGGTGCCAAGAACGGCACCGACCAGGACCCAGACCATGTTCATTGGGGTCAGCGCGTGGGCGAACCCTTCGGCCAGAAGTGCAAGCTGGTCCATTTAGAGCATTCCTCCCAGGAATCCGGACGGCAGGTTGAGGCCCAACCCCGCGTTGAAAGCAAGCTGGACGGCGGAGGCGAAGAGCAGGGCCACGCCGAGGTCGAACACGGGACGTCTGCTGCCGAGCGCCCGGGAGACGACCCAGAACAGCAGTGCCGCACTGATAATCCAGCCAACCGGCTGCAGGATGAGCGTGAAACCGACGACGCCGGCGACGACCTGTCCGACAGTCTTCCAGTCGGTGTATGTCTTGTCCGTGTTTGCGGCCACCGGACCCGGTGCTGCAGTCTGCCGTTCGCCCTCTGGCATGTGGGCCAGGTCCCGGAGCATATCGGCAGAAAAATCTCCATGACCGGGATGCGGGTCCGTGTCCGGCACATGCGGATTGCGGAAGACATGGACGGCCAACAGGGCTGCCGTTGCATAAAGCACGATGCAGACGAGGACCGGGAAGAACTGCGGACCCGGAACGGAATTGCCCTGTACCTTCATGGTTGCGGTGCCGATGGTCATGAAGATTGCCATGGCAAGGAGCAGGGCGACGACGACGAGTTCGCTCCGTCCTGCCCAAAAATTCCGGCTCGGCTGCTGCGCTGTTTCCGTTCGGCCCGTCTTATCTTGGGTCATGCTCATAGTCCGAGGTCCTTCACGATCTCTTGGGCAATGGTCACTTCTTTATCGATGTATCGCTCGAATTCCTCGCCGGTGGTGAAGCTGTCGGTCCAACTGTTGCGTTCAAGCGCGTCCTGCCACTCCTCGGACTCCCGCACTTCGCTGGCTATCCGGATGAACTCTTCCTTCGCCTCGTGGCTGATGCCCGGGGCCGCGACGAGACCGCGCCAGTTAGACATCGAAACCTCATAGCCCTGTTCACGGAACGTCGGTATGTCGACCCCCTCCAGCCGCTCCGGGGACGAGATAGCCAGCGGCCGCAGCGTTCCCGACTCGATCTGGTCCGCGACTTCGTTGTAGCCGGACATGCCCGCGGCGGTAGTGTGCGACAGCAGCGAGGTCAGCGCTTCTCCCCCTCCCGAATAGGCGATGTAGTTGACCGACTTCGGGTCGACGCCGACTTCCTTGGCCAGCAGGCCGCTCAGCAAGTGATCGATGGACCCGAGTGAACCGCCACCGATCGATACGGCACCCGGGTCTTCTTTCCAGGCCTCGATGAAGTCGTCGAGGGTCTTGAATTCGGAGTCGGCAGGAACGACGAGTGCGGCGAAGTCGTCCGCCATCCGGGCGATCGGCACCACGTCGTCCATCGTCTCGGGATTATCCCCGAGTTCGATTGCGCCGACCATCACTCCTCCGGTGACCAGCAGAGCGTCCTCGCGGCCGGGCATCTGCACGAACTGGCTCAGACCAATGGTTCCGCCCGCCCCCGGCACATTCACCACCTGGGGATTGTTGACGATTCCGTCGCCCCGCAATGCCTGCTGCGCTTCACGGGCGAAGCCGTCCCAGCCTCCGCCCGGTGCTGCGGGAGCGACCAGGGTGAGCTTGCTCCTGGCGGTGCTGGTGCTAGCCGTCGAAGCTGCATTGGCGAACGCAGGCACCGCCACGGCAGCCACCAGGGCGGCGAAAAGGACTGTTCGGATTGGCTTTTTCATGCTCCCCGTTTCGTGGGCTCTGGTGGACAAGACGGGCTGCCGGGGAGGCAGCCGCGAAACGGCTCGGACTCTATTCGTCCAAGATGAATACGTTTGTACACAATGAAATACAGTTATACATGGTGAGTTGAGTCACGACAACCGTAATACATCGGCACCGGGGGGCTAACAGCGGGAGACTTCCATTTTCACACTGCACATGATTGTATACATCTGTGTACAGACAGAAGGAGGAGCACATGTCTCAGGAAACTCTTAGTCCCGAAAGCATCGAATCGGTCCAGGTCGTCGTCGTCGGCGGGGGTAACGCCGGCTTTACGGCAGCGCATGCCGCTGCGGTGCGCGGCCGCTCGGTCGTGTTGCTCGAAAAAGCCGAGAAGGACATGGCCGGAGGAAACAGCTTCTACACGGCCGGAGCCACCCGGATCGCACACAATGGCCTTGAAGATCTGGCGGGTCTGGTCGAACCGGACGAACGGCACGCCGTCACCGTTGTTCCGCCGTACTCCGAGGAGGAATACGCAGCCGACCTCGCCAAAGTGACCGAAGGACGCAACGATCCCGAGCTGACCAAGGTCTTGGTTTCCGAGAGCCAGTCCACCTTGCGCTGGCTCAACAGCCTTGGGCTGAAGTACCGCCTGATGTACGAACGGCAGGCGTATGAGCGCCCCGACGGCAGCTACCTCTTCTGGGGCGGGCTGCATGTCGGCAACGTCGGTGGCGGCGAGGGCCTCATCGAGGACCACACCCGCGTAGCCGGCGAACTGGGCATCGATGTCCGCTACGGCCACGCGGCACGGAGCCTGACGATGACCGAAGGCCGGGTTACCGGCGTCGTCGTCGAAACAGCAGAAGGCACGAAGCAGATCCACGCTGAATCCGTCATCATGACCGCGGGCGGGTTCGAGTCGAATCCGCAGTGGCGCCAGGAACACCTCGGTGAAGGCTGGCAGAACGCCAAGGTGCGCGGCACTCCCTGCAACACCGGCGACATGATCTCCGCCGCGCTGCAGGTCGGTGCCGCCAAAGGCGGCGACTGGAACAGTTGCCACAGCGTCCAGTGGGATGCCTTCACAGCCAAGAACGAAAGCAACCGGGAACTGACCAACCGGCTGACCCGCCAAAGCTATCCGCTGGGCATCATCGTCAACACGGAGGGCAAGCGCTTCCTGGACGAAGGCGCGGACTTCCGCAACTACACCTACGCAAAATACGGCAAGGAGATCCTCAAGCAGCCGGGCTCCGTGGCATACCAGATCTTCGACGCCTCGCTGCGTCCGCTGCTCCGGAGCGAAGAGTACGAGATGCCGGGCGTGTCGGAGGTCGTCGCAGACACCCTGGAAGAACTGGCCGCCAAGCTCGGCATTGACGCGGAAAGCCTGGCAAAGACCGTGTCCGACTTCAACAACTCGATAGACCGCAGCATCTCGCTCGATCCCAATGTCAAGGACGGCCGCGCTGCCAACACCGAGCCGGTCAAGAGCAACTGGGCCTCCCCGATCGAAACCGGCCCCTTCTACGCCTACGGTGTCACCTGCGGCATCACGTTCACCTTCGGCGGCGTCAAAGCGGACACGTATGGACGGGTGCTGAACGAAGCCGGCGAGCACATTGAGGGACTGTATGCCGCGGGTGAAATGCTTGGCGGTTTGTTCAGTGCCAATTACCCCGGCGGCTCCGGCCTGGCAGCAGGCTGCGTCTTCGGGCGCCGCGCCGGAAGCTTGGCGTAGAGTTTTGTAGCGATAGGCCGGTAAAGCCGCCAAGCACTCAAGGACGATCATCGTGGCTCAAATAGCGTCAGCAGCACGCGCAGACGGGGAAAGCATCTTCCTCACCCTGCGCAGCGAGATCCTGTCCGGGCTGCATCAGCCCGGCACGGCGATGCGCGAAGTCACCCTCGCCGACCGGTTCGGCGTCTCCCGGACACCCGTCCGGGAGGCGCTCTCCCGGCTTCAGCAGGAGCGGCTGCTGGAGCGGGTTGCGCGGGGTCTTCAGGTTCCCCAGATCGATCCCCAGCAGATCATCCAGATCTACGACATGAGGATCCTGCTGGAGGAAGAGGCCGCCGGGCAGGCAGCTACCGCGCGGCGATTCACCGATCTCATGAGGCTTGAGGCCCTGCTGAACCGTGATCGGGAACTGACCGATCCGGACGACCAGACCCGCATCACCACAAACCTGGAGTTCCACGCCGCCGTCTGGGAGAGCACGCACAACCCCATCCTGCAGGACTTGCTGGAGCGCCTTTCCACCCACCTGATCCATGCTCCCCGGTCAACCCTCTCGGTGTCCGATCGGTGGGCTGATGCCCTCGAGGAACATTCCGCGCTCATCAAGGCCATCGAGGAACAGGACGTCGGCACCGCACGCAAAATCGCACGTGAACACATGGAGACGGCACGCAAGCTACGGCTTCAACTGCTGCGCGAGTCGGCCCTGGAACAGCCAAGCAGGACAGCCGGACGGTCCCGCTAGGGGCGGTCGGATTCCTTGTCCAGCCGATCACGCTCCCAGAAGCTCGGGCCGACAGGTTCATGGAAGTCGCTCCGGGCGACCAGGTAGCCCTCGCTGTTCACGGTGATCGGCAGCTGCGGCAGCGGTCGGGACGCCGGGCCGAAGATAACCTTGCATTGCTGCGTCACGTCGAAGGTCGACTGGTGGCAGGGGCACAGCAGGTGGTGGGTCTGCTGCTCGTAAAGGGCCACAGGGCAGCCGACGTGCGTGCAGATCTTGGAATACGCAACGATGCCGTTGTAGGCCCAGTCCTCCCGGCCGGGACTGGGATGCAGGTCCGCAGGGTTGAGACGCATGAGCAGGACGACGGCCTTGGCCTTTTCTTCCAGCTTGTGCTCGGCTTCGTTCAATCCCTCGGGAATGACGTGGAAGGCCGAGCCGAAGGTCACGTCCGAGGCTTTGATGGGGGTGCCCTCGGGGTCGCGTGCCAGGCGCGTCCCTTCCTTCCACATCGTATGTCCCAGGACGTCAGGGTCGAGGTTCTTGGACAGGTCCCGGAAGATGCCGATGGCCGGCAGGATAGCCAGCACCCCGGCACCGATGAGGGTGTTTCGGATCAGCGGCCGGCGCTTGATGCCCGACTCCGAGATAATCTCGCTGACCATCGTTTCCGCGATCTGGCGATCCTCTTCCGTGCGGACCGCATGCCGCTCTTCGGCGATCTCGTGGTCCGGCATCAGGGTCTTCGCCCAATGCACGATGCCGACGCCGATCCCGAGCATCGCGAAAGCGGTACCCATACCGAGCATGAAGTTCTGCAGACGCAGCGTGGAAATCGCGGTGGAGTCATCCAACGGGATGGCGAAGTATCCGACGAAGAAAAGCAGGGTACCGATCACGGAAATTGCGAAGAGAATTGCTACCTGTCGCTCGGCACGCTTTCCGGCCCGGGGATCCTTGTCGGCAAGGCGCGGGCGGTGGGGAGCTAGTCCAGGATCCTGGAACTTCTCCACTTGGCCCTGGCCAGTCCTAGCAACGGCCTCCGAGATGTTCGGGTCGCCGTGACTATGGTCGCCCATGATCCCTCTCATCCTTCTCTTTATATGACTCTAAGAGCGCGTCTGTGTTATTACAACGGTTTTCCCGGCGGCCCCTGGGCGAGCCGCCGTCGGAAGACCTAGGATGACCGCTGGACCAGCCAGATCGTGAAGGCGATGTGGGCAGGCTGCGAACCGGGAGGCGGATAGGCCTGATCTGGCTACGCCAATAAAGAGACGTGCCCAAGCCGCAGGGAAGGCGGGTGCTTTTGAAGCGGCAACCGACCGTTAAACGGCCGTGTAGCCGCCGTCGACCAGGTAGTAGCCGCCCGTCATGAACGAGGCGTCATCAGACAGAAGGAAGCTCACCAGGTGGGCGACCTCCTCGGCGGTGCCCAGTCGTCCGAGCGCGTGCTTGCCCTCGAGCGCCTTCCGGATTTCTTCGCTGAGGCTGTTCACGACCAGCGGGGTGTTGATGTAGCCCGGGCCGACGGAGTTGATGCGCAGGCCCTCGGGCCCGTACTCCGCCGCCGCGTTCTTGGTCAGACCGACGACGCCGTGCTTCGCCGCGGTGTAGGCGCCGTTGCCCAGGGCGGCGACGGAGCCGTGGATGGAGGCCATGTTCACGATGGCGGAGTTCCTGCCGCCGGCCTTGAGCATCTCCGGGATCTGGTAGCGCATGCCGTAGAGCACGCCGTTGAGGTTGATGTCGATGACCTTGTCCCAGTCCTCCAGGTCCACCTCGCCCGCCGGCGCATTCTTGCCGCCGATGCCGGCGTTGTTGACCGCGTAGTGCAGGGCGCCGTAAGCGTCGACGGCGTGGCGAACCGCCTTCTCCGAATCTTCCTTGCGCGCGGTGTCCTGCTGCACCGCCGAAGCCGTGCCGCCGCCGTCGGCAATCTCCTTCGCCACCCGCTCCGCCGCTTCCAGGTTGATGTCGGTGACGACCACGCTGGCGCCCTTGGCCGCGAGCTCCTTGCTGATCGCCTCGCCGATACCGGAACCGCCGCCGGTCACCAGGGCGACCTTGCCGTCGAACTGTGCCATGTAGATCAGTCCTTTCTGCCGCAGGCCGCAGGGAATCCGCGGCATCCCAAGCCGAGTCAACCAGACGCGTCACCCCATGGGCAGGCGCGCGGCGGAATCAACGGAAGTTTTGCATTGGAACGACGCCGGTGCTGCGGCAGAGCGTTTCGACCCACCGACGTCCCGGTTGCTTCCGTGCCTCGAGTCAGCGGTTGAACTCAATGAGCCGTATGTCCTCGAGTTCGATCTGCACCCGCCCGAGCTTGTTCTCGCCGAAAACCGGGCAGTTCCAGGTGTAGATGGGGTCGGATAGCTCCTGCCCGCTCAGCAGCGTCACCAGACCGTCTGCGCTTGCACTGTCGAGATAGATTGCATCGAACCGGATGGTGCGCACGTCTTCCAGCCTGATCTCCTGGCCGTTCTCGAAGCGCATGCTGCCGGTGGCACACGCCAGACCCACCGTTGAGGCCTTGACCGTGGTGCTCGTCCCGTCCCGCCGCACCAAGTCGGCATCGGCCCGGTCCCACGCGACAGGGTTGGTCCCGTCCCGGTCAGGTGCCGTCTTCGCGTCCTCGGCCCGTCCGCCTTCGTCCCCGCTGGCCGGGTCCTGAGTCGCGCTCAGCTGCTGGCCGTTGTTCCCCCACCCGATCACGCCGTTCTGGACCAGAATGCCCAGAATCCCACCGAGGGCGGTAACGAGGGCCGCTATGGCAGTGATCAGTCCCGGCATTGTGTGCCAGAAGCCCTTATCCGCTTGTTCCCCCTTCGCCGGTTCTTCCATGGCGAATCACTCCCAATCAGGTAGTGGGAACCACCATATTCCCACTGGGATGGCGGTGAGCACTAGTGGGAAGTCACTGCTTACGGGACCAGCAGCGGCTGGCCCTGGACGGCGCGGGACTCCCGCAGCCGGTGGGCCTCTCCCGCGTGGGCAAGCGGGAAGGTTCCGGTTAACCGAACCGGCCAGCCCGCCGACCATGCCGGACGCGGCGGCGATGACGGCGACATCATCTGGTCGCCCGAAGCGAAGTTCGTGACCGCGGAGCCGACGCCGGCGACCACTCCCATTCCTTCGGTCCCGGGGGCGACGGGGTACTCGACGGGATAGACACGCTCGCGCTGGCAAGTCTCCATGAAGTTCACGCAGGACTTCGAGATTTCGGGCCGGCGGACTATTTCGAAGCGCCGCCGGATGCAGCGCTGAGGTCGAGCCCCTTGGTCTCCGGGGCCAGGAAGTGGGACACCACGCCGCCGACGAGGGAAATCGCCGCGGCGAACATCATGGTCGTCGCGACGCCCAGACCCTCCATCGAGACCGGAAGGACGAAGGTACCTACGGCCGCTCCGACCCGCGATGCCGCGGTCGCGAAACCTACGCCGGAACCGCGGATCTCAGTGGGGAAGACCTCTCCGGGGTAGACGGCGGTGAGGGCCGTGGACACGGCATTGAAGAAGGAGAAGGTCAGGAAGCAGAGAATCACCACGGCCGGCGAGGCGCCGGCGAAGAGGGCCACGCCGGCCAGGGCAATCGCCGAGATCCAGAAAGGCGGTACGGCCAGTTTCCGGCGGCCGACGCGCTCGATGAACACGACCGTGAAGATCGAGCCGAGGACCACGATTCCATTGAGGGCCAAGGCGGCGGTGAGCCCGTCCTCGAGGCCGACCTGGGTCAGGACGACCGGGGCAAAGGTGGCGATGGCGAAGTACGGAGTGACGTTGCAGATCCAGAAGACGCAGACGAACGTGGTGCTCTTGATGTGCTTGGCGGAGAAAAGGCTGCCGAAGCCGCCCTGGCGGACCTGCTCTTGCTTGAGGTCGGCCTGCTCTGCCTCGCTCATGTACAGGGCAGCGAGCTCCGCGGCTTCCCTGGTGCGCCCCTTGCTCATGAGCCAGCGCGGGGACTCGGGGATGCTGAGCCGCATCAGGAACACGATGACCGACGGAATGGTGCTCAGGCCCAGGACGATCTGCCAGTCGACGCTGGCGGTGCTGGCGAGCGCGTACCCCAGGGCGTACGACGCCAGGTAGCCGACGTACCAGGCGACTTCCTGCACGGCCATCAGCTTGCCCCTCAGCCTCGCCGGCGCGAACTCGGCGAGCAGCGGCCATCCGATGGCATAGTCCGCGCCGATCGCCATTCCCATGAGGAGCCGGACAAGGAAGAGCGACATGGCGTCACCGACGAAGAACTGTGCGGCCGAGCCGATGACAAAAATCCCCAGCGTACAGATGAACATCGGCCTGCGGCCGACCTTGTCCGCCAGGTAGCCGCCGAGGGGTCCTCCGAAGAAGATGCCGATCAGCGCCGAGGCGCCGATTAGCCCCTGCCAGGCGGCCGATAGTTTCAGTTCATCCGTGATGGCCGGCATCACGACGCCGATGCCGCCAAGGATGAAACCGTCGATGAACATGCCGCCGCCAATCACCAGGCCTAGCTTGGCGAGGAAGCGGCGCTGCTTTGTCTGCTCGGGAGTCAGCCTGACCGGCGGGGCTTTCGTGCTCGTTGAAGTCACGTGGAAAAGTCCTTGTCTTCGGGGAAAATGCGCAAGGTTACGGAGACAGCCTGCGGCAGTCGGGGGTGCTGCGCGGCGCAATGGATACGTTCATAAGCTGAACGTTGCGTTCGAATTTATGACACCCGTCACGACAGGTCAAGTTCCCCACGTCACATTTTCGACGGCGCCTGTCAGGTGCGGCCAGAATCGGCAGCCGGGCTGAAGCTAGGCCAGAGCCTTGGCAATCTCTCCGGCGGCGTGGCCCAATTCATCAATCATGGCCGGGAGCCGGTCTGACTTGAGCCGTTGAGTAGGACCATTGATGGTTAGGATGCCGACGAGGACGCCGGCCGGGTCGCGCACCGGGTAGCCGGCTGCGAGGAGGCCTTCTTCGAGTTCGTCCTCGATGAGCGCGTAGCCCTGCTCCCGGACCTGTTGCAGTTCCTGCAGGAGCGCCTTGCGAGTGGTCAGGGTGCGCGCCGTGAACTTCTCCAGCTTGTCGGGCAACACGGATGCGATTTTGTCATCGCCCAGCTCGGCGAGGATGAGCTTTCCCGTGGCGCTCGCATGCAAGGGGTAAGTGCCGCCGAGGTACTGGTTGGATGTCAGGAAGCGCGAGCCGGAAGCCTCGGCCACGACCTCGTGTTCGGCCTCGCCTCTCACCATGACGAAGGTGAGCGTCTCGTTGAACTTGGCGGCATACTCATCGAGGATGGGCTGGATCCGGGCGACCGCCCCGGCATAGGGGTCGGCCAGCCTGCCCAGGCGGGCTATCTGCCATCCGAGCATGTAGCGGTTGTCCACCCGGTCGACGAAGCCGGTCTGTTCCAGGCTCAGCAGCAGGCGGAAGGCCGTAGGACGGGTGATGCCCACGGCTTGGGCGATTTCGGTGGCGGTGATGCCCTGCCGGTGGCGGCCGAGTTCGCTGAGCAGCACCGTGGCCTTGACGACCGACTTGTTAACCAAGTCCAGGGACTCCGAAGAGGCCGGGGCTTCGCCCTCCGGGGCCGCCTCAGGCGCCGAGCGTCGTCCCGCTGCCATGTCCACTCCCGATCCTCGTCCGGTCCAGGCCACGTCGGGCCAACTGCCGATTGCCCCTCCATCCTAGGCCCTTTCGCTGGACCGGCCCGACGGCACCCTGCGCAGGGCGGTCCGGGCTGCTCGGACAACGATCGGGGCCCTTCCGGCTGGAAAGGCCCCGATCGGGGACAGGAAACACTCGGCTCCCGGCTACGCCTCGCCGTCGGACTTCCCCTCCGGAGAATGGGCTCTGACGCTTTAGAGGCTGATGGCGATCACCCCGCCGCCTTCCCCAGCGGTGCCGACGTTTCGTTCAGGCTCAGGCCCTTGGTTTCGGGAGCCAGGTAGTGGGAGATGACGGCACCAACAACGCAGATGCCCGCGGCAATCAGCATGGTGGCGCCAACACCGAGGCCATTAACCGAGATGGGAAGGATGAAGGTGCCCGCAGCGGCGCCGATGCGGGAGAACGCCGTGGCAAAGCCGACGCCGGCCCCGCGGATTTCGGTGGGGAAGATTTCGCCCGGATAGACCCCGGTCAGCGCGGTGGAAAGCGCGTTGGCGAAGGAGAAGGTAACGAAGCAGACGAGGATGACAAGCGGAGAGACATCCGCGAGCAGCCCGATCGCGACGAGGGCCACGGCGCTGGTCCACATCGGAGGGATGGCCAGCAGGCGGCGGCCGACGCGTTCGATGAGGAACATCGCGGCCACGGCGCCGGCCACGACGACGCCGTTGAGCAGCAGCGCGCCGCTCAGCCCGTCCTCGACGCCCAGGCTCTCGAGCACGATCGGGGCGAAGGTGGCGATGGCGAAGTACGGGGTGACGTTGCAGAACCAGAACATGCAGATGAAGATCGTGGATTTGCGGTACTCGCGGGAGAACAGCCTGCGGAAACTGGTTGGTTGGCGCTTTTCGCTTTCCACGTCCCGGATGTCGCCGTCCTCCATGTATTCGCGGGCAATGGCCATGCCCTCGTCGACCCTCCCCTTGCTGATCAGCCAGCGCGGAGATTCGGGGGTTCCGAGGCGGAGCAGGAAGACGATGAGGGACGGGACCGTGCTCATGCCCAGGATGATGCGCCAGTCCGCGTCGATGGTCGAGGCCATGAAGTAGCCCAGCGCGTAGGAGCCGAGGTAGCCGATGTACCAGGCGACCTCCTGTGCAGCCAGGAGCTTGCCCCTGAGGCGTGCCGGCGAGAACTCGGCGAGCAGGGGCCAGCCGATCGCATAGTCGGCACCGATCGCCATCCCCATCAGCAGGCGAATCACAAACAGGTGCCATGCCTCCGCGACAAAGAACTGGGCGGCGGAGCCGACCAGGAAGATCGCCAGATCGACGACGAACATCGGTTTGCGGCCGACCTTGTCGGCCAGGTATCCGCCGAGCGGCCCGCCGAGGAAGATGCCAATCAGGGCGGAGGCACCGATGAGGCCCTGCCAGGTGAGGGACAGGCCCAGATCCTCGGTCATCGTCGGCATGACCAGTCCGATTCCGCCGAGGATGAAGCCGTCGATGAACATGCCGCCGGAGATTACGGCCGTGAGCTTGTACAGGAACCGCTTCTTTTGCGGGTCCAGCACCGCTTGCAATTCAGGGGCCGCGGCAGGGGCTGGGTTAACAGGTGGATTCACGGTGAACTTCCTAGTGTTCATGCTTTCCAGCAGGATGAAGCGCCGGCGATCTGATGCGCGGCGGGGGTGAGCGAAGATTCGATGCGAGCTCAAGAACGTTCATTTTGTGAACGTGACGCTCAAAAATATGACATCGGCCACATTGAGGTGTCAAGGCTGGGCGGGAAAGATTTTGTGAGCCGATTCACGTATTGACAGTGAGTCACGCAACACCTAAATTGAACGGCATGTTCATTTGTTGAACGTCCACACGAGTTGTCGTGCTATCGGCACCAGTCCAAGGAAGCCCCGCTGCCATGAAAAATGAACCGCTGAGCCTTTTTGCCTTCGACGTCTTCGCCCCGGCCCACCTGACCTCGGGGTCATGGCGGAACGACGGCGACCAGGGCAACCGCTACACCGACCTGCAGTACTGGACAGGCGTCGCGCAAATGCTTGAGGAGGCCGGTTTCGACGGCATCTTCTTCGCCGACAACGTCGGCTACCACGATGTTTTCCGCCGCAACGGCGACGCCGCACTGCGCGACGCGGCACAGTTCCCGATCAACGACCCGACCGTGCTGATCAGCGGCATGGCGGCAGTGACGAAGCACCTCACTTTCGGCGTGACCTGCTCGGCGACCTACGAGCCGCCCTATCTGCTGGCCCGGAAGTTCAGCAGCCTGGACCACCTCACCTCCGGCCGCGTGGGCTGGAACATCGTGACCTCGTATTCGGATGCCGCTGCCCGCAACCTGGGCAAGGAACAGCAGCTCACCCCGCTGGAGCGCTATGACATGGCGGACGAGTACATGGACGTTGTCTACAAGCTCTGGGAAACCTCCTTCGAGGAGGACGCCGTGGTGCGCGACGCCGGCTCGGCCACCTATGTGGACCCCGCCAAGGTGCATCCGATCAACCATTCCGGTGCACACTTCACCGTGCCCGGCTTCCACCTCTGCGAGCCGTCCCCGCAGCGCACCCCGGTGCTGTTCCAGGCCGGCTCGTCCTCCAGGGGCATGGAATTCGGCGGCAAGCACGCGGAAGCGGTCTTCATCCAGAGCACGTCCGTCGAGGGGGCCAAGCGCACGGTGGCCAAGGTCCGCCGGTCCGTCGCCGACGCCGGCCGCGATCCCCGCGATGTCAAGGTGGTCATCCTGCTCACCGTTGTCGTCGCGCGCACCGACGAGGAGGCCCGGGCGAAGTACCAGAAGGCTGTGGAAGACGCGCCGATCGACGGAATCCTGGCACGTTTTAGCGGATGGACGGGCATCGACATGTCCGAGTACGGCCTCGACGCTCCCCTGAGGTCCGTCGGAACGAAAGCCGCCCAGTCGATGGTGGATATGTTCTCCAAGGCCGACCCGGACCGGGACTGGACCCCGCGCCAGATCGCCGAGTTCCTCGCCGTCGGCGGCAGCGGTTCCACGGTCATAGGTTCCCCGGAGACGGTTGCCGCCGAGCTGCGCCGCTGGCGCGACGAGGCCGACGTCGACGGCATCAACCTCAGCTACATCACCAAGCCGGGCAGCTGGGAGGAATTCATCGAACTCGCCCTGCCGGAGCTCCGGGCCCAGGGGATCGTTTCGCCGGCACGGGCACAGGACGAAGCGCCGGTAACCCTGCGCGAAAAGCTCTTCCCCGGCCACAAGTACACGCTGGACAACCACCCGGCCACGACGCACCGCGCCCGGTACCTGACCGGCGTCGGAAACTGACCACCCATGCACGCGACACAGAATCAACGGAGCTACAACATGCCTGAACAGACGGACATCGTCGTCATCGGTGCCGGTCTTGCCGGCCTCATCACCGCCCGCGAGCTCGGAAACCGCGGCCACCAGGTCGTCGTCCTCGAAGCCCGTGACCGTCTCGGCGGCCGCCTGTGGACCGACCACCGGCTGGGCCGGAAGCTGGAGATCGGCGGCAACTGGCTGCACTGGACCCAGCCCCACGTCTGGGCCGAGGTCACCCGCTACGGCCTCGAGGTCTCCCGCGGCCCGCGCTCGGAGGAGACCTACTGGCTGGCCGGCGACGAGGTCCGCCGCGGCAACCTCGACGATTTCATGGGACTGATCGATCCCGGGATGACCCGGCTGCTCGAAGACACCATGAAGTGGCTGCCCCGCCCGGACGCGCCGCTGACCAACGAGAATCTGGCCGAGGCCGACCAGTACAACCTGCAGGAAATGCTGGACAAGCTCGAACTCTCCGAAGACGAGCGCAACGCCAACGAGGCCGCCTGGGTCGGCCACTTCAACGCACCGCTGGACCAGTGCGCCTACGTCAACGCCCTGCGCTGGACCGCCGCGGCCTCCGGCCACTGGCACCTCATGCACGAAGCCTCCGCGATCTACCGCATCAAGGACGGCAACGACACCCTGCCGAAGGCGATCGCCGCCGACACCAGCGCCGACATCCGCCTCAACGCCCAGGTCACCGCCGTCCGCCATGACAGCGAGGGAGCCACCGTCGCGTACAGCAACGGCCGGGAAATCCAGGCCCGGAAGGTCGTCATCACGCTGCCGCAGAACATCCTGCACAAGCTTGATGTCCAGCCCGCCCTGTCCGAGGGCAAGCTCGCGCCCAGCCGGGAAAGGACCGCCTCGCAGGGCGTCAAGGCCTGGATCCGGGTCAAGGGCCCGATCAAACCGTTCTTCGCCTACTCCGCCCAGGACAAGCCGCTGTCAGTGATCCGCACCGAATTCGTCAGCGACACCGACGCCGTGCTGGTCGGCTTCGGTGCCGACTCCAACCGCATCGATGTCACGGACCGCGACCAGGTCCAGGAAGCCATCAAGGTATGGCGCGACGACCTGGAGGTCCTAGAGGTCGCCGGCCACCAGTGGATGGCTGACGGGTACGCCGAAGAGACCTGGCAGATCCAGCGCCCCGGCCAGCTGACCAAGTACCACCGCGACCAGCAGGCCAGCGAAGGCAACCTGCACTTCGCCAGCGGCGACATCGCCAACATCTGGGCCGGTTTCTTCGACGGCGCCATCGAATCCGGCCTCCGCGCCGCCCGCAACATCAACTCAGAGCTCCAGGAGGAATCATGACCGCCACGGCCGTAACCGCCCGCCCCATCGACTCGGACCGCTACCGTGCCGTGATGCGGCACCTGCCTACCGGCGTCGCCGCGATTTGCTCGACGGACCCGCTCAGCGGGGGCCAGAACGGCATGATCGTGGGCACCTTCGCCTCCCTGTCCATGGACCCCGCCCTGGTGACGTTCAGCGTCACGCACACCTCCACGAGCTGGCCCAAGATCGCGCGGGCCGACCGCTTCGGCGTCAGCCTGCTCGCCGAGGGCCAGCAGCAGGTCTGCCGGGCGCTCTCCGCCAAGGGCGAGGACAAGCTGGGCGCCCTCGATTGGTCCGAATCCGACTGGGGCACCCCGCACATCCACGGGTCGCTCGCCTGGTTCGATTGCCGCGTCGAGCAGCAGATCGTTGCCGGCGACCACCTGATCGTCGTCGCCAGCGTGCTGGAGATGACACCCAGTGACGGCACGCCGCTCATCTTCCACGGCGGCCGTTTCGGCAGCTTCCGCGAAAGCGCCCCGGCGCAAGCGGCATAAGCGGAAGAGGAACAGTCATGGATACCAACCTCGTCGCGGACATCATCACCCCCGCGTACTACCGCCAGGTCCTGGGCAAGCTGCCCACCGGCGTCGTGGCCATCACGGGAGTTAACGACGACGACGAAAAGCTTGGCCTCGTCGTCGGCACCTTCCAGTCGCTCTCCCTGGAGCCGCCCCTGGTCACGTTCTGCGTCGATAAGTCCTCCTCCACCTGGCCCAAGCTCCGCAAGCTCCAGAACTTCACAGCGAACATCCTCGCCGATGACCAGGTCGGCATCTGCCGTTCGCTCTCCCGCAAGGGGCCGCGGAAGTTCGAGAACCTGCCCTGCAGCCTCGGCCCCCTCGGCACGCCGCACCTGGACGGGGCAACCGCGTGGATCGACTGCGTGGTCACTGCGGAAGTCGCGGTCGGCGACCACTACATGGTGGTCGGCGCCGTCACCAACATGACCGAAGGCAGCGGCGACGCCCTGCTGTTCAGGGGCGGAAAGTTCGGCCAGTACCAGCCGATCGAGATGCCCGTACCGGAAGAAGCAAGGAGCGCATCATGAGCATCAGGCGGGAAGCCATCCTGCACGCGTGGAACCAGGCCTGGGGCCAGGGCGACACGGCGGCCTTCGAACAGCTCCTCGCCCCCGGCTATGTGCGCCGGTCCAAGTCGGGCAGCGAAGACTACGTGAGCCTGCGCAAAACCATCGAGGCCACGCATGCGGCGTTCCCGGATACGACCACCGAGATCCTGCGCATCCTCGAGGACGGAGACACCGCCGCCATCCACTGGCAGACGCGGGCCACCCACCAGGGCACGTTCATGGACGTGCCGGCCACCGGCCGCAGCATCACCGTCAACGCCGCGTCCTTCCTGCGGTTCGAAGACGGCAAACTCGCCGAGGAGTGGGTCGTCTGGGACCCGCGGGAGCTTCTGTCGGCCCTCGGCATCTGGCACCTGGGCAGCGGGAACTGACCGGCAGCAGCAGCCACCATCCACCGAGGCGGCGGCGGGCAAGGCCCCGCTTCCGCCGGCACTCTCAACGCAGGAGACGCAACGATGACACTAACCGGACATTCCCTGATCGCCGGGGAAGCTGTTGCCGGAACCGAGGGCCGGGCCTTCGGTATCAACCCGTCCACCAACGAACAGCTGGAACCGGCCTACGGCCTGGTCAGCACGGAGCAGCTCAGGGCGGCCACCGCGGCGGCCGCGGATGCCTTCGAACCCTTCAGCAGCCTGGAGCCGGAGCGGCACGCACGTTTCCTGGAAACCATCGCGGACAACATCGAAGCCATCGGTGACGAACTGATCGATCGGGCCTCGGCAGAGACGGGGCTCGGCGCCGAGCGGCTGCGCGGCGAGCGGGCCCGCACCACCGGCCAGCTACGGCTGTTTGCCGACGTCGTACGCCGCGGCGATTTCCGCGGCGTGCGGATCGATCCCGCCCTGCCGGACCGCACGCCGCTGCCCCGCGCGGACATCAGGCTGCGCCAGATCCCGCTGGGACCCGTGGCAGTCTTCGGGGCCAGCAACTTTCCTCTCGCTTTCTCCGTGGCCGGCGGAGACACCGCCTCGGCTTTCGCGGCCGGCTGCCCGGTGATCGTCAAGGCGCACAACGCCCATCCCGGCACCTCGGAACTTGTCGGCCAGGCCATCAGCCGCGCCGTCCGCGACCTCGAACTGCACCCCGGCGTCTTCTCGCTCGTGTACGGGGCCGGCACAAGCATCGGCCAGGAACTGGTCGCCGACCCGGCCATCAAGGCCGTCGGCTTCACCGGTTCCCGCGCGGGCGGCACCGCCCTGATGCGCACCGCAGCCGCCCGCCTCGAACCCATCCCGGTCTACGCCGAGATGTCCTCGATCAATCCGGTCTACGTGCTCCCGGGGGCCGTGCGCGGCGATGCCGACGGCCTGGCCCGCCAGTACGTCGCCTCGGTGACCGGCAGCTCCGGCCAGCTGTGCACCTCGCCCGGACTCCTGTTTGTGCCCGCCGGCGAGGACGGGGACCGCCTGGCGGACGCCGTCGCCCGGGCCCTCACCGGACAGGCCGGCCAGACCATGCTGACCGAGGGAATCGCCTCGTCCTGGCAGCAGGGCTTCAGTTCGGTGGAGTCCGCAGCCGAGGTGGAACTGCTTGCCCGGGGCCAGGCAGGCACCACGGCGAACGCGCCCGCACCGGCGATTTTCAGCTCCGACCTGGATGTCTTCACCGGCAACCGCGTCCTCCACGAGGAGATCTTCGGCGCGGCCAGCCTCATCGTCCGCTACAAGAACGTGGAAGACCTCGCCGAGGCCACGGACCTGCTCGAGGGGCAGCTGACGGCCTCGGTCCAGGCCACCGAGGAGGACTACGCATCGGCCGCCGCCCTGATTCCGGTCCTGGAACGCAAGGTCGGCAGGATCATCATCAACGGGTGGCCCACGGGCGTGGAGGTCGGCCATGCCATGGTCCACGGCGGCCCCTACCCGGCAACTTCGGCCCCGAGCACGACCTCGGTCGGCACGCTGGCCATCCACCGGTTCCTGCGGCCCGTCTCCTACCAGAACTTCCCCCAAGAGCTGCTTCCGGCACCCCTGCAGGACGCCAACCCCTGGCAGGTGAACCGGCTCGTCGACGGCGAAGCCGAGATCCAGCCCCGCTAGCGGCCTGTCCGCAGCCCAAAGCTTCCGGCCCCGGATGGACCTAAACCACCCAACCCTCATCCGGGGCCGGATCTTCACATCTTGAAAGGAACCACACCCATGTCCACCATCACCCTCGAGGACGTCGCCGGCACCCTCCGCACCGCCCGGCAGCAGGGCGAGCCCATCGCCGCACCGACGGAGACCTGGCCCTCCCTGGACGCCGACGCCGCGTTCGCCGTCCAGAAAATCAACATCGACCAGGCCGTCGCCAACGGCGACCGTCTCGTGGGCTACAAGCTCGGGAACATCGCCAAGGTCATGCAGGATGCCTTCGGCCTCGACCAGCCGGACTACGGACACCTGCTGGCCAGCACCTTCGCCTGCGAGGGGACCGCCCTGGAGCGGGGCAGGTTCATCGAGCCGTTCGTGGAACTCGAGCCGGCCTTCGTCCTGCGGCGGCACCTGCGCGGCCCGAACGCTACCGTCGCCGACGTCGTGAATGCCGTCGAATTCGCCATGCCGGCGATCGAAATCATCGACTCCCGGGTCAAGGACTGGGCGATCGGGCTTCCGGACACGCTGGCCGACAACGGATCCACCGGAGCGGTCATTCTCGGCGGAACGCCCCGCCGGGTCACCGACCTGAACCTGCGCGACACCCGCGGCGTCCTGCGGTTCAATGACCGGGAGGTCATCGCCGGATCCACCCGCAATATCCTCGGCAATCCCCTGGCTGCCGTGGCCTGGCTGGTCAACCGCCTGGCCTGCTATGGCGTCGAGTTCCAGCCCGGCCAGGTCATCCTGCCCGGCAGCTGCCTGCAGGCAGTCCCCATGAAGGAAGCCGGCCGCTGGTCGGGAACCTTCGAGGGCTGGGGCACCGTCGAGTTCGACGTCGCCTAAGACCTCCCACAGCCGCGCCGGCATGCCCCGGCCCCGGACGCCGGGGCCGGGGCACGCGTCGGCGGAAAATCCCGTCCGGCAACTCAAACGAAAGTCCCCCATGCGCCTGGCCAACATCTCCGACCGCCTCTCACTGATCACTCCCGCCGGCGAGGTCGTCGACGTCTCGCAGGAAACCGGCGGCCGGTTCAGCCCCCGCATCCAGGACTGCTACGACCGCTGGGACGAACTCCTGGAAGTGGCATCCGCCCTCCACCGGATAACAGGGAAACCCCTCGCCGACGTGCCGGCTGGGGACTTCGGCAATCCCGCACCGCACCCGCGGCAGGTTTTCGCGATCGGGCTGAACTATGCCGACCACGCAGCCGAAGCATCGCTGGCGGTGCCCGAGGACCTCACGGTGTTCACGAAATTCCCCACCTCGCTGGCCGGCCCCTACGGGACCGTCTCCCTGCCGCCGGGAACCGTAGACTGGGAAGTCGAGCTCGTCGCCGTCATCGGGCGGGGCGGTCGGGACATCGCCGCGGGCCAGGCGTGGAGCCGCGTCGCCGGTGTCTCGGTGGGACAGGACCTGTCCGAGCGCACCATGCAGGCGGCCGGGCCTGCGCCACAGTACAGCCTCGCGAAGTCCTTCCCCGGATTCGGACCGGTCGGCCCGCTGCTGGCCAGCCCGGACGAGTTCGAGGATCCGGACAACATCGAACTGGGCTGCGCCATCAACGGCGAACAAGTCCAGAAGGGGAGCACTAAGGACATGGTCTTCCCTGTCCCCGAGATCATCGCGCGGCTGTCCAGGATCACGCCGCTGCTCCCCGGAGACGTCATCTTCACCGGCACGCCTCCCGGAGTGGGCGTCGGCCGCTCTCCCCAGCGTTTCCTCGCGCCGGGGGACGAACTGGTCACTTACATGAGCGGCGTGGGCGAAATGCGCCACCGCATGCAGGCCCGCGGCTAGGCAAGGTCGTTAGCGGTTCCGCCAACCCGAAGAAGGAGCAACAGATGATGGCATACGGCGAGAGCGGACGGCAGGCCCGCCTGCAGACTCCGCGTCTGGTGCTCGACGGCGGCCGGACCTCCTACGGCGCCTGGGTCAACTTCCGCGACCCGGCCGTCGTGGACGTCCTCGCCGCCGAGCAGTTCGACTGGATCTGCCTCGACGGCCAGCACGGCGGCGCGGAAATCCACGAAATGCAGCACCTCGTCGAAGCCGCCCACCTGTTTTCCGTGCCGTCGATCGTCCGCGTCCCGGGGCACGAGGCCGGAACCATCACACGGGTCCTCGATACAGGCGCCGGGGGCATCATCTTTCCGACCGTGGAAGACGCCGCGACGGCGGAATCCCTCGTCGCCGCCTGCCGCTTCCCTCCGCGCGGAAAGCGCAGCTACGGCCCAACGCGGCGAAGCCCCCGGTACCCGGCGCCGGAGTCCCGGTGACCCGCAGGAGGACGCGCTGTGCGTCCTGATGGTCGAGACCACGGAGGGGCTGGCCAACCTGGACGGGATCCTTGCCGCGCGGCCGGACGGGGTCTTCGTGGGCCCCTACGATCTGTCGCTCAGCCTCGGCATGACGTTCGATGAGCTGACCGGCGAGGGGCCCGACGGCGTCCTGGCCGACATCGTGCGCAGGGCAACCGCCGCCGGCGTCGTCCCAGGCATCTACGCCGGAGAACCGGAGCTTGCCCAAACGATGACCGGCCTCGGCTTCCGGTTTATGCCCATTGCCTCGGACAGCGGCCTCCTGGCGGTGGCGGCCCGCAGCGCCGTCTCCGCCGCCGGCAGCATGCGACCCCGGAAAGCCCAGGGCACCGCTACCGCTTCGTGAGCAGGACGATCCGGAAATGACCCACTGGCGGCAGAAGCCAAGACCGGCAAGAGATCGTTCGCCGAGAGGCTGTCCGAGCGGCAGGGCTCGACGGAATTCCGTCGAGCCCTGCCGCTCGTTAGCTACCCTGAAAACGGGTGCTCCGGCGTCGGGGATGACGATGGCGCTGGCTGGCGTCAGAGCGACGCGGTAGGTGCCGCCCGCCTTGACCGACTCGAGGACCGCCGCGGCCTTCGCGGCTCGGAAACCGTTGGGTGCGGAGGATCTCGGTCACCTCGGGACGGATGGACTCGACCGGCCCCACGCCCGGCAGGAATCCGCCGTAGGAGTCGAGCACGTCGAGCTCGAACTGCACGTACCAGCCCTCCGGGTCGTGCACGAAGCTGTCGATCAGGATGGTCGCCCCGTCTGCGAGCAGCGGGATCTGCGGGTTCTTATTGAGGGCGCGGTCGTAGCCGTGCAGCACCTTGCCGCCATCGACGAGCCGAACGCGGACGTCCTCGACGCCTTCCTCGCGGCCCGGCTTGAAGGGGCCGTAGGTCTCGATGCTCTGGTATCCCGGCTGGTCGTCGGCCACCGCGTTGGTGGCCACCGCATAGCGCTTCTCGAGGTAGTTGACCCATTCGCCACGGTTCATCGCATCCAGCATGGTCAGCTGCCGGCCGCGGTTCGCGGGGTCGTTGTTGTAGGCTTTCAGCGCCTGGTAGATCTCGATGAGCGGGAACTGGTTCGCGTGCTGCCCCGCGACGTAGTCGGGTTCGAACCGCTGCTGCAGCCATGCGAGGTTGTAGGGGAAGCCCAGACGCTGCCAGCCGTTGGTGGGGGAAACCGTCTTGGGGCTCCAGCCGTAGCCGCCCATGTAGCCGAAGGTGAGACGCTCGCCGTCGTCGGGATTCTCCACCTCGAAGATGAAGGAGGCCGATCCGGGCGTGTGTCCGGGCGACCACAGCGGCAGCAGGCGCACGTTTCCGAAATCCATCCACTCGTCGTAGGTGAAGAAATCGCTGCGCTCCCGGATGAGCGTTTCCCCGGCAGGCAGCGCAGGCGGCAGGTTCCAGACGTTGCCGACGGCGTCCTGCGGGAGTCCGACAATGTCTTCACGCGGCGAGAGAAGCCGTACCTTTCCGCCCGAGTTCTCAATCATCGTCACGAGTTCGACGGTGGACCCGTAATGGTCGAGGTGGCCGTGGGCCATGATGATGTCGTCGATGTCGCGCGGGTCGAAGCCCATGGCCTCGATGTTCTTCCAGTACTGGTATCCGCTGTTCGGCCATCCGGTGTCGACGAGGATCAGGCGATCGTCCTGCGGGTTCCGGGTCCCCCCGCTCGTCTTGAAGAGGTAGCAGGAGACCTCGTTGTCGCCGACGAAGAAGAAGGTGCCGGGGACGATTTCGAAGGGCTCCGTGCTTCGGGTGTAGGCCGCGGTTGTCGGGCGGGTCGCGACGATGTCCACGTAGCGCTGTCCGGACACAGGGTCGACTCCTTTGTCGCTGAGGAGGTCGCTTTGCGTGGGGACATCCCAGACGGGTTTGCCGTCCGACTCGTCATGCGGCGTGAAGAAGAAGATCTGCCTGACCTTGGCCTGCTTCACCTGCCGATGGTCGCGGTCGAACACGACGAAGGCGGCCTGACGCCGGGTGGTCGTGTAGGAGTAATCCTTCGTGACGGGGATCGCCTCGAAGGTCGAGGAGTCGGAGGCACCCCAGTTGGTCGTATCGACGCGGTACACCTCTGCGTCGGCGGCGACCCGATAGGTCTCCTCATAGCGCTTGCTCGGCCTTGGCAGCGGACGGCCGGAAATGTCCTCGGTGACGACGCGGCCGTCTCCGATGGTGATCGTCCCTTGGGACTTGCCATAAACCCAGCCGGCCGAGACCATCTCGCCGGGACGGCCGTTTCGAGGAGCCAGCTCCGGGCCGTATTTCTGCGTGGCGAAGATGGGCGTGCTGCTCTTGGTCAGTACGACATGGAAGGGATCGCGGTGCTCGTCGCCGACGACGACCTCACCCTTCTTGACGACGAAGTCGACGAGAATCCCAGCGCTCAAACCCGCAGCGATCTCTTCCGCGGCACTCGCCCGGACGGGCTGCGTCACCGCCAGACGCGGTCCACCCTCGCACAGCACCGGCACCTCGACGACGGCGTGGTTGGCTCGGTCCGAGATCTTGGGGGCGCCGATGATGAAGCCCGATGCCACGCCGTCCTTCTGCTGAAGTCGAACAGTGGGCGCCGCCGGTGTGGCTACTGCCGCGTGTGCGGTGGCTTGGCTTGAGGAAAGGGCGGCGGCTGCCAGGGCCCCGCTGCCCGCGGCCGACGCGCCGGCCATGAAGAACGATCGGCGATTGAACTCGATTCCCATACGTGCACCCTTCGTTCCGGCGCCCTTCATTGGACGCGCTTTGATGGAACGATAAAGCGCCGTTGTGACGCACGTCCAAGTCCATGTGGGCATGGTTCCATGCGGTCGCGGTATGGCGCGGCAGCCAGCGGTGCTGCCGCCCGAGACGGCTGTCAGCTCGGTGAAGCCCCGCCAAGCCGTGCAGGACGCCGAGGACCGAACGGGACACACCGGGTGCCGTCGCCGGCCGGAGGCCGCGCCTCGGGCATGCTTGCCTAGGGGGCCCCGGGCCGTTCAGGCAACGGACCGGTGTCCCGAGACCCACGGCGGAAAGGAAGCCCCTCCCTCGAATGAGCGCCCTTGGATATCTTGCAGCGTCGGCGCCGCCGAGACTGGCCATTGCCGGTTCCGCCGTGGCTATCCCGATTCTCGCGGTGCAGCAAATGGACGATGTCCTCCTCGGCGGCGCCCTGGTCTCGGTCTCCCTAGGCCCCAGCGTGGTCGCGGCACCTCTGGTGGGCGCTGCCCTCGACCGTGCCCGCAGGCCGGGCGTCCTCATAGCGGCTTCCAGCCTGTTGACCGCCATCGCCTTCGCGACGACGGCGTTCCTCGGCGTGGCGCCCCTGCCCGCCATCTTCGCGGCCCTGGCCGTGGCCGGAGCGGCCGCCCCCTTCTTCATGGGCGGGCTCTCCAGCTTCGTTTCCGACGCGATCCCGGACAAACGGCGGGCCTTCGGCTACGACGCGCTCTCCTACAACGTCTCGGCCGTCGGCGGACCCGCCCTGGTCGCCATCATGCTGCTGCTCGTGCCCGCCCCGGCCGCCATGTGGATGCTGTCCGCCGCCGCGGCACTCGGCGCGGTGAGCGCCGTCGTGATCCGACGCTCATCCCACTCCGCCCCGGATGTTTCCGTCTGGCGGTCCGTCAAAGCCGGTCTGCACCAGATCGTCGGGAACCGGCGCCTGGCCGTGGTGACCGGCGCCTCCACCCTCACCCAGCTCGGCCAGGGCGGGCTCGCGATCGCCGCCGTCGCACTCTCGATCGAGCGCATCGGCTCGGCCGCCGAGGGCGCCGTCCTCGTCACGGCCTTCGCAGTCGGCAGCCTGGTCGGAGCGGTGTGGGAAACGATCCGGCCAACGCGAGCACGCCCCCACATGGTCATGATGGTCGGCTACCTGGCCACCGGCGTCTTCACCATCGCCGCGGCCTTCGACCTCGGGACAACCTGGACGCTCATCGCCATCGGCTTCTCCGGCGTCTTCACCGCGCCCAGCACCACCACCATGCTCTTCCTCCGCAGCCACCTGAGCCAGCCCGAGCTGAAAGCCCAGGTCTTCACCGTAGGAGCCGGCCTGCGCACCAGCGCCTCAGCCGCCGGCGCCGCCCTCGCCGGAACCGTCACCGGACTCGGCGGCGCCCTCACCCTCGCAGGAGTCGGCCTCGCCTGGGTCGCCTCGGCCGCCCTCATGTTCGCCTACCCGACGGCGGACCGGTCCGCACCCAACGCCTGATGCCGAAGTGAAGCGGCCACAGGCGGGGAGGGCGTCCGCAATCAGCCCCTTTGCCTTGGAGGGAGACCCTCGTTGCGTGCCTCCTGGCAGAGTCTGAACGCAACGTCTGCCGATTCTGAAACAGCTCCCTGGGTCGACGCCTTGTTACCCGCGCCGGCCGCCCCGGCTCCGTAACCAGCCGCGTATCCCACCAGGAATGTGGTGACCGGGGCCGTCGCATGTATCACTGACTCCGCGGATTTTCTTGCTAGATCCAAGAGCAATTCCACGTCCACATCCAGATCCCGGATCTGCAGTTCCTGTGTCAGCCGCTGGCTCCATTCAGCCAGGATCCGTAGTTCTTCATTATCGACGGCCATGGCTGCTCTCCTCGCTAGATCACCGGCCCGGGTGGCTCGGGTTGCTGACGAGATTACAATTCTTCACTCGATTAGTCAGCCATCACACGCAATCCTGCATGCCAAGGGCAGAGCGCCCTGACGCCTGGCGCAAAAGGGCAAACGGCGCCCTCGTTCCGCCGGTTGAGGACGAGGAGGAAGGCCTCGTCCTCAACCGGCGAAGGCTCAACCGGCATATGTTTCGGCGCCTTTCGTGAGAGAACGCAATCGATTGACATTGGCAGTGTCGTAGGTCACGCTGTTGCACATGGCGATACGCGTTGCACAATAGGTTGCGCGGGGCCTCGCCAGCCGGCCGCTGCAATCCGAGGCGGGTAAATGCTGCCGCAGAGATTCTCAGCATCAGGAAGGACTGTCAGTCATGGTTCATAAATTCAGTGCCGTTAGTGCCAAGGAAAACGGCACCTCGGTCAACGACTTCCTGCGTTCGGCATTGGAGGTGGCATGAGCGTGCGCATCGAGAATCTCGTCACCTCCGGCACCTTCTCGCTCGACGGTGGCACCTGGGACGTCGACAACAACATCTGGATCGTCGGCGACGATTCCGAGGTCATTGTGATCGACCCGGCTCACAGCCCGACCGCCGTCGCCGAGGCCGTGGGAGACCGGACAGTCAAGGCAATCCTGCTCACGCACGGCCACGACGACCACATCCGCGCGGTCAGCGAGACGCGGCAACTGCTCGGTGCAGACGTCTACCTGCACGACGCCGACCGCATGCTCTGGGACGCTGTCTTCTCCGACTCCGCCCCGGACCACGCGATCGAGGACGGCGACACCTTCGAGGTTGCCGGAGCCAGCCTGACCGCATTGCACACCCCGGGGCACTCCCCCGGCTCCGTGTGCTTCCACCTCGAATCAGAAGCCACCCTGTTTAGCGGCGACACGCTCTTCAAGGGCGGCCCCGGCGCCACCGGCCGCAGCTACTCCAGCTTCGAGACGATCATCGACTCGATCAAGAGCCGCCTGCTCACGCTGCCTGCCGAGACCACGGTCAACACCGGCCACGGCGACGCCACCAGCATAGGAGCCGAGGCCCCGCACCTCGACGAATGGATCACCCGCGGGCACTAGGCCGGAGGGCAGGCACAGGACTGCCCTCCGTCAATTCGGGCAGCTTTCGGAAATATTTGCAGGGCAAGCAGGAGATCATGATCAATCCCATCAAGCGCAGCGCTCCCGTCCAGGACATCGACGAGAACGAACTCGAAGTCCATGACCCGAAGACGGCAGCAGCCGGGATCAAGGCCGTCACAGTGTCCCTGGACCGCGGCATCTCCCAGGCGGGTATAACCCGGACCGTCCGGTCCATGCTGCGGGTTAATCAGCGGGGCGGCTTTGATTGTCCGGGCTGCGCCTGGCCCGAACCGATTTCAGGTGCGCGCAAACCTGCCGAATTCTGCGAGAATGGCGCAAAGGCCATCGCGGAAGAAAACACACTCCGGACCGTTACTCCGGAATTCTGGGCGGCGCACTCGATCGAGGAACTGGCCGGAAAGACCGAATACTGGCTGGGCAACCAGGGCCGAATCACCGAGCCGGTCGTTATCCGCGAGGGAGAGACGCACTACTCCCCGATCTCCTGGAGCGATGCGTTCAGTCTGATCGGCGAACACATCCGGGCCACCACACCGGACCGCTGTGTTTTCTACACGTCCGGGCGCACGGCCAACGAGACCGCATTCATGTACCAGCTTTTTGCGCGTTCGATCGGCACCAACAACCTGCCGGATTGCTCGAACATGTGCCACGAATCCTCGGGGTCCGCGCTCAATCCGACCATCGGCGTGGGCAAGGGCACGGTCTCCCTGGATGACATGCACAAGGCCGAGCTGATCATGGTGGTGGGCCAGAATCCGGGGACAAACCACCCACGGATGCTTTCTGCCCTGACGGAGTGCCGCCAGAACGGCGGCATGGTCGTTGCCGTGAATCCGCTGCCCGAGGCCGGCCTCCTGAAGTTCAAGGACCCGCAGAGTCCAGGCAACCTGATGCGCGGCGGAGATCAGGTCGCTGATGAGTTCCTGCAGATCAAGGTCGGCGGCGACCTCGCCCTGTTCCAGGCCCTGGGGCACCTGCTGCTGGAAGAAGAGAAGCGCGCCCCCGGAACGATAGTCGACCACGACTTCATCGCCGCGCAGACGGACGGGTTCGATGAATACCGGGAAGCCCGCAGCCGGCTCGACTGGGCCGAGACCGAGCGAGCCACCGGACTGTCCCGGATGGAAATCACCAAAATTGCCGGCATGCTCGCCACATCGAAAGCGACAATCATTTGCTGGGCGCTTGGCGTGACCCAGCAGCCGCATTCGGTGAATACGCTGCGGGAGATCATTAATATCCTCCTGCTGCAGGGGAACTTCGGGAAGCCCGGCGCAGGGGCCTGCCCCGTGCGCGGGCACTCCAACGTGCAAGGTGACCGGACCATGGGCATCTGGGAGAAGCCCAAGGAATGGCTGCTGGCTGCCCTCGACGAAGAATTCGGCATCACTTCCCCGCGCGAGCATGGAGTCGATGCAACGGAGACCCTCGAAGCGTTTATGGACGACGAAGTGGATGTCTTCGTGTCCATGGGCGGCAATTTTGCGCTGGCCTGTTCCGATACCGAAGCGCTGGAAGCCGGCATGAAACGCGCAGGCCTAACCGTGCACGTTTCGACCAAACCGAACCGCTCCCACATTGTCCACGGCCGGACTTCCCTGATCCTGCCTACCCTGGGCCGAACCGACAAGGACGACAAGCACCCTAAGGGCGCGCAGTTCCTCTCGGTAGAGGATTCAATGTCCGTCGTCCACTCGACACAGGGACGGCTGGCCCCGGTCAGCGAGCACCTGCTGGCCGAGCCCGTGATCATCGCGCGCATGGCGCAGGCCACCCTCGGCGACGACCACCCGGTGGACTGGCGGGCCATGGCCGAGGATTACGACGTCATCCGCGACCACATCTCCCGGGTGCTGCCGGGCTTCGAGAACTTCAATCAGCGGATCCGGAACAAGAACGGTTTCGTGCTGCCGAACCCGCCCCGCGACACCCGCTCCTTCGCCACCGACATCGGCAAGGGCCGGTTCTCGGTCAGCCCGCTGGAGTACCTGGAAGCGCCGGAAGGCCATTTGATCCTGCAAACCATGCGCAGCCACGACCAGTACAACACCACGTTCTACGGCCTCGACGACAGGTACCGCGGCATCTCGGGTGGCCGGCGGGTTGTCCTGGTCAATCCGGACGACCTGAAGGAACTGGGCTTCGCCGACCGCGACCTGGTTGACGTCATCAGCACCTTCAAGGGCACCGAACGCAAAGCCGAGAAGTTCCGCCTGGTCGCCTACCCGACCGCGCGCGGCTGTGCTGCGGCCTACTTCCCGGAAGCGAACGTCCTCGTGCACCGGGATCTCGTCGCCCGGGAATCGAATACTCCTGGCTATAAAGCGATGACAGTCCGGTTCATACCCCGCGAGGAGCCACAGCTTAGCTAGTACGCATTCGTGGAGAGTCCCAGCGGATCGTTGGGACGTACGACGCCGACCGGACCCTGACCTCGTTCTCGGAACCTTTGGGATCAGCACCTCCGCGACGAACCGTTCCGTGCCGAGCGCAACAGAACCAGAGTCACGGCGGTGCAAGCCAGTGATGCAGGTTCTAGCCAGCCGGAGCGCACCATGAGTTCCATCCGCGGCCGATAGCCGGTTGGATCCAGCAATCCGCCAGCTTATTTCGGGTCGACATGCGCACTTCCGCGATGCCTGTTACTTGGCAGCCGGCTTCCGTTTTGGGATCCGGCAAAACCGCCTGTCAAATCGCGGTCTGCTGGCCGCCCGAAGCTTCCGCGCAAAAAGCATTGACACTCAATGTGAAGTGCGACACGCTGGATGAGTTGCATATGACGATGCACGTTGCGCTATCCGCGCAAAGCAGAAATCAAGGTGGAGGTACGATGCAGACCCTGGCGATCGTGGGCGCGTCCTTGGCTGGCCTGTCCGCCGCGCGGGCAGCGCGGACGCTCGGCTTCGAAGGGAAACTCGTCATCATTGGCGAGGAAACCGAGCGCCCCTATGACCGCCCTCCGCTTTCCAAGGATTTCCTCCTAGGCCGCATCACGGCCGAGGACTTGGTGCTCGAAACATCCGATGAAGACCTCCAGGCTGAATGGCTCCTGGGCAGCAGGGCCGAAAAGCTGGACAGCACCACCAAGACCATTACCCTTGGCAACGGACAGACGGTTGAGGCGGACGGCATCGTCCTCGCGACCGGGGCCTCGGCTCGAAGCCTTCCCGGGCTGTCCGGCTATTCCAACGTCTATACTCTGCGCACCCTTGCCGACAGCCGGGCACTCGCCGCCGAACTGCGGCCGGGCCGCCGGTTGGTAGTCATCGGCGCTGGCTTCATCGGGGCCGAAGTAGCTTCGACTGCCAAGGGTCTTGGCCTGGAAGTCACCGTTATCGAGGCCCAGCCGGTTCCACTCAGCGGTCCGCTGGGTGAAGAGATGGGTGCCGTTGTCTCCCGGCTTCACGGACATAACGGCGTGGAGCTGATCTGCGGCACCGGGATCGATTCCTTCAACAGCGAGGCCGGAAGCATCACCGGCGTCACACTGGACAGCGGCCGTTTCGTCCCGGCGGATGCCGTGCTCGTGGGAATCGGAGCTGTGCCCAATGTTGCCTGGCTGGAAGGTTCGGGGATTGAGATCGCAGGTTCGGCGCCCGGCGGCGTTCTGTGTGATGCCCGTGGCCGGACCAACGTCCCCGGGATCGTCGCCGTCGGCGATTGCGCAGCCTGGTTCGACGAACGGTCCGACCGCCATCATCGGGTGGAGCACTGGAACGGAGCGCAGGAACGCCCGGCACTGGCAGTGGCCGGGCTACTGAACCCCGCCACTGCGAAGCAGCCAGTCAATCTCCCCTATTTCTGGTCCGACCAATACGGGGTAAAAATCCAGTTCGCAGGCAACGCCCGCGATGCCGACAGGGTTCAGGTCGAAACAGGGGAGCCCGAGGAACACAGTTTCCTGGCGGTTTATTACCGGGGCGAAGATCCTATTGCCGTGATCGGCGCAAACCAGCCGCGCCTGTTCACGAAGTGGCGGCGCCAGCTGAACGCCGCCCATGCCGCGCTTACCTCCGCACCAGCACTGTCCTGAATCTCCACCCTCCGTCCGCAACATCTTTCCAGGAGCGTCAATGTCTGCCGAAATCATCTCCGAGAGCCTGATCGCCACCCTGCCCGGGGATACATATACCGATCCCGCCATCTTCCGCGCCGAGCAGGAGCGGATCTTCGAGCAGATGTGGTTCTGCGCGATCCGCTCGTCGGATCTGGATAAGGCAGGGGCGTGGAAGACGGTACAGATCGGCCGCGAGTCCGTGCTGATCAGCCGGACGCGCAAGGGCGAGATCCGCGCCTTCTACAACATCTGCCGGCACCGCGGCGTGAAGCTGTGCATGGAGGAATCCGGCGAGGCCGCCCGCTCCTTCCAGTGCCCGTATCACGCCTGGACCTACGACTTCGAGGGCAAGCTCATCGCTGCGCCCAACCTCACCAAGATGCCCGACATCGACCGGAACGAATACGGCCTGGCCAAGGTCCACATCCGCGAGTACCTGGGCTACGTCTGGGTCTGCCTGGCCGACGAACCGCCCTCCTTCGAAGAAGACGTCATGGGCGCCATCGAAGAGCGCCTCGGTGACGTCCACGCCGTCGACGGCTACGACGTCGCCAACCTGAAAGTCGGCCGGCGGATCAGGTACGACGTGAAGGCCAACTGGAAGCTCATCATCGAAAACTTCATGGAGTGCTACCACTGCGCGACCATCCACCCGGAGCTGACCGAGGTGCTGCCGGAGTTCGCCGACGGCCTGGCCGCACAATACTTCGTCGGCCACGGCGCGGAATTCGGCGATGACGTCAAGGGCTTCACCATCGACGGCTCGGAAGGCCTGGATGTCATCCCCGGCGTCGGCGAGGACCAGGACCGCCGCTACTACGCGATCACCATCAAGCCCACGGTCTTCGTCAACCTGGTGCCCGACCACGTGATCATCCACCGCATGTTCCCGCTCGCCGCGGACCACACCATCGTCGAGTGCGACTGGCTCTACCTGCCCAATGTCGTCGAGTCCGGCAAGGACGTCACCGCTTCGGTGGAACTGTTCCACCGCGTGAACATGCAGGACTTCGACGCCTGCGAACGCTGCCAGCCGGCCATGGCCTCCAAGATCTACGCCCACGGCGGGGTACTCGTCCCCAGCGAACACCACATCAGCGCCTTCCACGAATGGGTCAACGGCCACATCGGCGACGTGGAGCGGAGCGGCGAAGCCCTCCTGGGCATCACCCGGGATACACCGCCACTGGAAGAACGCGCCCAGGCCGCCGAATAGGCCGTCCCCCACCAGCTGGAGGAATACGACCGCCAGCTCAATCAGAACGGCCGGAGAATAATCATGACCTCACCAACTCTCGCTGAAGCCCGTACCATCATCGAGGCCGCCGAAAAGCGCGCCGTCGAAATCAGTCAGCCCATGAATATCGCAGTGGTCGACAGCGGCGGCAACCTTGTTACCCACGCCCGCATGGATGGCGCCTGGATCGGCAGCATCGACATCTCCATCAATAAAGCGTTCACAGCGCGCGCCTTCGACATCCAGACCAAAGACCTCGGGGACACCTCCCAGCCGAACCAGCAGTTCTACGGTATCCACTCGAGCAACGGGGGCCGGATCATGATCTTCGCCGGAGGCGTTCCGCTCACCCGGGACGGCGAGGTTGTAGGGGCCGTTGGCGTCAGCGGAGGATCGGGCGAGCAGGACCAGACCGTAGCCGAAGCAGGCGCCGCGGCCCTGTAAATCCGCCAAATCCCCAACTACTCCGCATCTTCCAAAGGACGGTCCTGCGTCCGTGCCCCCAGAGGTTATCCACAATGCAGTCCTACTCACTCCACATACTCCTCAAGGAGGTCCCATGACTTCACTGAATCCGGCAGCTTTGGCTGATTCGGCCCTTGCATCACCTGCCATCCCTCAGCCTGGCGAAGGGAAAACGTCGCCCCGGTTCTTGCTGACGCTGACGTGTCCCCAGCGTCCGGGCATCGTCCATGCGGTGACGAGCTTCCTGGTCGAGCACGGATTCAACATCGACGAACACCAGCAGTTCGATGACTCGGTCCGGGGCAACTTGTACCTCCGGACAGCCTTCTCGGGGAGGGACGCACTGGATGCTGCGCACCTGACGGAGAAATTCCAGGAGATCGGCGATCGGTTCGGCATGACCTATCAGTTCCATGACCAGACCCGGATGCGGCTGCTGGTCATGGTGTCGAAGTTTGGACACTGCCTGAACGACCTGATCTTCCGCTGGCGTGCGGGGACACTCGGCGGAGACATCGCGCTCGTCGTGTCCAACCATGAAGACCTGCGCCCGATGGCGGAGGCTGCGGGGCTGCCCTTCGTGTATATCCCGATCTCTTCGGGCAGCAAACCGGAAGCGGAAAGGGCGCTTCTCCGACTGGTCGACGAGCATGAAATCGACCTCATTGTCCTTGCCCGTTACATGCAGATCCTGTCGAACGAACTCTGCGCTTCCCTCGAGGGCCGGGCGATCAACATCCACCATTCTTTCCTGCCGGGCTTCAAGGGAGCACGGCCTTACCACCAGGCCTACGCGCGTGGAGTCAAGCTGGTCGGGGCTACCGCCCACTATGTAACGGCCGACCTTGATGAAGGGCCAATCATCGAGCAGGAAGTCATCCGCGTGGACCACACTTACCATCCGACTGCCCTGTCGACGGTTGGACAGGACGCGGAGGCCCTGGCTCTGTCCCGCGCCGTTCGCTGGCACTGCGAACACCGCGTCCTGCTGGACGGGCACAGCACCGTCATTTTCCGCTGATCAGGCAACCGCCCGCCCTTTGAATTTCCCAAGGAGAACGTCCATGGCCACCCCACCACGCATTGTCATCATCGGCGCAGGCATTGTCGGCGCCAACCTCGCGGACGAGCTGGTTGCCCGCGGCTGGAGCAACATCACGGTTCTGGAGCAGGGGCCCTTGAACATGCCGGGCGGTTCGACCTCGCACGCTCCCGGCCTGGTTTTCCAGACGAACGCGTCCAAGACCATGAGCCAGTTCGCCCACTACACGGTGGAGAAGCTGAAGTCCCTCGAGAAGGACGGCGAAAACTGCTTCAACCAGGTAGGCGGCCTCGAAGTGGCGACGACGGAGACCCGTCTCGCCGATCTCCACCGGAAGCTGGGCTATGCCTCGTCATGGGGGATCGAGGGCCGCATCCTCAGTCCCGCCGAGTGCAAGGAGCTTTACCCGCCGCTCGACGAGGACATGGTCCTCGGTGGACTGTTCGTCCCCAGCGACGGCCTCGCAGCCGCGGCCCGGGCCGTGCAGTTGCTGATTGAACGCACCAGCGCCGCCGGTGTGGTTTACCACGGCAACACACCCGTCGTCGATATCGAGCAGTCCAACGGACGGGTCACCGGCGTTCGGACACCGACCGAGGTTGTTCCGGCGGATATTGTCGTTTCCTGCGCGGGATTCTGGGGCCCGAAGATCGGCGAGATGGTCGGCATGGCGGTGCCGCTGCTCCCGCTGGCCCATCAATACGTCAAAACGACGGTGGTCGAGGACCTCAAGGGCCGCAACGAGCTTCCCAACGGAGCGGGGCTTCCCATCCTGCGCTTCCAGGACCAGGACCTGTACTACCGCGAACACGGCGAGCGCTAC
The DNA here is from genome assembly GCF_946892675.1 of Arthrobacter sp. Marseille-P9274. Lineage (NCBI taxonomy): Bacteria > Bacillati > Actinomycetota > Actinomycetes > Micrococcales > Micrococcaceae > Arthrobacter > Arthrobacter sp. Marseille-P9274. The sequence continues at coordinate 203,067 of NZ_CAMPOV010000003.1, forward strand.
GGCATCGGTTCCTACGCGCACCGGCCCATGCCGGTGGACCTGGACACCCTGACCAGCTACAAGCCGGATGAGATCAGCGAAAAGAACATGCCTTCCCGGCTTGAATTCACGCTCGAGGACTTCCTGCCCTCCTGGGAAGCATCCCAACAGCTGCTGCCCAGCCTGCGCAACAGCGAGATCGAAGACGGGTTCAACGGCATCTTCTCCTTCACCCCCGACGGAGGGCCGCTGATGGGCGAGTCTTCAAAGGTCGGCGGGTTCTACATCGCGGAAGCGGTCTGGGTGACCCACTCCGCCGGCGTTGCCAAAGCGATGGCCGAACTGCTCACGACGGGCCGCTCCGAAACCGACCTGGGAGAATGCGACGTGCACCGCTTCGAGGAAGTGCAGCTGACCCCGTCCTACGTCAGCGAAACCTCCCAGCAGAACTTCGTCGAAATCTACGATGTACTGCACCCCCTGCAGCCGCGGCTCTCGCCCCGGAACCTGAGGGTCAGCCCGTTCCACGCCCGGCAGAAGGAACTGGGCGGCTACTTCCTCGAGTCCGGCGGATGGGAGCGGCCATACTGGTTCGAGGCCAACGCCCGTCTCCTGAAGGACCTGCCGGCCGATTGGCGCCCGCCGGCACGGGATGCCTGGGCGCAGATGTTCAGTTCGCCGATCGCGGCTGCCGAGGCGTGGAAGACCCGGACCGCTGTGGCCATGTACGACATGACTCCGCTGAAGCGACTTGAGGTGTCCGGACCGGGAGCCTTGGCCCTGTTGCAGCGCCTGACCACTTCGAACCTGGACAAGAAGCCCGGGGCGGTCACCTACACGCTCGTACTCGACCATGCAGGCGGCATCCGCAGCGATATCACCGTGGCACGCCTGGACGAGCAGACCTTCCAGCTCGGCGCCAATGGCAACATCGATCTCGCCTACTTCACCGGCGAGGCGCGGCGGCAGACCGAGGAGGATCCTGCCGCCGCCTGGGTCCAGGTGCGCGATATTACCGGCGGCACCTGCTGCATCGGTCTCTGGGGTCCACTCGCGCGGAATCTCGTCTCCACCATCAGCGACGACGACTTCTCCAATGAGGGCCTGCGCTACTTCAGGGCGAAGCAGGCACGGATCGGCGGCGTTCCGGTTACCGCGATGCGCCTGTCGTACGTCGGTGAACTCGGATGGGAGATCTACACGACCGCGGACAACGGGCAGCGGCTGTGGGACGTGCTCTGGGAAGCCGGGCAGCCCTTTGGTGTCATTGCTGCCGGCCGTGCAGCCTTCTCGTCCCTCCGCCTCGAAAAGGGCTACCGCTCCTGGGGTTCCGATATGACCACCGAGCACGACCCATACCAGGCGGGTCTTTCCTTCGCAGTGAACACCGCCAAGGAAACCTTCGTCGGCAAGGAGGCGCTTCAGGGCCGTACCGAAGAGGGATCTGCCCGTCGCCTGCGCTGCCTGACGATCGATAATCGGCAGTCCATCGTCCTAGGCAAGGAACCGGTCTTCTACAAGGACGAATGCGTCGGCTATGTCACGAGCGCGGCCTACGGCTACACGGTGGGCAAACCCATCGCCTACTCCTACCTCCCTGCATCCGTCAATATCGGCGACGCCGTGGAGATCGAGTACTTCGGAAAGCGGATCGCGGCGACAGTGTCGGCCGAACCGCTCTACGACCCGGAGATGAAGCGCCTCCGCGGCTGATTCGCGTCTCCCCCCACCGTCCTCACCACCGCGATTGGACCAACACATGATCAGTTCAGAGACCATCGACAACTACCTGGGCCGCCTGGCGGCCCGGCAATCCACCCCCGGCGGAGGTGCTGCGGGTGCGCTGCATGCAGCCCAGGGTGCAGCCCTCATCGCCATGGTTGCCCGCTACTCCACCGGCCCCAAGTATGCAGACGATGCAGAAGACATTGAACGGATCATCTCCAGCGCTGACGGGCTCATACCCGCCGCCGTGCGGATTTCCGACGACGACGAGGAGGCCTTCGCCGCCGTCATCGCGGCTTACGGGCTCCCGGGCGGATCCGACGATGAAAAGGCAACCCGCAGCCGGGCCGTCCAGGAAGCGCTGGCGCGCGCAGCCGAACCGCCCCGGGCACTCATCGACCTCGGAGAACAAATCATCGCCCTCGGCCACGAGCTGGCCTACATCGGCAACGCCAACGTCATCAGTGACGTCGCTGCCGCCTCGGAAGCGGCACGCGCGGCCATCGGCACCGCAAGAATAACCCTTGAGATCAACATCAAGGCGATCAAGGACACCGGCCTGCAGGACGCGCTGCGCTCCGACGTCCTGCGGGCCGACGAGGCCATTGCGTCGGCAGACGATCTGTCCGCGCGGGTCCGGAAGCGGGTGCTGTCATGACTGCGGCTTCCTTGTCCGGCGCACCCGTAGCCAAGGTACTTCGGGCCGAACTCGAAGATCGCGTTTCAGAACTCGCAGCCAAAGGGATCGTTCCGGGACTCGCTGTTGTCGTAGCCACCGACAACGAATCCACGCACTGGTACGTCCGATCCATTGCCAAGGCCGCCGCGAAGGCCGGCGTGGACTGCAGGATCATCGACTTGGGCCCATCGGCCTCCTCGGCGCAGCTCAAGACCATGCTCACCGAGCTCAGCGAAGATCGACAAACACACGGCATCATCCTGCAGACACCGCTTCCGGACGGAGTCCAGGTCGACGAGCTAGTCCCCAACATTGAAACAGGCAAGGACATCGACGGCGCCAACCCACTGAGCCTCGGCCGCCTGGCCGTCGGACTTCCTGCATTCGCCCCTGCTACGGCACGCGCCGTCGTGGAGATGCTGGTCCACTATGGCGTTCCCATCGACGGCCGCCACGTGACCGTCGTCGGGAGGTCGGCCGTCGTAGGCAAACCGCTGCTGCACCTGCTGCTCGAACGGAACGCATCGGTCACAATCTGCCACTCCCGCTCGCGACCCTTGGAGGACTACACGCGGGCTGCCGGCGTCGTCGTCGTTGCCACCGGAAGGCCCGGACTGGTGACCGACCGCCACGTAGCCCCGGGCGCCGTCGTGGTCGATGTGGGAACCAATGTGCTCGAGGACGGTGCTCTGGTCGGCGACGTCGACGCCCGATCGGTGGAGCAGGTCGCCTCGGCACTCTCGCCGGTTCCCGGGGGTGTCGGCACAATCACGACCGCGCTCCTCTTGCTCCACACCGCTGTAGCTGCCCGGGCCGCTGCGGAAACAGAGGGTGTGCTGGTATCCAGCGGCATCGTCAGGTCACTCGGGTAAGGCGCGCCATGTCGACGCAATCCTCTGTGGCCACCGTCCACGAAAACGGTCCGGGAAGCCCGGGCCGCCTACTCCCGGGAGACTGGGTCACCATTGAACATCCCCAGCGGCTGAAGGAGACGGGTGTAGTCGATGACATTACCGAAGACGGACGGACCGTCTGGGTATATCTGGACCGCGGCCGCGGCCGGCGAATGTACCTCGAAGACGACGGTTACCGGGTCTCCCTCCGAAGCGGCCGGTCTTGACAAGGCTCGTGAGCGGGATCACACTGTTGCGCAACGTGATCTGCGTTGAGCAGTAACCAACGAGTGGCTATCACCTTCGGCCCTAACGAGGCGAAAGAGATTCCGAATGCATAAAGCCTGTCCACTGAGCGCTCTGGCCCCCGGGGACGCCCTTCGGTTGGACACCGCGCCTCCCATCGCGGTGTTCCACACCGAAGACGGCGAGCTTTTTGCCGTTGACGACACCTGCACCCATCAGGATGCCTCGCTGGCAGACGGCTGGATTGAAGGCTGTGAAGTTGAGTGTCCCCTGCACGCATCAAAGTTCAATCTTCGGACCGGAGAGGTAGATGCACCGCCGGCCAAGCTTCCCGTGCGTGTGCACGAGGTTCAGGTCATCGACGGGGACATCATGGTCATCGAGTCCGACGCACCGCCGAACCTGCCCCCGGGCCTCACGGCCGGAGGGCTCATCTAGCGAACGTTTCGAGCGGCGCCGAGCCAGGCTGTTCAGTTCCGCATCCATCCGATAAAGAGCGGTTTTCCGCCAGAAGGACCACCATGCCTTTGAACAAGGAACGTGCCGCTGGGGACGGCCATCTTGAGGAAGAGATCCGGACTGTAGTCCGGGAAGAAACTGCCTCTCCCAGTCCGGCCGTAGTGGTGGAGGGCGATGCGCAGATCCTCCAGGAGCTGCGGGAGAGCGTAACCGAACATGAGGCGGCGGAACTCAGCCGAGGGCCGGGCGTTCTGGACAAAACCGTGTTCGTCGTCGCCGGGGCTGCGGCCCTGGCATTCGTGATCTGGGGATTCGCGGGAAGGGACAATCTCGCGGCAACGTCGACCGCGGTGCTGAACTGGGTCATGGCGAACACCGGCTGGCTGTTCATCCTGCTCGCCTCGCTCTTCGTCGTCTACGTCGTGTGGCTGGCCGTCAGCCGGTTCGGGAACATTCCGCTGGGCAAGGACGGTGAGAAGCCGGAGTTCCGCACGGTCTCGTGGATCTCCATGATGTTCGCCGCCGGCATGGGCATCGGCCTGATGTTCTACGGTGTCGCCGAGCCGATGTACCACTACGTCGCGCCGCCGCCCGGCACCGTGGACGGCCAGACCCCCGAAGCCATCCAGACCGCCATGGCCACCTCACTCTTCCACTGGACGCTGCACCCGTGGGCGATGTACGCCGTCGTCGGTTGCGCGATCGCCTACGGAACGTACCGGCTGGGCCGCAGACAGCTGATCTCCTCGATTTTTACCTCGCTCTTCGGCCGCAAGACGGTGGAGGGGCCGGCGGGCAAAGTCATCAACATCCTGGCCATCTTCGCCACCCTGTTCGGCACCGCCGCCTCGCTCGGCCTCGGCGCCCTGCAGATCGGCAGCGGCCTGGCCGCCAACGGCTGGGTCGGGGACCTGGCCACGCCCGTTCTTGTCGTGATCGTCGCGGTCCTGACGGCCTGCTTCATCGCCTCGGCCGTCTCCGGGATCAGCCGCGGCATCCAGTGGCTCTCCAACATCAACATGGTCCTGGCCGTAGTCCTTGCCCTCATTGTCTTCATCGCCGGGCCCACGCTGTTCATCCTCAACCTGGTGCCCGCCGCCGTCGGCGACTATGCGCGGGACCTTGCCGAGATGGCCTCCCGCACGGAAGCCGTCGGCGATGAGGCGCTGCGGACCTGGATGTCCGGCTGGACCGTCTTCTACTGGGCGTGGTGGATTTCCTGGACGCCGTTCGTCGGCATGTTCATCGCCCGGATCAGCCGCGGCCGGACCATCCGCCAGTTCGTCGCCGGCGTGCTGCTGGTGCCGAGCATCGTCAGCGTCATCTGGTTCGCCATCTTCGGCGGCGCCGGCTTCGGCGTCCAGGCCAGGGCCGATGCCACCCCCGATCCCACCGACGGACTCGTCGAGACCACCAACGGTGTTCCCGGCATCTCCTTCGACGGCGCGCTTTTCGACCTGATCCAGAACCTGCCCCTGCCCAACGTCCTCGCCGGCGCCGTCGCGATCCTCGCCATGGTCCTGGTCGGCATCTTCTTCGTCACCGGCGCCGACGCCGCCTCCATCGTGATGGGCACCCTCAGCTCCAACGGCAGCGAACCGGCACGCGGCGTCGTGATCTTCTGGGGCGCCCTGACCGGCGCCGTCGCCGCGGTGATGCTCCTCGCCGGCGGCGACGAACCCGCCGAAGCGCTGAACGGCCTCAAGAACATCACCATCGTCACCGCGCTGCCCTTCGTCCTGGTCATGCTCCTGATGTGCGTCGCCCTGACGAAGGACCTCCGCCGCGATCCCCTTTCCCTGCGCCGGCGCCTCGCCGACTCCGTCGTCGAACGCGCCATCCGCTCCGGAGTCGACCAGCACGGCGGCGCCACCTTCGACCTCGTCACCAAGCACGACTGTGACGAGACGTGTCCCCCGGCCAAACCACACCCGCCTGCCTCAACCGAACCGTAAGGATATGCCCGGGAACGCGCTGCCGCTTTATCATCGACACGGCCACCTGGAGCCCGCGGAAAGGACGCAAGCGTGCCGGAGATTCGTTTCAGGCCGAAGTACATCTCGTTTGACTGCTACGGCACGTTGATCCATTTCCAGATGCGGAAGGCAGTCGAGCCGTTCCTCATCGGCCGGTTGTCCCCCGCGGAGCTGGACCGCTTTATCGCGGTCTTCCGGACGTACCGGTTCGACGAGATCCTGGAGTACGCACCCTACGACCAGGTCCTCGAATCTTCCTACCGCAGGACCTGCCGCAGGTTCGGCCTCGACGCCGAAGCCGCGGCGATCAAGGCCATCACGACGGCGGTGCTCAACTGGGGCCCGCATCCCGACGTTCCGGGCCCGCTGGCAAAAATGGCGGAGCATTTCCCGCTGGTCATCCTCTCCAACGCGGACGACCGCCACCTTGCCGCCAGCGTCCCCCGGCTGGGTGCCCCGTTCCACGCCGTCCTCAGCGCGGAACAGGCCGGGGCCTACAAACCCCGCCTCCAGGCCTTCGAGTACATGTTCAACGCCCTGGACGCCGCACCGGAAGACTTCCTGCACATCTCATCGCACCAGCGCTACGACATCATCCCGGCCTACGACCTGGGCATCCGGAACAAGGTCTACCTGGACCGCGGCTACGACCCTGAACTGCCTCCCTACGAGTACCTGCCTGCCCGCACGCTGGATGACGTCAACACCGCCCTGGGGATCTGACCCGAAGCTTCGCGCGGCGGCGCCCAGCGCCGACATGACAAGCCGCTCCGCTGACCGGAACCGGGCCCCGGACAGCGCTCTACCGGCGAACGGCAAGGTCAAGGCGGCGCCGGCGTTTACCGGACGCAGGCTCCGGCAAGGCCCGGACGGCCAATTGTGACAAACGTTGCAGTACAGACTGGACCGCTGAGGTAAGCCTTGCCTAAGATTTGCGTGGCTGTTTCGGCCGATCCTTCGCCTGGGGACTCTCCGCAGGCATCGAATCTAGGTGGTTTCGTGCGCGTTTCACTCCCTTCGTCCGTGTCCTTGGGACTCGCGGCGCTCCTGGCACTCTCGGGTTGCGGCTTCAGCGGGTCGGAAGGAGAGGCCCAGGGCGCGGACCTCGACCAGAAGATCGTGGTGGACAACTTCCGTGCCCCGGTGGCTGACTGGGCGTTGGAAAGCGACGCCTCCTACATCCTGTCGCTCTCCGGCTGCCTGGAGACGCTGACCCGCTACGACGAGGCCGAGGGCAAGATCGTCCCCTCGCTGGCCACGGAGTGGGAACAGGTCTCGGAACGTGAGTGGGATTTCACCATCCGAGATGGCGTCAGGTTCCAGGACGGCACCGACCTGACCGTCGCGGCGGTCGTGGCGTCCCTGCAGCACGTGCTCGACGCCGAGGTCCCGGCCAGGGCGTTCAATCCCACTGTCGTCAGCGGCGTGGAAGCCGTCGATGAGCACACGGTCCGCATCAGCACTCCGTCGGAAAGCCCGCTGGTCCCCTACCGCCTCGCCAGCGTCAACACGGGCGTGCTCGCCCCGGCCGCTTTCGAGGGCGAAACAGTGGACCCGTTCGGGCATTGCACCGGTCCCTTCACCGCGGTCTCGGAGCAAACCAAGCAGTCCCTGACGCTTGAGCGGAACGAAGACTACTGGGGTGGGCAGGTTCAGCTCGCCGGCGCCGAGGTCCGCTTCATCACCGACGGGGCGACCCGCGCCGCCCAGGTCCAGACCGGCGAAGCAGACGTCTCCCTCTCCATCCCGGTGTCCAGCCTGTCCACGCTTGAGTCCGACGGCAACGTCGAGGTCCTCAAGGCGGATTCCCCGCGGACCGCGACGCTCTACATGAACAACGGCAAGAAGCCGTTCGACGACGTCGATTTCCGCAAGGCCATCGCCGCGGCGCTCGACCTGGATGCCCTGGCCGCCAGCGTCTACGAGGGTGCCGCCATTCCGGCCACCGGCCCCTTCGCCCCCTCCGAGCCGTGGGCGATCGAGGGCGCGGCTGCCCCGAAGCAGGACCTCGACGCCGCCCGCGACCTGCTCTCCGCTGCCGGCTACACCGCGGGGCGGCCGCTCGAGGTCATCGCGATCGTCGAGCGCGCCGAGTTCGCCGACGTCGCCACCGTCATCCAGGAGAACCTCAAGGCCGTCGGCGTTCCGGTGAAGATCCGGACCGCGGAGTACGCCGCGGTGGAACCGGACCTGCTGGCGGGCAACTACGACATGGTGCTCAGCCAGCGCAACCGCCTGATCGACATCGCCGACCCGATCGGGTTCCTCACTGCCGACTACACCTGCGACGGCGGGTACAACCTCAGCCACTTCTGCGACGAGGACTACGACAAGCTCATCGAGCAGGCTGCCACGACGGGCGACGCCCAGGAACGCTACCGGCTGTACGCCGAGGCCGGCAAGATCCTGCAGGAGCAGGCCGTGAACGTCTGGCTCGTCAACGAACAGGCCATCGACGCCGTCGGCACCGGCCTGCAGTCCTACGCCCAGGACCCGCTGTCCCGCTACGTGCTCCGAGCCGAAACGGCGAAGCCGGCCTCGTGACCGCCAGTTCAGGCCGCAGCCGGGAGCAGCTCCGGCGATGATGGTTTTCCTGACCCGCAGGACGGTGGCCCTCGGAATCGCCGTGCTCCTGGCATCGTTCCTGGTCTTCCTCATCCCCTACGTCACGCCCGGCGACGCCGCCCGCAAGATCATCCGTTCGCGGGTCGCCGGGGAGGTGGTCGACGAGTCGACGGTCCAGGCGTTGACGCACGAGCTGGGAATCGGCGATCCGCTCTGGGCGCAGTACCTGCGCTGGCTGGGCCGCTTCGGCAGCGGCGACATGGGCCTTTCCTACACCAGCAGGACGCCGGTGGCTGAGCAGGTACTCCCGGCACTGTTCGTCACCTTGAGCCTGGTCATCGTGGCGCTCGGTGCCGCAGTCCTCCTGTCCACCGTCCTCGGGACGGTCGCAGCCCTGCAGGAGGGACGCGCGGCCGACCGGGTTATCACGGTGGTGACCCAGGCATTCATCGCCATCCCGGAATACTGGCTCGCGCCGACGCTCGTGCTGGTTTTCGCCCTGAAGCTGTCTGTGCTGCCGTCCGCCGGCTGGGCGGGGCCCGCCTCTGCCATCCTGCCCGCGATTGTGCTTGCCCTGCGGCCGACCAGCTACTTCACGTCCGCCGTGCGGGAAGGAGTACTCGACGCCCTGGACTCGGACCACGTGACCGCAGCCCGGAGCCGCGGCCTGAGCCTGCGCAAGACCGTGCTGAAGCATGTGCTTCCCAATGGCCTGCTGCCTCTAACGACTATGACGGCCGTGTGGTTCGCCGGCCTGCTCGGCGGATCGGTCATCGTGGAGGTCATCTTCGCGATTCCGGGCATGGGGCGCCTGCTGTACGACGCCGTCCTGAACAGCGACATCCCCCTGGCGCAAGGAGGCGTCGTCGTCGTCGTTGCCCTCGCCGTCGCCCTGACCACGGCGGCCGATCTGGTCCACCGGCTCCTCAACCCCCGACTCAAGGCCCATCATGCGTAACCGTCCCGCCCATGTCCTGACCGCGGCCGCGGTGGTCGCCCTCGTTGTGCTGGCGGTGCTCCTCGCGCCCTGGATCAGCCCCTATCCTCCGGCCGAACAGGACCTGGGGGCCAGGCTCGCGCCCGCGAGCGCCCACCATTGGTTCGGCACCGACCACCTGGGCCGGGATACGCTGAGCCGGCTGCTCGAGGGCGGGCAGTTCTCGCTGACCATCGCCGCCCTGGCCACACTGCTGACCGGCGTCATCGGCACCTGCATCGGAGTGGTTAGTGAACGACGCCGGGGATGGCTCGACGAGTTCCTCACCCGCACCAATGACGTCGTCCTGGCGCTGCCGGAAATGGTCGTGGCCTTGTTCCTGGTCGCGATGCTGGGAAGCGGCTATCCGGCGTTGCTGCTGGCCCTGGTCGTGACCGGCTGGACTCCCTTCGCCCGGTTGGCCCGTGCCCTGGCCTACGACCTCTCCACGCGCGGCTTCATCGAGGCGGCCCGGGTGGTCGGCTGCACTCCCGCCTTCATCGTCAGGCGGCACCTCCTGCCGCACCTCGCCGCACCCCTGCTCGGCCAGGCCACGCTCCGGTTCGGGCAGATGCTGATCAACGTCGGAGCCCTCTCCTACCTCGGGCTCGGCGTGCAGCCGCCGCAGTCGGACTGGGGCTCAATGCTGGCCGCGGCGCAGCCTTTTGCTGCACGCGCGCCGCTGACCATCCTCGCCCCCGGGCTGGCCATCTTCATCGTCGCCCTCTGCGTCACCCTCATCGGCCAGCACCTGGCTCGCATAACCGGCAGCCGGCTGATCCTGGATCCCCCGGCAAAGGCGGTGCAAAATGCCTGATGGTCTGGTCATCGAGCAGCTGTGCCTGACGCACACACCGCCGGCCTCCAGCCGGGTCCGCGGGGCCGGGAGCCAGCACGGATCCGTCCCGCGCCCGATCCTGTCCGGCGTCGACCTGTCGGTAGCACCCGGGGAGTTCGTCGCCCTCGTCGGGGCGTCCGGCAGCGGCAAAACGCTGACCGCGATGTCCGTCCTCGGGCTTCTGCCGCCGCGCCTGCAGGTCGTATCGGGTTCGATCAGCTTGGGCGGAACAGACCTCGGCAGGGCCACCCCGAAGGAGTTCAACCGGATCCGCGGAGGCCGCGTCGGCATGCTGTTCCAGCAGCCCAAGCGCATGTTCAACCCCCGCCGCACCGTCGCAAGCCATCTCGAGGAGCCGCTGATGCTCCACGGCGGCCTGCGGAAAGGCGAAGCCCGCGTCCGGGCGGTCGAACTGCTGGCGGAGTCAGGTCTGGACGAACCCGGCCGCTGGGCCCGCGCCTATCCCCACCAGCTGTCCGGCGGCATGGCGCAACGGGCCATGCTGGCCATCGCCCTTGCCGGGCAACCCGAGCTGCTGCTGGCGGACGAGCCGACGTCGTCCCTGGACAAGGTCCTTGAGCGCCAGATCCTGGAAATGATCGACCGGCGCCGGCGGCAGGACGGACTCGGTGTCCTCTACATCAGCCACGATCTGGCCACCGTCTCGGCGTTCGCCGACCGGATCGTCGTGATGGAGTCCGGATGCATCAGGGAGGCCGGGCCAACGGCATCGGTTCTCGGCAGCCCGGAGAGCACCTGCACGAAAAGACTCTTGGCCGCATCGAAGCTGGCCCCTCCCCTGGAATCCGGCGCGGCGGCGAGCGCGCACGACGTGCTGACGCTGGACGGGGTCACCAAGCGCTACCCCGCGACCAAACATGGCCAGCGCCCCGCCTTGGAGAACGTCTCGCTCACCGTCCGGAAGGGCGAGGTCCTCGGCGTCCTCGGCCAATCTGGATCCGGGAAAAGCACCCTGGCCCGCCTCGCCGTCGGCCTCGAAATCCCGAACACCGGAATCGTCACGCGGCCCCCGGGAACCAAGGCGCAGCTCGTCTTCCAGGAGCCGTACGATGCCTTCGACCCGCGGATGGAGCTCCGCGCGAGCCTGGAAGCACCGCTGCTGCAGGGGCGCAACCACTCGCCCGAGGAACGCGCTGGCCGCATCAGCCAGGTCCTGCGGGATGTCGAACTGGACCCCGGCCTGCTGGACAGGCACCCGGGCCAGTGTTCCGGAGGGCAGCTGCAGAGGCTTACCATCGCCCGCGCGCTCCTGCTGGAGCCGGAAGTCCTGATCTGCGACGAGGCCACCTCTGCCCTGGACTCCGTGGCGCAGCGCAACGTCCTGGACCTGCTGCTCCGCCTGCAGAAGGACCGGGAACTGTCCCTCGTTGTGATCTCGCACGACATGAACGTCATCCGCTACATGAGCACCAGGGTTGCCGTGCTCTACCAAGGCGCCCTGGTCGAACTCGCGCACACCGACGCCTTCTTCGAGAACCCCCAGCACGAACACAGTCGGCAGCTTGTAGCCGCCGCCCTCCCCACCCCGACCGGCGAGGTCTCCTTGGCTGCCAGCGCCTGATTCTCGTCCAGTGCTGAACACGGCGGCTGCACGGTTCCTTCGGCTCAGACAGGTTCAGGCGGCGCGGTGCTCAGCGATCAGCAGGGCCCCCAGTCGGCGGGCACGAACTGCTGCATTCCGGTCTCCTTCAGCCGCGGCAACAATCGATCCGGCCATGAGGATCCGCCACGACCGGGCGAATCCGTCCACGTCGTGCAGGCCGGCTTCCTCGCCCAGCCGGGCGATCTGGTTCCGGATCTCGCTCAAGTAGCCGATGCTGGCCTGCCCGGCCGGATCCGAAGCGCCCAACTCAAACAGCACACGGATGAAGGAACACGCTTCATAGTCCTCGCGCGCGAACCATTCGCCAAAGACATCAAAGATGGCCAGCAGCCGCCCCTCGGAGCTGTCCGCACGTTGCGCCACCTCGTCAAGGAGCCAGCTGATACCGAAGACCTCGTCGCGCCGCTGCAGGAACGCCAGCACCAGCGCATCCTTGGATGGAAAATGCCGGTAGAACGTCGCCTTGGCCACGCCGGCAGTGCGGATGATTTCGTCGATACCCACATCACGGACGCCGCGATGCGCAAAGAGCGGATAAACCGCGGACAGCACGCGCTCCCGCGGGTTCGCGGATTCGGCTGCTGCAATTCGGCTCATGACAGTCACCTAGGATACGCCACTCATCCGAAAGCGGCCGGCTCCCTCCGCCGTCCCGCCGGAAGGAGGTTCCGCCCTGCGCGAGGTGGCCGCCCAAAGCAGACTTCCAGCGTCAGATGACGACCTCCATGGTTCACGATTCAGCAGTTCCGTGTATATGCTGTGGGCCACGAGACAGACCGGTCGGTCTTGCTCGAAGGTCTTCTTCCTCCGAAGGGACAGAAGTCTCGCGCCGAGTATTGGAAGGGACCTCCATGGAGCCCATTGCTGAAACAAAGACTTTGCCCCTGTCCATTGCAGCGCTCGATGCAGGCGTGTCCCTGGAGGTGCCGCCTGGGCGCCTTCCGACGCCGGACGAGGATACGGATGCCATGGCCAGCTTGTCTCCCGTACAGAAGAAAGCACTCGCCGCCGTCACGGTCCGGGCCGGGGAGGTCGAAGCAGCTGAATGGGCTCTCGACCAGGCGAAAGCGGCCTGCGACGCCCAGATCACCACGGCTTTGGCCTCAGGTATCCCTGCCGAAACAGTGGCCGCAGCCGCCGGAGTATGCGCCGCCGCCGTCGGCAAACTGGGACAGGACCCGGCTACGGACCTAGAAGCCAGCTGACCGACCCCCGGGTCCGCAACAGCCATCTGGGCTTACTCAACAAACCGCTAACGACGGCGGGAGCTGCTTAGGTTCCGGCTTCCGCAATGGTGCGCTAGGCGCGCGCCGGAATAGCTGAGGCCGGGCTCCGGTTGCAGCCTTACGTGAGTAAGCTCTTCGAACCCGCGACCCTGACCACCCCCGACGGCACCGGACTGCAGCTGCGCAACCGCACGGTGCTCGCACCGATGTGCCAGTACTCGGTGACCGCACGCGACGGAGTTCCCACCGACTGGCACCTGGTGCACCTCGGAGCCCGGGCCGCCGGCGGCTTCGGCCTCGTCGTTGCTGAGGCAACCGCCGTAGTGCCCGAGGGCCGGATCTCCGACCGCGACGCCGGGCTGTGGAACGATGCGCAGCGCGACGCCTGGAAGCCCATCGTGGACTTCGCCCACGAGCAGGGGGCGGCGATCGGTGTCCAGCTGGCACACGCCGGCGCCAAGGCCTCCACCTACCCCTGGCTGCCCGGGCAGGCCGAAGGCTCCATCCCCGTGGACGAGGGAGGCTGGGAAACGGTCGGCCCCTCGACGACCGACATCTTCGGCCTGGCGCGGCCGCACGCCATGGACGTTGACGAGATCCAGGCCTCCGTCCGGTCCTGGGCAGCCGCCGCACGCCGGGCCGATGAGGCGGGATTCGACGTCATACAGATCCACGCCGCCCACGGCTACCTCATCCATCAGTTCCTCTCCCCGCTGACCAACCACCGTGAGGACGCTTACGGGGGCAGCTACGAGAACCGCACTGGGTACGCGCGCGAGGTCATCGCGGCCGTTCGGGCTGCCTGGCCGGACCACAAGCCGCTGGCGATCCGCCTCTCCGGGGACGACTGGGTCGAGGGCGGCTGGCGGCTCGCCGACACGCTCCGTTTTGTCCGCGAGGCGCGGGAACTCGGCGTCACCGCATTCGACCTCTCCAGCGCCGGCATCGGGTCGTACCACGGCCCCTCCGGCCCGGGCTTCCAGGTTCCGCTCGCCGCTGCCGTGCGCGAAGCGCTGGAAGGCACGGATTCCTTCGTCACCGCCGTCGGACTCCTGACCGACCCGGCCCAGGCCGAACACGTGGTGGTCACCGGGCAGGCCGACGGCGTGAGCGTTGGCCGCGCGGCACTGAAGGACGCGCACTGGCCGGCGAACGCGGCGAAGGTCCTCGGCGTCGCCCGCGACGGGAACCCGCGCGCGGATCAGTACTGGCGCGCCGCCTGGTAAACAGCAAGGCTGCCATCGGCACTGGCAGCTATGCCTGACGGATTCGTCGCTTGCCCTTACGTCCTACCCGTGTCAGGACTAGATTCGAACCAAGCCCGGCTGACCATCAAAGATCCACCGTCGTCTGCTTCCAGCCTAGGAGGAATCATGAATGAGTCTTTGAACCGCGAAGAATTGCCGCTTCCGGATTATGACCATATCCCGCTCGGCACGCTGGGGTCCCGCATCTCCTCGCTGGATGAGCAGGGCGTGCAGGCGCTGCTCGACTACGAGCAGGGGCACGGCAATCGCCTGCCCGTTGTGCAGGTGCTGGAGGCCCGCATCGACGCGCTGAAGAACGGCGCGCAGCCCAGCGGATCCATTCCGGAGAACATGCCGGAAGTCAGCCAGAGCCAACAGGGTTCGCCCGTGTCTCCCGCGACGTCCGGCCCGCCCATCAACCCGCCGTCGCACGGCGACCCGACCAACCCCGCCCAGCCGCGCTAGGCCGCTCCCGGGCAGATAAACAACGCTCCCAACTCCTCGTTGGGCGCCCACGCGCCGCCTGGCCGGACCACAAGCCGCTGGCGGTCCGCTTCTCCGGAGTGGGGGGACGGAACCGGGTTCAGGCCAGCCGCTCCCCGGTGATGCGGGCCAGCTGGTCAAGCAGCCCGGCCTGCAGCCGCTGATCGTAGGCGGCCCGGTGCGCCTTCTGCCGGTGCTGGTGGTGCCAGTAGCCGCCGCTCGTGAGCGCCTCCGGGTCGCCGCTGGTGGCCAGCCATTCCTGGGTGACGTGGCCCAGCCGCAGGTCGTCCGGGGCGTTCGTGCCGCCCATTTTGGTGGGCACCCAGCCGGGATCGACGGCGTTGCTGAGCACGTCCGGCCACAGCCGGGCCACCGCCATTGCCAGGGCGGTCACGTGCAGTTTGCTGTCCGAGTAGGACACACGGTGCGCCGCGCCGTCCCGGGCCATACCGGCCAAGTCGGCGCTGCCGCCGCGGTGCATGCCGCTGCTGAGGTAGATCAGCCGGCCCGGCCGGTGGATGAGCGCGGTCAGCAGGTAGGGCGCGACGACGTTTACCTGGAAGACGTGGGCGCCGCCGAGCACGCCCGCGTTGTGGACCACGGCGTCCAGGGGACCGGCCCGGTTCACCTGGCCGGCGACGTCGCGCGTTTCCCCTATGTCGGACAGGTCGCCGACGACGCCGAGCGCGCCGCGGTCGAGGAGATCCTGGAGCGCGGCCAGGCGTCCGGCGCTGCGCGCGTGCACAACGACGTCGTGCCCCTTGTCCAGGAGGGACTGTGCGGTGGCCCGGCCGAGCCCGTCGGTGGAGCCGGTGATGAAAACCCGTGCCATCAGTCCTCCTTCGAAAGTGCCGCCCGCAGATGGACAAGGCGAACCTGGAGATACCTTCGCGCGGCTCCGCCCCGTGTCATCCCGTAGCTAACGACGGCGGCGCTCCATCCTTCGGCGGCAGTTTCCGCTGGCGTCCCCCGCCGTTGCCCGCCCTCCTGCCGGCACCGGCCGGCAGGAACAATGCCTCCGGCTCGGCGAGCTTCACCAGCTTCCGCGCCGACCGGGCAAGCTCCGGGTCGAGCGTCACGAAGGCGTCCGCCTGGAGCTGGGTCAGCGCCACGTATTCGGCGTCGAAGGTGTCCGGCCACCCGAGTTCGGCCGCGACCTTCCAGGCGGCCTGCTGCAAGGCCCGGTCCCCCAGCAGGCGGATCCGCAGCCCCCGAAGGTAGTCGAGCTGCCGTTCCGCCTCCCGCGGCTCCATCGCGCCGCACTGGACTTCACGGTAGAGGAGGGAGAGGACCTGCGAGCGCAGCAAGGTGGGCGCCACGAGCTGGTGCGCCATCGCGATTCGGGCCTCGTCGCGGGCCAACTGCAGTGCAACATCGGGCCCGATCACAAACCTGGTCATCTCGACTCCACTCTCGGACTCCCGCGGCCGCCCCGCCACCCCAGGGTTACTCCCGGAGCAGCTGCAGCGGCCGCGAATTCACCGGTCCGCCCACACCCTCATTGTCCCGCCGGGTAGCTGATCCGTCACGATGTTGGAGCCTGCGCGGCGGAAGTCTGAAGGGAATTTACGACCGCGGCGCGCTCCCTTGCGCGGGGCCTTCAGCCGTTTCACAAAGAATTTGCGTCCGCCTGCATCCAAACGGGGGCCCCGGACGGTAGTAGGGGTGTAAGCAACATCCCGCCCGGTCCCCCGGGCCGTTGAAGGAGAGATGGCAATGCGCAGAATGATTCTTGCTACCGGAGCCGCAGGACTGATGGCGGCGGCCGGTTTTGCCGCGCCCGCCCAGGCCGCGGACGGCGAAGCCCAGCTGTCGGTACTGCACGGCGTGCCGGACCTCACCGTCGATGTGTGGGTCGACGGTGCGCTCGCCCTGGACGACTTCGCGCCGGGAACCCTGGCCGGACCGCTTCCCGTTCCTGCCGGGGGCCACTCGCTGGCCATCACGGCCTCGGACGCCGCCAGCGCGGACGACGCGGTCATCGGCCCGGTCGACGTCGAACTCAAGGACGGCGGCAACTACACGGCCGTGGCGAACCTCGACGCCGAAGGCAACCCGACCGCCAACTTCTACACCAACGATGTGTCCACCATCGAGGCCGGCAAGGGCAAGCTGACGGTCCGGCATACCGCCGCCGCCCCCGCAGTGGACGTCCTGGCCGGGGACACCGCGGTGATCGAAGGCCTCGAAAATCCGGATGAGCAGACCCTGACGCTGGATCCGGGCACCGTGCCCGCGTCCGTCGCGGCTGCCGGGACCACGGAACCCGTGATCGGCCCTGCCGACGTGACGGTGGTCGAAGGCACCCACTCGATTGTCTACGCCTGGGGCAGCCTCGACGACGGCAACCTGCAGCTGGCCGTCCAGAACATCGAGGGCCTGCACGCGAATCCGGGAGCCGTCCCCGGAGGCCGCTCGGGTGCGGCTGCCGACGAGGGCAGCACCGGTGCGGCCGTGGCCGGCGCCGCGGCAGGCGGCCTGCTGCTGCTCGGCGCTGGCACGGTGGCCCTGCGGCGCCGCGCCGTGGCCCGCCGCGGCTGATTGAGCCGGCGGCGTCCACGCCCTCCACCAAAGGTGGGCGCCGCCTCCATCCGCCCGTCCGGTCCCGGGCACCTAGGGACCGGGCGGGCCCCACTTTTGAGGAGCAGCATGAACCGGCCCGCGACAACGGCGACCCGCCGCATTAGGAAGCGCCCCGCCGTCGTTATTTCCCTGGCCGCGACCCTGCTGCTGGCCACGGCCTGCGGCGCCCCGACTCCCGGTTCCGCTCCAGCGAGTCCTGCGGCCAGCACCGCGACAGAGGCCCCCGTCCGGACCGCCGCCGAACCGGCGCCGGCCCTCCCGGACATTCCCCTCCGGAAAGCGACGCCAGCCCCGCCGCCCCGCGACCCGGCCCCGCCGCGGTTCCTGCGGGTCGAGGGCACCTCCATCTCCGTCGAAGTGGTCGAGGTCGGCGTGGGCCCGGACAACGCGATGGTCATTCCCGACTCGTTCTACCAGGCCGGCTGGTACCGCTACGGAACGGTTCCCGGAGAGAAGGAGGGCAGCGCTGTGATCGCGGCGCATGTCGACACGCTGACCGATGTGGCGCCGTTCGCCGAACTCAAGCGGCTGGACGCCGGCGCGCGGGTAACGGTGGAACAGGCCGACGGCGACGAGCTGGAATACACGGTCGCCCGGGTGGAGTCGGTGGAGAAGGGGGATCTCGACGGCGGGAGCCTGTTCCGCCGGGACGGCCCTCCCGAACTGAAGCTCGTGACCTGCGGCGGCCGGTGGCTGGACGAGCGCCAAGACTACAGCGACAATGTCATAGTCACCGCAGTGCCGCGGTGAGCGGCACCACCGGCCATGGACGCGACGCGCTACGCCGCAGTTGGGAGGGAGCAACCGTTGGCTCCTCCCGCTGCCAGTGCCTGGACCGCAGACCTCGACTCGGCCTTTGCCGGCGGGGACGAAACCGCCCTGGCGGAGGCCTACCGGCAGTTCGCTCCGCTGGTCCAGACCCTCGCGGCCCGTTCGCTGGGGAACAGGTCAGCGGCCGACGACGTGACGCAGGAAGTCTTCATCCGCGCCTGGCGCTCGCGCTCCACCTTCGACCCCTCGCGGGCACGGCTTCCGGCCTGGATCGTGGGCATCACCCGCAATGCCATTTCCGACGCCCAGTCCTCCTCGGTCAGGGAGCTGCGCAGCATGCAGGCGGCGCAGCTGGTCGCCGACCCGGACGGTGCCGCCGGCGGCCCCGACGCCGATTTGCTCGCTGACCGGCTCCTGCTTCACGACGAGCTGGAGCGCCTGGGAGAACCGCAGGGGTCCATCATGCGTTTGGCCTTCTTCGACGACCTGACGCACGACCAGATTTCCCGCCGGCTCGAACTGCCGTTGGGTACAGTCAAGAGCCACATCCGCCGCAGCCTGCAGCACCTGAGACGCCGATTGGAGGTAGACAGTGCCGCATATTGACCCGGACCTGCTCAGCCTCATGGCCCTCGGCGAGCCGATGGCGAGCGAGGCCGACAACGAGCACCTGCGGACCTGCGCTGCCTGCGCCGCGGAGCACGCCGCCCTCCGCCGGGCGGTCGACGCCGCTCGCGTCCCGCCCGACGCCGCGCCCCTCACGCAGCCGTCCGCCGGCGTCTGGACGGCCATCCATCGCGAGCTCGCCCTCGACGAGTCCCTCGCCGCCGACCCCCTGGAGCCGGAGCGGCCGCAGGAGGTCACCAACCTCGCCGACCGGCGCTCTGCCCGTCCCCGGGGGCCCGCCGCAGGGCCGCGCCGGAACACCGCGCTCTGGCTGATCGCCGGGGCGGCCGCCGTCGTCACCGCCGCCGCCGGCATTTCCTGGGTCGTCTCGCAGCAGACCCAGGCCCCGCCGCTGGCCGAAGCCCGGCTCGAGCCGCTGGCCGACTTCGCCACCACCGGCACCGCGGAAGTCATCGAGCGCGACGGCGAACGGGAGCTCAGCATCGAACTCAGCGACAAGGAAGGGTCCGGCTACCAGGAAGTCTGGCTCATCAAGCCGGACCTGTCCGGCCTCGTCAGCCTCGGGATCATGGACGCGTCCTCGGCCACCTTCGCGATCCCGCCGGGGCTGGACCTCGCCCAGTACCCGATCGTGGACGTCTCGGACGAGCCGCTGGACGGCAACCCGGCCCACTCCGGCGTCAGCATCGTCCGCGGTTCGCTCTCCCTGTGAGCGGGACTGCTGTCTCGTCACCCTAACCGGAAGTACGACGGCGGCGCGGCACCTTAGCGGTAACCGGGCGGCTTCCGCGTGCCGGCCGTTCGCCACAGGGACAGTCCGACGTCCGGCCCGCCCGCGGGCCCGGTTTTAGCCGTCCTCCTGGCCTTTTCCTTGTCCCTGGCCTCGGCCGTTGCCTCCTTGGTTGCCGTTGTCCGACTTGTTGTCACTACCCTTGGATCCGCTGTTGCTGTTGCCCTACCCGGGTTGCCGTCTGTCTTTTGCGTTGTTCCGCTGCCCGGACTGTTGTCGTGCGGGCGGGAGCTGGTGCTGGCGGGGCGGGAGCTGGTGCTGGCGGGCGGGAGCTGGTGCTGGCGGGCGGGAGCTGGTGCTGGCGGGGTTGGTGCGGGTCGACGGATACGGCACGGGCGGTGCTGTCCGCGCCCGTGCCGGCGTCTGGCTGGCCGGCCCGTGCCGGCGGCCGGCGGCGAGGACGGGGCCGGTGTTGTCGCTGCCGTTCCGCTTCCAGATCTTCGGCCAGCTGGGCGATGGCGGCGTCGATGGCCTGGTAGCGGGCGAAGGACACGTCCCCTTCGCTTGCCGCCCGGGCAAGTTCGTCGGCAAGATCGTCCAACCCTTCCCGCGCTTTCCCGTACTCTCCGGCCGCGGCTGCGGCACGAACAACGGTGGCGTGTTCCTGCATCCTCATGGCGGCTGCATCCGTCAATGGCGGCGGCGCCGCGCAAGCAGCGCCCGTAGACAGGATGGCAGCGGCGAGACATATGGCGGCAGCGGAACGGCGTCGTGTTGGTTTCACGGGACAAGGTTCCGTTCCAGTTCGCGCATGTGCTCTTCCATGTCTCCGGTCAGGGCCGGGGACGGTACGGGGGCGGCAGGTGGTGCCGGCTGCTGCCCGGACGCCATCAGGATTGCGGCAACGACGGCGGCGAGCACCAGCAGCGCGGCGGCCAGCCAGAAAACGGGTTTCCTGCGGGCCCGGGAACGTGCCGGTTTGTTCGGCTTGCGGGCGGGCAGCGCGGCGGTGGAAACAGGCGCTTGGAACGCCGGCGGGGTCGGGGGCTCCTTGCCGTCCATAACCGCCAGGACCGCCTCGACTTCCGCCGCGTCGGGTCTGACGGCAGGATCCATCGCAGTCATGCGGGTGAGCAACTCCGTCCAGCCGGGAGGCAATCCGGGCGGGATCGACGGCGCGCGCTGCAGCCTCGCCACCGCCGACTCGACCGGAGTCCCCGGGAACTCGACCTCTCCGGTCAGGCACTCGAGCAGGACCAGCCCGAGAGAGTAGATGTCGCTGGCGGTTCCCAGCGCCTCGCCCTTGGCCTGTTCGGGGCTGAGGTATGTCGCGGTGCCCACGGTTTTTCCGGTAGCAGTCAGGCGTGTTCCGGCAATCACCCGCGCAATGCCGAAGTCCGTCAGCTTGGCTCTGGCTTCCCCGGTGTGCTCGGCAAAGCTGAGCATGATGTTGCCCGGCTTCAGGTCACGATGGATGACGCCCCGCTCATGGACGTAATGCAGCGCTCCCGCCAGTTGGGCACCGATCTTCGCCACATCCCCGGCCGGAAGCGGACCCTCCCTGAGCCGGTACCGCAGGTCGGAGCCCTGCGCGAGTTCCATCACCACGAAGGAGCAGGACCCATCGGCGGACGAATCTTCCCTGCCGGCATCGTAAACGGCAATCAGCCCGGGGTGGTTGAAGGTGGCCAGCAGCCGGACTTCGGCCTGCTGCCGGCGGAGCTCATCCTCATCGCCGACATCGGGCCGGAAAACCTTCACGGCCACCGGCCGGTCCAGCACTTCGTCGACGGCCTTGTAGACCGCCGCCGACCCGCCCCGGCCTATCAACCCCTGCAGCCTGTAGCGGCCGCCCAAACCCGCCGGCGGCGATGGATCCACGAATACATTTCCTGACACCAAGTACGTTTCTCCCTGTTGAGGGCACCGCGGTGCCACACCTTCGAAAGCAGGCTTACTAAAAGGTATACCCGAGGAGCGCGCCCGGTGGGACACAAGCCGGCAAACGTCGTCAAGCCATATCCTTCCGACCTCGGCGGAACGCGTTCAGCGGGCCCGCTGAACGGACTCGTGCTGACGTGCCCGAGAGCGGGCACGTCAGCTCGAAGCTGGCTTGGGGGAAATTGCGCTAGGCGACCGATCGGTAGGGCGAGATCCAATGTCCTTCAATCGAGGCGGTGAGGGCGGCGCCTGCGGCCAGGACGCCATCAACGACAGGAAGGCCGAGGCGGCGTCGAAGCTCTCCGGCGATACCCATCGTGGTCATTCCGGTACTGGCCAGGAGGATCACGTCCGATCCGGCGTCGGCAAGACGCTGGCCGGCATCGAGGCTCTCGAAGACACCGGTGGGTGTCAGGAGCTCGTTAGTGGTTCTGATGCTGGGCGGGGACTCCACAGCGAACAGGCTGTTGCCGAGCGCCTGTACTACGGACGCCGGGGCCCAGGGCGTAAGGCTGAGGACCCCCACGCGGTGACCGAGGGCCAACGCAGCAGCGGCTCCGGCGGCTCCGGCCCCGACTACAGGCAGATTGAGTTCCTGCCTGACTTCATTCAGACCGGGATCCGCCCCGCAGCTGATGATGATCCCTTCAACGTCTCCAGCCATCTCCTTAGCCACGGCAACGACTTTGGGAACGGCCCGGGATCGGGATTCTTCATCATGTACGCCGTCAGGCTGTAACGCGATCGCGCGCGTCAGGATCTTAAAGGGAAACGTCGACTGCAAAATCTGGCCGTGTAAAGAAATGAGCTTCCAGTTGGTGGCGCTGACTGTCCGGATCAATCCAACACTTTTCATAACCGGCTCCTTCCAAGATCCAATCAGGGAAAAGCTGTGGCATAGGAACGTTCGCTGCTTCACCTCCTGCTTGCTATGCTCCCTGCGAAAAGTTGCCCGGACATTTCGCCGAGGTTATTTCTGCGCGGAGGCTGACAACACAAGTTCAGCGAAGGCCGGAAATCGGCGCAGGAGTCTTGCGATCGATGCCGCGGATCGGCCGGAGACTTCGTCGAGGTCTACGTGGTCTCAAGGCAGCAGCAGGACGCACTCGTCAAGGACGACGGCAACCAGATCCATGTGTTCGTGCCGAAAGTCTCCGGTCTGGCCGGCTGACGCTGCCTGAAGTCACGTGCCCGGGTTGCGAACGAGCTTCTTGTTGGCGAATTCGTTGAAGCCGAACCCGGCCAGCTCGTGGCCGAAGCCGGAGCGCTTGAGCGGCCGACGGCCAGGTCCAAGATGCTCTTGCTGGCGCCGTGAAATGAATACTTAAAGATACAATCACTGTGTCGCCGTTGGGGTTGCGGCTTCTGCATTTACTGGGGGGATTCACTTTGTTTATCAATTCAGCGCGCCTGCGCACCTTTCCTGCGCTTGCCATCGTCGGCGTTTTATCGGCTCTTAGTCTCACGGCTTGCAACGGAGATGAGTCCGTTCAAGCGCAGGTTGTCCGGGTAGTCGACGGGGATACGTTCGAAGCCGAGTACGGCGGTGCCACCAAGATGGTTCGGCTCCTCAACATCGATACTCCGGAGACGAAACACCCCAACAAGATCGTCGAGTGCCAAGGACCTGAGGCAACCGAGTTCTTGAAGGGCAAGCTCTCGGAGGGGTCGACGGTCGAACTCCGTTTCGATGAGGAAAAGACCGACCGTTTCGATCGTGTCCTGGCCGCTGCCTTTGTCGGAGACGAACTCATCAACGCCTCCATTGCCCGCGCCGGCCTCGGTGTAGCCGAAATCTATGGTGCAAACGAGAAGTACTACGAACCGGTGAAGGCTGCCCAGGATGAGGCCGCCGAGAACAAGGCCGGCATCTACCAGGAGCAGCTCGCGTGCAGCCCGACGACACTCGCCGAACAGCAAATCGAGGCGCTTGCCGGCCCAGTGGAGCCGGGCGCTGCTGCTACCTCGGGAGAGATTGCGGCCGCCGCATCCACGCTCGGAACCGCGATCGCTGCCGCTTCCGTAGCTCAAGGCCTCCTCAACGATGGGAAGGGCGCCGTCATCGCAGCTGCCCTGGGCGGCAAAGTGATGACGGGTTCTTCCGACAGACTTGCCGGCTCACTCGCCGCCGCTGATTCACGGCACAGCACACTAAGTGACCGCGCCGCGACTGTGAAGGCGGAAGAAAAGCGGAAGGCGGCCGAAGCCAAGGCCAAGGCGAAAGCGAAGGCCGAAGCGAAAGCCAAAGCCAAAGCCGCTGAGAAAAAGCGGGTCGCGGAGGCAAAACGGCTCAAGGCCGAAGCTGTCGAGCGTGAGCGTGCAGCGGCTCAGGCAGCGGAGCGGGCAGCCGCCGATGCTGCGGCCCGGGCAGCAGCTGAGGCCGAGGCTGCTCGTCGCTACACACCGCCAGCTCCGGCCTATGAAGCTCCGAAGCAGAACTACGAGGCGCCTGCGCCTGCGCCCGCTCAGCAAAACCCCTACCCGGGGTACAACGGCCCCCGTTGCTACGCGCCCGGCGGGAAGTCATGGACGCCCTGCCCCGGCAGGTAATCCCGTCGCCCTTATTAAGTGCCACCGGGAGACTCCCATGATTGATTTCGCAACGGATCGCCTTAAAGCTTCAGCCGGGAAGCCTCCAAGATGTATTCGGTGAATATACAGCCGCCGCCTTTCAGGGCGGGAACGCCGTCGCTGCGTTCCGAGGCATCCGTGATTTCGTGGCCTTCGCCGACAAGCGCTTGATCGTGGTCAACGTTCAGGGCATGACTCCTGCAGATCCCGGGAGCCAGCCCAGGGCGGATCCCGGCTTCTCCACCGCGGCAGCCTCCGTCACGCTTCCCAGACGGTCAAACAGCTTGAAGAACTCCGCCTTCTGCTCCTGGCTGTATTTCCGGTGGGGCACCCGCCCGCGGATCCGGAGGCGACTTCTTGATTAAAGACGACCCGGTCGTTGCAACTCCCGAAAGGGTCCGAGTGTTGCAACGACCGCAAGAACCCAAGGTTCCGTCAAAACCGCAAGCACGAGCGTCTAAAGCTGGAAGGCTACCGAGCCCGCGCCGCCGGTCCGATGGCGAGGGCATCCAGATCCTCGCCAACGATCAGCTCGCCGGAGAAGTTGTCGCCGGCCCGTTTGAATTCCTTGACTGGCCAGTTGCCCGGCACCATGTGGTTCAGCACCAGTGTGCGGACACCGGCCTGTTCTGCGATCACACCGACCTCTTCGATCGTGGTGTGGGCGCCCTTGAGGTGCTGATACTCAGCTTCCGCTGCAGCATCGCGGGGCTCCGGGTGGCGCTGGGCGATCCACTGCTCGGCGATGACTTCGTGCACCAGAATGTCGGCACCGGCAGCGAGTTCCACTAGATTTTCGCTGGGCCCGGTGTCGCCGGAGAAGACGACAGTTCCGGTATCCGTCTCGAATTTGAAAGCGAACGCAGGGAACACGGGCGCGTGCTGGACCAGCGTTGCGGATACCTTAACCCGGTCGTCCTCGTAGAAGCTGAACGGCGACATGCGCGGATTCGGGTTGCCGTTCGGGTCCTTGGCATACTGCGCCGGCAGGGGGATGTCGCGGCCGGCGAAGATCTTGTCCGGTGTGGGATAGCCACTGTCTATGACGCGGTCATTGAAGTCCGTGGCGAAGGTCTTCACCATCATGTCGATCGTTTCCCGGGTGCCCGGCGTGGGGTTCTCCGGGGCGACGACCTCGGTCATTTTCTCGCCGTTGTAGCTTACGGGGAGGGCACCGCGGTTGCCCGGCCCCCAGATCTCCACGAGCCGGTCCCTGCGGGACAGGCCGTTCTGCAGACCGGTGCCCAGGATCCCGTACAGGTCCGCAATATGGTCAGAGTGCAGGTGGGTGAGGAACACCGACTGAAGACCATCGAGCGGGCCCTGCATGTCCTTGTCCCAGGTGCCCAGCCGGGCATCCTTGATCTGGCGCCCGACTCCGTGCCCGGCATCGATCAGATAGTAGCGGTCGCCGACTACGACGGCGGAAGCCACGCCTGCCCGATCCGTTTCCATCCACCACGGGGGTCCGCCCGAGGTTCCCAGCAGGATCAGCCGGTTCTTCGCATCCGATGTCAGGGGCTTGCGGCGGGGCCCGGTACGGGGACTACCGGACTGCGGCGGCAGCGCCGCACCGGTCAAAACCGGTGCCAGCCCGGCTACGGATAAAGAACCAAGAACGGCGCGGCGCGACAGGCGCCCGCTATCAGGCGTCTTTGCCATTGGGGGAGATCTCCTTGCATTCACGGGCTGCCGCCGAAGCGGCTTGGCCCTGGCCTACCAACTGCCGGCGGCGCGGGAATGCGTCCGGGCAGCAGCCACGCGTATCCACATTAGGAGAAGGCCGAAAGGATGTGAAAGACGGATTCGATCCTTATTGATACATGCTGCGTATATGGGCGGGGGAACGGTCGGGTAAGACGCGGCAGGGTGTCCGAAAGGGTTTGTTTGAAGAGACCGGGCGGCCTCTCCAGACATGTGTGCGGCAATACGGCTAGGCAACAGTCCGAAGAAGGAGACAGCCTTCCAGTGTGCTTGCTGTCGGATTGAAGTACACCCCAACCTGACGTCAGGTGTGCCCCGGAATGAGCGTCAGAATAGAGTTCGAAATCGCCTTTCTTGACACATACTCGGGAACTCTTAGATTTCAACCTGACAATTCAGGCTTGGAGGACTAAGTGGCAGGTCAGCGGATCGGGTCGATGTTGACGGACTGATAACTGACACGGCTCCTACCAAGGCGGTGACCCATGAGCACGAACAGCGTGGGGTGCAACTCGTCGTCGCGCAGCCCTAATTAAGCGGTTTGCACCTGCTCCTGGTATGCGACGTACTAGTGCGCGGCGACGGCGAGGAAGCGGATGGGCAGTTCGATGAGCCGCAACGGTCCGTGCGGACCTTCCCCCTCGAAAACCAGCGAGTCTCCCGGCGACAGCTCGTACTCGTAGGACCCGTGCCCGTACACCATGCGCCCCTCGAGCATGTAGATGAACTCCGTGCCGGAGTGCTGGAACAGCGGAAAGACGTCCGACGCGCTGGTCAGCGTGACCAGGCTGGGCTCGATCGGGTTTTGCCGCCGCTTGAGGGATCCGAGCGACCGGTACTCGTGGCCGTGACGCGTCCCGGTGCGCACGGTAACGCTTCCCTCGCCGGCCTTGGTGAGCGTCGCCTCGCGCTCCGTGTCCGCCCCTTGGAACAGGGAGGTGACAGGAACATTGAGGCCGTGGGCCAGGCGCTGCAAGGTGGTCAGCGAGCAGGAAGTGCTGGCCGATTCGATCTTCGAGACCATGGCCTTGGACAGTCCGGTGCGGGCCGCGAGCTCGGCCGCGGAAATTCCGGCCTCGCGACGGCACCGCTTCACCTGCGCGGCGATGACAGCCTCGAGCGAGCCGGGGGCGTCCGCCGGTTCGGCCTCAGCATGCGGTTCCTGCCCGGCCTCCTCGCTTGTCATGGGTCGAGTATAGGCAGGGGCAGAAGAGCCGCCCCAAAACTCCTCTGCGGCCACCAGGTCGGAGGCGGACGGGGCGAAGGGCAGGCCGATGCTGCCGGCCGCCCTGTCCTGCCCCGTCCGCCCCCGCGTCATTCCCGTCCCGCCAGCCCCTGGAGGACGTCCGCCAGAGCCAGCGCCCCCGCCTCCGCGTCGTCGTCCTCTACATGTTCCTGGGGGGAATGCGAGATTCCCGTCGGGTTGCGGACGAACAGCATGGCTGTCGGAAGGCGGGCCGCCAGTACGCCCGCGTCGTGGCCCGCACCCGTGTCGAGGACCGGAGCGTCCGGCAGCAGCTCCCCGACGCGCCCTCGGAGCGCGGGATCGAAGTGGACGGTTGGGCTCAGCGATTCCTCGTTGAGCCTCACGGTGCAGCCTTCGGCGGCGGCGGCGCGGATCGCCTCCGCGTGGATGCGTTCTACGACAGCGGCGGTCACCGCGTCGTCCTGGTGGCGGACGTCGATCCACAGGTTGACGCAAGACGCGATGACGTTGGTGCCGCCCGGCACCGGTTCGATCCGTCCCACCGTTGCCCGGGCTCCCGGATGCCGGAGGGCTGCGTCGCGGACAGCCTGGACCATCGCGGCCGCGGCGACCATCGGATCCCGCCGGTCCTCCATGAGCGTCGTTCCCGCGTGGTTGCCCTGTCCCGCCACGGTCAGTCGCCAGCGGCCGTGCCCGAGGATGGACGAGCCGACGGCGACCGCACGGTCGAGGTCGACCAGTCCCCTGCCCTGTTCCACGTGGAGCTCGACGAATGCCCCGATCCGGCCGACGGCTTCAGGATCCGGCCCCACGAAGCGTGGATCGAGGCCCGCTGCCGCGGCGACGTCGGCGAAGGTGTCGCCGTCCGGGTCCCGCAGGTTCCGGGCCTTGTCCGGATCGATGGCACCGGTCAGCAGGCGGGAGCCGAAGCACGCCACACCGAAGCGGGAACCCTCTTCTTCCGGAAAGACCGCGAGGGCGATGGGCCGCCGCGGGGCCATGCCGCGGCTGCGGAGATGGTCGACGGCGGCGAGGGCAGAAGCGACGCCGAGCGGGCCGTCGAAGGCACCGCCGCCCGGAACCGAGTCCAGGTGGCTGCCGGTGACGACGGCGTCCTGCCGCGACCCGCTGCCCGTGTCCCACCAGGCCCAGAGTGCGCCGTTGCGGTCCGTCTCGGTGTCCAGTCCGCGGTGCCGCGCCTCGTCGAGGAACCACTCGCGCAGCTCCTGTTCGGCCGTGGAATACAGGGCCCGGCTGTAGCCGCCGCGACCGGTGTCCCTGCCCGTGGCTGCGATTCCGGCGAGCAGACCTGTGACGCCGGGCCCCGCCGTCGTCGTCGCCACCGCCCCCGGCGCCGTGCTCACGCCGACCGTCCCGAGGCCGCCGCCCGCGAGGGACGGAACCGTTCCGGCACGCCCGCCGCCCCGGTCGCGAGGTCCGCCGCCAGGGTGCCCAGCAGCGGCGCGAACTTCGCCCCGTGGCCGCTGCAGGGCGAGAGGATGGTGACGCCGTCGGCGGTGTCGATGACGAAGTCCTCGGTGGGCGTGTTGGTGAACAAGCACGTCGTCTCCGCGTAGGGCTCCGGGACCAGGCCCGGGACGTACCGTTTGACGTACTCGATAATCCGTTCGCGGTGCTCCGGGTCGATCAGGCCGTCCTGGGCGGAGGCGTCGGGGATGGCCTTGCCGCCGTTGAATTCGGCCAGCTTCTGGCCCCGGAACTCCGCGTCCCGGCCGCCCGGCAATCCATAGGTCTGGATGCCCGGCCGTTTGTGGATGAACGTGGGCCAGTGGGTCCCCGGCAGCGGCTGCTCACGGTAGGGGAAGTGGAAGGCCGTCTCCTGCATCACGGTGAAGGCCGGCAGCGAGGCCAGGAACGCCGGCGGCAGGTCGAGGCCGCCGAGCAGCCCCGGCAGCCAGCCGCCCGCGGCAAGCACGAGATGCCCTGCTTGCAGCTGCTCGCCGCGCTCATTGGTGAGCAGGTAGCCCGCGCCCGAGCGCCGCGCCGTGGTAAGCGTCCAGTCCTGGAGGAGCCGGGCTCCGTGTCCGACGGCGGCCCGCACCATGGTGTGGACGGTCTCGTGGGCGTCGATCACCCCGGCGCCCTGGTGCCAGAGCACCTCGGTGTCGAACGCGAACTGGGGCCAGCGGCCGCGGGCCTCCTCGGCAGACAGCAGCTCGTGCCCGATGCCGGCGCCAGCGAGCACGTCGGCAAGGGCGCGCGGTTCCCGGTCCTGGCCGTAGTCGACGCAGCCGGTCGGCGTGATGAGGGGCTGTCCCGCCAGCTCGGAAAGCTCCTCCCAGCCGGCCAGGGATTCCTTCACCATGGCGGCATAGCCGGCCTCCGGGTAGGCGTAGCGGAAGATCCGCGCCGACCCGTGCGAGCTGCCGGCGTCGTTGGCCGGCACGGACCGCTCGACGACGGCGACCTCCTGGCCGCGCGCGGCAAGCTGCCACGCCGTGGCGGCGCCGGCCAGGCCGGCGCCGACCACCACGTAATCGAAGGCTTCCGCGGACATCAGAAACCTGCCCCGCCTGTGCCGGGAATCCACGAGGTGCCTGCCAGCGGCACCCGTGCCATGGCCGCCGACTCCATGGTCAGGGCCACCAGGTCCTCCGGTTCCAGATTGCGCAGGTGCGCCTTGCCGCAGGCGCGGGCGATGGTCTGCGCCTCCATGGTCAGCACGCGGAGGTAGTTGGCGATCCGCCGCCCGCCTGCCACCGGGTCAAGTCGATTGGCCAGCTCCGGGTCCTGGGTGGAGATACCGGCGGGATCCCGGCCGTCCTGGAAGTCGTCGTAGTAGCCGGCGGCCGAGCCGAGCCGGGCGTACTCGTCCGCATGGCGCGGGCTGTTGTCGCCGAGAGCGATCAGCGCGGCGGTGCCGATCGCCACCGCGTCGGCCCCGAGGGCCATCGCCTTGGCCACATCGGCGCCGGTGCGGATACCGCCGGAGACGATCAGCTGCACCTTGCGGTGCATGCCCAGTTCCTGAAGGGCCTGCACCGCCTGCGGGATGGCCGCCAGTGTGGGGATGCCGACGTTTTCGATGAACACCTGCTGCGTGGCGGCGGTTCCGCCCTGCATGCCGTCGACGACGACCACGTCCGCTCCGGCCTTCACCGCCAGGGCGGTGTCGTAGTAGGGCCGGGAGGCACCGATCTTCACGTAGATGGGCTTCTCCCAGTCGGTGATCTCGCGCAGTTCGGCGATCTTGATCTCCAGGTCGTCCGGCCCGGTCCAGTCCGGGTGCCGGCAGGCCGAGCGCTGGTCAATCCCCACGGGCAGCGTGCGCATCCCGGCCACTCGCTCGGTGATCTTCTGCCCCAGCAGCATTCCGCCGCCGCCCGGCTTGGCGCCCTGGCCAAGGACGACCTCAATCGCATCGGCCTTGCGCAGGTCCTCCGGGTTCATCCCGTAGCGGGAGGGCAGGTACTGGTAGACGAGGTTCCTGGACTGGCCGCGCTCCTCCGGCGTCATGCCGCCGTCGCCCGTGGTGGTTGACGTCCCCACCTCGCTGGCGCCGCGGCCCAGGGCTTCCTTGGCGTTCGCCGAAAGGGCGCCGAAGCTCATGCCCGCGATGGTCACGACCGTGTCGAGGTGCAGGGGTTTCGAGGCATAGCGGTCGCCGAGGACGACGTCGGTACCGCACTTTTCGCGGTAGCCCTCCAACGGGTAGCGGGACATGGAGGCTCCGAGGAAGAGCAGGTCGTCGAAGTGCGGGACATGCCGCTTGGCGCCCCAGCCGCGGATATCGTAGATGCCGGTTTCGGCGGCGCGCTGGATGTCCGCGATGGTGGCTCGGTCGAAGGTGGCGGACTCGCGGAGGCCCTGCGCGGCCAGGGAGGATGCAGCCAGGGACGGCGCGGCAGCGGCCGGGGACTGGCCGGTTGTGGTGAGGGTCATGGCTGTCTCCTAGTAGGCGCTGGAGTTGTCGACGTGGAAGTTGTAGAGGGTGCGGGCGGAGCCGTAGCGGGTGAAGTCGGCCGGATCGTCGTCGCGGCCGGCGTCGCGGAGGAGTTCCCCGAGCTCGGCCAGGTGCTCGGGCCGCATCTCCTTGGCGATGCAGTCGGCGCCGAGCGAGGCCACCTTGCCCTTGACGTAGATGCGGGCCTCATAGATGGAGTCGCCGAGGGCGTCACCGGCATCGCCGCAGACCACCAGCCGCCCGGCCTGGGCCATGAAGGCCGACATGTGGCCGATGCTGCCACCGACCACGATGTCCACGCCCTTCATCGAGATGCCGCAGCGGGCGGCGGCATTGCCGTCGACGACCAGCAGCCCGCCGTGGGCCGTGGCACCCGCCGACTGCGAGGCATCGCCGGTGACGTGGACGGTCCCCGACATCATGTTTTCGGCGACGCCGACGCCGGCATTGCCCACGATCGTGACGCGGCCCCCCTCGTTCATGCCCGCGGCGTAGTAGCCGGCGTGGCCGTTGATCTCCACGTCGATCACGGCGTTGATGCCGACGGCGAGGCTGTGCTTGCCACCGGGGTGCTCGACGGCGAAGGACTCGCCGTCGGACGCCTCATGGATGGCATGGTTCAAGGTGCGGACGTCGTCGAGCTTGAGGTCGAAGACCCGGACCTGCTCCTCGGCCCCTGCCGGGCTTTGGACGGGGAGGCTGTCGAGGGTGATGGTCACGTTGGAACTCCTTCTGTTGTTGGGGCGGCGGCGCTCAAAGCGACCAGGTGTAGACCTTGCCGGGTTCGGGTTCGAAGATGCGGGCGTGCTCGATCCCGGGCAGCTCCGCCAGCGCGCGGAACTCGGACGCCATGGCGACCCAGTCGTCCGTCTCGGCGATGATGGCCGGCTTGCAGGCGATCGGGTCCCGCACCACCGCCATGCTGTCTGCGGTGGTGACCACGAGCGTGTAGAACCCGTCGAGCACCTTGCCCAGGTTGACCAGCGCGGTCTCGAGGTCGTCGCCCTGCTGCAGGCGGTGGGCGATATAGCGGGCGCCGACCTCGGTGTCGTTCTCCGAGTCGAACTCCACGCCGAGCCGCTTGAGCTCGCGGCGGACCGAGGCATGGTTGGAGAAGGATCCGTTGTGCACCAGGCAGAGGTCGTCTGCCACCGAGAAGGGATGTGATCCCCCTGCGGTCACGGCCGACTCGGTGGCCATGCGGGTGTGGCTGACCGCCTGGCTGCCGTACATGCCGCCGAGTCCGTGGCGCTCCGCGACCTCCATCGGATGGCCTACGCTCTTCATGACCGTGACGCGCTCTCCCCTGCCTACTACGACGGCGTCCGGGCGGGCCTTGGCCACGGCGCCGGCCAGCTCACCGGCCGTCACGTCCGCGGACACCAGTGTGGTGTCGCCGACCACCTTGACCTGGGACCCGGCTCCCTCCGGGAGCAGACCCGCCAGGAAATCGTCGATGTCGGCGGGACGGATGCCGAGGTCCCCGCCCAGGAGGCTGAGGGTGGACTGACCCTCGGTGACCAGCGACGGGTTGTCGTAGACGGCCAGGCCGGCGGAGTCCGGTCCCCGGTCGACGATTTCGCAGAGCATGGTGGAGAGCAGGGAGCCCATCCTTGGGCGCAGCTCCGGGTTACGCAGCTGCAGGGCGGCGATTCCGCACATGGCGTGGTTCCTCTTCTGTCGTTCTGGGTGTGTTCTGAAGGTTTTGTGGACGACGGCGGTCAAACAGCGGTGAGGTACTGGTCCACTTCCCAGCCGGTGACCTCGTTGTGCCACTGGAAGAATTCGGTCTCCTTCGCTGCGGCGTAGTAGCGCCCCACGGCTTCAGAGCCGCTGAGGGCCGCCAGCATGACGGGGTCCTCGCGCAGCGACTGCACGGCATGCAGAAGCGTGGGCGGTAGCGTGGCGGCGCCGGGCCGGCGCTCCCCCGGGCCGCACGGGGCGCCCGGGTCCAGGTCGCGGTCGATCCCGTCCAGGCCGGCGGTGATCACGGCTGCCATGGCCAGGTAGGGGTTGGCGGAACCGTCTCCGGAGCGCAGTTCGATGCGGTGCGGGTCCGGGACGCGGATCATGTGTGTCCGGTCGTTGCCTCCGTAGGAGGCCTTGTTTGTCGACCAGGTGGCGCCGGATTCAGTGGTGATGGCCCCGGTCCGCTTGTAGGAGTTGACCGTCGGGGCGAGGAAGGCCTGCAGCGCGGGTGCGTGGTCGAGGATGCCCGCGAGGAAGCTGTAGGCCGTCCCGGAAAAGCCGAGGCCGTGCGGGTCGTCGCCCGCGGCTGGGAACATTTCCTCGCCGCCGCCGTTCCACAGCGACAGGTGGAAGTGCAGTCCGTTGCCTGTGCGGTTGGTGAACGGCTTGGGCATGAAGCTGGCCACCATGCCTCGCTGCTCGGCGAGTACGTTCAGGAGGTACCGGAGGGTCACCACGCGGTCGGCTGTGACCAGGGCGTCGTCGTAATCGAAGTTCTGCTCGAACTGGCCGGCGCCGTCCTCGTGGTCGTTGGCATAGTTGCCCCAGCCCAGGCCGTTCATTACATCGGAAACCTCGGTGAGGTGCTCGTACATCCGGGTGACGCCTCGGGCGTCGTAGCAGGGGTGGGCACCGTCGTCCTTGATATCCGCGGTGGCCAGCGCCCCGTCCGCCCCCTTCGTGAGCAGGTAGTACTCGACCTCGGCACCGGCCTTGGCGGTCATGTTCTTTTCTGCCAGCCGCGCCAGGGCGCGCTTCAAGATCACGCGGGGCGCGTACGCCCAGGGCTTGCCGTCCACGTGGGGATCGCAGTGCACCAGGGCCATTCCGGGACGGACGGCATCGAGGGGGGTGAAGCTGGCCGGATCGGGGACCGCGCAGAGGTCTCCGTCCTGCGGGTTCTGTCCCATGAGGCCGGCCGCATAGCCTGCGAAGCCCAGCTTTCCGGCTTCCAGCTCCGCCAGCGCGGAAACCGGCACCAGCTTCGCGCACGGCTTGCCGTTCATGTCGACGAAGGTTGCAAGTATGAACCTGGTGCCGTGGAGGGCCGCCAGTTCTGCCAGCGGGGATCCTGCCGTCTGCGGGAGCCCGGTGAGGTCCGTGCCGGCCTCGGAAATGAGTGCGGTCATCGTTCGTCCAATCGTTCTGGTCTGTTCCCTGTCAGGAAACTGTGTTGAATCCAGTTACCCATGACGGGATTACCGGGCAACTACCGGAATGTAAAAGCTGTGTTTCCGGGCCGCCGAGGCGCCGGGATGCGCGGGGGACTGCCGGCAACCGGCAGGCCGGAGTGTTTTACCTTCCCGAAACACCGTGCAGGCAGACTGAAACATCGAACTGGTTTATTAGCGGTGAACGAAGTTTCATGCGCGGACATCGGCTTGGGGAAAATTTGCCGAACGGACCGCCCTCATTCCTCCCATCCACCAATGACCTAACAACGACAAAGGAAAATCCCATGGACGAAGGTCTCTCCGCCGGAGCCGTGTGGACCATCACGGCCACCGCCTTGATCATTCTCATGACCCCCGCCCTGGCGTTCTTCTACGCCGGCATGACCCGGGTCAAGTCGAGCCTCAACATGCTGATGATGAGCGTCGTATCCATGGGGATCGTCGCCGTCGTCTGGACGCTCTGGGGCAGCTCGATGGCCTCCAGCGATGGCGCCCTCTTCGAACTCTTCGGCAACCCGGCCGCCGACTTCGGCGCCGCCGCGTCGAAGGGCACGGACGCCCTGCTCGGTATCTCCTTCAACGCGGCCTTCGCTATTGTCACGGTCGCCATCATTTCCGGCTCCATTGCCGACCGCGCAAAGTTCGGCGCCTGGTGTCTTTTCGTGCCTCTCTGGGTGACCTTCGCCTACGCGCCCATGGCCTACGCCGTGTGGGGCGGCGGACTGCTCAGCGCAGAGGGCGCGATCGGACAGTGGGCCGGTGAGGCCCTCGACTTCGCCGGCGGCACCGTCATCCATATGAATGCGGGCATGGCCGCGCTGGTGCTCGCCCTGATCCTAGGAGTCCGCCACGGCTTCGGAAAGGATCCCGAGCAGCGCCCCCACAACCTGCCGCTGGTCATGCTGGGCGCAGCCCTCCTCTGGGTCGGCTGGTTCGGCTTCAACGTCGGCGCCGCGTCCAACGACGTCCAGGCGGCCACCATCCTCCTCAACACGCTTGTCTGCCCCGCGGCCGCGATGCTGTCCTGGCTGCTGACCGAGAAGATCCGCGACGGACGCCCGACAACGTTCGGGGCCGCCTCGGCGATCGTGGCCGGCCTCGTCGCCATTTCCCCCGCCTGCGCCGATGTCGACGCGATCGGCGCCGTACTGATCGGCTTGACCACCGGCGTCGCCTCTGCGCTAGCCATCGGACTGAAGTTCAAGCTGAACTACGACGACTCGCTCGACGTCGTGTCGGTCCACCTGGTCTCCGGGTTCATCGGCACCATCGCCCTCGGCTTCTTGGCGCTGCCGTCCGAGGGCAGCGCGGGCGGCCTGTTCTATGGCGGCGGCCCGGGACAGCTCTGGGCGCAGGTCGTATCGACCGTCTTCGCCCTCGCCTACTCCGCTGCGGTCACCGCGATCCTCGGCCTGGCGATCCACCGAACCATCGGCTTCCGCGTCGAGGAGACGGCCGAGCGGGACGGCATCGACGAGCACCAGCACGCCGAGTCGGCCTACCACTTCGGTTCCTTGCAAATAACCGCCAGGCGCTGACCTGCCACCCCGTCCCGTAGGCTGATGTCAGAGGAGTGGCGGTAATCCCGTCAGAACAGAGTCCCTCCCCTTACTGACCCCCGCGACTCAAGTCTTAAATTTCATTCTGACGAGACACGAGCTCCCCTCGTGCTGACTTGACTCCGGCGGACATACTACGGTTATCGGCGATAGCTCAGACTAGGTGCTTGCCCAAATTCTGGCGCCCTGTTGGATCAGACATTCTGCCAGGGCCACCCCCGGGCGGGAGTGCGTCTGGCGCTGGGTGGCGAGCAGGCTGCCGGCTTCCTGTGCGGCCGAGAACCCGGAAGTAATCGAGCTTTCGGCGTAGAGGTGCGTCGTGAATACTGACATCGAATATGTACGAGAGGCTCGGTGCCGTGCTGCGGAGTGGCGCGCCCTTCCATGGAACCCGATGCCCCGTCCCGGCGGGAGTCCCAGGTTGATAGGGATACTGCGAGAGGCTCCCTCGTAGGTAGCCCAGGAATTACCGTTGATTGCATGGACAATAGGGCGGAAGTGCGTGAGTTCCTGACCTCCCGGCGGGCGCGGGTTGAGCCGAAGGACGTCGGTCTGCCTGCGGGCACGAACCGGCGAGTGGCGGGCCTGCGGCGCAGCGAAGTGGCAACCCTCGCCAGCGTCAGCGTGGAGTACTACACCAAGCTGGAGCGCGGTGCGATCAGCGGCGCGTCTCCGGAGGTCCTCGATGCCATCGCCAAGGCGCTGCGGCTGGATGACGCCGAGCGGGCGTACCTGTTCGACCTCGCCCACGCGGCAAGTCCCGTGGCGCGGCCGCCGCGCCGCCGCAGTTCGAAGCGCTGGACGCCGCACCCGAGCCTGCAGTGGACTCTGGACGCTGTCACCGTTGGTCCTGCGTTCGTCAGGAATGGCCGGATGGACCTGCTCGCTGCGAATGCGCTGGGCCGGGCGTTTTACAAGGATGCCTACGACATGCCGGGCCAGCCGCCGAACATTGCCAGATTCACCTTCCTGGATCAGCGTTCCTACGACTTCTACCCGGACTGGGATGCGTTTGCCGAGATCACTGTGTCGATCCTGCGCACCGAGGCCGGCCGCGACCCGCACAACAAGGAACTGCACGACCTGATCGGGGAGCTCTCGACCAGGAGCGAGGAGTTCCGCCGGTTGTGGGGCGCGCACGACGTCCGCCACCACGGCACAGGTTTCAAGACCTTCCACCACTCGGTTGTCGGCGAGATGACGCTGGCCTATGAGGGCATGGAGATGGAGTCCGAGCCCGGGCTGACACTTACCATCTACGCGGCCGAGCCGGGCTCGCCGTCGGCTGAGCGGATGCAGCTGCTCGCCTCGTGGGCTGCCAGCGAGGAGCGCGAGGCGGCGGCGCCCGTCGCGGGTGAGCAGCGCACCGAGTCCAGCAGCTGACTCGAGACCAGGAGACGCCCGCGCGCGTGGAGTGCGCGCTGTCCCTGAAGGGGTCCCGCGCGCCGACGCTCGGCAACCGGGCGAGATCGGCTTAGAACTCGCCGGGTTCGAGCCTGGTCCTCTACTACGCCTGGTCAGGGTGGGCTGCTTCGAACTGCCCCTTGAACGGCTGCGGGGTGCTGCCCGACGGCACGCGGATCGCGATGGGCCGCGGAGCAGTAGATTCCCGCCTGCGCCCGGGCCGTGCAGGGGAAGAAGGGGCGCCTCGTCTCGCGGGCAGCGAGACGAGGCGTCGTCGTTAATCGGTCCGGCACGGGCGGCGGGGGCCTCAGGTGTCGACGGCGACAGGGTCGCCTATGGGCCGAGCGTTTCCGGCGCGCGGGTGTTCCGCGCGGCGGTCCTTGACGAGGAGGGCGGTCAGCGGCAGGAAGTAGAGCACCGCGATCGCGGCCCCGACGACCACGGGACCGGTCGCGCCGAGCGCGGACTCCAGAGCGAACCCGGCGATCCAGGAGCCGACCGCGGTGCCGACGTTGAACGAGGAGGTGCTCAGCGCGGAGGCCAGCGTGGGAGCTTCGTCCGCGTAGCCGACGGCTTTGCCGATCAGGATCGGGTTGGTCGACATGCCGAACAGGCCCAGCAGGAACGCCAAGACCAAAGTGGGGATCGGCAAGTGGGAGAACAGCGCCAGGCCCACAAGGACCAGGAAGGTCGCCGCGGCGGAGGTGAACAGCACGCCGTAGGGGCGGTGGGTGCCGAGCCGGCCGCCGAGGTTGGAACCGATCAGCGCACCGACGCCGTAGGCCAGCAGTACCAGCGGGACGGCCGAGGCCGCCATGCCGGTGTTCTCGGTCAGCAGCGGGGAGATGAAGCTGTAGGCGGCCAGGGACGAGCCGCAGACGATGGCCGCGCCGCCGAGGACGAGCCAGATGCGCACGTCGCGCAGGCCGGCGATCTCGGCCTTGACCGAGGGCACCGGGCCTCCCGCGGGCTCGACGGGCACCTGCTTGAGGATCGGGAGCACGGCGATCAGCGCGAGGGCGGCCAGCGCCCAGAACGGGCCGCGCCAGCCGATGGCCTGCCCGGCGAACGCTCCCAGCGGCACGCCGACGACATTGGCGAGCATGCCTCCGCCCAGCACGATGCCGAGCGCACGTGAGCTCAGCCGCGGCCCTACGGCCTTCG
Organism: Arthrobacter sp. Marseille-P9274; assembly: GCF_946892675.1. Lineage (NCBI taxonomy): Bacteria > Bacillati > Actinomycetota > Actinomycetes > Micrococcales > Micrococcaceae > Arthrobacter > Arthrobacter sp. Marseille-P9274. The sequence continues at coordinate 241,312 of NZ_CAMPOV010000003.1, forward strand.
CGGCCACGACGGCGGCGACGGCCCAGAACGCACCGGTGGCCAGTGCGGTAACGAAGCGCATGCCGAGAATCAGGGGGAAGCTGGGCGTCAGCGCCACGACGACGTGTCCGACCGCGAACACGGCCAGGGAGAGGCAGAGCGCGAGGCGGCGCTGCAGCTTCAGCGTGGCGATCGCCATCATCGGCGTGCCGATGATCATCCCGATCGCGAACACGGTGATCATCAGTCCCGCGTCGGCGACGCCGATTCCGATGTCGGCGGCGATTCCGGGGAGGATGCCCGCGACGATGAACTCGGTGGTGCCCATGAGGAACACCCCGGCGGCGAGGACGTAGATCAGCAGCGGCAGCCGAGGGGTCCCGGCGGTGGGTCGGACGGTTGCTTCAGGCATGACGAAAGAGTGTCCTTCGGACGGGGGAACGGTTTGTGCGGGGCGGGAGCGGCGTCGGTGGCTCGGTCGGAGCGGGCGCCGCGGCGGTGGCCACGATCCATGTGACCACGTCTCCTCCGCGCGAGGGAGTGCCTGCTGATGGAGGTACTCGCAGGGACTCCCGCACGTCTGGCCGGATGCCGACGGGCCGGTCGCCGCCGTCCAACACATCCTGCCCGGCCTGCGCGAATTCGGCCGCGGGACGATTTTGTTCATCAACGGCTCCAGCGCCGTGGCCCCGAACGGGAACGTGACCGGCACGTCGGTCGCCTTCGCCGGGGAGAGCGCCCCCGCCCAGATGCTCCACGACGCCCTCGCGCCCGAGAGGATAAACGTCGCCCAGCTGATCATTCCGCGCGGCATCGGCGGCGGCGAGCCCGACCACGAGCCCGACGCCCTGGCCGAGCGGATCTTCTCCCTGCACCGCGACCGAGGCGCGTTCCGCTCCTTCGTCGGCGACGAGAGCGTATGAGGGCTTCCTCGCGGACCGTCGCGGAGCATTCGCCCTCCTCGCGCCCCTCGTGGCCGCGGCAGTGCTGGCCGGCTGCATGAGCAGCCCCGACGAGCCGCCGTCCGGAAGGTCGGGCGAGGCGTCAATGTCCTCGTCGAAGCCGGTTATGTTCGACGACAGCCCCTGGGCGCGTGCTCGACACCACGAAGCCGCAGCGCCTCTCCGACGCCGCGGCGGGCTCCGGCATCCTGCTGACGCGCGCGAGCGGTACGGGCTGATCCAGGCTGCGAGGCACAACGTTCCCTGAGATCCACCGTGCGAACAATCTGTGCGTGGCAAAGGAAGAGCCCCGAGTCCGGCTGGACTCGGGGCTCTTCCGGCGTCAGGCTCTGACCGGAGCGGTCACTGGGCGGTGTGGCCGGCGTCGACGGGCAGGGCCGCGCCGGTAACGTAGCTAGCGGCGTCGGAGCACAGCCACAGGACTGCGGCGGCGATCTCGTCGGGGCGGCCGAGGCGGCCCAGCGGCACGCCCGCCGCGGCGGCGTCGCGGTCGAGCTCGCCGCCGGCGGCCATCCGGACCACCATCGGGGTCTCGATGGTTCCCGGGCAGACGGCGTTGCAGCGCACGCCGTGCTTCCCGTATTGCAGGGCGACGCTCTTCGTGGCACCGATGACGCCGTGCTTGGTGGCGTGGTAGGTGCTGCGGCCGTCGCCGCCGACCAGGCCGCCGAGGGAGGAACAGTTCACGATCGCGCCGGAGCCCTGCTCGCGCATCTGCTTCAGCTCGTGCTTCATCGAGGCCCAGACGCCCTTGAGGTTGACCGCAACGATCTTGTCGAAGGCCTCTTCGGTCTCGTCGGCAGAGTCGACCGGGGGCAGCATGATGCCGGCGTTGTTGAACGCCATGTCCAGACTGCCGAATGCGTCGACGGTGGTGCGGACGGCGGCGGAGACCTGGTCCTCGTCGGTGACGTCGCATGCGATCGCGATGGCCTTCAAGGCCTTGCCGGTCAGCTCGTCGGCGAGGGCCTTGGCGGCATCGGCGTCGCGGTCGACGATGGCGACGTTCGCGCCGGCCTCCGCGAAGGCACGGACGGTGGCTTCCCCCATGCCGGCGCTGCCACCGGTGACGAAGGCGGTCTTACCGGTGAAGTCGTAGGTGAGTTCGGTCATTTGTCTATCCTTACCCTTCACAGTGGTTGTCATGGCGATTTCCTTCTTCGTATCGGATGGGTTCGTTTTCCCGCCGGGTGCGGCGGGAGGAGCAGGATGTTCAGGTCGGCGGTCTGTTCTGCGCGGCTCTGCCGGGTGGAACGACCATCAGACGTAGGCCAGGAATCGTCCTGCGAAGATCACGCCTGTCCACGTCGTCATCGATACGCCCGCCGAGATGCGGGCGGCGACCGGTGTTGGGTCGGCGTCCGCCCACTCGTCGACTCGACGGTGGACGCCGCGGTTGAACACGAGGACGTTCAGCCCGGCCAGGAGCAGGAGTCCGAGCTTCCACGGTGCGGCACCTGAGCCGGCGACACCGACGGCCTGCGCGCTGAACAGCAGTATGCCCGTGACGACTGCGATGGCCAGTCCGAGGTGGGACACGGGCAGGAGATAGCGTGCGGCCCTCGTGACGGGTACCAGAGAACGCCCGACGCCCAGCAGCCGGAGGTCGAACGCGAAGGCCGGGCCGACGAGCACGGCGATCCCGAGGATGTGGAGGCTCTCGAGCGTCGCATACATGAAAGGAGTGGAGCGCACAACATCACCGAGCGCGGAATCCTGCAGCCAGCGCAGGATCGGTTCGATCGATTCAGGCATCCGGGCTCCGTTCGTCCTGGCGGGTGCGGCGGTGCACGTAGAAGACGCCGCCCGCGACCGCCACGACGACCACGGCACCGAACACCGCCCAGACGGCCCACGTCTCCGGGCCGCTGTCATCGGCGATGCGGGCATCCTCTGCCGGAGGGGCTAGCTCTACGGGGTCCTCCGCCGCGGACGGCGCGTCGGCAGGCCCATCGCCTGCCTGGGCATCGCCCGGGAGCGGTGCCCTGACCGGGAGCGTGTTGCCGATCACCTGGTTGACGGGCGCATTGTCGTCTCCGTACCAGAACGCGACCGGACGGAAGAGGCCGTCATCGGTGCTGTTGATGTACCCGACGCCCTGGAAGCGCTCTCCGACCTCCAGGGAGCGGTCCAACCCGTTGCTGCTCGACCACCACGGCGGAGCGATGATGACCTCGAGCTCGTCGTGGGGGCCGCCATACGCGAGAGCCGCCTCGACCCGGATGCTGTCCTCCGGTCCCGACAGCTCCTCAGGGATCGTCAGACCGGGTGTGGTGGCCGGGAGCTGGGCATCCAGTGCCACATCGAAAAGCGAATGCGGATCGCCCCAGCTCCCCTCGGACGAGACGCTGCCGGCGATGTAGACGAGGTCATTGGTCTCGAAGCCGTCCCAGCCGTGGTGTGCGGCGGCCGGTGACGCCGGGACCAGCGCGATCGCTGCCGCGGCGAGGAGAGCCGCCGTGGCCAGAAGGCCGCGGCGGAGTGGTCGGTCGGTGTGTGTGGGGACGGTCAAAATCGTCGATCCTCTCTGTGGGCGGTGTGGCTCTCGTTTGGCGAGCCTGGGGTCCGGGTTCAGCTTTCTGCGGGGAACGCGACGCCGGTCTGCTCGGCGTAGGCGGCCAGGAGGCCTCGCCTGGTCGGGGTCGTCGTCTCGAGCGTCATTCTCATGTCCTTCACTCAGCCGGCGACGGCAAGGGTGACCCGCTGCCCGTCCAGCAGCTTGATCCAGTCGATGTCCTCGGTCTTGCCGATCTTGGTCAGATCGTTCGAAAAGGTGTTTCCCGCGGTGTTGTAGAAGAACCCGAGGTTGCCCCACGGCATGTAGGAGAACAGATCCCCGACCTCCGGGTTCAGGCCCTTGGCGCCGGTGAAGTTCCACTCCCCTGTGGGGGTGGCGACCTTCTCCTTGCCGCCGTAGTCCGAGAACTCGAGGGTCATCGGCAGCATCGCGAGGAAAGACCGGGTCGTGGGATTGTCCTCGTCGATGACGACCTGGACCACCGCGTCGCCGGCGGTGAAGCGCACCCCCGTTCCCACGACGCCCTGGTCCGCAGACGGTTCCTCCGACGTGCCGGAGGAGGGCGCTGCGGTCGGCTCGGCGACGCCGCTTCGGTCTGCACGGGAGTCGGGCTCTCGGCCGAAGGCGCATTGCTGCATCCGGCGAGGAGCAGCGCCGGCGGCTGTTCGGGTCAGTCGCATCGCGGAGTCCTTCCATGTCGGTCCGAGCAGTACTCCACCCATGGAATACGGAGAAGAGATTCAGCGGGAGTCTCTGTCAAGGGGGGTACCAGGAGAGACTCCCGCTCCCGCGATCGGCGAGGTTCCATGGATGAGCGGAAGAACCGTTCGAAGGCCGAGCATCGGCTCCCGTGCCCGGATCGGAGCACGAGGGCTGCATCAACGCGGCGGCCCCTCAACGTCCACGAACCCAGAAAGGCCAGCCTTGACCTCGAGAGAAACCCGTGAACCGATGAGCGCAGAGCAAGGCGGGCCCGGCCTGCAGCGGCGTCAGCTGTTGAAGCTGACCGGCGCGGCCGTGGCGACCGGAACGCTCGCTGCGGCCGGCGGCACGGCCGCCCACGCCGAGGCGAAGGCCCGTCCCGGAGGCAAGTGGGACAAGACGTTCCCGCGCAGCACGAAGGTCGACCACAAGAAGGTGTCGTTCAGGAACCGGTACGGCATCGAGCTGGTGGCCGACATGTACAGCCCGAAGCGCCGCCGCGGCCGCTCCCGGGCGCTGATCGTCGGGCACCCGTTCGGCGGCGTCAAGGAACAGACCTCCGGCCTGTACGCGCAGACGATGGCCGAGCACGGCTTCATCACGCTGGCCTTCGACGCCTCCTACAACGGCGAGTCCGGCGGGACCCCGCGGCACATCGCCTCCCTCGAAACCTTCGTGGAGGACTTCAGCGCCGCCGTCGACTATCTGGGTACACACCCGGCCATCGACCGCGACCGCATCGGCGTGATCGGCGTCTGCGCCAGCGGCGGGTTCTCCCTGGCCGCGGCTCAGGTCGACCCGAGGCTGAAGGCGGTGGCGACAGTGAGCATGTACGACATGGGTCGCGCCTACCGTGACGGCCAGGGATACGCCCCGATCCCCAGCGAGGCGAACACGCTCGAGGAACGCCAGCGGGCGCTGGCGGAGGCCGCCAAGCAACGCTGGGCCGAGTTCGACGGCGGCGAGGTGCGCTACGGCGGCGGGGACGCGGTGCCATTGAAGCCGTCGATGCAGGCCGCCGCCGACGAGTTCGCCGAGTATTACGCCACCCCGCGAGGTCAGCATCCGCGTTCGCACCCGCTGAGTCTGACCAGCCTCGGCGCGATCACGAGTTTCATGCCGCTGGCCCAGCTTGAGATGACCGCTCCGCGGCCGCTGCTGCTCATCGCCGGGCAGAACGCGCACTCCCGCTACTACAGTGAAGACGCCTACCGGCAGGCCCCGGAGCCTAAGGAACTGCACATCGTCCCCGGTGCCGGCCACGTGGACCTTTACGACAAGGTCGACCTCATCCCGTGGAACAGGCTGACCGGGTTCTTCGACGAGCACCTCTAAGCCGTCGAGACGACATGATCCCCGGGCAGCATCATCATGGTGACGCCGGAGGCCGGCTGAGATCCCGCCCCACGAGAGAAGAGAACGCATGAGCATCCTGAACGAAACGTACACACTGTCGAACGGGGTCAAGATCCCCAAGCTCGGCCTCGGCACCTGGTTCATCAACGACGCCCTGGCCGCGGACGCCGTCCGCGCGGCCGTCGAGATTGGCTACCGCAATATCGACACCGCACAGGCCTACGGCAACGAGCGCGGCGTCGGCGAGGGCGTGCACACCTCCGGCCTGCCCCGGGACGAGTTGTTCGTCTCGACCAAGCTGGCCGCCGAGATCAAGGACTACGACCAGGCGGTTGCCGCGATCGACGGGTCGCTTCAGAAGCTGGGTCTGGACCACATCGACCTGATGCTGATCCACAGCCCGCAGCCGTGGGAAGACTTCCGCGGCGGTGACTACGCCGAGGGCAACCGCCAGGCCTGGCGTGCGCTGGAGGAGGCGCACGAAGCCGGCAAGATCCATTCCATCGGGGTGTCCAACTTCCTGCAGACGGACCTGGAAAATATCCTGTCGGACGCAAAGATCGTCCCGCACGTGAACCAGCTGCTCGTGCACGCGGGCAACACGCCCTCTGAGCTCCTGTCCTACTGCGAGGACAAGGGCATCCTCGTCGAGGCGTACTCGCCGATCGCCCACGGCGCGATCCTGGACCACGCCGACGTGAAGGCCTTGGCCCGGAAGTACAGCGTGTCCGTGCCGCAGCTGTGCATCGGCTACACGCTGCAGCTGGGCACCGTGTCCCTGCCGAAGACCGCAAACCCGGAGCACATGCGCTCCAACGCCGAGATCAACTTCGTGATCTCGGAGGCGGACATGGAATTGCTGCGGGACCTGCGCGACGTGGACTACGGAGAGCACAGCGCCTTCCCCTTCTACAGCGGCAAATGACAGGGTCCGTCCGGCCCGGGAGCATCCTCACTGTGATCCCGCGCTGATACGGCACCGCACTCTCCCGGGATCTCTCCGATCGTGTTCGAAGAGATCCCGGGAGGGAGTCTCGGCTCCTGCAACGGCGGTCAATTGATGTCGCCATTACCCGGTCCACTACCCCTAATGTCGCGTTAGTCGGTCCCCCACCACGATGCTAGAACTCGAGAACTTACGCATTGGCCTGAATGGTCAGCGGGCGGCTTTGCGCCAACCCTGCCGGCCTTCGAACCGTTCCCACGGGCATGGTGCAGCGAGACGCTCGCCTGAACATAGTCACAGGTGTTTTAGGATGGCCGGGCCTCGTTGAGCCCACCTCCCGGCGGGTCGCCTGCGCCCGATTCCGAGGGCGCGGAGGGAACGCAGGGTCAGCGGGCGCCGGACCTGGTGATCCCGGTTTGCCGGCCGCCTCCGTTGCCGTTTCATAATGCGGTGGGCTGGCGGCGGTCACTGCCCCGTGGTGGGATGAGGCGTCAGCCGTGGGCGCGGGGCCGGAGCAGTGTATGCATCTCAGGGGTGCTCAGGGCCGGAACGGGGAGCGCCGATTGTCCGGACGCCGGCGCCCGCAGTCCGTCCAGCATGATCCATAGGTAGCGCCGGTACAGCTGGCCGGTATCGCTGCGCCCCTCGGGCACGGTCCCGTCCCGGACCGTGCCGGAGATGCTGGTGAGGCCGATCTGGAGGAAGATCAGGTCGGTTCCGGTGACGTCCCGGCGCAGGAGGCCGGCCTCGCGTGCCCGGTCGGCGACCTGGTTGACCAGGGGGGCGAGCCGGTCGCGCTGCCGGTCGTAGTGGTCGGGCCAGGTACGGCCGGCCAGCATCTGGGCCATGCCCAGGTCCTGGGCCTGGGCCGCCAGGGAGCGTTCGAGGTAGAGCACGAGCCCGTCCCACGGGTCCGGCGCGGCCAGGGCCTCGCGCAGGATCGCCTCCAGTTCGTCGACCTGCCGGCGCCAGATCGCCTCGATCAGCTCTTCCTTGTTCGCAAATCGCCGGTAGGCCGTGCCGACGCCGACCCCTGCGTGGTGGGCCACGTCGTTGAGCGTGGCGTCCAGCCCCCGCCGGGCGAACAGGTCCCGGCCCGCGGCGATCAGGCGCTCCCGGTTGCGTGCCGCGTCCTTGCGCAGTGTCTGTTCCGTCATGTCCCCAGTCTACAAGCGGATGCCGAGCATCCGTTTATTTGCTATGATTGCAATCGGATATAACGCATCCGCTTCTGGCAGGGCAATACCCGCCGCGCATCTGCGTCACCACAGATTCCCCCTCCGCATGATCGAAAGGCTCCTGTGACCTCACCAACCGACCGGGCCGCGACCGAGCGGTTCCCGTGGCTGGCGATCCTGGTGCTGGCCTCCGCCGGGTTCCTCGCCCTCGCGGTCGAACTCAGCCCCGCCGGACTCCTGACCCGGATCGCCCCGGACCTGAACGCCAGTGTGGCGATGGCGGGATCACTGACGGCCCTGTACTCGCTGGGCAACGCGATCCTCGCTCTGCCGCTGACCTCGCTGGCGGTGCGGTTCTCCCGCCGCTTCTCCCTGGCCGGCACCCTGCTCGTCTTCGTCGCGGGCAACGCACTGGTCGTCTTCGCCTCGGACTTACTTCCGGCCCTGGCGGGCCGGTTCATCTCCGGTGGGGCACACGGGCTACTGATGTCCCTGGCCCCGGCGGCCGCGATCGGTGTCGCAGGCCTCGAGCATGAACGCCGCGCCCTGAGCATCGTGATCGGCGCGAACACCGTGGGCATCGCCCTGGGCGCCCCGCTGGCTTCCCTGGTCGGCACCGCTCTGGGATGGCGGGCCACATTCATCAGCGCGGCGCTGCTGGCCCTGGTGTGCGCGCTGCTGCTGGCGGCGAAGATTCCGCCGCTGCGGGCCGGGCAGACCCGGCAGATGCCGCTGAGCCAGGCGATCCGCCAGCCGGGCGTGTTCCGCATCGGCGCGGGATGGATGCTGATGATGCTCGCCTACATGGCCGTCCTCACCTACATCGACCCCTACCTCGCCGCACTCGGGGCGCCACCGCTGCTGACGATCCTGTCACTGTTCGTCTTCGGCACCGGCGGCGTCGCCGGCGTGTGGCTCGCCGGGCAGATCGCGGCCCGCTCCCGCCTGGCCGCACTCCTGTCCATGCCGCTGCTGATGGCCGCGACCCTGCTGCTCATGTCGATCGGGCTCACGAGCATCCCGGTCATCCTCGTCTTGCTGTTCGTCTGGGGGATCGGGTTCTCCGGCTTGGTGATGGTCTGGCAGCAGACCCTGCTGCTGGTCGGGTTCCGCTCCCCGGAGAAGTCGATGGGCATCGGCGTCGTCCTGACCCAGGCCGGCATGGCCGCCGGCTCCGCCCTCGGCGGGATCGTCCTCGACCGGTTTGGCGTCATGGCCACACCCCTGGCCGGCGCGGTCATCACCGTCGCCGCCCTTGCGCTGCTCATCGGCATCAGCCCCATCCTCACCGCGGCCGAGACCGGCAGGCGGGCTGCCGCCGCGGTCGAAACCACCCCGCATACGGACGCCGTCACCGCGGCTGCGTCTATCACCGATTGAGAAGGAGAGACACCTGTCATGGCTGCTACTGTTCCCGCGATCACCCTGAACAACGGCGTGCAGATGCCGAAGCTGGGCCTCGGCGTCTTCCAGATGAGCGACCAGGAAGTCCTCGATACCATACCCGTAGCACTCGACGCCGGGTACCGGCTCATCGACACCGCCTCGCGCTACTACAACGAAAAGGCCCTCGGGCAGGCGCTGGCCCGGACCGACGTGGCCCGTGAGGAGCTGTTCGTCACCACGAAGCTGTGGTTCAAGGACCACGGCTACAAGCAAACCAAGGAAGCGTTCCAGGTATCGCTGGACAACCTGGGCCTGGACTACCTCGACCTGTACCTGATCCACCAGCCCTTCGGTGACTACTACGGCTCCTGGCGGGCGATGGAGGAGCTGCTCGACGAGGGCCGTATCCGCGCAATCGGCGTGTCGAACTTCTTCGACGACCGGTACGCCGACCTCGTCGCGCACCACCGCGTCGTGCCGGCAGTGAACCAGCGCGAGACGCACCCGTTCAACCAGCAGACCGCCACCCAGGAGCTCCTCGCGAAGCACGGCACGGTCCTGCAGGCGTGGGGTCCGCTCGGCCAGGGGAACCCCGAGATCCTGGGCCACCCGGTGCTCGCCGAGATCGCCGAGGCGCACGGACGGAGCCTGCCCCAGGTCATCCTGCGCTGGCTCGTCCAGCGCGGCGTCGCCCTGGTCGCCAAGTCCACCCGCATCGAGCGGCTGCGCCAGAACGCGGCCGTCTTCGACTTCGAGCTGACAGACGAGGAGATGGCCCGGATCGCCGCCCTCGACCAGAGGAAGGCCGGCGGCGAGTTCGACCACCGTGACCCGCGCATGCTCGAACTGCTCCTCACCCTCGACTGAACACCGCCCACCACGTCCGACAGGAGACGCGAACCATGACCGACACAACTCCACGACTGGACCTGAACAACGGGGTGGCCATGCCCGCGCTGGGCTTCGGTGTCTTCCAGTCCGCCCCGGAAGAGACCGCCAGAGCCGTCGAGACGGCGCTGCGCACCGGCTACCGCCACGTCGACACCGCCGCCGCGTACTTCAACGAGCGGGAGGTCGGCGAGGGCCTGCGCCGCTCCGGCCTCGACCGGGACGAGGTCTTCCTCGAGACCAAGGTCTGGCTCAACGACTACGGGTACGACGCGACCCGCCACGCGTTCGAGAAGTCCGCCGGGAAGCTCGGCGTCGAGACCATCGACCTGCTGATCCTGCACCAGCCGATGCCGTCTCGGTTCGACCTGACCGTTCAGGCCTACAAGGGCCTGGAGTCCCTCCTCGCCGATGGCAGGGTCCAGGCCATCGGTGTCAGCAACTTCATGCCCGAGCACCTCGACAGGCTCCTCGCCGAGACCGAGGTGGTCCCGGCCGTCAACCAGGTCGAGGTGCACCCGTACTTCCGGCAGGCCGCCGTCCAGGAGGCCAACCAGAAGCACGGCGTCCTGACCCAGGCGTGGTCGCCGATCGGCGGGATCACGTTCTACCCCGGCTGGAACGAGGACGGCCGCAGCACCCTGGAGGACCCGACGATCCGCGGGATCGCCGAGCGGCACGGCAGGACTCCGGCGCAGGTGATGCTGCGCTGGCACCTCGACCAGGGCCGCCAGGCCATCCCCAAGTCCACCAACCCGGCCCGCATCGCGGAGAACCTCGACGTCTTCGGCTTCGAGCTGACCGCCGACGAGCTCGCCGCGATTGACGCCCTCGACACCGGCGTCCGCGGCGGCCCCGACCCGGAGTCGATCACCATCGCCCAGCACGGCGCGGAGATCCCCGAGGCCTGAGCACGGGCACCGCCGACGAGGGCCGCACGGATCGCACGGTCCGCGCGGCCCTCTCTCCTTCTCCCCATGAACGAAAGGACTTCCTTGAACAATCCCGGCGTCGCCCCTTGGCCGACGTGCTGATCGCCGGCGGGTCCCTGGCCGGCCTCATGGCCGGCATCGGGCTCGCCCGGCAGGGCCACCGAATCACGCTCCTCGAGCGCGCCGACCGGCACCGCCCCTCCGGGGCGGCGCTCTCGGTCAGCGAGGCGGCGCTGCGCACGATCCTCGGCCCCGAGCACGCCCGCGCCGCGGTCCGCATGGCCGCACCCCGCGACGGCGAGGCCGCATCCGCCGTGCCCTCGACCTGGGCCGGCCTGTACGAGGGGCTGTGCCGGGCCGCGGAGAGCGAACCGCGAATGACCATGCGCCACCGCGCCCGTGTCGCCGAGGTCGGCCAGGACCGCGGCGGTGTCTGGGCGCGCACCGACGACGGGCACCGCCACAGGGCGGACGTACTGATCGGCGCGGACGGGCACCGCAGCCTGGTACGCCGTACCGTCGCCCCGGAGCGCCCGGACGCGTCCTTCGCCGGCTACGTGCTCTGGCTCGGTGTCGCGGCCGAACGCGACCTGGACTACGCGGGCCGGTGGCCGGGCGGGCTCGACATCCGCCACACCGGAAACCACGTGCTGCTGGGCTACCCACTGGCCGGTCCCGACGGTTCCACCGCTCCCGGGCACCGGCGGCTGGGCTGGGCCTGGTACGACGGCACCCGCAACGCGCTCTTCCGCCGGCTCGGCGCCGTCCGAGGCCAGATCGCGCACCACTCACTACGGTCAACAGACCTGGACAAGGGCGTGCGTGACGGGCTCGCCCGCGAAGCAGCGAAGCGGTGGCCACGCCCGTGGCGGGACGCAATCGGCAACTCCATCGACCGGATCGACTTCGTGGGCACCCCGATCGCCGAGTACGTCCCGGACCGGCTCGTCAACGGCCGCATGGTCCTCGTCGGCGACGCCGCCCACGTGCCCACCCCGATGACCGGCCGCGGTTTCGGCACCTCCCTCGACGACGCCGAAGCACTCGCCCGCCACCTCCGCGACACCGACGGGAGCCAAGCACCGCACGCGCTGGCAGCATACGAAGCCGAACGGCTCGCGCCGGCACAGAACCTCGTCCTGTCAGGGCAGGGGTTCAGCCGATCCTTCGCCCGCCCGGCGTAGACACCCGGCACCGGACCAACCCTGCACCCACGGCACAGGAGTCCAGACGAGGATGCCGGACCTGCCTGCGGCAGGCATCCGATGCCGATGCTTCGCTCTCGCCCAGCTGGCCGAACCGATTGGCCAGGTCCGCAGAGGCCGCCCGAACCATTGCGTACACCTGGCTGCCATGCACACGGTACACACCCGGCTCCTGTTTGGGCCCCGATACGATCAGGCGACGCAGTCCGGCAAGTACACACCCGGCTCCTGTTTGGGCCCCGATACGATCAGGCGACGCAGTCCGGCAAGTACACGCACGGTGCCGCCAGAGTCTTCGAAGCAGGACCGCGGTCCTCGGCGATCTGCGCTTAACCGCCCGTTGCAACAAAAACGACCCGGGAGAGGCGGCAACGCAGTTAGCCGCGATCGACAGACCAGCCCGCAACCGCTGTCGCACAAGCCGGTGGCGAGTTCAAAGGGTCGTCGCAACGCCGCGTTTTGATGTGAGGTGTTGTGTATGGTTTCCCGACGGGATTTGGCGGGTATGCGGGCCGCGTTTTGGGTGTTGATGGCCGGGGGTTCCACATTGACTGCGGCGTGTGATGCTGTGGGTGTGAACAGACAAACAGGGCGGCGTTGGCGCCTGGCAACCGGCGGACGAATACCGCGGAGACGCCTCAAACCCTCCGGGCGGTATCTGTCATTGGATGAACGGTTGCAGATCGCAGATCTGCGGTTGTCCGGTGCCTCGGTGCGTTCGATTGCCCTCGGGATCGGGAGGTCGGCTTCAACCGTAAGCCGTGAGCTGCGTCGAAACGGCAGCGCCCGTAATGCCTATGCTCCTTATGCCGCGCAGAAGCGGGCAGAGTTCCGCGGACGCCGGCCGAAGGCCAGTAAGTTTGACTATCCCGAGCTGGCATTACTGGTGCAGACCAAACTGTGCGTGAAATGGAGCCCGGAGCAGATCAGTCTCCACCTCGATGAAAATTTTCCCGACCAGAGCCGGATGCGGGTGTCCCACGAAACCATCTACCAGGCCCTGTTTGCTCAGGGGCGCGGCGGGCTGCGCACCGGCCTGCACCAGCATCTGCGCACCGGCCGCGCGGTGAGGCGGCCGCGCGGACGCACCGGAAAACGCCCATCAAAGATCCCTGACATGGTCCTGATCAGTGAACGGCCTGCCGAGGTCGCTGACCGTGCCGTGCCCGGGCATTGGGAGGGCGATCTAGTTCTTGGCTCGAACTGCCGGTCGGCCATCGCCACTCTGGTCGAACGCAAGACCCGCTACGTGATGCTCGTCCATCTCCCTGATGACCACGGCGCCCCGGCCGTCCGTGACGCGCTCCTGGCCGTGATTGCCACCCTCCCGACACACCTGTCCAAGTCCCTGACCTGGGATCAGGGCACCGAGCTGGCCAGGCACCGGGAGATCACCCTGGCTACGAAGATGGACATCTATTTCTGTGACCCGCACAGTCCTTGGCAACGCGGCTCCAACGAAAACGCCAACGGCTTGCTGCGGCAGTACTTCCCCAAAGGGACCGACCTGTCCGTCCACGCCCCGGAGCGTCTGCTGGAAGTTGCAGCCGAACTGAACGACCGGCCCCGCAAGATTCTCGGCGGAATCAGCCCCGCACAAGCCATGCAGCGGCTACTGTTGGACCCCGAAGTGCCCCTCGTTGCAACGACCGCATGAATTCACCCATCCTCCAACACTCCACTCCCCGGCCGGACCCAGTCTCCGACCAGCAATGCCCCCGGTCGACATAGTCACGGTTATCGGTACTTCGCATGCAGCACAGGGCCCGCAGTAGATGAGACCTCCCCGTCGTCCTGCTGTGGGGAGGTCTCATCTACTGACTCTTGATAGTTGCGAGTTCCACTGAAGCGTGACGCGCGAGGCTCCTCAGGCCTTGGTTGATTCCGGAACAGGAAGCGGTGTCGTTTCGTGCTCCTTGGCCTTGGACCATTCGCCGTCGCTCTCCCTGTCCATGATCTCCTGGTTGTAGCGTGCCTCGGCTTTGCCCCAGCCGCCGGGCAGCAGTGAGACGGAGAGGACCGAGATCGCGGCAATCACCAAGAGGTAGATGACGACGGCGTCGGAGGTACCGAAGGCAGCGTACAGCGAGGTAGCGATCATCGGGGCGAAGGCTGGGCCGGCGATCTGCGAGATCGTATAACCCACCGAGGCTCCGGTATACCGGACCTCCCGGCTGAACACCATGGAGAACAAGGAACCGGTGGTGCCGCAGGCAGGGGCGGTGGCGATGCCGTACATGACGACCACACCGGCGACGAAGCCGGGGACGGCACCGGAATTTATTAGCATGAAGCCCGGCACAATGGTCAGCAGGATCATCAGCGCCCCCAGGAAGTAAACCGTCTTGCGCCCCCAGGTGTCAGAGACCGCCCCGAAGACGGGGGTCAGCACCGCCGCGACGACAGCGCCGACGAGTACCCCCATCAGGGTGTCGCCGCGTTGCAGGCCGACAACAGTGGAGCCGTAGTTCACCAGGTAGCTCATCGCGATGTACGCGATAACGCCCTGAGACAGGTAGGTACCGGCAATGAGGAAGATCTCCTTGGGATGCCGTTTAAAGGCCTCGACCAGCGGCACCTTGACGAGGGACTGCTTCTCGCGTGCGGCGGCGAAGGCCGGGGACTCGGCGATGCTCATACGGATGACCAGCCCGACGAGTACCAGCAGGGCGCTGGCCAGGAATGGGAGGCGCCAGCCCCACGAGAGGAACTGCTCATCGGGGAGATTCGAGATGGCGAGGAAGGACACCGTGGCGAGGGCCACGCCGACGGGGGCACCGGTTTGCGGGAAGGATCCGTAGAAGCCTTTCCGGCCTTTCGGCGCGTGTTCCACGGCCATCAGGACAGCGCCGCCCCATTCGCCCCCGACCATCAGGCCCTGGAATAGGCGTAGAACGGTCAGCAGGATCGGGGCGAGGAGGCCGATCTGCGCATAGGTCGGCATCAGGCCCATGCCTAGGGTGGCCAAGCCCATGCCGACGAGTGAGATGACCAGCATCTTCTTGCGGCCGACGCGGTCGCCGAAGTGCCCGAACAGGACACCGCCCAGGGGGCGGGCCAGGAACCCCACCCCCAGGGTGGCAAAGGCCAGCAGGGTACCGACCACCGGGCTGGTTTGCGGGAAGAACAGCTGCGGGAAGACAAGGGCCGCCGCAGTGCCAAAGATGAAGAAGTCGTAGTACTCGATGCTGGTGCCGATGAAACTGGCCAATGCCACCTTGACGGGCGATGAGTGCCTCGTCGAGTCCTTTTCGCTGCTCATGGGTTGTCCTTTGGTACTTGCCGTGATCGACATCTGAATTGAGGGGGACGACGCCGCTCGCTGGTGCCGAGTGCGTTTCCAGAGGGGAAACGGCTGTCGGGACCTTGACAGTCCCCAGGGCTGGTACGTCCGTGTGATCAGGGTTCCATGAGGTACATCACATCGGAGCTGTATGTTCACTCAATGAACACTGGATTGCGGGGAGCAGAATGCCGTGGCATCCGGATCCGTCAGAAGCAACAGTTGGCAGCTCTCCGCGGTCCATAGCAGTTCACGTTCTTCGCTCCCGCGGCCCAGGCAGCCCAAGCAGGGAGACACCGGCTACTCGGCGGCAACCGGGAACCGTGCAAACGGTGCCCCCCGCCACAAACGGCACGTGGACCGACCTTGATCCCTGCGGGGGTTCCACTCGGGTGTGCTCCCAACTGGCTCCTCGCCGGGGAGCTCCAGGACCGCGGCAAGCCGGTCTTCCCCTCCACAGATCGCAGCCCGCGTGCCCGCCGGCTCGCGCCCAGGCGTCGAAGCGGTTCTTACCTCATTACTATCGACGTGACCGCAGGCGCATCTGCCGCTTTTTCCGCTGAAGCTCCCGAAGCCAGCCAGCTGCACCTCTACCCCTGCGGGCTTGGTTCTAGCCCTTACCTACCGAGGGTCGCGCTCTGCGCAAGCCGCGCGATATTCCCCTGCCGGCAGTAACCAGGGCGGGGACAACGGAATTCAGGTTGACGGTTCCGGCCGCGACCACGACTGAGAGAGCGGCCACCACTTCCCCCGAGTCATCAAGAATGCGGGTAGCCGCTGATTGTGCGCCAGCGCTGGTTTCTTCCCGGACTATGGCCACACCGGTGCGCCGGCATTCGGCAAGATCGGCGCGCAGCTTTCCAGGGTCGGTTATGGTGGCCGGGGTGTAGGCCTTCAAACCGGAGGCGACCACCTGGTCGAACAGATCCGTCCCGCCATGAGCCAGCAACACTTTTCCGACGCCCGAGCTGTGCAGGGGAAGCCTTCCACCGACTTGGGACACGAGGCCCACTGCGGCCGAGGACGAAAGACGTTCGACGATCACCGCTTCCAGCCCGTCGAGAACAGCAAGCTGCACGTGCTGCCGCAGGGCTTCGTGCAAGTCCTCCATAAAGGGCAGGGCGACGCTGCGCAGCGGCAGGCTGCGCGGCGCGAGAGAGCCCAGTTCCCAAACCTTAATCCCGACCACGAATTTGCCGTCCTCCGCCTGCTCCAGCACGCCTGCTGCAAGCAGCTCCAAAACCATGCGCCGTACTGTCGCATGTGGCATCCGGGTACGGCGGGTAAGGTCAGCCAGGCTCAGTCGGGCATCTCCCGGCCGGAACGCGAACATCACCGCAAGCATTCGCGAGGCGACGCTGCGGCCCGATTCGGTGGTCGAGGGCATAACGGCTCCTGTTCTAGGCCGCCACCAGCCGGCGGAAGAATGTTCATTCACTGAACATCCTAGTACTCGGGCAGGCAGGCCGAGCAGAGGATGGATGCAGTTCGACTGTCCCGGCGCCCGACAACGCGAAGCGCGGGCCCCTTGCGGAAAGGCAGAGTCACCATGACCCTCACAACAGACAACACAACCGGCCCACACGAAATGAGGATTGCCATCCTCGGCGGCGGAATTGGCGGGCTCGCTGCCGCCGCCTTCCTCAACCGCGCCGGGCTGCAGGCCACCGTCTACGAGCAGGCCCCCGAACTCGGCGAGGTCGGAGCCGGGCTGGTCGTTTCCCCCAATGCGGTACGACTGATACGCCGCCTCGGCCACATCGACACGTTCCTGGACAAGGCCGTGCCCCTGGAGGTGGGCTGGGAGTTCCGCCGCTGGGACAACGGCAAGGTCCTCTCGGCCGAGCAGCTCACGGGCAGGTGCGAGGAGCTCTACGGCGAACGCACTTACGTGGCGCACCGCGCCGACCTCCTCGAAGCAGTCAAGGCTGCAGTCCCGGAGCAGTGGCTCCGGCTGGGCAAGCGCTGCGTGAAGGTTAACCCGCACGATGGCGGCGCCGTTCTGAGTTTCGACGACGGAACAACGGCCGATGCCGACATCGTCATTGGCGCGGACGGCGTCCACTCAGTGGTCCGCAGCGTAGTTGCAACTCCCGGGCCGGCCGAATACTCCGGCATGTGTGCGTTCCGGGCAATCGTGCCGGCCGAAGCTGCGCCGGAATTCGCTCGGCGCAAGGCGCAGACGCTGTGGATTGGCCCCGACCACCACTTGGTGCACTACCCCATCTCAGGCGGCCGGGCAGTCAATATCGTTGCCTTCGCCCCGGCTGGTGACTTCACCGATGAGTCCTGGAGCACGAAGGCAACCGTCGATGAACTGCTCGCGGAGTTCGACGGATGGGACCCGCGCCTTACAGAGCTGATCAAAGCCGCAGGTACTCCTGGTCGGTGGGCCCTGCTGGACCGGGCGCCGCTGACCCGCTGGTCCCGGGGCAGGCTCACCCTCCTCGGCGACGCCGCCCATCCCATGTTCCCCTTCTTCGCCCAAGGGGCTGCCCAGGCGATCGAGGACGGCGCCGCCCTCGCCCAGTGCCTGGCCGACGACCTGGGGAACCCGGAGCGCGCCCTGGAAACCTACGAACGGGTTCGCATCGAACGGACCACGAAGATCCAGCAACTCAGCCACGCGCGCAAGGACATCAACCACCTGCCCGACGGCCCGGCCCAACTGAAGCGCGACGCCGGGCTGGCCGAGGGCGACCCGTTGCTCAGGAACGGCTGGCTCTACGGCCATGACGCCGAACTCGCGGTAAAGGAGGCGATGGTCTAATGCTGGTGTTTGAGCATGTGACGTTGGGGCAGCGGGTGCTGTTCGGGACCGGCAAGGCCGCCGAAAACCTCGCATCCGAGGTGTCCCGGTTCGGCGCACAGAAGGTGATGGTGATCGCCAGCGAGTTCGAAGCGGCCATCGCCAGGGAAGTGACTTCCGGCATCGATGCGGCGTTGAATTACGAGGACGTGGCGCCGCACGTGCCGATTGAGAAGGCCGAGAAGGCCCGCGCCGCGGCCGCGGAACATGGCATCGACCTGCTGGTGTGCGTCGGCGGCGGCTCGACCACCGGGCTGGCGAAGGCCATCGCCCTGACCACCGGGATCCCGATCGTCGCGGTCCCGACCACGTACGCCGGGTCCGAGGCCACCAACGTCTGGGGCCTGACCGAGGCGGCCCGCAAGAGCACCGGCGTCGACGACAAGGTCCTGCCCGCCACCGTCATCTACGACGCGAACCTGACCCTCTCACTGCCGGTCGAGCTGTCCGTGGCCTCCGGGCTGAACGGGATGGCGCACTGCATCGACTCGATGTGGGGACCGCGCGTCGACCCGATCAACCAGGCCCTCGCCGCCGAAGGCATCCGCGCCCTCAATGCCGGCCTGCCGGCCATCGTGATGGACCCGGCCGGACTCGAGGGCCGGGAACAGGCGCTCTACGGCGCCTACCTCTCCGCCGTCGCGTTCGCCTCCGCCGGCTCCGGCATGCACCACAAAATCTGCCACGTCCTCGGCGGGACCTGGAACATGCCCCACGCCCAGACCCACGCCACCGTCCTGCCCTACGTGCTCGCGTTCAACACCCCGGCCGCCCCGCAGGCAGCGGAACGGATCACCGCCGCGTTCGGCACCACGGACCCGGTCGACGGACTGAACCGGCTCCGGGAAACCCTCGACGCGCCGACGGCGCTGAAGGACTACGGTTTCACCGAGGAGAACATCGCCGAAGCCGTGGACCTGATCCTGCCCGTCATCCCGGCTTCCAACCCGCGCACCCCGACCGCCGCGAACCTGACCGCGCTGCTGCAGGCGGCGACCGCCGGCGACGACCCCAAGACCCTCACCGACCTCTAAGGCAGGCAGCCATGAACAACGCTCCCACCGACACTGCGGCCACCGGCATCACCCCGGAGCAGTCCCGGGTCGAGCAGGACCTCGTCGACACCGTCGTCGCGTCCTTCGACAACACCCCCGATGAGCGGCTGAAGCAGCTCATGCAGTCCCTCACCCGGCACCTGCACGCCTTCATCCGCGAGGTGAGGCTCACCGAAACCGAGTGGAACAAGGCCATCGAATTCCTCACCGCCGCCGGCCACATCACCGACGACAAACGCCAGGAATTCATCCTGCTCTCCGACGTCCTCGGCGCCTCCATGCAAACCATCGCCGTGAACAACCAGGCCTACGCCGGCGCCGCCACGGCCACCGAAGCCACCGTCTTCGGGCCCTTCTTCACCGAGCACGCCCCGGAAATCCCGCACGGCGGCGACATCGCAGGCGGCGCGCACGGCCAGCCCTGCTGGGTCGAAGGCACCGTCACCGACACCGACGGGACCCCCGTCCCGGGCGCCCGGATCGAGGTCTGGGAAGCCGACGACGACGGATTCTACGACGTCCAGTACACGGACGGCCGGGTCGCCGGCCGCGCCCACCTTTTCTCGGACGCCGACGGCAACTACGCATTCTGGGGCCTCACCCCGACCCCGTACCCGATTCCGCATGACGGTCCGGTCGGGAAGATGCTGGAGTCGGTCGGCCGCTCCCCCGTCCGCGCGTCCCACCTGCACTTCATGGTCACGGCCGAGAACCTGCGCACTCTCGTCACGCACATCTTCGTCGACGGCGACCCGCAGATCGAGATCGGCGACAGCGTGTTCGGCGTCAAGGACTCCCTCATCAAAAAGTTCGACCAGCAGCCCGCCGGCACCCCCACCCCCGACGGCCGCGACCTCGGAAACCAGGCCTGGGCACGTACCCGCTTCGACATCGTCCTCGCACCCAAAGACGCCTAGGTTCGCGCTGCGGTGCTGCATTGTGGGGTCCGGCTACAGCCGGGCCCCACAATTTTAGTGACGGTAACGACTGAGAACCCGGGGGTGATGCCCCACCGGCGCCAACCCCCAAGCAGACGACCTCGCCGATCAGGCTACCCGCCGCCTGACGGTTCCTTTGGACGACCATCTGGCACGTCCGGCTCGCAAAACACATACGGCGGGTGCGGACGAACATCTACGATCGGGGCATGTCCTTGCGGAGGTCGAGCCGGGCTCACTTTTCCTCCGGTCGCGATTCTGCCGGCGCTGGCGACGGTGCTTACTTATTCTGTACCGTTTGAGGGCCCGGGCACCCAACCCGGATACGCGAACAGCGCCGCAGGGAATCAGTCTCGTGAATCCCCTGCGGCGCTGCGTGGCTCGTTATCGGCTGAGTCCGACGGTTTCGGCGGGTACTGCCGTTAGCACGGATTGGATCTCTTCAACGCTCGCTGTTCCCCCCAACAGCGAGAAGGTCTCCAGCGTAGCTTCGTGGGCTGCGTCCGTCGCGGCGGCGCAGGCATCCTTAACGAGGACCGCACGGTATCCGAGGTTGACCGCGTCCCGCGCCGTGCCTTCGACGGTGACGTTGGTGGACACTCCAGTGAAGAGCACCGTTTCGATCCCGTGCCGGCGCAGGATGGCATCCAGTGCAGTGGAAGGGAATGCGGAGGTACCCGGATGGCTCACGACGGGTTCGGTGTCCAGCGGGGCTAGGTCCGGGATGATGTTGGCACCGGGGCTGCCTTCCACCAGCGCGCCAAGGTCCTTAATCGCCTGGTTGAGTCCGGAATTCAGGACGAGTTCCGGGTACCCCGGGCGGAAGGCGGCGCGTGCCCAAATCACGAGCAGGCCTGCCTCCCGGGCCGATGCCACAAGACTGGAGGTCTTGGCGATCACGCCGTGGCGGGCCACGGATTCAGCGAAGAAAGGTGCGAAAGCCCCCTCGCGAGTGACGATGTCCTGTTGCCAGTGCACGTTGATAAGTGCGGTGCGGGAGGGATCGACCTGCAGTAGTTTTTCGGCCATGGCGGGTTCCTTACTTGTCGTTGGGGTTGATGATGAAGTTGCTGAAGCCGCCATGGCGGTTCTCGATGCCGTTGATGGCGTCGTTGACCTTGGCCAGCGGATAAGCGACGTTCTCCAGGATGGACAGGTCAACCATGCCGTTGGCTGCCATGGCGGCCATGTCCTCGCCTTCGCCTGCGGTGAACCAGACGGAGCCGATCAGCTGCTGCTGCTGGTCCATCATGTGGTGGACATCGATCGGGACGTCTCCGGCGGTAGCACCGATATTGACGGCCTTGCCGCCGCGGCGGAGGGATTTCATGCCCTGCAGGAAGGGTTCGTGCGGCGCGCCCGGGCCGAGTGCACTGATGTGCACGTCCACTCCGCCGTCGGTCACGCTGTGTACCCACCGGTCGATGGGTCCGTCGAGGGTCGAAAAGGTTTCGATGCGTCCGGGTGCCAGGGCGCGGACGCGTTCCAGCAGGTCCCTGTCCCGGCCGGTGCCCAGAATTCTTGTCGCGCCCATGGCCTGCGCGTACAGCGCGACGCCCAGGCCCAGGGTGCCACTGATCCCGTTGACCAGGATGGTGGTGTCGGTACCGACGCCGGCCTTGCGCAGTGCGGAGTAGGCGGTTCCCAGGTAACCGAAGCGCGCTGCATGTTCGAAGCTGACCGATTCGGGCAGCTTCACGAGCGCGTATTGCGGGGCGATCATGTATTCAGCCAGCCCGCCGTATGGGTATCTATCCAACGTCTGGGAGGCGGTGGCGGTGAAGCCGAAGTAGCCTGCGAAGGCGTAGCTGGTGCAATTGATGTGGTCACCGCGCCGGCACGCGAGGCAGCCACCGCAGTGACGTCCCGGGTTCACGTAGACCCGGTCGCCGGGTTTGAACCCGTGGACGTCCGCTCCAACCGAATCGATGACGCCGGCCGGGTCCAGGCCGAAAATGGCGGGCAGGGCGGGCAGGGGGTTCTGAGGGAACCATGTGGTCCAGTTGGCGAGAATATTCGCCAGGTTCGGGACGATGTTGCAGGCCTGGACCGAGACCCGTACGTCTGCAGGGCCCGGCTCGGGCAGGGGAACCTCTTCCAGCACCATTGGTTCGCCGACGTGGTGCATCCGGGCCGCCGTCATAGTCTTGCTCACTCGCTCGCTCCTTTGGGAAATCAAGGGCCGGTCCTGAGCCAGCCAACATTCAATATAAGAGTCTCTGATGTGATGGCCAACACATTTGCCCATCCAGTGGGAAACTCTCTGGGAGCGCTCTAATATAAGAAGTGCTGATAATGAAGGAGCCACTCGTGGCAGGAAATAATTCGATGCCCGGACAGTCGGTGTCCAGCAAAACGTTCCTGATCCTGGAAGCGTTCGCCGGGGAACGAACGGTGCTTTCGATGTCGGAAATAGCCCGTGCCACCGGCCTGCCGTCCAGCACGGCCCACCGGCTCATTCAGTCACTGGTCAGCTGGGGCGGCCTCGAACGCACGGCCGGCGGGGAATATGCCATCGGGGTCCGCCTGTGGGAGATCGCAGCGCGGGCCAACCGGACCTATGGCCTGCGCGAGACGGCGATGCCGTTCCTGCAGGGTCTCTGGGAAACCACCAAGGCCCACGTGCTCCTTGCCGTCCTGGAGGGCAGTGAGGCCCTCCTGATCGAACGGATAGCGGGCACCCGGGATGTTCCGGTTGCAGGACGCGCCGGCGGAAGACTGCCCCTGCACGCCAGCTCATCGGGAAAAATCCTCCTGGCCCATGGGGAACCGGCCGTCCGGGACGCCGCACTGTCCCGTCCGCTGGCCGCCTTCACACCCCGCACCATCACCGACCGGGAGGAACTGCAGTCGGAGCTGGACCGTGTCCGCAGGGACGGGGTGGCGACATCGCTGGATGAACTAACCGCGGGCTCGGCCTCGTGCGCCGCCCCCGTCTTCGGTCCACCCGAAATCGGAGTCGCTGCCGTGTCACTCCTCAGTTCGCCAGGGGCCAGGGACCTGGCCGAGATGAAGATCCTGGTCCAGATGGCCGGGCGCGGCCTCTCGCATGCACTGGCCGGGAACCGCGGGGCCGCATCAATCAGCCCCCGGCTGCGGCGCCGGGTAAAGCCATAGCGTCAGCCCGGCACCCGAACCGGGCAGGCCGGATGCCAGGTGTTGCCGAATCCTTCAGTCCTCGCCGGCTGCGCTGCCGGCCATGAGGTTCCGAACGCAGATTTCCATCGTTTCCCGCAGGCGCTTGACCTGCGCACCAGTGAGTCCGGCGAGCATCTGCCCCTCGATCCGGTCGGCAGCTTCCTCGCTTCTGGCCAGTACAGCCCTGCCCTCATCCGTGAGGTAGTTCCGCAGAATGCGCTGGTGATCCGCGTCGGGACGGCGTTCCACGAACCCGCTGCGGACAAAGGCCGCAACCATCACCTGCATCGACTGCGCGGTGACGAACGAGCGCCGCGCCAACTGCGCAGAGGACAATCCGGGATTCCGCCGCAAAATGCTCAATGCAGCATACTGCGGCGTGGTCAGGCCCTGCTCGTGCATGATGGCATCCAGGTCGCGGCGCACCGCCGACTCGAGCCGCTTGACCAGATAAGTCACCCGGGTCTGGTCAGGGCCGGCCTGCCCGGCCGGCGCTGCTTCCACGTCGTCAAAACGTTCTGCGCTCATGGTTGACATGTTATCAGAGTCACTGATATCTCTTGTATCAGAAAGACTGATACTCACCCCGGATCACGGTTCTACAGGGACCGATGCCGAGGCACCCTCACCAACAGATACCCACCCTCTGGAGAATTGTCATGACTGCTGAAAACGCACCGGTCCAGGAACCCTGGGGCAACACCGTTGCCGTGGACTTCGACGAAAACCGCATCGCCTGGGTCCGCTTTAACCGCCCCGACAAGCGCAATGCGATGAACCCGACGCTGAACCGGGAAATGTACGCCACCCTTGAGTACCTTGAAACCGACGACCGCTGCGCGGTCCTCGTGCTTACCGGCACCGAGGATTCCTGGTCGGCGGGCATGGACCTGAAGGAGTACTTCCGTGAAACCGACGGCAAGCCCCGCTCGGTGCAGAACAAGGTCCGGACCGAAGGCACCAACTGGCAGTACCGCAAACTGCTCAGCTACTCGAAGCCGACCATCGCCATGGTCAATGGCTGGTGCTTCGGCGGAGCATTTGTGCCGCTGGTCTCCTGCGATCTGGCCATCGCCGCCGAAGACGCCACCTTCGGACTCTCCGAGGTGAACTGGGGCGTCACCCCGGGCAACCTGGTTACCCGCGCCCTGGCCGAAACCATCCCGACCCGTGACGCCATGTACTACATCATGACGGGCGAACATTTCGACGGGCGCCGCGCCTCGGAAATGCGCCTCGTCAATGAGGCCGTCCCGGCCGATCAACTGCGCGAGCGGACGATCGCCCTGGCCAAGCAGCTGACCAGCCTCAGCCAGTGGGTGGTCCGCGGGGCAAAGATGGGCTTCCGGCACTCCCGGCTCATGTCATGGGAAGCGGCGGAAGATTTCCTGTACGCCAAGCATGACCAGGCCATCCTGTTCGACACGGACGCCCGCGAACAGGGCATGACCCAGTTCCTGGACGACAAGACCTACCGTCCCGGCCTGGGCACCTACACCACCGCAACCGCAGAGTAAGGACCCGGGAATGACCACCACAACAGACATCGTCAAAGTCCCGCTGAGGATCGCCGGTGAAGCAGCAGACCCCGCCGGCGGCCGCTACTTCGATAAGATCCGGCGGCTGACGGGCGAACCCGTGGCGACCGTCGCCGCGGCCGGGCGCGGCGACGCCGAACGGGCCGTGGAAGCCGCGGCCCAGGCCGCCCCCGGCTGGGCCGCCACCGCACCGGCCCAGCGGCGCCGGGTCCTCGAAACCGCCGCCGGGCTGCTCACGGAGCGCTCCGAGACGATCGCGGCCATCATGGGCAAGGAAATGGGCGCAGCCTCGGCCTGGTGTCATTTCAACGCCATGCTCGCCGCGAACATGCTCCGTGAAGCCGCAGCCCAGGTGTATTCAACCGTGGGCCAGGTGATCCCCTCCGACGTTCCCGGCCTCACCGCCATGGCGGTCCGCGAGCCCGTCGGCGTCGTTGTCGGCATCGCCCCGTGGAACGCCCCCCTGATCCTTGGCGTACGGGCCATCGCCATGCCGCTCGCGTTCGGCAACACCGTAGTACTGAAGGCCTCCGAAGAAACCCCCGCCACCCATGCGGCCATCATCGAGTGCCTCATCGACGCCGGGCTCCCTGCCGGAGTCGCGAACCTGATCACGAATGCCCCAAAAGACGCCGCGGACGTCGTCGATGCCCTGGTCAGCCATAAGGCCGTGCGCGTCATCAACTTCACCGGATCCACGAAGGTCGGCCGGATCATCGCAGAGAAGGCGGGCCGGCATCTGAAGCGCTCGGTCATGGAACTGGGCGGCAAGGCCCCGTTCGTGGTCCTCGCCGATGCGGACCTGGAAGCGGCCGCAGCAGCAGCCTCCTTCGGTGCGTTCATGAACCAGGGCCAGATCTGCATGTCTACCGAACGACTCATCGTGGACAAGTCCGTGGCCGCGGAATTCACCCGGCTGCTGGCCGAACGGGCAGCCAAACTCGTCGTGGGCGACCCGGAAGAGCACTCCACGCAGCTGGGGCCGCTCGTGCACGAGGGCGCCGTCGAACACGTCTCCGCGCTGGTCCGGGACGCAGTGGAAAACGGAGCCACCGTGGTCACCGGAGGCCAGGCCGACGGGCTGTTCTTCCCGCCCACCGTGCTGTCCGGCGTCACCAAGGCCGCGCGGATCTACACGGAAGAGTCCTTCGGCCCGCTGGCCCCGATCATCGAGGTAGACGGCATCGAGGAAGCCATCGAGGCGGCCAACGACTCCGAATACGGGCTCTCCGCCGCGCTGTTCACCGCCGACGTCAGCCGCGGGCTGGAACTGGCCAAGCGGATCCAGTCCGGCATCTGCCACATCAACGGTGCTACCGTGCACGACGAGGCCCAGATGCCCTTCGGCGGCGTGAAGGCCAGCGGCTTCGGACGCTTCGGCTCCGCTGCCTCGCTGGAGGAATTCACCGAGCTGCGCTGGATCACCGTATCGACCGAAGAACGCCACTACCCGATCTAGGCATGGAGACACTTGTGAGTATTGCGCGGACAGCCGACGCCGGAACCAGCCAGGACACCGGCATCATGCAGTTCCCGGGACTGCGATATGGGGAACTGGTTGAACGCCGTGCCCTGCGCCAGCCGCAGCGCACCGCCATCATCCACGAGGGCGAGCACATCACCTACGGGGACCTGCTCACCCGGATCCACGCGGCGGCAGCATTCCTGCAGGAACAGGGAATCACCCCGGGCGACCGGGTCGTCTGCTTCTCCGAAAACCGGCCCGAAATACTCACAGCGCTCTACGCCTGCTCGCGCATCGGAGCCGTGTTCACCCCGGTGGGCATCACCTCGCCGGCGGCCGACGTCAGGTACATCCTCCGCGACCTCTCCGCCAGCGCGATCCTGGTATCCGAACGCTCCGTTCCGACGGCCCTGGAAGCCGTCGGAACGGATGCGGTGCCGATCTTCCGGCTACAGCCTACGAGCGGATCCGCGAATCCCTGCCTGCCGCTCAGCGGTGACGGTCAGGCAGCGGAAGTCCGCCCCGGCCCGGACACGCCGGCCCTCATCGTCTACACCTCGGGCACCTCGGGGCATCCCAAAGGCGTCGTCCTCAGCCACGCGGCGCTGTTCTTCAACGGCGTCAACACGCTGCTCGGCCTGGACATCGCCGGCGATGACGTCACGCTCGTGAACACCCCGCTGTCCCACATCGCCGCCCTGAACACGATTGCCGTCGCCACCCTGCACAAGGGCGGCACCGTGGTGATCGAGAGCAAGTTCGACGCCGGCCGCTGCCTGGAACAGATCCGGCAATACGGCGTCACCACCATGTTCGCGGTCCCATCGATGTTGACGCTGATGGCACAGGCACCCGGATTTGCCGACGCCGATACATCCAGCTTGCGCTGGATCCTCGGCGGCGGCGCCCCGATGCCCCCGGAACTCGTCGCCCTGTGGGCGAGCCGGGACGTCCCGGTCCTGGCGTCCTACGGCATGACCGAGGCCGGTCCGTCCGTCAGTTTCCGGCGCCGCACCGACGCGCTCGGCAAACCGGAATCCTCCGGAACACCGGCGCTGCTGACCGACGTCCGCATCACCTCGTCCAACGGAGCAGACCTGCCGCCGGGCGAAACCGGCGAAATCCTCGTCCGGGGCCCGCACGCCGCGTCCGGCTACTGGCGCAACGCTGCCGCCACCGACGCCGCCTTCCGTGACGGCTGGCTCGCCACGGGCGATCGGGGCCTGATCGATTCCGACGGCGACCTGTGCATCACGGGCCGGACCAAGGAAATCATCATCACCGGCGGAGAGAACGTCGACCCGGCAGAGATCGAACATCTCATCGCCGGCTTCCCCGGCATCCTCGATGTCGCCGTCGTCGGCCGCCCGGACCCGGTCTGGGGAGAAGTCATCACCGCGGTCATCGTCTCCGAGACCGACGTGGAACTCAATCAGCTCCAGGAATTCCTGCGCCCGAAGCTCGCACGCTTCAAGCTGCCGCGGCAGATCGAACGGCGGGAAGAACTGCCCCGCAATCCCGTGGGAAAGCTGCTTCGGCGCGAGCTTTGAGAACGCTCCACAGGACATCCACGAGCACCCGATCCATTCGACACCAGAAGGACCTGCCATGACCAGCACCGCCAGTGCACCGGCGCCCGCCACCGAAGCACCAACCGGGGAACGCCTCTATGAGGAGTGCGATCCCATGAACTACGAAGCGCTTCTCACCTCTGCCGAGACGGCCCAGTTGCGCAAACTCCGCGGCTTCCTCGACACCGAGGCCCGGCCGCTGCTGGCCGACTACTGGGAGCGGGCGGAATTCCCCACCCAGCTCATCAAACCGATGGCCGCCCTGGACCTGATCACTCCGGCGTCCCTCACCGAAGACGGTGCCGCGCCACGTTCCCTGTACGAGGGGTTCCGAAACTTCGAACTCGCCCGCACCGACGCCTCCCTGGCCACCTGGTACAACGGCCAGTCCGGACTCTTCCGCACCACCATCTCACGCGGCGGCAGCGCCGAGCAGGCCAAACAGTGGCTGCCGCTCATCGACTCCTTCGAAATGACCGGCGTCTTCGCCCTCACAGAACCGGACCACGGCTCCGATATCGCCGGCGGCTTGGAAACCTCCGCCCGCCGCGAAGGCGACACCTGGATCCTCAACGGCCAAAAGCGCTGGATCGGCAGCGCCGCCTTCGCCGACTACCTGGCCGTCCTGGCCCGCGACACCGCGGACAGCCAAATCAAGGCATTCCTCGTCAAGGCGGACTCACCAGGCGTCACCCTGACGACCATCCCCGGAAAAATGTCCCTCCGCATGGTCCAGAACTCCGACATCGCGCTCGACAACGTCGAAGTGTCCGACGACTACCGGCTCGCCCGCATCAACTCCTTCACGGACGTCGCCGACCTGCTCCGCTCCATGCGCTCCAACGTCGCCTGGTTCGCCGCCGGCGTCCAGGCCGGCGCCTACGAAGCCGCCCTGCGCTACGTCAGCGAACGCGAACAGTTCGGCCGTCCGGTCTCAGGCTTCCAGCTGATCCAGGACAAGCTCGTGACCATGCTCGGCAACACCATCGCGTCCATGGGCATGGTTGTCCGCCTCTCCCAGCAGCAGGACAACGGCATCTACCGGGACCAGGACTCGGCCATGGCGAAGGCCTGGACCTGCACCAAGATGCGCGAAACCGTCGCGGCGGCCCGCGACATCTGCGGCGGCAACGGCATCCTCATCCAGAACGATGTTGCCCGGTTCTTCGCCGACGCCGAAGCCATCTACACCTACGAAGGCACCAAAGAAATCAACACCCTCGTCGTAGGCCGAGCGATCACCGGACGCAGCGCCTTCACCCGCTAGCCCTCCAACTAGGTCAGGCCCCCGGCGCGTAGGCCGGCACCTTTCGAGCCGGGCGGCCCACCGCAGCTCCCTGAAATCAACCTTCGCAACAGTAGCCAGGGCCTCTGGAAGGCCCGATTATGTTTATGGTCGCCCGGGCGGCAAACGCGGCTTCTATGGAGCGTTCTCCCAGACCGGCGCGCCCGCCGGAGTGGCCTTGTCCACGGCCGCCTTCCTGCGCGCCCAACTGCCGGAAGCCGCATTTCTGTCCCGGGAATGGCGCCGCCCTTGCCGGTCAGCGTTGTTCTGACCACGTGGGCCTGTTCATCCGGCTCACGGTCTCCGGGAGCCCTCCTTTGTCATCACCGTGCGCAGCAGGAACTGGTTGAAAGTACGATTCTCCGAGGCCTTACGCGCCATTCAAAAGGAGTCTTTAGTACGACTAGGCTATGCCTGGTCCTGGCCAAGCAGCGACTTGGCAAGCCGGGCGCTTACCGCCTTGGCGGCAGGCAGCAACACCTCGAGAACGGGACGGAGCAGGAAACCTTCCGTCGGAACGACAACCGCCAAGGAAGCAACCGCCATACCGTACGGGCCTTTGATAGGAGCCGCCACGGCGGTGGCGTCCGGGTGGATATATCCACGCGTCTCGAAGTACCCCTCACGCCGCGCCTGCGCCAGCATCTGTTGAACGTCCTTCGCAGACAACTCCGGCTCGAAGGCATAGCGCGGACGAGGTCCGGCTATGACGGTCTCACGTACCTCGCTGGCAGCATCGGCGAGGAGCACGAAGCCGCTCGACGTGGCATACCAGGGCATCCTCCCCCCGATGGACGTCAGATTGATGACCGGTTTGGGACGCGAGAGACGCTCGAGGAACAGGATCTCCGCGCCCTGGAGGATGGCCAGCTGTGCATGATGCTGAAGGCGGTTGTTCACCTCCTGCAGATAGGGCAGAGCCGTCTCACGCAAACCGAAAACACCCGGCGCCCGGACTGCGACCTCCCACAAACGCACGCCCAAAATCAGATCACTGCCTCTGCGCTCGAGCAATCCGAGCCTCACCAGCTCGGTCACGACGCGGTGCACGGTGGAAACAGGCATCGAGGTGCGGCCGGCGAGCTGTGTCAGCGACAGCTCGTTACTGTACTGATCAAACGCCTCCAGTACGCGCAATGCACGGGAGACAGCAGACTCTCCGCTCGATGACCTCGCCAAAATTCCTCCAATTTTTCGCATGATGCGTAAAGCAAGCCAGCCGGTGTGTGATGGTCATCATACTTGAGGACATCCGCACGTCCTGGAGGAGTTCCCGTGACCGTTTCCGCATCATCCGTTACCTCGACGGTCCCGACCGTCGACTGGCTCGACCCGGCTGCCCTGGACCGTGACCCCTACCCCAGCTATAAGCGGCTGCGGGAAGAAGCCCCCGTTGCATGGTGGCCTGCGGTTCAAAAGGTGCTCATCTCCAGCTCCACAGGATGCACCTTTGCGGAGAATCATCCCGAAGTGTTCTCTTCGAACGTCGCCCAAGCAGCTATGGTCCGCGCATTGGGCGGCCGCCCGCTGATCCGCAAGGACGACCCCGAACACGCCTCCGAGCGGGCCTCCATGAACAAGACCCTGCGGCCGAAGCAGATCATGGAAATCTGGACGGAACGGTTCCGTGCCAACGCCGAAGAATACCTCGGCCGCATGGTCGACTCGAGCAACGGAACCGCCGATCTCAACACGGCCTACGCCGCACCTGTAGCGGCAAAAAACCTGTGCGACATGCTCGGCCTGGCCGAGGTCGCTCCTCTGGACCTGGCCCGATGGTCGATCGACTTCATCGCAGGTCAAGGCAACGTGCTGGACCGGCAGGACATCTGGGACCGTTGCGACCGATCCCGCAGCGAATGCGACGCCGCCCTGGATGAGGTATTGCCGCGTCTGCGCCGTTTTCCGGATGCCTCCATCACCTCCATGCTGCTGGAAGGCGGCATGGACGAGGACCGTGTGCGCAACAACGTCAAACTCACCATTTCCGGGGGCATGAACGAACCGCAGCACATGATCACCAGTATGGTGTGGCTCTTGGAGCGCCACCCCGAGCAGAAAGCCCAAGTGCTGGAAGACACGGCCCTGTGGAAAAACGTGTTCACCGAAGCAGTCCGTTATTTCTCCCCCATCGGAATGATCACCCGTCAGACAGTATCCGAGGTCGAGCTCGAAGGTGTGCTGATACCGGCGGGCTCTCAAGTGGGCATGATCTTGGCTTCAGCCAACAGGGACGCCGCGCGATTTGAGGAACCCGACCGCTTCGACATCCACCGCACGGCTGCCTCCAATCTGGCCTTTGGGGCGGGAGTTCACCAGTGCGCGGGCAAGTGGGCTGCCCAGAAAGCCATCGGGGAGATCGCTGTCCCGCTGCTTTATGAACGCCTGCCGGGGCTCCGGCAAGATCCCGAGCGCGCTGAAACCTGGGCCGGATGGGTCTTCCGGGGCCTGACGAGCCTGCCCGTCACCTGGTGACCCTCGGACATCCCAACACTGCGGGAATGGACGACGTTTCCTATTCCCGCTCCTGCTCTGCCTGACCCGCCGGTCCAGAGCCCTCAGCCATCCCACCCTTAGAAGGGAGCATCCCATGAGTTCCATCACCTACCGTCTCCTTGACGGATCGGACCGGACGATCGCCTCCGACGGCACCGCTTCCGTCATGCAGGCCGCAGTACGCAACGGCGTTCCCGGAATTCTCGCCGAATGCGGCGGCCAGGCCATGTGCGCAACCTGCCATGTTTATGTCGCCCCCGAACACGTCCAGGCACTACCTGCCATCACGGAAGAGGAAGAGGAGATGCTCGAGTGCACGGCCGCCGAGCGACGGGACAACAGCCGTCTGTCCTGCCAACTACCCACGACCAAAAACCTCACGGTACAGATCCCGGAAACCCAGGTGTGACGGACATGAACGATACGGCCAACCGAAGCGCCGGAACGCTGATCATTGGTAACAGCCAGGCCGGCCTTCAGCTGGCAACGAGTCTGCGCGAATATGGCGACACCGGCCCCATCACCCTGCTCGGCGAAGAAGAGTACACGCCGTATCAGCGGCCGCCGCTGTCGAAGGGCTTCATCAAGGGCGAGACAACTACCGCCGACTGCGTGTTCCGCACGCCCGAGTGGTACACCGAGCAGGGCATCGAACTGGTGGTGCGCGAACGCATCACCAGCATCAGCCGCGACCCTGACGGCGGCGCTGCCGTCTCCGAAAGCGGCCGGCGCTTTTCCTTCACTCGCCTCGCCCTCACCACCGGGGCTACTGCCCGCCGGCTTCCCCTGGAGGGCGCCGAACTAGAGGGCGTGAACTACCTGCGCGATGCCGCCGACGCGGCCCGCCTGCACGACCAGCTGAAACAGTCGCACAACGTGGCCATCATCGGCGGCGGGTTCATCGGATTGGAAATTGCCGCCGGTGCCCGTGACACCGGCAAGAAGGTCACTATCCTCGAAGCCGCTCCAAGACTGATCGGCCGGGCAGTCTCCAATCTCACCAGTGAATTCTATCTGCAGGCTCACCGGCGTCGGGGCACCAATGTTGTGCTCAACGCAAAAATCTCCCGCCTCATCGGAGAGGACGGCCGCGTAACCGGAGTCGAATTAAACGGCGGCCGGGTTGTCCCGGCCGATACCGTGGTCATCGGAATCGGCGTAGTCCCACGTTCAGAACTTGCGCAGCAGCTGGGCCTGACGGTAGACAACGGCGTCGTGGTCGACGAGCGGTGCCTTGCCTCGGACGGCCTTACCGTGGCAGCAGGAGACTGTGCGAACGTGCCCGGCCTCTGCCTAACCAACCTCCCGGAGGAGGTCCGCGTCCGGCTCGAAAGTGTGCCCAACGCGGTCGAGCAGGCCAAAATAGCCGCCAAAACGCTACTCGGACTACCCGGAAGATATCGGACCGTGCCGTGGTTCTGGTCAGAACAAAGCAACCTCAAACTGCAAATCGCCGGTCTGTCACAAGGACACGATCAGGTCCTTCTTCGTGGTGATCCCGGCAGCGAAAAGTTCTCAGTCCTCTACTACCGAGACACCCGGATCATCGCGGCCGACTGCATCAATACACCCAGGGACTTTACTGCCGTACGGAATGCACTCGGCAAAGACCAGAACATCAACATCGAACGGGCCGCCGACCCGACCATCGCACTGAAAGACCTGGCAGAGGATTTGCTGTCCGTCTAACCATCGCAGGACCGTTCAGCACCGTCTTTTCGTCAGCTTCAGCTCTTCACCCAACTAACCAGTCGATCCCGCACGGCATCTCGCGACCGAGCGGATGCAAGGAGCACACCATGAGTTTGATGCACGCGGCCCGCCTCCACGAAGTAGGGGCGCCCTTCCAGGTCGATCAAATCGAGATTCCCCAGCCTGGCCCGCGGGACGTCGTAGTCGAGGTGAAGGCCTGCAATGTGGTTCCCAATCTGCGCAATGTCATCACCAAGTACCCGGACTGGTTCCCGTTCCTGCCCTTGCCTCAGCTGCCGGCCGTGTACGGGTTGGACGCAGCAGGGGTCGTGAGTCAGGTCGGATCTCAGGTGCGCAACGTAAAGGTGGGCGACCGCGTATATGTGAATCCCGGGCGCGATTCCGGGGACTCCCATGCGTCCCGCGCCGGGGAACCGATCAACGATCCGGCCTATACCTTCCAAGGCTACTTCGGCTTCGGCGCCGGATCCCGGGAGGTCTTCACTGACTACCCCCAGGGCGGGTTCTGCCAGTACATGAAGGCTCCCGCGAACGCACTGGTCATCCTCCCCGAAGAAATTTCCTTCGAACAGGCCTGTCGCTTCGGCTACCTCGGCACTTCCTATGCCGGACTGAAGAAAACCGGAGTACGTGCGGGCACGTCAGTGCTCATCCACGGCGCCACTGGCACCTTGGGGCTAGGCGCCGTCCTTAACGCCCTGGCAATGGGCGCGACCAAGGTCTTCGCTGTGGCCAGGGACCGGGAGCTGCTCGAGCGAGTACGTCAACTCGCTCCCAGACGCGTCCGTGTCCTGTCCTACGGAGACCAACCGGTGGGGACATGGGTTCGTGAGCACACCGCGGGGCGGGGAGCGGATGTATTCATCGATGCCATCGGCCCCGGAGCACCTAGCGAGACGTCGATGGCCGGAATCGATGCATTGCGCCGAGGCGGCCGAATGGTCAACGTCGGTGGGATGGCCGAACCACTGCAGGTGGACATGATCCGCGTGATGACCTTCCAGATCAGCATCATCGGCTCCCTTTGGTTCAGCGTCGGGGAGGGCCAGGACATGGCCGAGATGGCGGCGGCAGGAACATTAGACTTGTCGGTCTTCGACCATGAGATCTACCCGCTGTCACAGATCAACGAAGCTCTTGATGCGGTGGAGAAACGCAGGGGTGGATTCACCAATGTCGTCATCGTCCCCGGTTCCTAATTCATTGCATCAACGACCCAATAGAAAGGCCTTGCCATCCGCGGGAAAGCGGTAGTGGCCGGCGAGGTCGGAGAACGATATGGCTTGCTTGCTAAGTGGATAGGTAGGACGCTCCGGTCGCACCACTGCTGGCCTGCCGTGTCAGGCCAGCACAGAATGGAAGGTTCGCGGCATGACCCTGCTGCTCTTCCGTACCAAGCGCCTCCAGTCAGGCGACAAGAATTCGGCGCGCCCCGCTGAAATATTCATTCAATGAGGAGACACCCCCAGCATGGTTCGTAAGGTCAAGGCCGTTGTTGCCAGAGAAAAGAACGCCCCGGTCAGCATCGAGACCATCCTCGTGCCCGACCCGGGCCCGGGAGAGGCCCTGGTCGACATCCTCACCTGCGGCGTCTGCCACACCGACCTGCACTACAAGCAGGGCGGCATCGGCGAGGACTTCCCCTACCTCCTCGGCCACGAAGCCACCGGCACCGTCGCCGCCATCGGCGAGAACGTCACCGAAGTCGCCGTCGGCGACCGCGTCATCCTGAACTGGCGCGCCGTCTGCGGCCAGTGCCGCGCCTGCGCCAAGGGCCAGCCGCAGTACTGCTTCAACACCCACAACGCCACCCAAAAAATGACCCTCGAAGACGGCACCGAACTCTCCCCCGCCCTGGGCATCGGAGCGTTCGCCGAGAAAACCCTCGTCGCCGCCGGCCAATGCACCAAGGTCGACGCCGACGCCGACCCCGCCGCCGTCGGCCTGCTCGGCTGCGGCGTCATGGCCGGCATCGGCGCCGCGATCAACACCGGCGAGGTCAAACGCGGCGAATCCGTCGCCGTCATCGGCTGCGGCGCCGTCGGCATCGCCGCGATCGCCGGCGCGAAACTCGCCGGCGCGACCACGATCATCGCCGTCGACATCGACGACAACAAGATCGACATGGCCAAGCAGCTCGGCGCCACCCACGGCATTAACTCCAAACAGCAGGACCCGGTCGAAGCGATCCGGGAACTCACGAACGGCTTCGGCGCCGACGTCGTGATCGAGGCCGTCGGCCGCCCGGAAACCTACAAACAGGCCTTCTACGCCCGCGACCTCGCCGGCCGCGTCGTCCTCGTCGGCGTGCCCACCCCCGAGATGACCCTCGAACTGCCCCTGCTCGACGTCTTCGGCCGCGGCGGGGCCCTGAAGTCCTCCTGGTACGGCGACTGCCTGCCCAGCCGGGACTTCCCCATGCTCGTCAACCACTACAAACAAGGCAACCTCGACCTCGACGCCTTCGTCACCGAACGCATCACCCTCGACCAAATCGAAGAAGCCTTCAACAAAATGCACGAAGGCAAAGTCCTCCGCTCCGTGGTGGAGGTGGCATGAGCATGCGCGTCGAGAACCTCGTCACCTCCGGCACCTTCTCGCTGGACGGCGGGACCTGGGACGTCGACAACAACGTCTGGGTCATCGGCCCTCCGAAGTGATCATTGAACATCGGTAATGGGAAATTCATTTCGCCAACTACTGATGTCCCAAAGCCGGTGCCGTTACGCGACAGTAAAAGCCGAGAACTTATGCAGGGGTCTGAATGAGAGGCTCGTGCCATAAGCTCGAGCCCTATCGCGTGGCTGTCCCGTTTGAGCATCCTCCAACGCTCCGCTCCCCCGATGGCAGTCTCCGCTCAGCAACGGCGCCAATCGACATATCCACGGTTATCGGTTACCCAAGGTCAGGCGGCTTGCCGCACGGGTCACTGGCGGGCCCCCTTTGCCATCTTGCATTGGCGACGGCGACCTCCGCCAATCGGGGTTGGATATGCACCCTTAGTTTGGCTGGTGGTTGGTGCCGGGGTGTATAGCCGTAGGCCCGGCGGAAGACATCGATGAATGCGCTGGTCGAGGACCAGCCGCAGCGGCGGGCGACCGAGATGCTCAGGCCGTCTGCCAGCATCCTCAACGCGTGGTAGAGATACAGCTGGTGCCCGCTAGGCCAGTGAGCCGGGGCCTAACGCAATTCAGGATGCGCGGGGAGGAATATGAACTGTGGTTTGGGCCGTATGTTCTTGCCGCCGGCGGACATCCCCTAAGATACAAGGCGTGCGCAATAAACGGCTTGTGCATGGATCTCGACTCCGCGGCCCCATGTAGTTTAAGGAGAGCACTTTGGCAGACCTGTTCGATCCCCTGGTTCTTGGAGACTTGACGCTGCCGAACCGCGTGATTATGTCTCCTCTGACTCGCTGCAGGACGGGGGTCGACCGCGTGCCCAATGACCTTATGGCGGAGTACTACGCGCAGCGGGCTGGCGCCGGGCTGATCATCAGTGAGGCGACTGTCGTGAGCGAGCAAGGCATTGGCTACCCAAATACGCCGGGAATCTGGAACAGTGCGCAAGTGGACGGGTGGACCCAGGTGACGGAAGCTGTCCATGCCGCCGGCGGGCGGATTTTCCTTCAACTGTGGCATGTCGGACGGGTCTCGGATCCGGTGTACTTTGACGGTGAATTGCCCGTAGCACCGAGTGCGATCAGACCTGCCGGCCGGGTGCGGCAGGTACGGCCCCACCGTGAATATGTCACGCCGCGCCCATTGACGACGGATGAGATCCCGGGCATTGTCGAGGATTTCCGCCGTGGAGCCGAGAACGCGAGGCGGGCTGGATTCGACGGTGTGGAAATCCATGCAGCGAACGGCTACCTCATCGATCAGTTCCTTCAGGACTCCACCAACCAGCGCACGGACCGCTACGGCGGCAGCCTGGAAAACCGCGCCCGTTTCCTGATGGAAATCACCGACGCCGTCACATCGGTGTGGGAACCGGGCCGGGTCGGGGTCCATCTGCGACCCCGCGGCGAGGAACACGATATGGGCGACAGCGATGCGCAGGCGCTTTTTGGCTATGTCGCCGAGCAATTGGGCAGCCGCAACATTGCTTTCCTGTTCATCCGCGAAATCGAGGCCGCGGACAGCCAGCTGACAAGGATGAAGAAACTGTTCGGCGGAGCGGTCATCGCCAATGAAGAAATGGACTATGCCGACGCGCAGCGCCTCCTCATGTCGGGTTCTGCGGATGCCGTGGGCTTCGGCCGGCTCTACATTGCCAATCCGGACCTGGCAGAAAGACTGGCCCTCGGAGCCGACCTCAACCCGCCCATCCCGCAAACCTTCTATGCGGAGGGCGCCCTTGGTTACACCGACTATCCTGCCCTCGTTTCCAGATAGCCCGGGTACCCGGCGAAAGGTGCAGCAATGGCATTTGCGGACGACGCGGTAGAGATCCGCGCCCAGGGATGGCTGCGCGTGGCCCTGTTTCACGCCTTGTTAGAGCGTTCTTTGGAGACCGCACTCCAAGACGCCGTGGGTCTTTCGGCCTCCGAGTACACGGTCCTGGAAGTACTCAGCCGGCAGCGCGGAGTTCACCATATGCGCATGCATCAGCTCTCCCGGGCCACCGCCATGTCACAGAGCGCGACCACGCGCCTTGTGAACAGGCTCGAGGCCCGTGGTTACCTCGCCCGGTTCCTTTGTGTGGACGATCGCCGCGGCATTTACACTGAACTCACCGATTCCGGTACGGAACTCCTGGCCAAGGCCCGGCCTGTACACGACAACGCGCTGCTTTCGGCCCTGGCCGAGGCTGAAGCCCTCCCCGAACTCGTCCCGCTCCTGGACCTCTTCGGACCCCGACCTCAGCAGCCGGGACCGGGCGAAGAATAAAGCCGCCAGGTGGCGGTACTAGCAAGAACCCGCGGGGTGCCTGCGGAGCCGGGGCTGCGCGCCGAAAGGGCTCCGGCCAAGGACCGCCATCCTTCCCCTCGTCCGACCGCTTGCCAGGCGGCAGCCGCTCAGGTGGGGGCGTCATTGGCCGTTTGTCGCGGCCTTCCACGGGGATCCTCCGGCAGCGGGTACGACCTGCAAGCGT
This sequence comes from Arthrobacter sp. Marseille-P9274, assembly GCF_946892675.1. NCBI lineage: Bacteria > Bacillati > Actinomycetota > Actinomycetes > Micrococcales > Micrococcaceae > Arthrobacter > Arthrobacter sp. Marseille-P9274. The sequence goes on from NZ_CAMPOV010000003.1 coordinate 279,752, forward strand.
CCCCTTGTTCGCCAGGGCTGGCCTTCAGGAGCCGGGGAGCCGGCTCTCGTCCAAGGGGTGCGCCGCCGTCGTGCCGTTGTCCGCATGCTGTGCGGCAAGGTCAAGGGGATGCGCAAATCCATGGCGGCCGACGACCACCCAGATGGCAACGCAGTCTTCACGGTAGGGATTGCTCAACCGGTGAGGTGCGGTGGAATCGAAATTAAGGCTGTCACCGGGCTCAAGCGTCTGCGCGTTGAAGGCGACCTGGACGTCCAGCCTTCCGGAGAGCACATGCAGATACTCCCAGCCCGAATGGCGCATCAGGTTGTCAGGACTGCACGATTCGCTGCCTGCGGTATACGTGACGCGAAGAAATTCAGTGAGCGGATCGTCCTGGCTGGTAAGCCTTTCCCAACGGACGCCGCCGACCCTGATCTCGGGGCGTTCTGCTGCGGCCTGAAAGCCGGGCAAAGTGTCACCGCGGCGAACAGGCAATTGAACCGGCAGTGCCTCCTCAAAACGTTCCACAGGGGCTGACTCGGAGACCGGCAGCTGCGTGCCGGATCCGGCCATCATCGAGTCCAGCGACAGGCCGAGCTCGGACACGATGGCGTACAAGGTGCCGATAGAGGGCGTGGCACGCCCCAACTCCACCTGGGAGATAAAACTGGCCGAAACGCCCACCCGCCGGGCCATCTCGCGCAGGGACATTTTGGCGTCCGTTCGGGCCTGCCTCAGACGCTCCCCAAGCTGAAGGCGGCTGAGGTCGAGTAGTGCCGAATCGTTTTCCGTACTTGGCATGAACTGCTCTCCTCGAAGGATGGACACGCAGGTGGCTTCCCGCGGAAGGCGCTGAAGGCGGCAGCTCCCAACGCCGGACGTGTAGTCCAGCTTATTGCAGCCCCTCTAAAGGAGCCAGAGTGTAAACCGGTGTCGCACAACTCCCCATAAGTGTAATCTATTACTTGACACTATGTTGCTGGTCACTTTACATTGATCTACATCACATCAATGAAAGAGGTTCCTATGACCAACAGCCCAGCTGTGTTGCTTTCAGTGAGCGGGGTCTCCAAGCGGTTTGGCGGTGCCCGGGCGCTGGACAACGTATCGGTTGATTTCCACGCTGGAGAGGTTCACGCCCTGCTGGGCGAGAACGGCGCGGGAAAAAGCACCCTGGTTAAGATCATTGCCGGCGTCGTTCATGCCGATGCCGGCACCGTCTCGGGGCCGGCGGGGTCGAACCATCTCGACGTGGCGATGGTCTTCCAGGAGCTCTCCGTGGTTCCCGAGTTGTCCGTCCTGGACAATATGGCCCTGAGCATGCGCCGGGAGCGCGGAACCGTCCTGCGCCGCCAGCGGATGGAAAAGCGGATTCGCACGGCCCTTGATGCCGCCGGGCTGCAGGACGTGGAGCTGGGCATGCCGGTGGAGGCGCTGCCGCTGGCCAAGCGTCAGCTGCTGGAGATCGCCCGCGGTCTCGTTGCCGACGCGAAGGTCCTCATCCTCGACGAACCGACGGCGACCCTTTCGGACGTCGAGATCGCACGGGTGCATGAGGTGGTCCGTTCACTGACGGCCAAGGGACACGCCATCGTGTACATCACCCACCGGCTTGGCGAAGTCTTCACGCTCGCGGACCGGATCACCATCATGCGCTCCGGACAGGTCGTAGCGAACGGGCCGGTCGGTGACTTCACCATGGACTCCATGGTCACCCTGATGCTCGGTGAAGAACACCAGGGCGGAGTGGCCGTGCCCATCACGGACGTTCCCGATGCCGGCATCCGGCGCGTGCTCAACGTGTCCGGCATCGGCTCCGGCAACCATTTCTCCGACGTCAGCTTCACCGCCGAAGCCGGCGAGGTGGTCGCACTGTTCGGGCAGATCGGCTCCGGCGCGGACGAAGTCGTCAGGGCGCTGGTCGGGCTCGCTCCCATCACTTCAGGAACGGTCACGCTCGACGGCCGGCAGCTGCCGCACCTGAACCGCGCCGGCTCGCAGAAGCACGGCATCGCCTACGTCTCAGCGGACCGGGTGCTCGAGGGCGTCTTCCTCAGCGGCACGGTGGCCCGCAACATCAGCTCCGGCGCTTTAGGCGACGTCAGCCGGATGGGAGTCATTCAGCGTGCCGACGAATTCAGGCTGGCGGCCAGGATCTCCGAAGAAGTGGCCTTCGACGCCAACCGCATCAACATCCCGGTGGGTTCCCTCAGCGGCGGCAACCAGCAGAAGATCGCCATCGGCCGTGCCCTGGCGACCAAACCTTCCGTCCTGGTGCTCAACGAGCCAACCCGCGGAGTAGACATCGGAGCGCGTTCCGAAATCTACCGTGCGCTGCGCAAGCTGGCGTCCGCGAACGTTGCCGTTGTCGTCTACTCCAGCGACATCGTCGAGCTGCGCGAGCTCGCCGACCGGGTCATCACCATGTTCCGCGGCCGGGTCGTCAACAACCAATCCATTGCCCAGGTCCAGGACAACCAGATCCTGGCCGAGATCCTCCATGGAGCAGCAGCATGAACACCCGAATCGCCACTGCATCCGCGCCCCCCGTGCGGCCAAGCCGCCGGTTCGAGGCACCCCGGAACCTGAAAGCGGCACTAACGGACGGATCCGTCGTCATCGGGCTCGTCACCGTGGTCCTCTTCTTCATCTCCACGGCCGCCATCCCGGGATTCGCCACGCTGCAGAACCTGCGGGCACTCTTCCTGTCCGTGGCGCTGGTGGGCATCGCCGCCATCGGCCTGAGCATCATCACGATTGTCGGCAAGATGTTCTCCCTGTCGGTCAGCGCGATGATCGCCGCATCCACCATCGTGTTCGCCTCGACGCTTCAATACGGCGCCTGGACCGCGATCATCGCCGCAATCCTGTTCGGCGCCGTCACGGGAGCGGCACAGGGCTTCCTGGTCGGCAAGCTAGGCACCGACCCGATCGTGACCACCATCGCGGCCGCAGCGGTAATCACGGGCGTGGCACAGATCCTCACCGGCGGACTGAACGTAGCCAGCCAGGGCGACGCCGGAGTATTCCGCCAGTCCGTCCTCGGCGTCATTCCCTTCCAGGTCTTCATATTCTTCCTCGTGGCCGCCGCCAGCTGGTGGTGCCACCGATACACCGTCATCGGCCGCAAGATCACGATGGTCGGCCTGAACGAAAAAGCCGCGCTGGTCTCCGGACAGCGGTCCTGGCCCATGGTCCTGCTCGCCTTCGTCGTCTCGGGGGTACTGGCCGGACTGGCCGGCGGTCTGCTCGCCTCGGAAGCCGGCCAGGGCAACCTGCAGCTCGGCGCGACCTTCGGTTTCGATGCGATCACTGCCGTCGTCGTCGGCGGCATCAGCATCAAGGGCGGACTGGGCAACCCCCTGGGGGCAGCCGTAGGAGCCGTACTCGTCGGGCTGCTGGGCAATGCCCTCATCCTGCTCGGGTTCAGCTACGAAATCCAACTCATCTTCAAGGGCGTACTCGTGTTACTGGCTGTTGTTGGAACCGGTATCGCGACCAACCGCCAGTCGGGCAGAAAGCGCTAGGACAATGATCAAGCTCTACTGGAACTTCCGGACCCTGTTGGCCTGTGCCTTGGCCGCAGTAGCCTTCGCGGCCTTTGCGGCAACCGTCCCCGGATTCATTAACCCCGGCAACCTGTACGCTCTGCTGCAGACATTCGCGCCGCTGGCCCTCGTGGCCGTCGGCCTGGCCATCGTCATGATTGCCGGCGAATTCGATCTCTCGATTGCCGGACTCATGCCGCTGGCAGGACTCATCGCAGTGCGGGTCTCCGAATCCGCCGGTATCCCCGCCGGAATAGCCGCTTCCATCCTCACCGCCGGCGCCGTCGGCCTGCTCAACGGCTGGCTGACAACCCGATTCGCAGTACCCTCGCTGGCGATCACCGTCGGAACGCTGGTACTGACCATCGGACTGGGGTTCGCCGTCACGGGCGGCAAGGTCGTCACACTTACCAACTACGAGTTCGGGCTCTGGCTCGATGAGGGCATCCTCGGCCTGCTCTCCCCCCGGGCACTGTTCATGCTGCTGCTGGTCGCCGGCGCCGTGTGGCTGATGGCCAAGACCTGGCACGGCGTAGTCGTCCGCGCCACCGGAAGCGATTCGGCCCGTGCGGCTGCCTCCGGCCTGCCGGTAGGACGGACCCTGATGATGGTCTTTGTCCTCTCCGCCCTCTTTGCCGGGATCGCCGGATCCCTCCAGGGACTGTCCCTGGCCGCCGGTTCCCCCGGGGACGCGCTGACCTTCCTGCTTCAGGTCGTCACCGCGGCGATTATCGGCGGCGTCGCGCTCACCGGCGGCAAGGGCCAGATCGGCGGCGTCATCGCCGGCGCCCTGCTGCTGGCGGTTGTCAGCAACGGCATGAGCCTGCAGGGCACCAGCACCGCCGTCATCCAACTGGTCAACGGCGGACTCCTGCTGGCCATCGTCATCTTCGACGGACCTCTGAACCGCCTTTCCCAGCGCTCATTGGACCGGCCGGCCCTTGGCGGCCAGGCCCCTGCCAGCCAACCCGCCGCCTAGGAGGCAGCCCACCATGAAAAAGTCACCCATCAAGGCTCTTGCCGTGGCCGCATCGCTGGTCGTGTCACTGGCGCTGGCATCCTGCGGCAGTCCGTCTGCAGGGCAGGGCACCGAGACGAGCGCGGGAACTCAGGGGAAGAAAGTCACCCTCCTGACCGTGGCCCAAAGCTGCGACTACTGCGCGAAGCATACGGAGGAATTCAAGCGGATCGCCGCCGAGGCGGGTCTGGACCTGACCGTCATCGTGAACAACTTCAACGCTGCCGAACAGGCCCAGCAGGTCAACCAGGTCATCAGCACGGACCCCGACGCGGTCGTCGTCTGGCCCGCCGATGCGACAGCCATCATTCCCTCGCTCGTGCGGCTGAAGCGGGCGGAAATCCCGGTCGTCGTGGCCAATTCCTATCCCCAGACGAAAGACAAGAGCCTCTGGACCGCCTACACCGGGCCGAACGACATCGCGAACGGCGAGCAGGCCGCCCTGGCCCTGATCGAAGGATTCAAGGAAAAAGGCTACGGAGACCAGGGCAACGTTGTCGCCCTGCTGGGCCCGCTGGGCACCCCGCCGTCCATCGACCGGCTGAAGGGCTTCGAAGACACATTGGCGGAGAAAGCGCCCGGAATCAAAGTCATCGGCACACAGCCCGGCAACTGGGACCAGACCACCTCGACGTCGGCCAGCGCCGCACTGTTCACCCAGTACGGCGGGAAGGACCTCAAGGGCATGTATTCGGAAGCGGACAACATGCTCGCTGGCGCCCTGGTCGCCGCGGATCGCGCCGGCATTGACGTCCAAAAGATGGTCATGGTCGGGCACAACTGCTCCATCGAGGGCTACACGAACATCAGTGAAGGAGACCAGTACGCCACCGTCCTGCAGAGCCCCATCGAAGACGGAAGTCTCGCCGCGAACACCGTCATCAACATTCTGGAAGACAAGCCGGTGGAGAAGGACAACTTCCTGGTTCCCCGCAGCATCAACAAGACCAACCTTTCCGAGTGCGACGCCGCGGTCGGAAAGTAATAGGGAGGAATCCATGAGCACCTGGACCATTGATCTGCCCGACTGCGTGGTCGTGACCGGCACCGCCAGCGGACTCGGCCTGGAATGTGCCAAGTCCCTGCTGGCTGCCGGCAGCCGCGTGATCGGCGTCGATCTCGCCGCACCCGAAGCCGACCTGGCGGGACATCCGCTCTACCTGCACCTCGCGGGAAGCGTGACCGACCAGGCCCTCTGGGACCGTGTCGCCGAATCCGCATCCGTTTACGGAGGCGAATCCCTGGGTTACATCGGCTCGGCGGCCGTCCTGTCGGTGGACCTGCTGGAGAACGAGAGCATGGACTCCTGGCGCCGCACCTGGGAAATCAACGTGCTGGGAAACGTGCTCGGCCTCAAGACGCTGCTCCCGCAGCTCAAGGCCGCGCGGCATGCAAGCGTCGTGGTGGTGAGCAGCATCGACGCGGACTTCGGCGAGCAGCAGCTGGCGTCCTACGCGTCCTCCAAGGCAGCGCTGTCCGGCGCGGTCCGTGCCATCGCACTGGACTACGCCCGCCACACCATTAACATCAACCTGCTCGCACCGGGCCCGATGAGGGCCGGGCTGTTCAACCGCCACCTCGCCTCGGCGGAAGACCCACAGAAATTCCTCGCCACCCGGGAAGCCCGCCAGCCCAAGGGACGCATCACCGGAGCCGACGAAGTCGCCAACGCCGCCCTGTTCCTGCTGAGCAGCCGGGCATCTGCAGTCTTCGGCACTACGCTGGTCGCCGACGGGGGCCTCACCGCCGGATTCGACTTCCGCACCGGTGAGGAAGGCTCCACAGCCGCACCCGTGCCGGCTGCGCTCCCGGCCCCCTGACACATCCACTCCCCTCGGAAGGACACACCATGGAACTTTCCCTCAGCGGCAAGAAGGCTCTTATCACCGGTGCCGGCAGCGGCATCGGACGCGCCACCGCGCTCGAACTCGTCGCAGAAGGCTGCACCGTCGCCGCGCTGGACATCGACGAGGGTTTGCTCAAGCAGCTCAGCGCCGACGCGGCCGGAGGCCCGGGCACCGTGCTGACCCTGGCCGCCGACTTCAGCCGTGCCGACGACACCACTGCCAAGGTCCAGGCGGCCCTCGACGAGCTGGGCGGCCTCGACCTGCTCATCAACAACGTCGGGGCCGGTTCCGTGCGTGAATTCGCGGACCTGACCGACGAGGACTGGCAGAAGACGCTGGACCTGAACTTCATGAGCTACGTCCGCTCCATCCGCGCAGCGCTTCCCGCGCTGCGCCAGTCAAGCGCCCCGGTGATCATCAACAACGCATCGGACCTGGCCCGGCAACCCGAAGCCATGCCGGTGGACTACTCGGCCAGCAAAGCAGCCGTACTGGCACTGACCAAGTCCCTGGCCCGCGCCGAAGGACCCCGCATCCGGGTCAATGCCGTGGCTCCCGGCCCCATCTGGACGCCGTTCTGGACCAAGCCCGGAGGCTTCGCCGAAACCATGGCAGCGGCCTACAACATGGAACCGGAGGCCGCCGTTGCCCACGAAATGAAGCAACGGCAACTGCCGCTCGAACGGCTGGGGCAGCCGGAAGAGGTTGCCAAGGTCATCGTCTTCCTGTGCAGCCCGGCCGCCGGCTTCGTCACCGGATCCGTGTGGGGAGTCGACGGCGGCAGCATCCGCAGCATCATCTGAGTCCCGCAGCATTAACCCCGAACAAGGAGACCCTCCTCATGGCAGATCAAGACATCGCGCGAATCCTCGAGCTGGAAGACGAACGCTTCGACGCAGTGCTTGCCAAGGACTTCGACGCGTTCGCCCGGCTCTGCCACCCACGGCTGAGCTACACGCATTCAAACGGCCTGCGCGACACCCTGGAAAGCTACGTCGAACAATGCCGGGCCGGTGTCTATGACTACCAGAGGATCGACCACCCGGTTGAAGAGGTCATCCTCGTCGGAGACACCGCCCTGGTGGTCGGCCGCATGGAGGCCGACCTGCAGGTCAACGGCCGGTCCACCCGGCTGGACAACGGCTCCCTTGCGGTGTGGACGCGCGAGGGCGGCACGTGGAAGTTCCTCGCCTACCAGCCCAGCCCGCGGCCGAGCGGCATTCAGTCCAGCCGGCAGCCGACGGACAAGGAAAACGAAGAAAGCATGGTCAAAAAGGTGAACGAATTCCGCTACGAAGCCCTCCCGATGCGCGTAACCTTCGGCGCCGGAACCCTGGCCTCTCTCCCGGAGGAGGTGCGATCGCTTGGCCTCAAACGCGTCCTGGTTCTGGCCACCCCCTTCCAAAAGGATCTCGCCGAGCAGGTTTCCGAACAGTTGGGCGAGCTCAGCGCCGGCGTACACGCCGAGGCCGAGATGCACGTGCCGATCGAATCGGCGCACAAGGCCCGTGAACGTGCCGAATCCGCGCAAGCCGACGGATACGTGGCGGTCGGCGGGGGTTCGAGCACCGGGCTCGGAAAGGCCATTGCCCTCGAATTCGGGATGCCGATCATCGCAGTGCCCACCACATATGCCGGCTCGGAAATGACGCCTGTCTGGGGACTGACCGCGAACGGCGAAAAGAAAACAGGCCGGGACCCCAAGGTCCTGCCGACCAGCGTGATCTACGATCCCGAGCTGACCCTGACCCTGCCCGTGGGAATGTCCGTCACCAGCGGCTTCAACGCGATCGCCCATGCCGTCGAGGGCCTCTACGCGCCGGACGGATCCCCCATCATCTCATTGATGGCCGAAGAGGGCGTTCGCGCGCTCGTCCGTGCTCTGCCCAGCATCGTCGAGAACCCCGCCGACAAGGACGCCCGCTCCGACGCGCTTTACGGGGCATGGCTCTGTGGCGCGACGCTGGGTGCCACCACCATGTCGCTGCACCACAAGCTCTGCCACACCCTGGGCGGGACCTTCAACCTGCCCCACGCCGAAACACATACCGTCGTCCTGCCGTATGCGCTGGCCTATAACCAGGACCACGCGCCCCAGGCCATGCCTGCGTTGCGCCGTGCCACGGGAGCAGAAAACCCCGCTGCCTACCTGCGGGAGCTCAGTCTGAAGCTCGGGGCGCCGGGTTCCCTGCGTCAACTGGGCCTGGAAGAGGCAGACATCGAAAAAGCCGTCGCGATCGCGACCAAGAACCCCTACTCGAACCCGCGGGAAGTGACCGAAAAGGGCATCCGCGACCTGCTCACCAAGGCGCTCAACGGCGCAGACCTGTAGGGCGCCGGCCCCGGCCCTCCCTGTTGATCCTCCCGAAAGGCCCATCATGACCCATCCTGCACTCGACGAAACGACCGCACCGCCCAGCATCGGCGTACGCGCGGTCATTGTCGACCGCGGCCCGGACTCCTCCATCAGCGCCCGGGTCGGTACGGCCAAACTGGGACCGCTACCGCCGTTCGCGCTGCTCGTCCGCCCCGCTTACATCGGGATCTGCGGCACCGACCTGGAAATTCTGCACGGGCGGATGCCGGAGACCTTCCTGATTAACTATCCGCACATCATGGGCCACGAGTGGTCCGGCGTGGTGGAACAGGTCGGCGAATCCGTGACGGGGTTCAACGTCGGCGACAGGGTCCTGGGCCACGGCCATCTCGGCGGCAACGACTGGTTCGGCGTCACCCACGACGGTGCCGCAGCCGAGCTGTTCCACGTGCCGGCAGCCATGTGTTTCCCTGTCCCGGACAGCGTGGACATGCTCACCGCCGCGATGATCGAACCCTTCGCCTGCGTTCTTACCGGGGTGAAGAAAATCGGTGGAATCAGCGCAGCGGACACCGTTCACATCCACGGCCTGGGCGCTATCGGCCTGGCCGCCCTCGTCCAGGCCGTCACAGCCGGGGCGAAGACAGTGGTCTTCGATCCCAGTACACGCCGTCGTCAGGCCGCGCTGGAAATCGGCGCCGCAGCCGCGTTCAATCCGCTGGAGACCGCGGACATCAACACCGCGGCCGCCGACGCCATCGGGCACGGCTTCGCCGACGTCGTCATCGAAGCCTCCGGCAACCCGGCCGCCCAGGCCGCCGCGCTGGAAAGCGCCGATCACAACGGACGCGTACTCCTGATGGGCGTCTCCAAACCCAAATCAGCCCCCGCCCGGCTCGGGCTGCTCCAAGAGCGCAACCTCACGATTACCAGTTCCACCGGAGCACCTGTAGACGTATGGCCCGCGGCCATCCGCTACGTCGAACGCGCCAAGATCGATCTCGGTGCCATCGTTTCCTCGATCCATCCGTTCGCCGACGCAGAGGAAGCCATCCGCTGCGCCGAAGACTCCGAGGCCGAGATCAAAGTCATGCTCTCCCCGACACCGGTCTCCGGCGTCGGCGCCGCCAAATAAACCAAACACACTTCGAAGGGACTCCTGATGAGCGAGAACAACATCATCGAAAACCGCGACCTGCTGGCCTCCTGCTGGACCTGGGCCGGAGACGCCGCCCCGCTGCGTGGCGACGAAACCAGCCCGATCGACATCCGCACCCGTGTCGAGACCGTGGCGCGGGCCGGTTGGAAGGGCGTCGGGCTGATCCACGCCGACCTGCCCCGAATTGAAGCAACCATCGGCATCAAGGGACTCAAGCAACTGCTGGATGACAACGGCATCGTGCACGTGGAAATGGAATTCCTGGCCGACTGGTGGAAAACGGGCACTCTGCGCGCCGAGTCCGACCGCTGGCGCGGGATACTTCTGGACACCGCCGGCATCCTGGGCGTAGAAACCATCAAGATCGGTGCCGAACTCGCCGTTACCGGGGAACCCGCCCCTGTCGATGCCACGGCCTTCCACGAGGAATTCGACGCACTGGCAACGCAGGCAGGCAATGCGGGCACCCGGGTCGCGCTGGAGCCCATGCCGATGAACAACCTCAAAACCATCGAACTCGGAGCCAAGTTCGTCACGGAAGTCAACAACCCCTTCGGCGGACTGACCGTGGACACCTGGCACACCTACCGCGGCGGAACCAGCTACGCGGACCTGGCCAACATCCTTCCCATGGACAAAGTCTTCGTCGTCGAGATTGACGATGCCCGAGCCGAAGTTGTCGGCAGCCTCTGGGAAGACACCATCAACGAACGCCTCTACCCCGGCGAAGGAGAAATGGACACCGCAGGCTTTATCAAGGCCATGCATGAAGCAGGCTGGCGAGGCCACTGGGGCGTAGAAATCCTGGCAGAATCCCACCGTCGACTGCCGCTGGAAACCGCGGTCACCCGGGCCTACGCCGCAGCCGCTGCAAGCCTCGACGCCGCCGAACGGCTCATCGCCGAGGAACAAACAGTCTCCGGCACAGCAACCCAGCGCTAGGAAAGACCATGACCGAGCAGACCCCTACCATCGAAACCGGCATCCTCCCGGGGACACCCACCACCTCCGGCGAACAGCAAGCCGTCGAGGAACAACTGATCCGGAACGTGCTCCACTCATTCGATAACTGCCAGGATCCACGGCTGAAGCAGATCATGCAGTCACTGACCCGGCACATTCACTCCTTCATCCGCGATGTCCGCCTGACCGAGGCGGAATGGAACGCAGCTATCGAATTCCTCACCGCCGTCGGCCACATCACCGACGACAAGCGACAGGAATTCATCCTGCTTTCCGACGTCTTCGGCGCCTCCATGCAAACCATCGCCGTGAACAACGAGAAGATCGCCGATGCGACCGAGGCCACCGTTTTCGGGCCGTTCTTCGTCGAAGACGCCCCGCTGATCGAGAACGGCGGCGACATAGCCGGAGCAGCGCCCGGCCAGCCCTGCTGGGTCGAGGGCAGCGTCAAAGACACGAACGGCAACCCCCTCCCCGGTGCACGCATCGAGGTCTGGGAAGCCGATGAGGACGGGTTCTACGACGTGCAGTACACCGACCAACGCGTCTCAGGCCGCGCACACCTATTCGCCGACGCGGACGGAAACTACAGGTTCTGGGGGCTGACCCCCACACCGTACCCGATTCCCCACGACGGACCAGTCGGACAAATGCTGGAAGCAGTCGGACGCTCCCCCATGCGCGCCTCGCACCTGCATTTCATGGTCAGCGCCCCGCACATGCGCACCCTCGTGACCCACATATTCGTCCGTGGCGACGAGTTGCTGAAGTACGACACCGTCTTCGGGGTCAAGGAATCCCTCGTGAAAGACTTCGAGCAGCAACCCCCGGGAACCCCGACACCCGACGGACGCGACCTGGGCGACCGGTCATGGGCCCGAACCCGGTTCGACATCGTACTGGCTTCAACAAGCACGTAGATCAGGTTAAGCACCGGACGGCCTTCGTCGAGGAGGTCGTCCGGCCCGCGACAGATTGCCATCGATAGGTACTGCAAGAAGGCGAGTGCCGCAGTCACTTTGGCAAAACCTCGGTTCCAGCGCGGCAGACTAAATAAACCCCGGATTTCAGCCTCCTCAGTTAGTCTGCGTCCATGCCCAAATACCGGTAGACAGTGGCGCGACTTGCCCGACGATCTTGCTAATCTCCGACGGCCTGAGGCCCCTGGCCTTCAACTCAGGGGCGCGCTTCACCCTTGGGTCCTCGGCGGTACGCCGTCCCGCTCGCGCCCGTTGGCCGCAGCTGCAGCCATTCCGGCCTTGGTCCGCTCGACCAGCTGGTCACGTTCGAGCTGGGCGAACACGGACATGACCGCGAGCATGGCTTTGCCCATGGCACCGGTGGTGGTGATTCCGCCGGCCAGGGAAGTGTGTGGAAATTTTTTCCTTACAGCAATGTTCATCTCCAGGTGAAGGAACCATTGCGCCGCGGTTTGCGCGGGGCGGGTCTGAGCTTTAGGTCTTCGGCGGGTATCAGAATCCGCTGGAGATTATCGAGGTCCCATGCCCAGAGGACGCCGAGGTGAGGTGCCGCCGCTTCAACGACACAGCGGATGGTGCGTCCGTTCGGGTCGGTGGCTTCCACGGTTTCGCCTCGGCGAAGATTCGCGAGATCAGTCAAGGTTTTCATCCTTTCGGGGTTTAGTAGTGATGTCTTGGAGCGGGAACCGTCCCATCCATAGAGCTCGATCCGTCCGTGTAACAGCACCCCATCCAACAGTGGAGCAGTTGTCGTATACTTGTATACAAGTATTCAATATGGTTTCATGGTGTGGTCAGTCACAGTCGTATACGCGATCTGCGTAGCCTCTAACCACTAACGGAGATTCAATGGACGTCGAGTTCGAGCATCTATCGACAGGCCCCCTGCTCTTGATCTGCGCGGGCGCGATCGCAGTACTGCTGTTCTTGATCCTGAAGGTCAAGATGCACGCAGTGATCGCTCTGCTGATCGTGAGCGTTGGCACGGCCTTCGCTACTCGTATCCCTACCGGCTCGATCATGGATTTGCTGCTGGGCGGTCTGGGCGAAACCCTTGGGGACATCGCCTTCCTGATCGCCTTCGGCGTGATGTTCGCCAGGCTCATTGAGTTCAGCGGCGGCACAAAGGTTCTTGTTGACGCGTTGATCGACAAGCTTGGTGAGAAGCGCGCGCCGCTGGCACTTGGCATTGCTTCGCTGGTGTTCGGCATCCCGATCTTCTTCGATGCGGCCTTCCTGGTCATGCTTCCGCTGTATCTGGCCGTCGCCCGTCGCGTGGGTGGCAGCATCCTGCTTTATGTGCTCGGTCCGGCTGCTGCCCTGTCGATAATGCACATGCTGATGCCCCCGCACCCGGGAGTTACGACTGCCACCGTGCTGTTGGGCGCAGACATCGGCCTGGTGATGCTGTTCGGGCTGATCATTGCAGTACCGTCCTGGTACCTGGGCGGGCATCTGCTCGGGGCCCGGATGGGCCGTCGATTCATGATTCCGGTCCCCGAGGCCTTCTCCGGCGGCCCCCAGGTCGACTCGCCCTACACCTCACCCGGCCGCGCGGCGCCCGACAGCAAGGGTGGTGCCGACTCGCCAATGCCCGCGACATCCCGCACGACCACCGCCGTTCGCACCGACGCGGAGACGGCGGCCGCCCCGCCGAGCGTCCCGAAGCTCCTGTCTCTCATCTGCCTTCCGCTCGTGTTGATCCTGCTCAACACCGGGACGAGCATGCTGGCCAAACTCACACAAAATGAGGACGCACAGTGGGTACAGTTTCTCGAACTCATCGGGTCAGTCCCCATCGCCCTGCTCATCACGGTCGTCATCGCCAGCTACGTGCTGGGGACCCGCCGCGGCGTGGGCCAGGTGTTTCTCGAAGACATGCTGGACAACGCGCTCAAGCCCATCTGCTCTGTCCTCCTGGTCGTCGGTGCCGGTGGCATGTTCGCTGCCATTCTGGAAGCAAGTGGAATCGGTGATGCCATCGCCGGCGCCCTGGACGCCAGCGGACTCCCGCTCCCCGTGGCACTGTTCCTCATCTGCGGCATCATGAGTGCGGCAGTGGGCAGCACGACTGTCTCAATCACGACGGCTGCCGGCCTTATGGGCGCAACCATCGCCGCAGCCGACCTGAACCCGCTCCAACTCACGGCACTGGTTCTCGTGATGGCCGGCGGGTCCGGGATCCTGCCGCACGTCAACGACGCCGGCTTCTGGCTCATGAGCCGGCTCCTCGGTATGACCGTCTCGGAGACGCTCAAGACCTGGACCATCGTGAAGACGATGATCGGCGTCTTCGCAGCCCTGTTCGCAACCGTTCTCTACCTCATCGCCGGTCTGTAAACCGGAAGGAGCCCTCCATGCCAATCGTCATGATCCACCGTTCCTCGCGGGATGATGCACCCGCACTCACCGCTGCGCAGGAACTCAGCCGCGAGCGGGGCGAGGACCTCATCGTCATGGCCGCAGGATCGGGAAGCCGCGCCGACGGCGCAGCCGAACTCGAATACCAGGCCTTCCTCGACCAAGTGCGGCACCACCTCGACAGCCAGACCCAATGGCGCGCCGAACTGATCGCCCCCGGGGACGACCCCACGGAAGCGCTCGTCGAACACGTCGAAACCATCCGGCCCTCCGTGGTGGTCATCGGCACGCATCATCGATCGGCGGTCGGCAAACTGATCTTCGGCCACGACCTCCAACGCCTGCTCATGGACATAGAAGTCCCGATCCTGCTCATTAAGCCCCCGCGCAAATGACCCCCTCCACTGCCACCGCTCCGTTCACCCCAATGAAAGCGACACCGATGTTCACCCACAAGAAATTCCTTGCCGGATCCCACACCACCTCCGACCTTGCCGATCTGATCGGCGACGATGTCCGCTCATGCGATGATCAGATGAGGAACTACGGAGGCCGGACACGTTTCGCCGGGACCATCCGCACCCTGCGGAGCCCCGATGACAACGTGCTGCTCAAAGACGTGCTGTCCGAACCCGGCGAAAACCAGGTTCTGGTCGTCGACGGCGAAGGATCTACCCACACCGCGCTGATCGGAGACGTCATCGCAGCCATCGGCGCGCGCAACGGGTGGGCCGGCGTGATCATCAACGGCTCGGTCAGAGACCAGCATCTGCTCGGCCAGGTCACGATAGGAGTAAAAGCGATCGGCTCAAACCCCCGCCGCAGCGGCAAAGCCGGCTCCGGTGAAGCGGACGTCCCGGTCACCTTCGGTGGCGTGACCTTCACCCCCGGCGAGACCGTGTACAGCGACGAAGACGGCATTATTGTGGTGCCCTCACCCATCGAGGGCTGACATTTTGGAACAACAAGGACTCAGGGGGCCCGTGTGGCTACGTCGATCAGCAATGCAAGCACTCGTGTTTCAGCTGGAACCATCGTCTACCGACAGCTGAGGGACCAGATCGCTGGCCTCGAGCTGCAACCAGGGACGCGCCTGAACGAGAGCGAGCTGTCCGCTACCCTGCAGGTCAGCAGGACCCCGCTGCGCGAAGCCATCCGGATGCTCCTGACCGAAGGTCTCGTTGTCCAGCTGCCCACCGGGGGCGTCGTCGTCAGCGAGCTCAGCGAGCGTCACCTTCACGAGGTCTACTCGGCGCGCGCCGCGATCGAAGAGGTGATCGCGCGGCAGGCCTGCCGGAACGCAACTGCCGACGACGTCCGCCGGCTCCGCACACTGCTGGAGCGGCTCGAACGAAGCCTTGAGGACGCCGGCACGACCATGGAACTCGGCGGCGACTTTCATCGCGTCCTGGCGGACATCGCGGACCACTCGGTGTGCAACCGGCTGCTCGACCAGCTCAGCCCGCACACCCACAGGTATCGCACCCTCTCCAACGACACCCGGGAACGCCGCGAACAAGCCCTCGCTGAACACCGGGAAATCGTTCAGGCACTCGAGACCGGAGACAGCGACCTCGTCGGCCAACTGATGAGACGACACATCGAGACGGCCGCCGGCGCCGCGGCCGAATCCGACATTCTCGCACCCGCTGCATCGGCCATGACCTAAACATTTGATTTAAGGCGCCTCACCCGAATGACCTTCACGCACCACACCAGGAGACCGCTAATGCAATGGATTGATACCACCTTCATGCGGGGCGGGACCAGCAAGGGACTGTTCTTCCGAGACCAGGACCTACCGGCCCCGGGCCCCGATCGCGACCAGGTTTTCCTTCTCGCTCTCGGCTCACCCGATCCTTTCGGACGCCAGCTCGACGGCATGGGCGGCGGACTGTCCTCCCTATCGAAAGTCGTAAGCGTCGCGGTATCAAACCGTCCCGACACCGATCTCGAGTACACCTTCGGTCAGGTCGCAGTGGACGCCCCCCTGGTCGACTACTCCGGCAACTGCGGCAACCTCTCGTCCGCCGTCGTACCCTACGCGTTGGAGAGCGGCCTGCTCAGGCTGGCTGACGGACCCCAAACGGTCAGCGTCTTCAACACCAACACCGCCAAACAGATCCGCGTTCACCTGCAGGTACGCCAAGGGGTCGCTGCCGTGGCCGGCGACCTTATCGTGCCAGGCGTCGCAGCCACGGGCGCGCCCATCGAACTTGAGTACCTCCAACCAGGAGGCGCACGCACCGGCACCCTGCTGCCCACCGCCACCGTGCGGGAGACCCTCATCTGGGAAGGGCAAGGCTATGAAACATCCCTGATCGACGCAGCTAACCCGACGGTCTTCGTCCGGGCCAAGGACCTTGGCATCCTCGGCGACGAACTGCCCGACCAGCTTGACGCCGATGCCGCACTCCAGGCGCGCCTGGAAGGTATCCGCCGCGCCGGAGCAGTCGCCATGGGCATGGCCCACAACCCAGAGTCGGCACCCCAGGCCGTGCCTAAGATCGCCCTGGTCGCCGAACCCCGCATTAGCAAGCTGCTCGACGGGACGACCATCGACTCGGCCTCGTGCGATCTCACCATGCGCGTGATCTCCATGGGCCAAACCCACCGCGCCACCCCGGGCACCACGGCCCTCTGCGCCGCGGTCGCCGCGCAGATCCCCGACTCCATCGTCCACACCGTCCTGCCCGACGACATCAACCCTCAAGCCCTGCGAATCGCCACACCGTCCGGCGTAGTCACCGCGGGCGCCAACGTGAACCGATCCGCCGGGGGGCAGCCGACCGCCGAAAGTGCCTCCCTCTACCGAACCGCCCGACCGCTCATGCGCGGTCAAGTGGCCCTTCCAATGGAGATCAGCACCACCGCGGCATGATGAGTCACCGACACGGCAACCTCCTATCGCTGGCTAGACACGAACCCGGTTCAAAATGACACGGCCAATTTTCGACAGCCACTTCCACATCATCGATTCCCGCTTCCCGCTTGTGCCCAACAACGGGTACCTGCCGCCCGAATTCACGCCGGCGGATTACCTCCGCCGCGTCTCAGACCTGGGAGTAGCGGGCGGCACAGTAGTTTCGGGTTCATTCCAGGCCTTCGACCACAGCTACCTGACCGAGGCACTGGCCACACTTGGCCCCACATTCGTCGGTGTTGCCAACATTGCCGAGGACACAAGCGACGAAGAACTCAACCGCCTCGCTGTAGCCGGAGTCCGTGGTGTTCGGTTCAATCTCTACCGGGGCGGATCGGCAGAAACCGAAGACGTTTTGTCCCTAGGACTACGCGTCTGGGACGTTGCCGGCATGCATGCTGAGTTTTACCTGGACGCGAACGACCTGGCCGAACTGGAACCGATCATCACCAAACTTCCCAAGGCCAGCATCGACCACCTGGGCATGACCTCCAGCCACCGGGACATTCTGCTCCGGCTAGCCTCCCGCGGAGTACGCGTAAAGGCCTCAGGATTCGGCCGCGTCCAACTCGACGTCGCCTCCACCATCCAGGACATACACAACGAGAACCCCGAAGCCTTGATGTTCGGAACGGATCTGCCCAGCACAAGGGCGCGTGTGCCATTCCAGCAAGAAGATCTGGAACTCGTAGCCGACCTTCTGGCCGACGAGGCGAACCTCGCCCTACACGACAACGGAGCCCGGTTTTACGGCCTGAATAAACTACTCCCCGCCTCCTGAGCACGCGGTGCGGCAGCCATCTGCTATTTCAATACTCCACGGCTACCAGTCTTGGACCTGGCTCTGACGGGTGGAATCGCTGTCTTGGTTTGCCCGCCGCCTCTGCCTTGCAGGGACACCGAGCAAATGCAGGTACTAGCGGCAAACCTCGTCACTCGGCTTCCAAGCCGAGATAGCGGTAGACAGTCGCACGGCTGGCACCGATGATCTTGCCGATGTCCGACGGTTTGAGGCCCTGGACCTTTAGCTCCCGTGCGCGCTTCACCTTCCAATCCCCCGAGGTGACTTGCCGCCGCTCGGCCCGGCGCCCATTGGCGGCAGCGGCAGCCATGCCCGCCCTGGTTCGCTCGACTAGTTGGTCATGTTCAGCTGGGCGAATGCGGACATGACGGTGAGCATGGCCTTGCCCATGGCGCCCGTGGTGGTGATGCCCTCGGTCAGTCAACCGAAGTGGACACCGCGCCCCTCGAAGTCCCCAGTTTCGGCATGTCCAGTCCCATGAACCGTGTCCACGATCTATGGACCGGAAGCAGCGTTTGCGTTACATCGCTATGGGGCTTCAACTACTACTGCTCCCCCGGCACGCATCCCTACAAGCCTGAGTTGTTTCGAAAGCTGTACTCACCCGCACATGCGGAACAACTCTCGAGCAGAGAAAACTCGTCGCATAAGCCGGTCCCCCACCGCTCCACCAAGACTTGAGACTTTATGCATGCGGGTGGATGGCAGGCGCTCCTCCTACTGAGTGAGCATTGCGTTTACCCTGCTGCCCACGCATCAAGTTGTCATACTCCCGGTTATCGGCCCTGAAAAACGGGCAGAGGGAGTGGCTGCTCACGGGCTCCGCGACCTGGAGCAGAGTGCTGCTCTGGACTCAGGGCGTGAAGGTGCGCGCCGGGGCGGCCCAGGGTTAAAAGCCGATTTGGAAGCATCGCTGGTCGCGATCATTAGATGACCCTGGCATACTCCCTCGGCGAAATCCCATCAGGCCGCTAGTCGGACTGGTCCAGTCAATGATTGCCCCGTTATCAGGGGACCTGCAGGATCTGGGTTCAGGCGAGTTTGGTTACCTGGTAAGTGTGGCTGGCCGCACGGAGTCGCTGCATGAGCACGTTGCCGAGTGCAGTGGCCGGTGTTAGCGACCCTTTCGCAGTCGGCAGCCGGTCACCGTCGAGGGCAAGAGCGAGTGCACTCTCCCCTGCCATCACGGCGGTGGCGGCATAGCCGGGATCGCCGGGGCCAGCAGCAATCGCCTGGTATCGGTGCCCGTTCTCGGTGCGGGCGGTTACCTGGGAGTGGAACCAGCCCGCGCGCTGCGTGCTGGTGCTCGGACCCGAACCTGGTGACGGAAGACAGCGGTCGAGCCCTCCCCGGGTCGGCGGGAACGCCATCGCGCCCGTGAATGCCCGGAGCCCGAGTGCCAATGCCCTGGCGATGACTGCTCCTGCCGGGCCGCGGGCTACCCCCATCACCTCGCCGTACTGAAGGGAGCGGCCGTAGGCCCAACCCTGCAATGCGTTGCTGCGGCGCACTATCCGAGTGTTGACCGCGGCCATGATGAAAGGCGCGGTCCAGGTGCCGTCATCGGAACGGCGCACAGGACCGGCGTCGGGAGGCTGTTGTGTCGTCGGCTCCCGTGTGCGGTCGGGGCTCAGAGCGTAGGGGTCCGCGGCTAATGACCGCAGGGCGGTGCTCGATCGCATCGCGTCGAGCTGCCCACGCATCGACTCGAGCGTGCCTCCGCTGATGCCACCCTTGGCCGTAGCAACGAGTTGGACCTCGACCAAACCGCCAGCGCCATCGGCTTCTGCTGCCTGATGAAGCAGCAATACAGCGAGGTCGGACGGCACGGAGTCGTAGCCGCAGGAGTGCACGATCCGGGCCCCGCTCGTCCTGGCCAGAGCGTCGTAGCGATCGATCGCCTCCCGGACGAAGGACACCTCACCCGCGAGGTCGGCGTAGTGGGTACCGGCCCGTGCGCAGGCGTCGACGACAGGTAATCCGTGTTTCGTGTATGGACCGACGGTTGTGAGGAGCACGCGCGTGCCCGCGGCCAGGGCAGCGATCGAGTCCGCGTCCTCCGAGTCGGCTTCGATGAGGGCCCATCCGTGTGCCGCGACCGGCAACTGCGACCGAACCGCCTCGAGTCTGGACCTCGACCGGCCCGCGAGTCCGACTCGCATGCCGACCGGTGCGTGCTCCGCGACGTAGCCGGCGATCAGTCGGCCAACGAAACCCGTCGCTCCGTAGAGAACGAGGTCATGTTCCCGGGATGAGTTGTCCATAACTGCAGCCTTTCACAGCGGCAACTCCAAGCTGACACACGGCTCCTTGCTTTGGTCCTCGGGTACCGTGAGTGGTCCTGCTTGGGAGACTGGCTCGCGTTCCGTGTGTTTGCCAGTTAGGGTACACCCCTGCCTGACGTCAGATGAGTGGCCGGAATCCCGTCAGAATAGAGCCCATTTCCCATTTCTGACATCATGCGACTCGCGTTTTAGAGTTCACTCTGACAAGACGCAGCGCCCCTTGGCATGTTTCCTCTGGCGGCTTCGGTCTCAGCAGTGAGCCCCACAGCATCCTGGACATATTCACGATTAGCGGTGAGATAAGGATCTGCGACCCCACCCAGCGGTGCCCCGCCCGGAGTGCCGGAGCACCGTTGGGTTGCCGACTTAGGAGATCTTCTGCGTGCGGTCCGGGGCGTAGGACTGCGCATCCTCGTCCGCGCCGTCGGTATCGGGCAGCGGGACGAACAGTTCCCCGCCTAGTTCGCCGGGGCGGACCACGGGGGTGCGGGCACGGTCGTCGAGGAGGAGCCGGGTCACGTCCGGGCGGGAATAGTGCCCGGTCGGGTCCAGGATGTTCTTGGCCAGGTCGATCTGCGCCAGGTCCAGGTCCGCGTAGACGATGCCTTCGGTGGTGGGGTCCAGCGGCTCGGTGAGCAGGGCGGAGTCCGGCCCGTAGACGCGGGCGTATCCGCCGCCGCCGGTATAGACCGGGGTGGGGCCGCCGTCTGCGGTGGGGAACTTGCGGGCACCCTCCTCGGACATGACCTGGGTGGCGGCGATGACGAAGGCGCTGCCTTCGAAGGCATAGGTCCGCGAGGCGGCCATGATGGATTCCGGGCTCAGCGCCGGCACGTTGCCCAGCATGCCCAGGCAAGGCCAGCCGGCCACGTGGATCTGCTCGTTCTGCGCGTACATCGCGTACTTGCTCAGCGGCTGCAGGTGCTCGAAGCAGTTCAGCGCCCCGACCCGGCCCAGCGGTGTCTCTACCACCTTGAGCCCGGAACCGTCGCTTTCGCCGAACAGGGTCCGCTCCGCGTGAGTGGGCTTGAGCTTTCGCCGGTGCAGCAGGATGTTCCCGTCCGGGCCGATGATCGCCTGGGCCATGTACAGAGAGCCGCCGTCCTTTTCGCTGAAGCCGAGCACCACGGTGACCGCGTTGTCCCGGGCGGCCTCGCGGATCCGCCTCAGGTGCTCTCCGCCGATCGTGGGCGAGTTGGCATGGTAGCGGGCAACGAATTCCATCTGCTGGTAGACCGGATAGGACCATAGGAAGATCGGGTAGCCCGGGATCCACGTCTCCGGGAACGCCACCAGGTTAGCTCCGCCGGCGGCGGCTTCCCGAATCAGGTCCACGGTCTTGGCCGTGGTGCCCTCGATGTCCAGCCATGCGGGCTCGGCCTGTATGGCGGCCACGCGCACTGTCTGTGCCATTGGTACTCCTTTTTATCCGTGGGAATGGATTGCCTCCAAGATATGTTTCAGGTCACAGGCATGTCCTTGACTTTTTCTGCACACCGCAGGACGTTTCCTGCAGGCGTTGCTAAGATTCCGGCAACCGGCAGCCCGCGGGGCTGCCGTACCAAGGAGGCACACCGTGGCAGTTCTCTCCGCTGCCGACATCGGCACCTGGCAGGAGATTTCCGGCCGGCACTTCGTGCCGTTGCACTGCACCACGCCCGACCCGGCTTTCACAGCCACCATTTCACCTGTCCGGCTCGCGCCGGACGTCTCTGTCTGCCGGATCGGTTCCGGACCGGTACGCGTAGAGCGCACGGAACGCTTGGCGCACCGCAACGACGGCGACGACCTGCTGCTGACGCTGCAGCTGGGATCTTCCTGCATGGTCAGCCAGCACGGGCGGACTGCCCGGCTCACCCCTGGTGCCGCCGCTCTCTACGAAACCAACCGGCCCTACGTTTTGGACCATCCGCTGCCCGGGCAGGACTTGGTGGTCCTGCGTGTCGGGCGGGAGCGCCTAGATGTGAGGGACCGGCTGATTGCCGAGGCCTGCGGCCGGACCCTGGACCGTCTGGTGCCCGGGATGGGTGCTTTCACCGGCTATCTGCGCGGCATGCTGGCCGAAGATGCCGAGCTCGGAGACGGGACCCGGCAGGAGCTGGGCGGGACAGCAGCGGAGCTGCTGGCGATGGTGCTCCGCTCGTTCGCTGGTCTCGGGCACGCAGGCTGGGACAGCGACCAAGCACTGCTGACGGCGGTGAAGTCCCATATCCGGGAGCATCTGGCCGACCCCGGACTGTCCGTGGACGAACTGGCCCGCGCCCACCACGTGTCGGTGCGCAAAATCCATGCCCTCTTCTCGGCCACTGGGCAGACTCCGGCCGCCTTTGTCAGGACCCGGCGCTTGCAACTGGCCGCCGCCCTGCTGCCGGCCCGGGCGGCCACCGGCCAGACCATTGCTGCGGTCGGTGCCGCCTGCGGCTTCCCCGAACCTGCCACCTTCAACCGGGCCTTCACCCGTCAGTTCGGCTGCCCGCCGTCGACATGGGAGCCCGAGCCCAGGTAACAGACGCGTTCAGCCCATCGTTCGCGCCGGGGATTCCGTCTGGACCGGTGGCCTCCCGGAGGGCCTTTGTCTTGCTGACGGACCGGGCCCATGAGATGGGCGCCGCCCTGGTGCTCAAGTCGTACGATCCGTGCTGGAAGCTGGCCCCGCGATGTGCAGGCCTCCGGCGGCAGAGCTATACTGCCGGCCTCAAAGAGCCGTATGTGCGGGAGTTGCCTAATGTCCATCTGAGCCTCCTGGCAGGGAGACTCATCGTATTTTGCGAATAGCTGATCTCGGATTGCTTGTTGTGGGCAGGCAAGATCCCACGCATCCTGATTTGGACGCTCACCGGCCTGACGAGAAGGAACGCCGCGTGCTTGAGTTAGTGGAATACTGTCCTGCTAGCAAAGAGCCAGGTGCCGACCTTTGCACGCGGTCCGATGGGCGTAGTGAAACCAAAACGCTCACCGAAGGTTGTTAGAGGCATGACAGTTAACTTCACACTGGTAGGTGGACCGACGGCGGTCCTCGAACTCGACGGTGTCCGCATCATTCTGGACCCCACGTTCGATGCATCCCAAACCTACACGGGGGCCGGCACCGAAGGAACGAACGGCATTACTAAGACGACCGGGCCTGCGATCGCCGCAGACTCCATCGGTCGTCTTGACGTCGCACTGGTTTCGCACGACCACCACGTTGACAACCTGGACGTGTCCGGCCGCGAAGTCCTGCGAGGTGTTCCTACTGTATTCACCACGAAGGAGGGCGCAGAGCGCCTCGGTCAAGGGGCAATCGGCCTTGCGGACTACGAGGCCGGGACCGTCCGGCTCCCTGGGGGACGGGAAATTACAGTTACGGGCGTCCCGGCGCACCACGGGCCCGAAGGGGTGCACCAGATGGCGGGTCCGGTCGTGGGCTTCATCGTCTCGGGACAGAATCTGCCGACGGTTTATGTGAGCGGCGACAACTCGTCGCTCGATGTAGTGAGGGACATCAAGGCGCACTTCCCCGCCATTGACCTGGCTGTGCTATTCACTGGCGGTGCTAAGTTCGATGAGATCGCAGGCGGCGCCTTGCTCACGTTGTCCAACGAGGACGCCGTGGAGGCCACTAGGATCCTCGATCCGCGGCTTGTAGTTCCGGTTCATGCCGAGGGATGGGCACACTTCAGCCAAGACGCTCATCAGCTACGTGCGGCATTTGAGAAAGCCCGTCTAAACGCCCGCATCGTGGTCGTGGAACCCGGCCAGACCTGCGCGCTGGATGTTTAAGGACGGAGGCGTTCACATGTCGCTTAAAAACAATAAGGACCTCGTTCATCGCTTCTACGACCTGCTCGCACAGGGGGCATACGAACAGCTAACGGACGTGATTCACGACGACTTCACGTTCTATAGCCAGGTTGACACCCCCCCGGAAAGGAGCAGAGGGGTTCATCACCGCCGAAAGACAACACTTGGATGCCTTTGCAAACATCCGGTTAGTGACGGAAACAGTGGCCGAAGGAGACCGGGTCGTCGCCTATGTCGTTTTCGAAGGTGACCAGGTGAAGGAACTCTTCGGCATCTCCCCTGCCGGTGCCCATCTTCGAATGTCGATGTGCAACATTTTCCGCATCACTGATGGAAAAATTATTGAAAAGCGTGCGCACTACGACCGGCTCGATCATATGGAACAACTCAGGTCCAAGGCTAAGGGATGAATAGCACCACTTGAATGCCAAGCTGAAGCGGGGTCCGTTGTACTTGCCGCCGCTTGAATTAGGACGGACCCCGCGATGGTTATTGCGACGTACATTTGATCAGGACCGCGCACCCTACTGAGGGAACGCCTCACCGATGCGGTCTACCGCGCTGGACCAGCAGAGCGCGGTGGTACCGATATAAATGCGGCCGGGATCGTGCTGCCTAGACCCGCCGGACAGTTGCTGGCCCTGCGCCGGCAGCGCGACGAGATCGCCGCCCAGGTCGAGACCCCCCGTGGAGGCCCATTCTCAACACACCTAAGTCCTGAGCCCGGTGCCCAGCACCGGCGTCAGGACGTGCGCCAGGATCCTCACCGAAATCGTCGGCACGGACTTCAAGGACGCCGGCCGGGTTGAGAACACTGCAATGCTGCTGTGGGTTAGAGGCACTTATCCCAGATGGCGTGGGTGGTGATGAATGCGGCGAAGGCCCAGTCGCCGTTGTACCAGCTCAGCCCGGTGTTGCCTTCCCTGCGGAAGGCGACTCGGGCCTCGTTCTGCACTGGCGTCTCCTTTGAGATGCGCCATGCCGGCCTTATGCCCAGAATGACTCGTGGGCAGCTGCGCTCCATGCCGTGCTGGGCCTGGCAGGACCAAGACCACCAGGCCCAACACGCGCGTCGTGTTATTGGCTAGAAGGGGTAGGGGGCGATCTCGGGCCGCATGGTCAGCCACTGTATCTCGGTGAAGGACTCCAGGTTCGCCGCCGGGCCGCCAACGCGGGTGCCAT
This sequence comes from Arthrobacter sp. Marseille-P9274, assembly GCF_946892675.1. Classification (NCBI taxonomy): domain Bacteria; kingdom Bacillati; phylum Actinomycetota; class Actinomycetes; order Micrococcales; family Micrococcaceae; genus Arthrobacter; species Arthrobacter sp. Marseille-P9274. Next base: position 304,902 of record NZ_CAMPOV010000003.1, read on the forward strand.
TGCCGGAGTTCTTGGTGCCGCCGAACGGGGCATTGGCCTCATCCGAGACGGTCTGTTCGTTGATGTGGACCTTGCCCGAGTCGATCCGGTCGGCGATCTTCATGGCTTCTCCGACATCGCCCAGGATGCCCACGGAGAGGCCGTATTCGTTGTCGTTGGCCAGGGCGACGGCCTCGTCGATGGTGGAGAACTTGGCCACCGGGGCGACGGGGCCGAAGATCTCGTCTTTCCAGGCCGGGTTCTCCGGGGCCAGGTCTGTGAGCACGGTGGGCTGGTAGAACAGGCCCTCGCCGGTGCCGCCGGCGGCCAGCCGGGCACCGGCGGCGACCGCATCCTGCACGATGGCGTCTACCCGCTTGAACTGGCGTTCGTCGATGATCGGCCCGAGCGCCACCTGACCGGACGCCGGGTCGCCCACCGGCAGGTGCCTGGCCTTTTCGGCCAAGGCCGCCACGTATTCAACGTAGAGGGACTCGTGCACGATGTGCCGGCCGGTGGCCATGCAGATCTGGCCCTGGTGCAGGAACGAGCCGAAGGCCGCGGCACTTACGGCCTTGGCCACGTCCGCTCCGGGCAGCACGATCAGGGCGTTGTTCCCGCCTAGCTCCAGATGCGCCTTCTTCAGGTGCGCCGCGCACAACTCCCCGACCTTGCGCCCGGCCGCCGTGGACCCGGTGAAGGCCACCACGGACACCTCGGGGGCGGTGACGGTGGCCTCACCGGTTTCGGCGCCGCCGGGGAGCATATGCAGCAGCCCGGCTGGCAGGCCGGCTTCCTCGAAGATGCGGGCAAGTACGACGCCGCCGCAGACCGCGGTGCGCGGGTCCGGCTTGAGCAGGACCGCGTTGCCCAGGGCCAGGGCCGGGGCCACGGAGCGGATGGAGAGGATCAGCGGGAAGTTGAACGGGGCGATCACCGTGACCACCCCGACCGGCCGGCGGCGGGCAAAGGACCAGCGGTCCTCATTGGTGGAGAGCACCTCCCCCTGCGGCAGCGAGGGCAGCGCGGCGGCCTCGAAGCATTCGTTGGCCGCCACATGGATCTCCAGGCCCGCCTTGGCCGGGATGCCCCCGGACTCGCGAGCGATCCAGGACCCGATTTCCTCGGCATGGGCTTCGAACAGCTGTCCGGCCCGGCGCAGCACCGCGGCCCGTTCCTCCGGCTTGCGCGCCGCCCACTCCGCCTGGGCCACGGCGGCCGCCCGGGCGGCTTCAGCCACGTCGCCGGGAGTAGCGACACCGACACGGCCCAACACCGCACCGGTTGCCGGCTCGATGACCTCCTGCACTCCGCCGGCCCCCTCGGTCCAGCCGTCAGTGAAGATCTTTCCATCCCACATGTCTTTGGGGAGAAGCTCCATGATTTGTCCTTCCATCTGTCAATTCACAAACGTGCCAGGTTCTGGTGACCTGCGTTTATTGGCTCGGTATGCCTTGGATACTTGCTTCTTGGGACCTCGGCCGGAGAGCCGGCTCTGGCCTCGACGGGCATCTGGTGCCCGTGGACGCGCTGCCCGCGGCTGTGACCGGGACACGGAACTCGTGGTCATTCACTTCTTGGTACGGAAATGATGATTGCCTTTCAAAAGCGAGCAGGAACGGGGTGGTCATTCGTGCCTTTCCGGGGCGACAGCCCCGGAAATAACTGCTTGGGCCGCCGGGTGCTCGCCGGAGGCGATGGCCGGGGAGATGGTCTTTCCCTTGCTGGTGGCGGCCCAGACCACGCCTGCGATGACCGCCAGGACGACGAGCCAGGGCAGCAGGGTGGGGATTCCAGACGTGGCGCCGGTGAGCAGGTTCCAGTTCACGACGGCCAGATACGCCGCGCCCGCCAGTCCGATGCCGCCGAGGACCGGCGCGATCGCGCTGCTCCAGATTCGAAACTCACGGCGCTTTTTCCTGAGGAAGAAGGCCAGGACGGCGATGGAGGTAGCCCCCTGCATGACCAGGACGCCAAGGGTACCGAGTCCGATGAGCCAGGCATAAAGGTGCGCATAAGGGTCGGCGCCGGCGAGCATGAATGAACCGACCACGACGAGCGTGACGATGGTGACCACGATGCTTGCCCTGTGCGGGGACTGCCACCGGGCGTGGCTCCGGCCGATCGGGCGCGGCAGGACGCCGGAGCGGCCGAGTGCGTAGAGGTACCGGGAGAGGGTGTTGTGGAAGGCTACAAGCACCGCGAAGGAACTGGTGACGAGCAGGACGTTCATTGCCACGGTCGACCACTGTCCGACGTACTGGGTGTTCACTGCGAAGACGAAGTTACCAGGATCCGACGCGGCCGCTTCCTGGACGTTGCCGCTGCCGTGTGCCAGCCCGATTGACCAGGTTGACAGCGCGTAGAAGACCGCGATCAGGAGCACGGCTACGTACGTGGCCCGCGGGACCGTGCGCGCCGGGTCCTTGGCTTCCTCGCCATAGATGGCCGTTGCTTCGAATCCGACGAAGCAGCTGGCGGCGAAGAGCAGCGCCACGCCCAGTCCGTCCGTGAAGACGTTGCTCGGCTGGAAGGCATCGAGGTTCAGGCCGGTAGCTCCCCCCTGGCCGAGAACGGCGACGTCGAAGATCAGGAGGATGGCGACCTCACCGATCATCAACACGCCGAGCACCTTGGCGCTGAGGTTGATTTCCAGATAGCCGAGCACCGCAACCCCGGCCCAGGCGATCAGTGCCCAGACCTTCCAGTCGAGCTGCAGCCCGGTCAGGTCGGCGACGATGGCGCTCGTGAAGAAACCAAGAACTCCGTAGAGGGCCATGAGCATGCAGGTGTACGACAGCAGTGCCAGGGCCGCGCCGGCGAACCCGGCGACCCGGCCGAAACCCATCTCGAGGTAGGCGGCAAAACCCGCCGAGCTGGTGACGTGCCGGCTCATGGCCCCGTACCCGACGGCGAAGAGGATCAGGACGGCGCCGGCGATGACGTAGGCGGCCGGCGCTCCGGTACCCAGCGCCGTGAACGCTACCGGGGAGGCGCCCAGCGCCGCAGCCAGGGGCGCAGCCGCCGCAACGACGAAGAAGACGATACCGGCTACGCCAACGGCGTTGCGCTTCAGGTCGCCCGGGGCCGAGGAAGGATTGGACATGGGGAGTATGCCTTTCAGGAAAGGATCAGGCGACGGAGCCGTCGGGGCGGACGCGGCGCAGGACCGACGCGACGGCCGAGACCGCGGTCACGGCCTCATCCTCGGTCATAACGAGCGGAGGCGAGAGCACCAGGTTGGTGGGGCTGCTGACGCGGGCGATCACGCCGGTCTCGTCGCGGATGACGTCGGCGACCGACCGGCCGGGCTGAGGCAGGGGAGTCCGCGTTTCCTTGTCGGCCACCAGCTCGAGAGCCAGGCCCATGCCGGCGTGACGGACCTCGCCGACGATGTCGAGCTCGGCGGCGAGCGGGGCGGCCAGTTCGGAAAGCAGCGTCCCGGTTCGGCGGGAGGCGGTGAGCAGGTTCTCAGTCTCGATGATCTCCAGGTTCTTCAGCGCGACCGCGCACGCGACGGGGTGGCCGGAGTAGGTGTAGCCCACTGGGTAGCCGTGCCCACTGGTGACGACCTGCCCGATCTCTTCGGTCATGAGCACGGCGCCCAGCGGGATGTAGCCGCTGCTGATGCCCTTGGCAGTGACGATGATGTCCGGCCGCATGCCCAGGTCGGGTGAGGCGAACCAGGAGCCGGTGCGCCCGAACGCGGTCACGACTTCGTCCGAGATGAGAAGGATGTCGTGCCGGCGCAGCACCTCCTGCATGCGGGGCCAGTAGTCGGCGGGAGGGATGATGAACCCGGCCACACCCATGATCGGTTCGCCGATCATCGCGGCGATGTTCTCGGGGCCGATCTGCCGGATGCGCTGCTCGAGTTCCCGCACGCAGAAGTCCGTGACGTCCTCGCCATTGAACAGGTGGGAGCGGTAGGCGTGCGGCGGGGTCAGGTGGGTGACATTGGGCAGGTGGGGACCCTGGCCTTCGGCCATGTCCGCAAAACCGGTCGCGGTGCCGCCGCCGTAGGCCAGGCCGTGGTAGGCCATCTGGCGGGAGAGGATCCAGTTCTTCTGGGGACGGCCCTTGAGGTAGTGGTAGTAACGGGCGGTCTTGATGGCCGCGTCGTCGCCCTCGGATCCGCCGGAGGTGAAGAAGACCTTGGACATGTTCTCCGGTGCAAGCGAGATGAGCCGCTCGGACAATTCGATGGCCTGATCATTGCTGAAGTCCCAGAATGCGGTGAAGTATTCCAGCTTGCGCATCTGGGCGGCAGCGGCCTCAGCCATTTCGCTGCGGCCGTGGCCGATCTGGGCCAGCCACAGGCCGCCGGTGGCGTCGAGGTATTCCCGGCCCGAGGTGTCAATGAGGCGGCAGCCGTGGCCTTCGGTCATGATCACGCGCTGGGTCACCGATGACGGCAGGTGGGGATGGACGACGTGCTTGATGTCCGTTCGGACGAGATCAGTGGCCTCGCGGGACTGGATGGTCATCGTGTACGGGCCTTTCCGCTTGCGCTTATCCTTGGAAGAGGGGGTTAGAAAAAGCATGGCGCCCGTCACAACCAACGGACAATGAACAATCGGCGATCGCCCGATCTGCAAATACGATCAGGGGGTCCAGAAGGAGGTTTGCGTGGACATTCGGCAGTTTCAGTACGCAATCACGCTGGCCGAGACGTTGCATTTTGGGCGCGCCGCCGAGTCCTTGCATATCGCCCAGTCGGCGTTCAGCACCCAGATCGCGCGCCTTGAGCGCCAGATCGGTGCCCAGCTGTTCGACCGGTCGGCCAACCGCGTGACGATCACCGCCGCGGGCGAGGCCTTCGTCCGCCGAGCCCAGGAAATCCTCGCCCAGGTGGCCGACGCCAGCCAGGAGGCCCGCATCCTGCACACGGCAAGCCAGAGCCAGCTGAGAATCGGGCTCTTCTATGAGTCCGCCGGCGAACTTACGCCGCTCATCGTTGCCGCCTTCCGAAAGGCGATGCCGGATGTCGAACTGTCATTCCGGGAACTGACGATGGTCGACCAGATCGAGGCCATCGCCAACGAAGACATCGACGTGGCCTTCCTCCGATCACCGATCGCCGACCGGCGCGTGAAGCTCCTCGAGCTTTTCGCCGAACCGCGGTACGTCGGACTGCCGGCAGGACATGCCTTGGCCGGCCAGGACACGATTAAGACCTATGACCTGGTGGACGAGGCCTTTGTCGTTGCCTCCCCGATGGCTCCGCCGCAATGGCGGGGCTACTGGTCCTTTGATGATCTGCGCGGCGGGCCGGGCCGCATCGCAGCATCGGTAACAAGTGTCCCGGAGAGCCTAAACGCCATCGCGTACCAGGGGGCCGTCGACACATTTCCCGCCTCCGCCACACGCCTGCACCGTGCTCCCGGCATGGTCTACCGCCGGATTTCAGACGGGAGCTACTCCCCCAGCGCTTTGGCAACCCGTACAGGCGAACACCGCAAACACATACAGGCCTTCCGCAACGTTGCCCAGCAACTATCCATTACGTCTCTGAATGTCGTGCCTGACGCCGTGTCCGTCGATGACGCGCCGAACGGGACACCGCGCGCAGCCTGAGACCCGGCTGCCCGCGATCACTCCGATCAGCCTGCTGTGGAGTCATAGTCCGGCTGACGCGGCTAGTCTTCGAGGTCCTGGACAATTTCCTGGAGCGTTCCGATGAAGGACGAGACATCGTCGTCGGTCATCGGCAATGACAACGAGAACTCGCCGCGGTGTACGGGGAAGAACCCGCGGTTCGCCAGTTCCAGTGAGCAAATCTGCGTCTTTTCGCCGTCGACGTTGCGCCAGTAGTCCCGGTGGGTCCGGACTTTGAGTTCGGGAGAATTCATGTACGCGTATGCCATGTGGGAGAACCCCTTCCCGTACACCTTGAACGGGCTGTTCCGCGCCTCGCTCCATTCGTTCATCTCGGACATGATCCGCATGGACTGGGCATTAAGCTTGTCGAAAGCACCCCGGTCCATGGTCCGCATGCATGCGGCGCCCGCGATCAGGGCTAGCTTGTGCCCGTGATGGGTGCCCGAGATCGTCACCTGTCCTGTCTCCAGCACGTTCATGACCTCTGCAGATCCGCCGAGGGCACCGAGGGGTAGGCCGCCGCCAATGATCTTGCCCATCACCGTGAGGTCAGGCGTTACGCCGTAGAGGCCTTGGAGTCCGTGGTAGCCCGCACGCAGAGTGATCGTCTCATCGAAAATCAGGACGATACCAAGTTCCTTAGTGAGGGACCGTAGCTCCTCGACGAACTCCTGGTCCAGAGTGACAAGACCGCCGGCTCCGCTCTCCACTTCAAGGATGAGACAGGCGATGGAGCCAGCGTTGGCTCGAAGAATCCGCTCACAGCCGGCCCGGTCGTTCTGGGACAGCATGACGACATTCTCCACATCATCCCTCGGGATGCCTCCACTGTCAGCCACGGCTATCGGGTCGGCGTCCGTACCGGAGTCCCCCGGTTGAGGATGTGATGAGATGTGGAGGAGATCGCTGAAGCCGTGGTATCCGCCTTCGAACTTCGCGATCTTCGTCTTTCCGGTGTATGCACGCGCAACCCGGATCGCGCTCATGCAGGATTCGGTGGCAGAGCAGGAAAATTGGATCTTCTCGACGGAGGGGATGCGGTCGATGAGGATCTGCGCCAGCTCGGCTTCTGCAGTACTCGGGTTGCCGAATGAAATGCCAGAAGGGATGGCTTCCAGCAACGCTGACGTGATAGCCGGGTGGTTGTGCCCCAGGACGTTGACCGTGAAGTTGTTGTTGAGATCGAGCATCCGGTGGCCGTCGACCGTTTCAAGGTATGCGCCCTCCCCTTTATCCACGAACACGGCATGGGGCCCGAAGTTGAACGAGTTCCTGCTATATCCGCCGGGAATCAGCTCCCGGCCCTTCCGGGTCATCGCCGCGGACTGGGCGAACTTCATCGTGAACGCCTCGACGCTCTTTTGCATACTCATCTTGGCCATTGCTACTCCATTTCGTGACTGCCGACCCTTGCTGCTCCTGCAAAGCGCATCGGCGCTGATAACCCCGCTCGCTCGCTTCGGCCGGTCCTTTTATCGTCAAGCCACGCGGTGCAGCCTTCAATGGCCAAACCGCGATGACCCGATCGTGTTCTGCGATTGGACGCATCGCGGTGTCTGCCGGGTGCCTTTGACCACGGAGTGAAGGTCAAGTACAAGAACCCAACAAGCGATAACGGCGCATATGACCGGTCTGTACCGATGGCCAAGCTCGCTGGCAGTCGACACATTTTGAACGCTGCCCATGCCTTCGGCGCCTCTCGTACTTACTGAGCAAAACGACGCCGGATTGGGGACTCCCGCAATGAGGGCAGGGAGGTCAGGGGTTGGGCAGGCTGTAGTGGTCGGCGACGAGCTCGATCGTGCGTGCGTGGATGGGGCGGGAGTGCCCTCCGGTAACGAGCATTACCTCATCGACCCCGGTTTGATCGTGGAGTTCTTCAAGTCCCTCGGCCACTTCTCGGACGGTTCCGTGGAGGCTGCGGTCGGTCCATTCATCGAGGAACTGCTTCTCCGGGTACGTGGCAGGGTAGTCTTCGACGTCGTTTGGGTGGAGGATGGCGAAGCCCTGCTGCTTGAACATGCGCATCATGCCCATTGCCGTGGTTGCTGCCTGGCGTCGTGCCTCTACCGGATCGTCATTGGCGATCGCTCCTACGCTGACCAGACTGTAGGGCTCGTTCAGGAACGTGGACGGGCGGAAGTTCTCGCGGTAGATCCGCATGGCATTCAGGACGTCGGCGCTGCCGAACTGCAATGCGAAGGCGTAGGGCCGGCCGAGCCGCGCTGCCAAATGCGCGGAGTAGATTGAGGAGCCCAGTATCCAGACATCGGGACTGGTCGCAGCCTGCAGGAGCCGGTTCTGCTCCGCCTGCCAGGGTCCCGGCACGGCGTGCACGTTCCGGTAGGGGTGGTCCTGCGGGAAGTCGTTGCCCATGAACCCGAGCAGTTCCCCGATCTGCTCGGGGAACTCGTCGTTCGCCGTGTGATGCCGGCGCAGAGCCGCCGCGGTCGCACCGTCGGTGCCGGGTGCGCGCCCCAGTCCGAGATCGATCCGCCCCGGGGCCAGCGCGTCGAGCATGCCGAACTGTTCGGCGATCATCAGGGGCACGTGATTGGGCAGCATGATCCCGCCCGCACCGAGCCTGATGCGCTCAGTCTCGCCGATCAGCCGGGCCACCATGAGCTGAGGTGATGATGTCGATGCACCGGGCATGGCGTGGTGCTCTGACATCCAGAAGCGGTGGAATCCCAGCCGGTCGGCCAGCTGCGCCAGCGCGATGACGTCCTGGAATACTTCCTGGGCCGAATGGCCGACGCCGGTGATCGCGTTGTCGAGCACGGACAGGACGAACGGGGCGGTGCCTGACGGCTGGGGGCGGATCATGTGCTAACTCATTTCTCACGGGGTCGCCGGCGAAGGAGGATGCGCAGTGTTGGACCCATCCTGCTCAAATGGATCACGGCCGCAATCTCCGGTTCCCTGCGGGGTCGCGTCTTGAAACAGCGACGCCCGCAGGGCAGCCAACTTCTTATTTGCCTGGTTGCCGGAAGGGATAGAAGCCCAAGAAGCCAGGACGGGAACACCACGTGCAGGTCCTGGCTCGGGTGCAGTTGGCGGGTAGTTCAGATCAACGGCTGCTCAATGAGGCCGGGGCTCCGTCGGCCGCGGACTCGACCAGGTTGCTCTTGGCCAGCGGTTGGGCGGTCTCTAGGGCGCGGGCCCAGTCGCCGGTGGACGCAACGGCCGCGAAATTCGAGTTCAGCAGAGCCAGCAGGGTGGTGTGCACGGTCTTCGCGTCGACCGTGCCGGCGCTGTTGGAGATGTTGATGGCACCGGTCGCGTCCGCGAGGACCTCGGTGCTGAACGCGTGGATCTCAGCGTCGGCTGCGGAGGCGATGATGCAGTTGTTGGTCATGTATCCGACGAGCGTGATCGTGTCGATCCCGTTCTCCCGCAGCCACTCCACCAGGCCGGTGCCGGGGAAGATGGAACTGTACTGCTTGACCACTGACTTCCACGCATCCGACCTGCGCTCTTCCAGCGAGGGATGAAGCTGAAACTCGGTCATCGTCGGGTTGAACACGGGTGCGTCCTCGCCGGCCGAGTGCTGGACAATGACTACCGGAATGTTCGCCTTCTCCGCGGCATCGACTGCTGCGGCGATCCGCTGGATCGATTCCTCCCGCGGCGGGTACTGGATGGGCAGGAGCCCGGTGAAGTATTCCTGCTGGGCATCGATAACAATCAGGGCGCGACGGGGAGCCGTCATGTCTACCTCCTGGGTGGGGTTGGCGGGCGCTGTTTTCGCGCTCTTCCCCAGTCTCTTCGACTCGTATTCGTGCGACAATTGGCACAAGTGCCCATAAACGATGAAAACAGGCCAACCGGGGAGGTGGTGCGTGTGCGGATCGCTGTCTACTCCTTCGAAGGGGTCACGATGTTCCACCTCGCCGTACCGCAGATGGTGTTCGGAGAGGTGACCCGCCAGGGGCTGGCCGACTGGGAAACGATCCTGTTCACCGACGGCGGGAACACCATCCGCACCGCGGAGGGGTACCAGATCGGCGGGCTGGCAGGCCTCGACGCTGCGACCGCTGCCGACGTTGTGATCGTTCCCTCATGGGACGACGACGGAAAGCACCCGTCGGCGCAGCTGGCCGGCGCGCTGCAGGCAGCGCATAAACAGGGTGCCATGGTCGTTGGGCTCTGTCTCGGGGCATTCGCCGTCGCCGACAGCGGACTGCTCGCCGCACGCCCTGCCGTCACCCATTGGCACGCACTGGACGCGTTCGGGGAACGCCACCCCGACATCCCGGTCGACCGAACGGTCCTCTACATCGATCACGGAGACGTGCTGACCTCTGCCGGCACCGCCGCGGGGATCGACGCCTGCCTGCACATCGTCCGTTCCCGCCTCGGAGCGGAAGCGGCGAACCACGTCGCCCGCAGTCTCGTCGTCGCCCCGCACCGCAGCGGAGGACAAGCGCAGTACATTGAGCGCCCCATTCTGCAGCCGGGCGGGGCGAACCCCATCGCTGAATCGCTCGACTGGGCGATTGAGCATCTCGGCGACCAGATTAGTGTTGACGATCTTGCAAGGGCGTCGCATATGAGCCGCCGCAGCTTCATCCGAGCCTTCCGTGCGGCAACGGGCACGACACCGGCAACCTGGCTTCGCACCCGGCGCCTGGACGAGGTTCGCAGGCTCCTGGAGGTCACCGACCTTCCGATCGATCACATCGCAGCCCAATGCGGCTTCGCGAGCCCCATCACCATGCGGCAGAACTTCATGTCCGAGTTCGCGACGACGCCGTCGGAGTACCGGCGGCGATTCAGCGCCCGGACACCGGCAACCTAACGCGAGGGAAGCCCGCCGCCCCCGGCGGGCGGGAGATACGGGCAGTAGCGGGACGCTTACGGATGCGATCTCAACCGCACAGACTGGTGCGCGCACTCTTGTTCTCGCCGCCATCCGGCGGCTCGTTGGCCGACCGTCCCGGTCCTTCTCCTTGGGCGGCTCGACCACTTGAATTTCGCCTTCAACCCGCGGTTGTTCGGTCCTCTGGTGCGGCTTTGGCCAGTGTCCGGAGCAGCGGTTGGACCCGGTAGGGGATGTGCTCGCTCAGTGCCAGTGATGTTTCGGTCCGGATGACACCGCGGATGCGGAGGATCTGGCGCAGCACACGGTGAAGATCATGTGTTTCGCGTGCTGCGATTCTGCACCAGACATCACCTCGGCCGGAGATTTCGTGCACTTCGAGGACCTGTTCGAGGCTGCGCAGGGCTGAGACGACAGCGTCGAGTTCCCGGTGGGAGACCTCCAGTGTGATGAATGCCAGCACGTTGAAGCCCAGGACTCCGAGATCGACGTCCCGTCCGCTGGAGCGCACTACTTCATGTCGTTCCAGCCGGCGCATACGCGAAACGACCGTATTGCGGGCTATTCCGAGGGAAGCGGCGATGTCGCCGATTTGTGCCCGGGGGTTTTCGAGCAGGTGCAGCAGAAGCGCGGCGTCGACGGCATCGAGAATGGGCACGGCAGTTCCTTTCGGGGCTTCCAGCGGGCTGATGTTGATCATTATGCTCAATATGGGTGCTCAATGGGAATCAAGGGATTCAACTTGGAGCGACAATACACGCATGGCGTACCGGTGATCCTGGTGCGTGCGACGCCCTAAGTCGTTCCTACCGGAAGGCCTGCGATGACCGTTTTGAGTGAGCTGATGATGCGTCCGGCCGACGTTCGTGCTGAGCGGGGCTGGGACGCGGGACAGCGGACCAGGCTGGCCCTGACCATTTCAACGATGGCGTTGCTGCTTGTGGGAGCGAATCTGGCCACGCCGCTGTATCCGCTGCTGCAGGAGCGTCTGACACTCGGGCCCTTCGCGGTGACCCTCACCTTCTCCTCTTACGTGCTCGCGCTGGTCGTGGGGCTGCTGCTGTACGGACACTGGTCGGACCATATCGGCCGGCGTGCGGCACTAGTGCTCTCGGTGGTCATCGGCCTGCTTGGCGGGATGGTGTTCGCCACGGCTGGTGGGCTGGGTGGCCTTGTGGCAGGCAGGATCCTGCAAGGTGCCGCAGTAGCCATGGCCACCGGCGCCACCAGCGCCGCGCTTCGGGAGCTACTGCCGAACCGGCCGGAGTGGGCCAGCCGTTTCACTCTTCTGGCTTCGACCGGCGGGGTAGCCGCAGGTCCCGTGCTGGGCGGTCTTCTCAGTCAGCTCCCACACCCGACGTTGATGCCGTTCGTTGCACACTCAGCCTGCCTGGCGGTGGCGCTGATCCCGCTCTGGGTGCTGAGGGCCAGGCCGGCGATTGCTGCCTTGCATGGACCCGGCGCACTCGGCTCTCTGCGTCCCCGACGGCTGGTGTTGGCCTCCGGCGCCCGGACCGAGTTCCGCAACGCTGCCGCCGTCGGCTTCCTCAGTTTCGCACTCTTCGGCTTCTGCCTGTCTTTGGCCCCGCGTTACTTCGCTGAAGCAGCCGGGATCAGATCGCCGCTCTGGGCCGGCGTACTGGCCGCCCTTGTGCTGATCGCGTCGGCGGCGGTCCAACTGCTGGGGCGTCCGGATACGAGACACCTTCCCGCGGCACTTGCGGCAATGGCGGCCGGCACGTTATTGGTCGCAGTCGCCGGTACTTTGTCGAACCTGCCCCTGTTGGGCGCGGCCACCCTGTTCGCGGGCATGTCACAGGGCACAGCGCTCCGTGCAGCTTTCAACGCACTGTCGGTGGCTGTTCCTCCGGCGGACAATGCGCGCGTGGTCAGTGCGGTCTATGTCGTGACCTATCTGGGCAGCGCGATACCGGTTCTCGGGCTCGGAAGCCTGGCCGCAGCCATCGGCGTCCCTGCCTCCGTGATGTGGTTCTTCGCCGTGCTGGCTGCCTGCTGCCTGCTCCTGTCGGGACTGATCCGGTTGCAGCACCACCGCAACCGGCATCGCACAGCCGGGCAGGGCTGATCCGGCTCTCCGCTAGCGCCGTCTTCCTGCACCGTGCGCCGTGAAAACAGTCGGTTGCAACGGAGCGGGCGTTGCGCTGGCTGGAGCTAGGTAAGGGTCAGCAGGCGGGTCAGCCTCTGCGCTGCCTGCCGGACATCGTCGGCCAGCGCCTGCACATCGAGGTCCGGGAGACGGATACGTGCGACTGTCGCGGTAATGGAGCCGGCCACCGTGTCTGCGATGAAGTACGGGGCGCTGACGCCGTAAGCGTCGGGGATGCGCTCCCCCTCGCCGGTCGCCCATCCCCGGGCGCGGACGCCCTCGAGGTCGGCCAGGAGCGCGGCACGGTCCGTGGGGGTACGTTCGGTAAATCGGCGAAGTACGAGGTCGTTGATCCGTTCGGGCGGACAGTGGGCCAGGATCGCCTTGCCGGCCGCGCCCGCGTGGAGTGGGATCGGGACCCCAGCGGCCAGGCCGTAATGCAAAGGATTCATCCCTTGGATCACCGAGGTCATTTCCGCTTCCCGTTCACCGGCGTGGAATTGCGTCAGCCCAATGGTCTCCCCCGTACGCTCTGCCAGGTCTTGCAGTATGCCGCGGGCAGCGGATGGAATGTCCAGGGCCGCGCCGAGGCAGGCCGCCCAGTGGAGCAGGCGCGGGCCCGGCACCAGGGTGTCCTCCTGCGCGACCGCGACTCCTGCGGTGGTGGCACTGCTGACCAGCCTGTTGGCGGTGGCAATGTTCGCTCCGATCTGACCGACCAGGGGGCGACCTGTCACGATCCCGGCGGGCTGGAAAATCAGGGCAGTGATCAGGCGGATGATCCGTTCCAGGGCCGTCGCCCCTGCCGGATACGTGATGGGATGCCCGTCTGGTGGCGCGGCCGTCTTGCCGCACACGGCCTCGATCTCCCCGGCGGCCTGGCGAGCCATGAGACCGAAACGCGGAAGGTCTTCGTCACTGGTCAGATAGCGGGGCCGGGTGATGGAGACCGATCCGGTCAGCCCCAGGCAACGAAATGAAGCTGCGGCTCCGGCGGCCAGGGCGAACTGCTGACCGACGCTGATCGTGTAGCCGGCACTGCGGTCCTGGGCCAGGAGCTTTTCAATCTCCTGCCGGTCGGTCACGGTGTCGGGAGTCCGGGACTCCAGCGGCTCCTCTCCGAGGGCTTCCAGGCCGATCCTTCCGAGAATCGCCCGGCCGGTGGCACCGGCGTGCAGGGGAACAATGGTTCCCGGTTCGAGAAGGTACTGCACGGGCCCGGGATGGCGCCGGGAAACGAGAACGACGACCTGCGGACGCGGCGCGTCGTGCAGTGCGGCCAACGCCGTTGCGTCCGATGTTTCGGACAGCTCCCCGACGATTCTGCCTGCGGACCGGAGCAGTGGGTGCCGCTCGTGCAGAGCCGCGGCGAGAACGCGGAACCGCGGTCCGGCCTCGTAGTTCCCCTGCGGCGTGGCCGACGCGAGTCCATGCTCCATTAGGCCCAGCAGGACCCGGCTGACCGTGCTGCGGCTCGCCCCGAGCGCAGCAGCCAGTTCCCGAACGCCCGTCGGCTTCGCCGACGTCGCAAGTGCGTGCAGCACGGCCAGGATCCGGTCGTTGCCTGCTACGGCCTCGTTCACGTCCACCTCACGAATCGTCGGTCATTCACGGCGCCCTGAAGTCGCCGGCACCACCACGGTACCGCCTTGCCCCTGTCCCACCCGGGCCACGCTCAGCCCACGCAGTCTTGACAACCACTGGTGGCCGGCATCACACTGAATTCAGTCTTTAGGACAGTGTCCCATTTTTTATCGCAGGAGTAAAGATGTCCCACACCACTCAAACCGGGGCCGGAGTCGTGGCCGCGGAGCGTCAGCGGAAGGCGAAGAAGGCCACCGCCGTTGCCGCGTTCGGCACGTTCATCGAGTACTACGACTTCAGCGTCTTCGGCTACGTCGCCGCGACAATCGCCGTGGTGTTCTTCCCCGAAGGTGACCCGGTGGCGGGCCTGCTCAACACCTTCCTGGTGTTCGGTACCGCCTTCCTGGTCCGCCCGCTGGGCGCGATTTTCTTCGGGCGCATCGGGGACCGGTTCGGCCGGCGTGCCAGCCTGGTCGGCTCCGTGATCCTGATGAGCGCCGCGGCCGGCCTGACCGCGGTACTGCCGACCTACGCGCAGATCGGCATCTGGGCCCCGATCCTGCTGGGCCTGCTCAGGATGCTGCAGGGCCTCTCCGCCGGCGGCGAGATCGGCGGCGCCGCCACCTATATCCGCGAGTGGGCACCCGCGGAGCGCCGCAACCTCTACATCTCCTTCATCCCCAGTGTCGGCGTGCTGGGCAAGGCCGGCGCCGCGGGCCTTGCCGCCCTCGCGGCCACCCTTGTTCCCGCCGCACAGATGGAATCGTGGGGATGGCGGATCCCGTTCCTGCTCGCGATCCCGCTGGGCATCCTCTGCCTGATCATGCGGCTGAAGATCGAGGACAGCCCTGAATTCACCTCCAGTGCTAACAAGGGCGAGACAACCCGCGCCCCCATCGTGGAGCTGTTCCGCAACCACCGCTCCCGCCTCAGCAAGGTCTTCCTCATCGCACTCGTGCAGAACATCGGCACCTACATCGGCACCGTCTACGTCGCGGTCTACTTCAGCACCGTCCTGGACTTCTCCAAAGCCGAAGCCTCCACCATCGTCCTGATCGCCGTCGCCTCCGCGGCGCTGCTGATCCCCCTGGCCGGACAGCTCGGCAGCCGCATCGGCAGCAAGCGCCTGCTGACCTACTCCTACATCGCCTACATCGTGATCACGTTCCCCTCGTTCATGCTCATGAACGCCGGCTCGCTGTCGCTGGCGATCTTCGGCCTGCTGCTGGGCATGCTGCCCTACGCCCTCTGCCAGGCGGGCACCTACGCCTCGATGCCTGAATTCTTCCCCGTGGAGGTCCGCCACTCCGGCGTCGCCTTCGGCCACAGCGTCGGAGCCGTCATCGGCGGCGCCGGAGCCCCGTACGTGGCGACCTGGCTCATCGACTCCACCGGCAACACCATGATCCCGGCCTACATGCTCGTGATCTTCGGCCTCCTCGGGCTCGTAACCGTGCTCGGCCTGGTCCGCACCAACACCAATTCCACCTCCCACCTCTACCGCTGAGGAAAAAGATGCACACCTTCTACGTCTCCGATCCGATCCACCCCGACGTGCTGGATGAACTGAACACGCTTGGGCAGGTGCACCTGGGCTACGGCGAAAACGCCGTCCCCTACGCACTCATCAGCGACCAGGTCGACGCCGTCCTGCTCCGGGCCGAACGCTTCGACCGGGAGAAAATCCAGGCCTCCCCCCGGCTGCGCATCATCGCCCGGCACGGAGTCGGGTCCGACAATGTGGACATCAGCGCCGCAACGGAGGCCGGGGTTTTTGTCACCGTCACCCCGGGCAGCAATAGCCGGGCCGTAGCAGAACATGTCTTCGCCCTCCTCCTCGCCCTGGCCCGCAAAGTCCCCTACGGGGCCTGGGAAACCGCCGCAGGCCGCTGGGATGAGGCCAAGGCAAACATGAACGGTTTCGAATTGCATGGCAAAACACTGGGCCTGCTCGGCTTCGGGAACATTGCCCGGATGGTGCTTTCCATCGCCCAGGGGTTCGGTATGAAGGCCCTGGTCCACGACCCCTTCGTGGAGCCCTCCGTCATCGGCGCCGCAGGTGCGCTGCCCGCCAGCCGCGACGAGGTCCTCGCCGAATCCGATGTTGTGAGCCTGCACTTGCCACTCACGGAAGAGACCACGCAGCTCATCAACGCGGACACTCTCGCCGCCATGCGCCCAGGCTCCGTGCTGATCAACACCTCCCGCGGCGGTCTCATCGACGAACCCGCCCTCGTCGCCGCACTCACCGGTGGCCACTTGGCAGCAGCGGCACTTGATGTCGTGCAGGGCGAATCCGTGGACATGAAGAACCCGCTGCCGCACTCGGGTCTGCCCATCGGCGGTTTGCCCAACCTCATCGTCACTCCGCACGTGGGCGGCCAAAGCTCCGAAGCGTTCCTCGCCGCCGGAACCGGTGCGCTGGCCGCCATCCGACAGGTGCTGGCCGGCGAACACCCGGCCCACGCGCTGAATACCGTCCCCGCACCCGCTTACAAGTAGCACCGGAAGAAACCAATCCATGATTATCACCGCCTCCACCGACTCCCTCCAGCTCACCCCCGAATGGAACCGGCCCGACCCGCGCCTGATCCAGGAACTGGGTAGCTTCCCCACAGCCCTCATCGGTGATGCCCAAGCGCGTATAGGGCTTATGCACTCGGCCATTCGCTCCGTTACGCCGGGGCTGAAAATGGCCGGAACGGTTCTGCCCATCCACACGAGAGAGGGCGACAACCTTGCTATCCACCGCGCCCTTGACGACGCTCAGAGGGGAGACGTTCTGGTCATCAACGCCAACAGCGAAACTAACCGGGCCTGTTTCGGAGGTATCCTCGGCGAGCTCTGTATCGCCCGGGGCATTGCCGGCGTCGTGATCGACGGCGCCACCCGGGACGTAGATGAACTTCTCGCCCTCGACCTGCCCACCTTCGCCCGCGGCATCAGCCCCGCCGGCCCCTTCAAGTACGGACCCGGAGCCATCGGCACCCCCGTCGCCTGCGGCAACGTCGTCTGCAACCCCGGTGACGCGATCATGGGCGACGGCGACGGCATCGTTGTCGTCCCGCAGCACCTGATAACCACGGCCATTGAAAACACCCGTAAGCAACAGGCCACCGAAGAAGGAATCCGCGCCCGGATCCCGGTCCTGACCTAACCGACACATGTGCCCTGCCCCCGCTGCCGCTCACCAGTTGCCCGGGGCAGGGCATCCCTCTCACACCGCACTGGAAACCACCTGATGAACTACTTGAAATTCGATGACTGGGCCAGACTGCTCGGCGCCCACGTGGAAGCATGGCAAAACGGCACCCTGCTGGAGACCGGCATCGTGGACAGCGTCACACCCGATGCTGCCATTGCCTGGTTAATCTCCGATCCAACCGGCGAACGGTTCCTTCTAGAGAAGGCCAACCGGGTCGAGTTGCGGATCGACAGAGACCAATTCATCCGACGGTTGGAACCAGCAAACACACCGCCAGGCGCTAGGCTGGGGCGCGTTCTCAGGCGCGTGAACAACCAACAGCCGTGATCAAGTCCGAGATTTCAATTGTCAGGTTGCGGCACGCTCGGACCTGAACGCCGATTGGACCGTCGCTTAAGCCGGTCCCTCACCCCGACATGGATGAGCGAGAGCTTATGCAAGGAAGTAGGCGGACAGCTTCACCGGCTCCCAGCGCTCCGGATCCATCCTGCTTCGGTCGCTGTCTTCAGGGGTCAGGCTCAGCGTGAGGAAGTATTCCTCGTCGACCTGCTCGACCCGCGGGAAGATCACGTTGCCCTGCGTCCACCATGTCGGTGTGCAGGATGCGGGGAGACCCGGGGTAGTGGTTGCCGGCCAGCGTCAGCCCGTCGAACTCCTTCGCGATCTCCTTGCCCTCCGGGGTGCGCTTGGCCGGAACAGCACGATTGTTTGATCCGTCGCGACGCCACCCGGCCGGCAGTTCCTCATGGCGTGAGTCCATGGTGAACCCGAGGACAGTGAAGCCGCCGTAATGGTCTGGCAGAACGCCCAGCGGCCCGCGGTTGCCGCCGAGGGGTAGGCGTGATGGAACTGCACACCGAACTTGAAGCCCACATCGACCGGTGGCGGCTGTGCGGATACTTGGACAGTTCTTCCCGGTGCAGCTTCCCGGTCAGCAAGCCCACGGCGACATCGCTGGCGGTGGTGGCGGCCAGGAGGTGGTTGGCGGCCGCCGAGCCTGATCAGGGCCGGCGGCCGCCGGCCCGCTCAGGCACCGTGGCCATGGGCTTCGGCTTCTTCCTCCAGGGCCTCCGCAAGGTCTTCGGCCTCGGTATGCTCGTGCGGACCGACCGGGCTGAGCTGGCGACGGTAGCGGATCAGGCCAATCGCCACGACCATGACAGCGAGCCCGATGGAGAGGAGCAGCGACTCGCGCGTGCTGTCGAGGAAGAGCATTCCCACGATCATGGCCGTGATGACGATGATCGAGATCCAAGTCAGATACGGAAACAGCCACATCCGGAGCGTGAGCTTGGTGCCGGCGGCGTCGGCGTGGCGGCGCAGAATGAGCTGCGAGCAGGCGATGACGAGCCACACGAACAGGGCGATCGCACCCGAAGTGTTCACCAGGAACAGGAAGACGGTGTCCGGCCAGAGATAGTTCAACCCGACTGTAATAAAGCCCACGACCGTCGACGCGAGGACTGCACTGACCGGCACGCCGCGCCTTGAGACATGGCTCCAGGAGCCCGGAGCGTCGCCCCGGGTCGAAAGGGAGAAGATCATGCGGCTCGCAGTGTAGAGGCCCGAGTTCAGGCAGGACAGTACCGAAGTAAGCACCACGACATCCATGATCGTCCCGGCGGCGGGGATGCCGAAGCTCTCGATCACCGCGACGTAGGGACTCTTGGCCACAGACGCGTCGTCCCACGGCAGCAGGGTCACTACGACCGCGATGGAGCCGATATAGAAGATCAGGATCCGCCACACCGTGGAATTAACGGCCTTGCGGACGGCGGTGACAGGGTCGGAGGACTCGCCGGCGGCGATGGTGGCGATCTCCGCACCGAAGAAGGAGAACACAACGACGAGGATGCCGGCCAGGACAGCGCTGGCGCCGTTGGGCATGAATCCGCCGTGGCCCACGAGATTCGTCAGGCCCGGGGCCGGGACGCCCGGCATGAGGCCCAGGATCGCGATGACCCCGGCAATGAGGAAGAGGACAATGGCAGTGACCTTGATGGAGGCAAACCAGAACTCGAACTCGCCGTAGGACTTCACGCTCCACACGTTCGTGAGGGTGAGCAGGACCATCAGTACCAGGGCCCAGATCCACTGGTCGACGCCCGGGACCCAGCGGTGCATGATCGCCGCACCGGCGGTGGCCTCGATGCCCAGCACAATGATCCAGAACCAGGCGTAGAGCCAGCCGATGCTGAAGCCGGCCCAGCGGCCAAGGGCCTTGTCCGCATAGGCGGAGAACGAACCTGTCTCCGGGTTGGCAGTGGCCATCTCGCCTAGCATGCGCATGACGAGGACGACGACGATGCCCGCGGCTATGTAGGCGAGCAGGATGCCGGGGCCGGCCTGCTGGATCGCCGCGCCGGAGCCAACGAACAGACCCGCCCCGATGACGCCGGCGATGGCGATCATCGATAGATGCCGGGGCTTGAGGGTCTTCTTGAGTTCGCGGTGGGAAGCCATGAGGCTCACTTCCTTGGATGAACAAAGTCGGATCCGATAGTGAGTGCACTGGCCTCTGCGAAATCGGCATTCGCCTCGGAGACCCTGCAAAGGATGGGCTAACTACTGGCCATCGGGCACGGCACCGCCCATTTATAGGCTCAACATTGAGCGGAGAACGGCATGGAGTCAAGCAATTTTGAGTCCGCGCCGGCATCTTGGATTCCGTTCCCACGGAGCCTGGATGCCGGCGTCGTTTTCTCCCTGCCGCGTTGCACAACGCGTCCGCGGCCCGTGTGGCATAAGGTACTGATGGACCGGACTGCGCAGCCCCGGGACGCCAACGCGAAGGGGTAGGTGCGGTAGCCGCAGAGCTCCGGGGCCGCCGATCTTCTCGCGGAACGCGGCGGCGGCGATCCGATAGGCATCCTCCCTAGACTTGCGTTTCGCCAGGTGCGCGGCGATGGTCTCCGGCTGGCGGGACTTGAAACAGCAGCTGGTGCGGTCCGTGACCGTGAGGCCGGCGAGCGGGAACTCGCGGCGCGCAACGGTTCAGCAGGGCAGGCTCGCGGGCAGCTGCATGGTGGTGGGGATGATCGGGCCCTTGTTGTCGGCGCCCCGGTAGGCCCGGCATAGTAGGCCGCGGCCGGCGAGCCGGGCTTTGATCTGCCCGATCGCGGTCGGGATGAAACCGTTCCAGGCCATGTGCATGAGGACGGTGTCTCCGGCCCCGGCGGCCGATGCCGCCGCTACCACCTGCGCTCGGGTCTTGCCGGTCCAGTCCATGGTGTCCGTGCCCCAGAGCCAGATCTTCATCCCCGCGCGGGCGTAGCCGCAGCGGACGTTGGCGTTCACCGCACCGTAGGGCGGGCGTCCGTAGTTGCTGCCCGCCCCCGGGGCCCGGGAGATTTCGCGGGCGACGGCGGCGCACTTGAGCTTGCGCAGGTCCGGGTGGGTGATGCTGTGGTTGATCACGTACTGTCCGCGGTCGCGGGCGTACTGGGCGATGTTGATGCCGGCGCCGTCCAGGTACCCGCGGATGCAGTTGCCGGTCGGGGCGATGACCAGGCCGATGTTCTTCTTTTTCGCGTAGTTGACCACGCTCGTGAAGGCACCCAGGGTGAGTGGGCAGTCGTCGTAGGTGAGTATGACGCGTTTGCTGTAGTTCGGGCCACGGTAGACGTTGTAGGCCACGGCTGCCGCGGCCGGCGCGGCAGGGACCAGCAGGCCCAGGACCAGGGCGGCCGCGGACAGAATGGACAGGATAAACCGGATCGTGGTGCGAGTGCGCATGATGTCCCCTGTTTCCCCAGCCTGCGTCCCCGGGGCGCAGGCTCCTCACAGGGTACGTCCGGGCCCGGCCTGACCCGTGGCAGCTCCGCGGCGTGTCCCGACACGTCCACCGGACGCTGGCAGGCCTGCACAATCCTCAGATGTCAGATCCAGATGTTGTCGCATAAGCCGGTCCTTCACCGTGACGCTAGAACTTGAGAATTTATGCATTGGCCTGAATGGTGAGCGGGCGGCTTTGCGCCAGCGCTGCTGGCCTTCGAACCGTTCCCACGGGTATGGTGC
The DNA here is from genome assembly GCF_946892675.1 of Arthrobacter sp. Marseille-P9274. Lineage (NCBI taxonomy): Bacteria > Bacillati > Actinomycetota > Actinomycetes > Micrococcales > Micrococcaceae > Arthrobacter > Arthrobacter sp. Marseille-P9274. The sequence goes on from NZ_CAMPOV010000003.1 coordinate 326,217, forward strand.
AGCGGGACGCTCGCCCTGAACATAGTCACGGTTATCGGCGAAGTGAAGACGGCCAGTTCTCACAATGCTTTCCCCGCGTTTCGACAAACTGCTCGGCGGCCATGGCGTCTTCTTCGGCTCGGTAGTAAAAACTGGGTCATCTTCCGTATCGAGGGGCCACCGAGCCGGCAATAAATCCTTGGCCGAACTTCGGTTACTGGCTGTCCAATCGAGTTCGCTCGAGACGCCATTGACTTACGAGGCAGGACTGGACTTACTATCGGGTCCTGCCTCGAGGTTTTATCAGCTCCAAGGCAGTTGGTTCTTGCCCAGACCATCCATGCATCTCGATCGGTTGTCTGCTCGCTGGCAAGTTGGCGGACGAACGACGACGGCGATATTCGGTCCTGCTGTTGGTGGAGGCTCAAGCGGCAACGCCTGTAGCGCTACTAACGGGTCGTTACTAGCGCTACTTAGCCGATGAAGATTTGCATGAGGTCCTCGCCGACGATCAGTTGACCGGAGTATCCTTTCCGGGCCGTTTTTTTCCATTTCGCTTTGGGCCAGGTTTGCGGCACGAAATGGTTGAGTACGAGTGTTTTGGCGCCTGCTCGTTCGGCTATCGATCCGACGATCCCGGCTTCTGTGTGGGCTTTTAGCAGGTGTTGGACGAGTGCTTCCTGGGCGGGGGTGCGGGGATGGGGGTAGTATTCGTCCACCCATTCGCCAGAGATCACCTCATGTACCAAGACATCGGTGTCTTGGGCGAGCGTCACCAGATTTTCGCATGGTCCTGTGTCTCCGGAGAACACGATGGAGCCGTCGTCCGTTTCGAATCTGTAGGAGAGGGCGGGGAATACGGGGGCGTGCTGGACCAAGGTTGTGGTCACTTTCACGCGGTCATCTTCGTAGACATCTACAGGGTCCATGTCCGGGGACGGGTTGTTGTTCGGGTCAGCTGTAGCCCAGGCTGGAAGTTCGACGTCCCTGGCTTCCACTACCTGTGCCGGTATCAGGAAGCGGTTATCGCGGGCACGGTCATTGAAGTCAGTCGCCATGGCCTGAACGAGGAGGTTCCACATCTCCCGCGTGCCGGGTGTGGGATTTTGGGGGGGGCGACAACGGGAGGCGCAGCACCTTCGCCGAAGAGTGGCGGGAGTACGCCGCGGTTACCGGGTCCGATGAGTTTGACCGGTAGGTCGGCTTTTTGTAGTCCGTTGAAGAGGCCTGCGTTAAGCAAGGCAGACAGGTCGGTGATGTGATCGGAATGCAGGTGGGTCAGGAAGACTGCTCTCAGCTGGTCCAAGGGCCCGTTCAAGGGGTGTTGCCATGTTCCCAGACGTGCATTCCGAGCCTGTCGAAGGACTCCGTCCCCTGCGTCGATTATGTAGTAGCGGTCCCCGACTACAACGGCCGAAGATATTCCTTCGCTCTTGGCGCCTGGCATGTAGGTGGGGCCACCAGCCGTTCCCAGCAACACGACGCGGGTACGGCTGGTCGTATTTCCGTGTTGAACCGGTTTCCGATCGGAGGCCGCCGCCGGTCGCGTAGATGCCAACAGGCCTGCTGTTGCCAGGCCGCCGCCGATGATGCTTCGTCGGGTGAGGCCATTGCTCGTGGGGTTCAAGTTCATCCTTTCAATGCATGCGAGGGACTATGGCCCGATCAAGACAGCGGAGTGAGCTGCTGCGGAGCTGAAACGTGAGTGCCACAAGGGTCGGTTACTGCTGGTTTCAGTTCTTCGGATACGCCATGGCGGCATAGTGTGTAGGGCCCCCTTTGGTATCAGAGGCCGAGTTGAGCGGCTGCGCCGGCCAGGTCCCAGTAGCGGTGCGTTTCCGTGATCCTGTTGCTCCGGATTGTATGGATGTCGCAGAAGGCCAGAGACGTGGACCGAAAGGTCGGCGCAATCTTCCCCTCGGGCGTGATCAGAGGCCCCTCGTGGACTCCGACGCCGTTGAACTCCGCGACCATGACGTCGTTTCCGCCACGGATGCTCAGTTCCTGGCAGACACCCTGAGGGAAGGGGATGCTCCAAGCCTCGTAGTTGGCGCGTTGACCTGGAAGTCCTTTATGTGTTTCGCCGGTGGGGACGTTGTACCAATATGCGTCCTCGGCGAAGTGTGAGAGCCATCCGTCGAGATCCTTTGCGTTGTAGGACTGGTAGAGGCTGTTGATAAGTTCGACGTTAGAATCACTGACGACCTTCATGGTCAACCTTTCATTGAACGGTGGATGCGGGCAGCTGAATTGGACTGCAACGCGGGCTTATTCAGAAAACTGCGGGCTTCGTCACACTTGGGAAGTTTTTGGGTCCGCCCAGTCAGTGGGCGTCTCTACAGTTGCGTGCAGGTTATGAGTCCTTCGCGCTACACATGAGGCAGGCGGTGATCAGCCAGCTGCCGTAGCAAGGACGGCCAGAAGGGTATTTCCTTGGCTTAGATCGTGTCTGCGCTTCCTCTTGGACGCGAGCTCCGCCCCTCTAGCCCCGCGATCTGGCACCACCCCGGGCCTGCGGGCTAGATGCCGACTACGTGTCCGTGAGGGTTTTGTCCTAAGCCCCGGCCTTCACTGGTTCTGCCGGGATCGGGGTGTCCGCAAGCCTCTTGGAGGGTTGTGCGAAAAGGATGAGTACAAGGGAGGCTAGGAGCGCGAGGACGCTCATCAGCGTCAGCGCAGTGTAGCCTCCGGTGCCCTCGACCAGGCGACCGGCGATGAAGGGGCCGATGGCGAACCCGCCGCCGATGAACAGATTGGAAAGATTGCTCGCTCTGCCGACGCGGTCCAAGTCCGCGAGGGTCGACAACAGGAATGGCAGCGTCCATGGCCAGGCGAACTTGAAGATGATGGCTGCCGTAGCGAGTTGCAGTGCGGAGGGAAAGCCGAATAGAAGTGCAACGGCAAGGAGCATCCCCGCATGCCCGCCCACCAGCAGAATTCTGCGGTTCACTTTTCCGCCAATCAGCGTTGCAGCGACTGAGCCTACAACTCCGACCATTGTGGCGACGGAAAGGATAATTCCTAAAGTCTGGGGATCAATTTTAGCGCTTCCTGCGATGCCGCCCAGGAACGTCCAGATCGAGCTGAGGCCGATGGAGAACACGAGACAGGCGATCAGACCCAGGACTGTTTTGCGCAGATTGGGCTTGATGGTTCCGCCATGGATTGCCTTCGCCGGCGGCATGGAATGCGAAGGGAGGAACCGCAGTAAGGGAAGCACCAGGATCATGAGAACAGCCAGTGTCCAATAGACAACCGAGATTCCGAAGCCATCGAAGAACCGAGGGAATATTGCCAAGCCGATGGCGCCGAAAGCGATCTGGCCAGCCGTCCAGAGACCGTAAACCCGCTCTCGGTTGGCGGTGCGTGCAGCCAGAGACATGGCCAGCACCATGAGGGAACCGCCGGCCAGAGAAGTCGCTCCGCGCACCGTCACCAGGAGTTCGTAGGTGTTCGCGTAGCTGGAAACGATGTTTCCTGTGACGAATATCAGCGCGAAAACCAGGGACGCCATCCGCAGGTTAAGCCTTTTGATCCAGAACAGGGCGGGTAGTGAAGCTATGCTCATAGCTCCCAGTTCGACGGCGAAGAGGTCGCCGGTTTGTGTGGGGCTCAGTCCCATCTGTGCCTGCAACTGTCCCGCTACCGCGGGAGCCATGAGCAATAGGGTCGAGACCACCGAGGAGAACAAAACGATGAAAGCGATTCGGCCTCTTGAATCCGGGTTATCGCTTGTCGACTGAGACGTAGACAGATCGGTTTTGGGCATGGAAATTCCTTCTTTCGAGGTCGCGCCTCGCGGGTGCTAACAGACGAAATTGACTATGGGCTGCACCTGCTGCCCTGGGGAACGCAATGTTGCCGCCCCCTGTGGAGAGTGTGTTTGACCGTTATCGCCCGGCCGGAGCCTAGGGTACTTAGCTGCCCGCCCTACATCGACTGTCGGCATTGGCAGTGAGACCGGACGGAATGTCCCCACACCCCTGGCTCCTTGCAGAATCCTGAACGGTGATCCGGGCCACAACCAAGACTATACATTTGTTTAGTTTGGGGTGTCAACGGTTTTCTTGGCCCATCGCTGAGGCTCTTGCATGCGGCCTACAGCAGCGTTTGCAGGCTGTTTAGAGGTTCGCCCCAATCATCACGAGGGCAGCTGTTCCGGTGGTCGTTACCGCGATCGCCGGCATCGGCGACGGTTTCGAAGAGGTGCGGCGTCGCAGAACAATATCTGGATGGCCGGGGAAGGTTCGCCCTGACGTTCAATCAAAACGAACCACCTATTTTTGCCCCTCGTGGACGTACACCGCCGGCCGCAGTTCGTGAACGGCCGCGCCTGCCTATCGACCAAACTCATCTCAAAGGCAGCCAAAGCTGCGTCGGCAAGGTCCAAATTTCGTTGCTGCAGAAGCTGGCAGCTATCACCCCGCCTACGACAGCCACCCCCAAACGAACGCCGCTGCGATATGCATTTACACCGCGACTATTGACGGGACAGAGGCGAATCCCGCTGAACAACGTACGGTGCGTTAGGAGTTCCGCGGTAACTTCAGATCGATTGCCTGGCCGTTCCGGGCTCCAGGCGCCGGACGGGTTTTTTTGCTTCCCGGCAGCGCCGACAGAGGCCGCGCCCCGATTGCAGGAACACTACGCTCTCGGTCGAGCAGCCGGGGCTATCGAGGCTTGCGGCCCTGCCGCACTCTCACATCGCTCATCTGGTGCAAGGAGGACAAATGTCGATCTTCTTTCACCCGGTTCTTGGCACGGAAGAGACTTCTCGAAATTCAAGATCAGCGGCAGAAGCCACCAACTTTCCCACCCGCACGACTGCAGCCCTGATGCGCGCAGGATCGCCGATGGTAAGGAATTGGAGCATGAGTCCGTCGAGAGCAGCAAAGACTGCGTTACACAGGTCATCGTCCGCCGCCACGCCTCGGCGGCGAAGCCCGTCGTGGACCGACGCGACATAGTTTTCGTAAAGCCGGCGCGATGATTCGCGCAGCTCGGGATGACGTCGAGCCTCCAAGAGCATTTCAAACTGGAACAAGTGCACTTCAGGTTCTGCGGAGACCGAGGCAATCAAGGCATCGGCGTAACGCTCGTCAAGGTCGGCAAACAGCACAAGCTCGGTGTTTGCAATGGCCCGTTCGACGGCCAGTTCCATCGTGGCATTCAGCAGCGATTCCATCGAACCGAAGTGGTGCGAGATCAGATTGTGGTTGACACCAGCCTCTCGTGCAACCGCTCGATAAGTCACCCCCCGCAGGCCCTTAGCGGCCACAATCTGCATCACTGCGGACATCAGCGCCTCACGTCCCTCTCCATAGGACGGGCGCTGGACTTCATTGCTCATATCAAGAGTTTACGGGTCATCCGCGCCCACCATCCGACGCCAAAAAACGTGATCGCCATGACTTGACGAAGAAACTAGACAAGCGTACAGTTTTGGAGTGATCCACCGCACAGTCGGGCATCTGCTGGAGGTTCGTTCGTGCGTAGATCGCTGGCGTGCCAGCCAGGGCGGCATAGCGGCCCGACTTCCCACCAACGACAACAACGAACGGATGAACACCATGTCGAGCAGCACCAGCGCGACCGCAAGCACCGAAGCTCAGGGCTATGTTCCCCAGGACGAGTGGCCTGCGGTCACGGCCATGCTTGAAGGCTTCGGCGACCCGGCCCTTCCCGCGAGCGATAAGTTGGAGGGGACTTCACTCGAGATCGCCTTCGACAACGGGTGGACGATCAACCATTCCTTTGACGGCGGCCAGGTGACCTGGAGCATCACCGCAGGCGCGGACACGGGCGCCACCGGCACGCACCCGTACCGGGCCGTGGAAGTACGCGACGAGATTTTCTACGTCGACTTCCTCAAGGGTGAAGGCACCAATACCCGCGACGTCACCATGATCATCAACCGTGCCGACGGACGCGTCACGGTCGCGGATTCATCCTTTGTAAACCGCAACGGCAACGTCCGCATGCACACGGATTTCCTCTCCGGCCGGGTCGTTGGCACAGGTGAAATCGAGCCCCGCTCTGAAAGCAGCGAGCTCGTGGGCAAACGCATCTTCTACCGCTACAGCCCCACCGAACGCTACGAGCACATCTACCTCAACTCCGGCACCTTTGTCTGGCACTGCATCCAAGGCGCGGAACAGGGCCTCGGCGACGTCGACCCCATCCGGGTCTTCGAACTCGCAGACGGCGTCGTCCTCCTGTACTGGAGCGAAACCGTCATGCCGGTCGAATCATTCGTGGTCATCGACCTGACAAATGAGCGGTCCATCGGGCGCATGTTCTGCTGGGACGGACCCACCCTGGCCCCGATGCATCTGCCCTTCGACAGCAAGTTCACGGTCCTGAACGAAACGCACTACCCCGCCGAATAACCGTCCCGGCCGGCCATGGCGCTGGGCCAGCCTGTTTGCACCCCCCACACCCGATCGCCCGGCAGCTTGAGCTGCGGGTTACTCCACCGAGGAGATGACATGACCACTGAATCTGACACTCAACCCATCACCTACGAGGAACTGCTCGCGGCGGTCCAGCCCTCGGCCGGCGGCCGGGAGATTCTGGATCCGGCGACCGGGGAGCTGGTTGGGCGGGCCCCGCAGCACATCCTTGAGGACCTCGAGTCGACGGTTGCCGCGGCCCGCGCGGCGCAGCCGGGATGGGCCGCCCTCGGACATGAGCAGCGCAGTGCTTACATGAATCGTGCCGCGGACGCCTTCGAGGCGAACGCCGAGGCATTGGCCGTATTGCTCTCCCGCGAGCAGGGCAAGCCGCTGAACGGACCCAATGCCCGTTTCGAGGTCAGTGCCTGCGCAGCCTGGCTGCGCGCCACCGCCGGGTTCGAGCTCGAGCCCGAGGTACTGGTGGATGACGAAGGCGGCCGTGCCGAACTCCACTACCGCCCCCTGGGTGTGGTCGGTGCAATCGGGCCGTGGAACTGGCCCATGATGATCGGCGTCTGGCAGCTCGCCCCGGCGCTGCGCATGGGCAACACCGTGGTCATGAAGCCCTCCAGCTCCACCCCGCTGTCGGTCCTTGCACTGGTTCACGTGCTCAACACCGCGCTGCCCGAAGGCGTACTGCACGCCGTCTCGGGCGACCGCACCGTGGGCAACCGGCTGGTCGAACACCCCGACGTCGCCAAGATCATGTTCACCGGGTCCACCGATGCCGGCAAGGCCATCATCCGCAACTCCGCGGACACCGTGAAGCGCCTGACCATGGAACTCGGCGGCAACGACGCCGGCATCGTACTCCCGGACGCCGACCCGCAAGCGATCGCCCAGGACCTGTTCTGGGGTGCCTTCATCAACACCGGCCAGACCTGCGCCGCGCTCAAGCGCCTCTACGTGCACGAGGACATCTACGAAGACGTCGTCACCGCCCTGACCGAAACCGCGAAGGCCATGCCCATGGGTATCGGCCTGGACGAGAACAACGTCCTCGGCCCGCTGCAGAACAAGGCACAGTACGACGTCGTTGCGAACCTGGTCCAGGCGGCCAAAGACTCCGGCGCCCGCATCGTCCTCGGCGGCAACCCCGAGCAGGACCAGCCCGGCTACTTCTACCCGACCACCCTCGTCGCCGACATCGACAACAACAACCCGCTGGTCGCCGAGGAGCAGTTCGGTCCCGCCCTGCCCATCGTCAGGTACTCCAGTGTGGACGAAGCCATCGGAATGGCCAACGGGCTCGAGGTCGGCCTCGGCGCCTCCGTCTGGTCCTCAGACAAGGACAAAGCCCGCGAAGTAGCCGCCCGCATCGTCGCCGGCACCGTGTGGATCAACAAGCACGGCGCTGTGGACCCGCGCGTACCGTTCGGCGGCGCCAAGCAGTCCGGCTACGGCCTCGAGTTCGGCGTCGAAGGCCTCAAACACCTCGGACAACCCCAGGTGATCACCTACTGACCAGGCAGCGGGCTCGGCCCGGGGGCCGCCCGCATCTCGAATGCCGGGTGGATGTCCGACGAACCCGGACATCCACCCGCCGCTGCGGTAAATGGAGAGACCGATGGATATGCAATTGCGTGACCGCGTCGTCCTGGTGACAGGGGGCGCGTCCGGCATTGGCCGTGGCTGTGTCGAAGTTCTGGCCGAAGAAGGTGCCAGCATCCTGATCGTTGATCGGAACCCCGAAGGCGGAGCCCTGGCAAGACAGCTCCGGGGAGCAGGCCATCGGGTCGTATTTGTGCGGGCCGACCTCTCGGATGAACTCGAGGTGCAGTCGGCCGTCCAAACCGCGGATGACCAGTTTGGCCGGCTGGATTCGGTCATCGCGTGTGCCGGAATTTCCGGACCGGTAGGACGGGCCGCGGCAGAGGTTTCAGTGGCCGATTGGGACCGTGTGATGGCAGTGAACGTGCGGGGCAACTTTCTGGTTGCCAAACACAGCGTAGCCCTCCTGAGCAAAAGCAAGACGTCATCGGTGGTCTTTCTGGGATCGGATTCGGCGCTGGTCGCGTTCGAGGGAATGAGCCCGTACTGCACCTCGAAGGGCGCGGTTCTTATGCTCACCAAATCACTGACCGTCGACTACCCGCAGGTCCGCTTCAACTGCCTGTGCCCGGGCATTGTGGACACTCCAATGTCCAGGGCAGATCTAGGCCGGGACGAAGGTTTTGCCGGGGCCGGCCTTCCCGTGATGGAACCGCGCCAGGTTGCACGCCATGCCGTGTTTCTTGCCTCTCCGATCAGTGCCCCCATCAACGGGACCGCACTCGTTGCGGATTTCGGCTTCATGGCCCGTTCCGCGCTCCCGGCACTGAACTTCAGCTGACAACACTCCCCTACCGCTGGCCGCATCGCAGATCCGCCCGCACCTCAAGGAGGCAGAATGACCAAGAACCCCGTAGCCATCGTTACCGGTGGAGGAACAGGTATCGGCGCCGCGACGGCCGCCGTCCTCCGGGCGCAGGAATGGGAAGTAGTTGTTTGTGGACGGCGGCCGGAAACCCTTGAACACGTTGCCCGCACCACCGGCGCTACCCCCTTGGTCGTTGACGCGGCCTCCGAGAAAGACGTGGACCGGTTGGTCGAAACGACTATGGCGGGCTTCGGATCAATTAACGGCCTGGTGCTGAACGCGGGCATTGTCAGGCCCGGAACAGTTTCCGAACTGGCTACCGACGACTGGAACGCCATGGTCAGCACCAACCTGACCGGCCCCTTCCTCCTGGCCAAGGCAGCCCTGCCGAACCTGATAAGTGCTGGCGGATCGATTGTAGGTGTCGCTTCAGCCGCCGCGCTCAGAGCCAGCGCCGGCATCCCCGGATACAACGCGACCAAGGCCGGGCTCACGATGCTGATGCAGTCGATTGCCGTGGACTACGGACACCGCGGAATCCGTGCCAACGCCGTCTGCCCGGGATGGACCCGGACCGAAATGGCCGACATGGAGATGGATGAATACGGTGAAGAGCTGGGGCTGGAGCGGGAGGAGGCCTACTCAGTGGCCACCTCGTTCGTGCCAAGCCGACGGCCGGCAAAAGCGTCGGAAGTCGGCAGCCTCATTGCATGGCTGCTCTCGGGGCAGGCCTCGTATGTCAATGGGGCCGTCATCCCGGTCGATGGCGGGATGACGGCCGTCGATCCCGGTTCGCTCGCGTTGGATCCCCGGGTCACGATTTCCGGCTCCCGGCCTGCCCCTGTTCCCGTCAATCAGAGCCCGTGAACAGGGGCTAACCATTAGCCTTCCCTGTCTCTCCAGGGCCTGACGCATAGTCCCTACTCGCGGGGTCCGTTCCCGCACAGCGTACCTGCTGACACATACACAAACCTTTTTGTTGAAAGGGCCTCTCATGGCTGGTTCCATCGATCACGCGGACGCCGCTCCCGCTTTGCATCGCACGCTGCGTTGGCAGGATGCCTTTGCTCTCGCCATGGCCGTCTCGGGCGGTCTTTTCGTTTCCTTCGGTCCGACGATGGCCGCGATCGGCGCCCTGTCGGCCATGTTCGTCTGGGCGCTGGCAGCGGCCATCGGCTGGGCGCAGAACCACCTGTTCGCGGAGATGGCCTCGATGTTCCCCGATAAGCCGGGAGGGGTTCCGGTCTACGCGCACGAGGCGTGGAAGGGTCGGTTCGCGCCGGCCGGCGCCCTGGCCACGTTCGGTTACTGGTTCGGCTGGTCCGCGGTCATCTCGATCGTCAGCCTTACCGCCGGGGCGATCATCCAGGCACGCTGGCTTCCCGAGGCGACGTGGGCGCTGGATCTGGGCTTTTTGCAGGTGGGCGTGGCGCAGCTGATCGGCATCGGGTTCATCCTCGCCCTCATGGTGCCGAATCTGTTTGGTGCGCAGCCTGCGGCCTGGGTCAACAAGATCTTCGGGGCCCTGCTGCTGATCCCGCTGCTGACCTTCGTGGTGGCCCCGCTGGTCAGCGGGCAGTGGGAGGCATCCAACCTCACCTGGGGCCTCGGGCAGCCGGGCGCCGATCACTGGGGCGGCTGGCAGGACGCCGCCGTCTGGCTCTACCTCGTCGGCTGGACCGCCTACGGCACCGAAATGTGTGCCGCGTTCACCCCCGAGTACCGCAGCAACAAGGACGCCCGCCGGGCCCTGTCCACCTCCGGTGGCTACACCTTCATGATGTTCGCCCTCGTCCCGATCGGCATCGGCGGGCTCATCTCCCAGGCCGACGCCGCCGCCGACCCGACCGCCGTCTTCGTCAACGGCTTCGCCTCGGTGCTGCCGGCGGGCTTCGCCGGAGACGCCGCGCTCGTCATCACCATCGGCGCGCTGCTGATGGGCGTCAACGCCAGCATGGCCGACGGCTCCCGCGCCCTTTACGGCGCCGCCATTGACGGCCTGGTCCCGCGCCAGCTGGAAACCCTCAACCGCCACCAGGTTCCGGCCCGGGCGATCATCGCCGCCGTGATCATGAACATCCTTCTCGTGCTCTTCGTCTCCAACCCGATCGGCATCCTCGTCGCGGCCAATATCGGCTATCTCCTCGCCATCCTGCTCGCCGTCTCCGGCTTCCTGCTCCTGCGCAGAGACCGGCCGAACGCGCCGCGTACGTTCAAGCTCGGTGCCTGGGCCGTCCCCCTCGCCGTGGTGCTCACCGTCTACGGAGCCGCCGTCCTCGTCGTCGGCGCCTTCTCCTCCGAACTCTCCGGCTACGGCGGCCCGGTCGAACTGGGAATCGGCGTCGGCATCCTCCTGCTCTCCCTGATCCTCTTCGTCATTCGCCGTAGATTCCAGGACCGCCTGCCCCTACTCCGCGAACCCTGGACTCCGGCACCCTCTGCCGACGAAACGTAGGACGAAGGGACCGACCCCGGCATTTCACCCCGGGAACTTCCCCGGAGGGGGCCGCATCGAAAGCGGTCCCCTCCCTTCAGCTTGTCGCACCCCTTCCCCTGGTCTGACCAGCATCGTCGCAGGCATCGGCTGAGTGGGGGCGTGAGGCTCAGTTCGGCTGGTACACCGTCCGTCCCTCAAAGACGGTACGGAGGACCTCGGTGCCCCCGATCTCCTGAACGGGGACCTCGAAGAGGTTGCGGTCGAGGACGATGAAGTCGGCTGTCTTCCCCGCCTCAAGACTGCCCTGGTGTCCGGCCCGGTTGACGGCCTTGGCCCCGGCCAGCGTGACTGCATGGATGGCGCGCGGGAGGTCGATGGACTCAACGCCGTGCTCCAGCATGCCCTGCAGCCCGGGAAAAAGGTTGGGGTTTTCAGTGATGATCCAGTCCGACCCGACCGTCATCGTGGCACCGTGTCTTAAGACGGAGTTGAACTTGAAGCCGGATTGCAGACCGTATTCGGGGATATGCCATAGCGCGGGAGACATCTCGGCCGTCACGTTCAGCTCGGGCAGCCGGTCATAGTCCTGATCGCTGATGAATCCGGCGTGCGCCACTTCGTGCGCTGGACCGTCCGACCCGTTCCGGCTGCGCACTTCGGCAATCGCATCGAGGGCGGTGCGCACTGCCCCCTCACCCGCGCAGTGAATCTTGACCGTGAGACCCTGAGCATCGAAGTCGGTCACAGCACGAACAAGCTCGTCGCGCGGCACCAGAATCTTCGACGCGTCCACGGTGTTCTGTTCGGTGAGATTTGCCTGCGTCATGTGGGGAGGCAGCGGGGCTCCGTCGAGCCAGATCTTGATAAATCCGGGATCGACATGGGGAGTGCGCCACACGTCCCGGTCCTCGATGAGCCGGTCGAGTTGTTCGCGGCTGGCGCCGCCGAAGCCCTCTTCCCGCCAAACGAGGTGTGCCGCCACGCGAAGCGCCATGGAGCCGTCCTCGTCCAACGTCCGCAGTGCCCTGAGTGTCTGAGGGTTCGCCGATGCTTCCTGGACGGAAGTGATCCCGTATTTGTGGCACATGGAGACAGCCCATGCCACGGCGTCTACGGCGCTTCGTTCAGGGTAGTCCGGAATTGCGCGCAGGACGGGCCAGCGGCCCTGCTCGACCATTTCGCCTGTGAGGCGTCCCGTGGCATCACGGACGAGCCGGCCGCCCGCCGAGTCTTCGATCGACTCGTCGACGCCCGCCAACTGCAGTGCGCGGGAGTTGGCCAGGCCGTGGTGAATTGAGTAGTCGTACAGGAAAACAGGCTGGTCGGGGAACGCCTCATCGAGGAAGTCCCTGCTGGGAGGTTCCTTGCCGAATGAGTCCGGAAAATATTCACCACCGATGAGCCACTCGTTACCCTCACTGTCGATGGGGCCCTGGCAGTGGCAGGACCGGAGCTCCTCGATAATCCGATGGGCGTCGGCAGCGGAGGTGAGGCGGGCCTCGAACTTAAATTTGAGCCCGCTGAAGAGCAGGTGCAGGTGGGCGTCATGGATCCCCGGCATGGCCATTCGCCCTTCCAGGTCCACAAATTCGGTGTCCCGGGGGGCGATTGAGCGCACCTCGTCCTCGCTGCCGACGGCCCTGATCCGTCCCTCCTCCACCAGCAGGGCCTCGGCCCACGGCTGGTCAGGGTTGACGGTGTAGAACTTTCCATTGATGAACGCTGTTGTCACCGATGTTCCTTCCATATCAGTCGCTGCGGCCGGGACGTGGTTCGACCGCAACGGGCTGCATTGCTAGTTGTCCTCATAGACCAGAGCCGCCACGTCGACCGCGGAAGCCCCACCGTCAATAGGAATGATGGCCCCCGTGAGATACGACGCTCCCTCGGAGAGGAGGAAGGCGATTACGGAAGCGATCTCGGCGGCGGCGCCCGCTCGCCGCAAAGGGACATGCCGAGTGGCGAGGTCGTACGCGGCCTCAAGTGGGACATCGTCCCGGTCTGCCACAGTCATCAGAGCAGAGGCGGACATCTCAGTCTTGACCAGCCCGGGGCAGACGAGGTTCGCGCGGACGCCTACCTTGCCGTACTCCACCGCGACGGACTGCAACATCAGGCCCAGCCCTGCCTTCGACGCGGCGTAGCCGCTCAAGAACGAACTGGCCCTCAGTGCGGCCAGCGACGCCACGCCGACGATGGAACCCCCGCCGTCCGGGAAGTGCGGGATGACTGTCCGGGCCAGCCGTGCCGCCGCGACGAGGTTCGTCTCCAGCATGTCCCGCCACAGCGCGTCAGTGGTATCGGAGAAGCGCCGGGCATGCGCAATCGCAGCGTTAAGCACAACGCCATCGATCCGGCCGAACCGCTCGAGGACAGCGCCGACGACCTCATCAGCACTTGATTCCCTGCTCATATCAACCGCAATCGGATGCGCTCCGATGTCCGCGGCAACCCTTTCCAAGACCGACGCCCGGCGGCCGCAGATAGCCACCTCCCATCCGCTGTCGGACAAGAGGCCGGCGGTCGCCGCGCCGATGCCCGTGCCGCCACCGGTCACAATCGCAACCGGCCAGCCGCTGTTTTCCTCATTGCTCACGTTTTCGACCTTCCGATGCTGCTGGGGCGCAGCGCGCCGCAGCATGAATGTGTGAGAGGTGTAGTCCCGAAGCGCGGATCCAGATCTCCCTCAACCTGGACGTACCCGGTAGGTGAGGTGGGCTGACGATGCGCGCGTGGCAACACAGTGCGGGTCCGGAACTGGCAGCGAAACTTTGTGGGCTCCGCCACACCCGTGACTATACATTTGTTTAGTTTGGCGTGTCAACGGCGTTTCTGTCCTTGGTAGAGCCGGTTATGCTCGGACCATGAGCCACCCCGGGACCCAAGCCAGCAAGCCCTCGAGCCCCGCACACGGGGAGGGACGCGCAGCTCTTCTCGCGGCCGTTGTTTCGGTCGTGGCACGAAAGGGGATGAGGGGATTCACATTCCGTGCGGTAGCCGCGGAAGCCGGGGTAAATCACACGCTCATCAACCACCACTTCGGGTCAATGCAGGCATTGCTTGTGGCCACGACGGAATGGGTCGTGGAGCGGTCCATTGAGGAAACGGGGCTCGCCTTGTTCGCAGACTCGAGTGAGGAGTTCGCCGAAACTCTTATCTCGTCCGCCGCCAGGAACCCGGAACTTCAGATGTTCCAACTTGAAATCATTATCGAATCCCGGCGGCAGCCCGAACTGCGGGTAGCCGTCAGCCGGCTCTATCAGGCATACGTAGATTCGGTTCGCGACGCCTTGCAGAGGAGGGGTTTGTCCGGCGATATGGAGGAGGCGAGGGTTATATTCGCGGCCCTGAACGGGCTGGTGCTACAGCTCCTCACCGTCGTGGATCCCGAAACCATCCGCTCTGCACTCGTGCACGTCGGAAGCATTCTCGGCACGACCGATGCCGTTCAGGACGGAACCTAAGCGGCTTGCCCTGCTCGCGGGAGAGCAACACTGCCAATGCCTCGGCGTTCGCCTCGACCGCGTCCGCGGCACGATACATGTAAGCGCTGCACTACTCATGTCCGAGGGCGGCCCATCCCGGCTGGGCCACCCTCGGGCCGCGGTTACGGCAGATTCGAGATCCGCTACCGTGTATTCGGGTGCGCGGCCCACGAGTTCACCCGTGGCCGGGTCCAGGATGTCGCGGCCGCCGTCGACCGGCTGGATCGCGGCAAGCAGGTCAGCCGCGGTGGCGTGGCCAGTTTCTAATGTGGTTTCGGTGCTCATGTTCTTCTCTTATGTTCTTGGCGTTTTATGCGGTGGGTGCCGGAACGGTTTGGGGCGCGCTGGTCACCGCGACGGAGTGGGCGAGCTGGTCTCCGACGGCCCGTGCGGCGTCGAGTCCGCTTTCGATGGCTCCGTCGATGAAGCCGCCCCAGCCGTTGGCAAAGTCTGATCCGGCGAGATGGATGCGACCTTCGGGGCGTTGGAGCTCGGCCAGGGAGTGGGTGAGGTAGCCGGTGTAGTGCATGGGCCAGGTAGAGAGCGAGTATTCGTCGTCCACCCAGTTGTGGCCTGCGACCTCGAGGACTTCCAGGCCGGGCACGAGTGTGTCAAGGATTGCCTGGGCGGCTTCGGGGTCGTCGACGTCGATGGCGGAGGCGTCGGGGCCGAAGCAAACGAGTGTGGTGGCGTCCTCGTCGATGTATTCGGCCTGCACGAAGTTCAGCGGGGCGTTCTCGGGTCCGAGGGCCACGAACCGTTCCTGCCGTCCCTTGACCTTGATCCACAGTTTCGCGCCGCGCCCGGCCTGCCCCCTGGCTGCCGCCTCACGCTTGGCGGGCGAGAGTGCCGGCTGGATGTCGATGTCGTTAAGCACGCTCAGCGGCAGGGCGAGGATCAGTTCCCGGGCGGCATACTGCTCGCCGGAGGAAGTCAGCACGGTGACGCCGGCGTCGTCCTGGCTGATGGAGACGACGGTCTGGTTCAGCCGCACGTCGGCGGTGGAATCGGCAAGGATGGCTTCGGCGAGGCGGCGGGTGCCGCCGTCGATTTTGAAGCTGGCGCAGGCCTCGAACATGGTTTGCCATGACCCGGTGGCGACGGCGCACCAGCGCAGGGCCTGGGTGTAGGCAGCCTGGTCCAGCTTGCCGTTGAAATTGAGCGTCCAGAAGGAGCGCAGGAGCTGGCGCTGGTCTTCGGGCAGGTCCAGCCGGTCGATGGCGTTGGAGAGGGTGATGCCGTCGATCTTCGCGACCTCGGGGTTTGCCAGCGGAGACCACGGCAGCGGGAAGTACCGGCGCGCGTCGGCCAGCAGGGCCTGGTTGGGGGCGTCCAGCAGTTCCAGCAGCGTGTCGGCGTGGCCTTCGTGCCGTTGGCCGTCCGCGACCCAGTAGGCCTTGGTGAACTCGGGGCCGGGGACGGGGTCGATGGCGTAGCGTCCCATTTCTGCCCACACGTAGGGCTGTGTCCAGTGCACCCATGTGCCGCCAAGCTCGAGGTTACGGCCCATTCGCTCGTCGAGGTGCGTGCGGCCGGCGATCCGGTCCCTTGCCTCGAGGAGGGTGGTTTTGTGGCCGCGGCGGGAAAGCTCGCGGGCAGCGGTCAGGCCGGCGAAGCCTGCGCCGACGATGATGACGTGAGTATTTTTCATAGTGTTGGTCCCGGTTAGCTGTAGACGAAGAATTCGATGGTGGGTTCGACGACGGTCCACCGGGTCATGGCGCCCGCAGAGAAGGAGGCCATGGAGCCGGCGGTCAGGTCGAAGGCGTCGCCGTCCTTGACCTCGATGCGCAGATGCCCGGAGACGATGTAGATGGTCTCGTCTTCGTCGATGGGCAGGTCGAAGGGTTCCGGGGCCTCCTCGGGGGTCACTTTCCAGATGCCGGAGGACAGTTTTTCGTTGCCGTTGTCGCCGGGGCGGCGCAGCCACTGCACGGTGCCGAGCTCGAACGGTTCAAAGGCGGTGTCGTCGTGCCGGGCATGGAAGACCTGGGACATGGTGTTGCTCCTTGGGTTAAGTGTCGTGGGCAGGTTCTTGAACAGGTGGGTGCAGAAGGTGCGGTGGAACTAGGCGGGTCCGGCAGTCGAGGGCCCCGCCGTCGAGTCCGCCTCCGGAGTGCGGGGTTCGCGGAGTAGGGGCAGGCGGTCCTGGAATCTACGGCGAATGACGAAGAGGATCAGGGAGAGCAGGAGGATGCCGACGCCGATTCCCAGTTCGACCGGGCCGCCGTAGCCGGAGAGTTCGGAGGAGAAGGCGCCGACGACGAGGACGGCGGCTCCGTAGACGGTGAGCACCACGGCGAGGGGGACGGCCCAGGCACCGAGCTTGAACGTACGCGGCGCGTTCGGCCGGTCTCTGCGCAGGAGCAGGAAGCCGGAGACGGCGAGCAGGATGGCGAGGAGATAGCCGATATTGGCCGCGACGAGGATGCCGATCGGGTTGGAGACGAAGAGCACGAGAAGGATGTTCATGATCACGGCGGCGATGATCGCCCGGGCCGGAACCTGGTGGCGGTTGAGGGTTTCCAGCTGGCGCGGGACCAGGCCGTCAATGGCGGCGCCGTAAAGGGCGCGGGAGCCGTCGGCCATGCTGGCGTTGACGCCCATCAGCAGCGCGCCGATGGTGATGACGAGCGCGGCGTCTCCGGCGAAGCCCGCCGGCAGCACCGAGGCGAAGCCGTTGACGAAGACGGCGGTCGGGTCGGCGGCGGCGTCGGCCTGGGAGATGAGCCCGCCGATGCCGATCGGGACGAGGGCGAACATCATGAAGGTGTAGCCACCGGAGGTGGACAGGGCCCGGCGGGCGTCCTTGTTGCTGCGGTACTCGGGGGTGAACGCGGCACACATTTCGGTGCCGTAGGCGGTCCAGCCGACGAGGTAGAGCCAGACGGCGGCGTCCTGCCAGCCGCCCCAGTGATCGGCGCCCGGCTGCCCGAGGCCCCAGGTGAGGTTGGATGCCTCCCACTGCCCGCTGACCAGCGGGGCCACCACGAAGGTCAGCAGCGGGATCAGCAGCAGGGCCCCGAAGATCTTGTTGACCCAGGCCGCAGGCTGCGCACCAAACAGATTCGGCACCATGAGGGCGAGGATGAACCCGATGCCGATCAGCTGCGCCACGCCCACCTGCAAAAAGCCCAGATCCAGCGCCCACGTCGCCTCGGGAAGCCAGCGTGCCTGGATGATCGCCCCGGCGGTAAGGCTGACGATCGAGATGACCGCGGACCAGCCGAACCAGTAACCGAACGTGGCCAGGGCGCCGGCCGGCGCGAACCGACCCTTCCACGCCTCGTGCGCGTAGACCGGAACCCCTCCCGGCTTATCGGGGAACATCGAGGCCATCTCCGCGAACAGGTGGTTCTGCGCCCAGCCGATGGCCGCTGCCAGCGCCCAGACGAACATGGCCGACAGGGCGCCGATCGCGGCCATCGTCGGACCGAAGGAAACGAAAAGACCGCCCGAGACGGCCATGGCGAGAGCAAAGGCATCCTGCCAACGCAGCGTGCGATGCAAAGCGGGAACGGTGTCTGTGTGCTCGAGTGAACCAGCCATCATGCGGCCTTTCAGCAGGATTGGGACTAAGCGGGGGTGAATGGAGCCCCACAACGGGAGCGACGTGCGCCGCGTCACAAACAACAACTATGCATTTGCTTAGTTTTACTGTCAAGGGGCGTTTTTCCGGTCTAGACTCGGGTTGTGGCATCTCTGCGGAATAACAAGTACGGCGAGGGGCGGGAGGCCCTGCTTGCAGCCACCGTGGCCGTGGTGGCCGAACGTGGGCTGCACGGGCTGACCCTGCGCGCCGTCGCCGAGGTTGCCGGAGTGAATAACACCCTGATCAGCCATCACTTCGGCAGCAAGGACGCACTGCTGCACGAGGCCGTTGCCTGGGCGACCGCGCGCGCCATCCGGTTGAGCGACCTGTCAGCCACCGAGCTCATCGACGGAGGTTTCGCGCGCGCTCTGGTGGAGTTGGTGGCCAACGAACCCCAGCTGCAGGCATTCCAGTACGAATTCGTCCTGGAAGCCCGTCGACGCCCTGATCTGCATAACGAAGCGGTGGCCCTCTACGAGGGATACATTGGAGCACTCGAGCTGGCCCTGGTCCGCCAAGGCTACGTAAACACCAAGCCGCTGGCCCGTGCCGTCTTCGCCGCGTTGGACGGGCTGGTCCTCCAGCAGCTCACTGTGGCCGACGCGGATGTCGTACGTGAAGCCATCGAATGCGTTGGCCGCCTTCTCGAGACCCACCTGATGGCGAGTCAGCCGGCATAAAGGCATTTTCAGCTCTCTGGTTCTGCGGGCCAGATGCTACTTCGGAAGTCGGGACCCATTTCGGAGTAGAGGAACGTATTCCCGAGGTTCCGCTCTACGTGGGGAAGTCCGAAGACGACCTCGTACGGCGGGATCTGAAGACCCACTTCGCCATTGAACGAGGAGACCGATCCACGACCGGTTCATTAACGCTACGCCGATCTTTTGCAGCCGGATTCCTCCGCGCGACGCCTCCTTGTCCCGTCAAAGGCACAAGCCTCTATTGATGGGAATGAGAGGGGTGAGATGCATTGTTGAGACAGTGCAGCCCAAATTAGCCGGCAGTGTGTGGCACTGCCGGTGTGCCATTCACGCAGTCCTAATAATCGGTCGTTAGATGCGACGGAGTTCTGCAGCAAAACCGATATTGCTCAGCTGGACCAGAACGGGTCTCATCGTCGGTTGCCTGTGAGGGTTGCCATTACCGCCCGCGCCGCCCCAAGAGGAAGAATGACCGCGTGGCCTGACGGAGGCGGTCACGCCGCCCCAATCAAACGGGCAAGACTTTATCGGATTTGGCGCGGTTGCACTTCCAGCACAGTGTCTGCAGGTTCTCGGGCGTCGATAGTCCGCCCTTTGAGACCGGCATGATGTGATCCACTTCCAGAAGAAGATGCGGTTCGGCAGCAATCGATATCGCACAGTAGCGGCAGGTGTGGTTGTCACGCTCCTTGATGAGCTGACGGAGCTTAGCTGTCATCAGGGCACGCTGGCCTGCAACGCTCTTGCTAAAGCGGATCTTCTCCGAAAGCGTCTCAACGAGTGCGTCGATCGTCTTGGTGTTCAACTTGATGGTTGTCCGCTGCGAGCTGTTCCCACCAGCACTGACGTACTCGAAGGCATAGACAGGGTACGCACGCGGATCGGGGAGAGTTCGACTCCGACATGCTCCATGAACTCATTCTTGTAGTGCTGCAGGATGAACGCGGGGGGCTCGATTGAAGTCGTGATGCTCGCCTCGCGTTGCCGGAGGTTGTCGATCGCATTCTCGAGTCGAGCAATGTCCTCGCCAAGGCCTTCTACTTCGGTGAGGTGTGTTTCGTCGGCCTTGATGTTGAAGTACTTCATTAGGTACTTGAGGGGATCGGCTTTGGCGCTGCGGACGACCTGCAGAGAGCAATTATGTACGTTTGAGGCCTTGTAGTCCGCTTCGTGGCGGTCGCGCCGATAGTTGTGGTGGCTCGTGTTCTCGAACTTCGCCAGGTGCGAGTGGGCACCGGTCGATGAGACGCCGAGCTGGAAGGATCCTTGATTACGAATCTCGGAGGTGTACTCGGCGATCGCATTGTGTTCGGCCACGAACGAAGCGATCTCGGCTTTCTTGCGTTGGAATTCTTCGCTGGCGAAGTATCGCTCCTTGCGGATATGCCGGATCACACCAGGCAGTATCAGGCACACAGCAAGAAGCAACGCAATTGGCAGAACGACGTACCAGTACTCCACCATGAGCGACAGCAGGACGGCAACAACCCCGAGTGCGATGAGGTACGGCAATGATTTCTCCTTATTCAGCGGGGTTCGATTTGAAGATAGATGCCCGGACATCGATGGTCTTCGACGCGAGATAAAGGCTCAGGCTGTCAGCCGGCGGGCATCCCTTGGGTGGGGCACTGCGTGGCGACGACTCGTTCGATGGAGTCGTGCTCCGCCTGGCTCATCCAGAGCCCGTACTTCGCCTTGACCGCGATTTGCCGGGCGACATAGTCGCAGCGGAAGGACAGATTGGGCGGGAGCCACGTCGCCGCGTCACCATCGCCCTTGGACACGTTGGTCGGCCCGTCGACCGCGAGCAGGTTCAACGGGTCGTTGGCGAACTCCACGCGTTCATCGGCGCCCATTAGTTGGGCGCCCTTCTGCCACGCGTCGGAGAGAGCCACGACGTGGTCGATCTGCACCTTGGTGCTGGTCTCCTGCCCGCGGACGAAGTTGATCGTCGTCCCGGTAAAGGGGTCCTCTAAGACGCCCGAGAGAATGACGCAGCTCTGGGTTCCCGGCTTGGCCGTGGTGGCGGTTAGGTCGCGGGCGAGGATGTCGTTGCGGGCATCGCACCCGTTACGATCAGGATCTTTCCACCCGCTGCCGAACAGGTCCCGGTCATAACCCGTCTTCGGGGCCCGTCCCTTGATGGGGATCGTGGCGATCTGTGCCAGCACCGTCCCGGACCCGACCCGCCGCCCCTCCGATTCAGGGGTGGCCACGGGAGACGTGATCCGTTCGATCCCCGCGCTCCCGCGGGGGCTGGGTTCCTTTGTTGGGGCCTCAGACCAGATGATGATCGGTGGGGCGATAGGTGCTTCGGACCCGATAGTGATCGGATCGGCCGGCGGGGCTGCGACGCTTGGGGCGCCGCAGCCCGTCACCGATAGCATCAGGACGGCGCCGAGAACTCCATGCCCCCGGCGCCGAAGGCTGCGGTTGGTCATTCGCAGGCGACGCCGTCCCCGTCGCGATCCAGCTTCCTGCTGTATCCGGGGTCTCCCGCATAGATCGGAGCCGCGCCAGCGGCCCGGACGGCGGTGCAGTTGGCGTAGAACGTCGACGACGCTCCGGGGTTCGGGACATTCGCCTTTTCCTGCGCGGCGAGCCGTTCTGCCTCGGCCGCAGCGGCCTTCCGCTCTGCCTCCGCCTCCGCCTTGGCCGCGGCTTGCTGTGCGGCCTTTTCCTCGGCGGCCTTCTTCGCTGCTGCTTCCTTCTTCGCCTTTTCCTCGGCCGCCTTCTTCGCCGCATCACCGGCGAACACCCCAAACCCGTCACTGACGAGGTCCTTGACACGGTCGACGCGATCATCGTCCTGGGCACCGAAGCCAGGCTCGAACCCCGTCAAGGAATCCGCTTCGAGGTCTGGGAAACCGATGAACCCTCCGAACGCGGCATCGAAGGCATGGAACGCATGCGCCTCGTCCGGGACGACATCAAGGCCCGCGTCCAGCGGCTTTACGCGGAGCTCACCGGGAACTAGGAATCCCGGCCCCGGCACGCCCACGTACCCCCGCGGGGGCCTCACCGCGCACATGCAGGGAAACTGCGCGGCATCCTCACCCCCTATATCGAGGTCGCGAGGAAATCGAAGAATCCCGGCCCTAAACTAGGAGGCTCTAAACGCAAGTCAGGCCGACAGGATTTTTCAGACGTTCGCAGGCGGGCGAAGGAACGGCGCCTTATGCGAAGCGGCACTGGCCCGATCCCCCGCACCATTAAGGAGCAGTACATCGCTGCCCATACCAAACTCCCCCTCTAAGTTGCCACTCCCTGCGGCCGGAGCTGCCGGTTCGCCTCGGCGCCATCCGTCCTGGCACTTGCTCCCTATCCTTCGCCTAAATGCGATTGCGCCCTCGCGGAGCGACGTCCTCCGTACTCGCATCCTAAGAACCGATAACGGCGCTTAGGTCAGGTCAACCAATAGAAGGTAGTGGACCGCGCCAAAGCCTAGTGGGTGCATAAGGAAACCCCAAAGTAGGGGATTGACTTTTCCCCGAACTGGGGGACTGACATTTTCACAAGATTGATCGGCCATCCTCTTGGTGTGGTCGAAGGTGGTTGCTGGCACTCCAAAATGGATGCATGGCCACGCGCTGGGCCCGGTTTCGTCTTCCGCCCCCGCTGGCGATACCGGGTCCAGTTATCCTGCTGCACCACATTCCTGTTCAAGTACCCAGCGGTACGGGCATCACGTTGCCGATAACGGCGCTTTTATCTTCCTGGCAGCCATAAACGCCGGGAGTACACTCGCCCCGGCTACGATGGCACCGTAACGGAATCCGGCCCGCAACTGCGCTCAAAGCTACCGTGGCTCCAGGAGGAATCATGCCGATACAAGAACCAGTTATCGAACCCGGGTCCGAGGCAGACCTCGCTATCAAGCGGGCGTTAGAAGCGGCGAACCTGCGAGCAGAAGATCGTCAAAGCACCTCTACCAACCCTGTCGTGCAGGATTGGCAGCCTTCCGCCGCTGAAGCGGGCGATTTAGCGGGAGCAGACGACGGCGACTAGCAACACAAGTCGCAGGGCAAGAACCAATTCCGCTCCTGGGCCTTCGAGAGAGATAGCACGACCGCGCAGATCGCCGATAACGGCGCACATGTTGCTCTGTGCAAGTGGGGTACGTGGCTCGGTTCGTGGGGCCGATAGGGCGGCCGGTAGGATGGGAATGTGCCCGAACATGCCGAGTCGATCCGCTTCTCGCGGGCACGCCTGTCTTCTGTGGTGACGTTCCCTAATTCCCGGCTGATCACCAAGCGTGCCAGCGGGACGAACGGGTGGATGAGTTCCTGGGGGACGAACGCCCACGGTGAGATTGCCGGCTGCCCGCCGCCACGGCCGCGGCGCTAACCTTCCCTTGCTCCGGGCGAGCCTCCACGATTACGCCTGCGGCATCTGCCGTTCCCCTTGATGCGTACCCGTCCGGATGCCTGCAGGGAAGGTTCCCGTTTATAGCCGTTTCCGGCTTCTGTCATTCCCTTTCCCTGTACTGATTGCTGAGGATCATGATGAGCGGATCATCCCCTTCTCCTTCCCCCAAACCCACGTTTCCGGCGCGCCGGAGCTATCCCGAGGTGCTGCGCATCGGGGAGCTGCTGCGCAAGGAAACCGTCGGCGGCATCCTCCTCGTGACGGCCGCCGCCATCGCCCTAATCTGGGCGAACTCCCCCGCCGCGGCCGGCTACTTCGCGCTGCGGGACTTCACCATCGGCTACGAGCCCTGGCACCTGAACCTCAGCCTGGGGGCCTGGGCAGCGGACGGACTGCTCGCCGTCTTCTTCTTCCTGGTCGGACTCGAGCTGAAAAAGGAGTTCGTCGCAGGTGACCTGCGTAAGTTCGACCGCGCGGTGGTGCCCGTGGCGGCCGCGGTCGGCGGCGTCGCGGTCCCTGCCCTGATCTACGCCGCGGTCAACCTTGCCAGCCCCGAGACGCTGCGCGGCTGGGCCATTCCCACGGCGACCGATATCGCGTTCGCAGTCGCGGTCCTGGCCATCGTCGGCTCGCACCTGCCCGCCGCGCTGCGCCTGTTCCTGCTCACCCTGGCCGTGGTCGATGACCTGATCGCCATCACCATCATCGCCCTGTTCTACTCCGAGGACATCCACTTCACACCGCTGCTGCTGGCCCTCATCCCGCTGGCACTGTACACGCTCCTGGCGCAGAAATTCCCCCGCTTCTTCGGCCTGAATCCGTCCGCGGCCTGGTTCATCCTGCTGCCCCTGGGCGCCGTCGTCTGGGCACTGTTCCACGCCTCGGGCATCCACGCCACCGTGGCCGGTGTCCTGCTCGGCTTCGCGATACCGGTCATCCGCAGCCGGGCCAGCGGCGGCCCCGATGCCGGGCCCGGCCTCTCGGAAGTCTTCGAACACCGCTTCCGCCCGCTTTCGGCCGGCATCGCCGTTCCCGTGTTCGCCTTCTTTTCCGCCGGCGTCGCGGTAGGCGGCCGGGACGGCCTGGTCTCCGCCCTGACCGATACGGTCACCCTTGGCATCGTGCTCGGCCTGGTCGCCGGCAAACCCCTGGGCATCGTCGGCACCACCTGGCTGCTGACCAAGACCACCAGGGTCCGCCTCGACCCAACACTGCGGTGGATCGATATCACCGGCATCTCGCTGCTGGCCGGCATCGGCTTCACCGTCTCCCTACTCGTGGCCGAACTGAGCTTCGGCGCCGGCAGCGCCGCGAACGACCACGCCAAGGTCGCGATCCTCACCGCTTCCCTACTCGCCGCCCTGCTCTCGGCGGTGATCCTACTGGCCCGCAACCGGCAATACCGCCGGATCGAAGAAACCGAGAAGGCCGACGCCAACCGGGACGGCATCCCCGACGTCTACCAGGAACCCGAGCCCAACTAGCCGCCCAACCCCGCCCCCGCGCTCCCCTGGACCGAGAATGAGGACAAGAAATCATGAGCTTTGACCAGCAGACCGGCGGATACGCCCGGCTCTCCCCACCCGGCCGTAGCCGACCATGAACCGGACCGGAACCTGGCCCTGGAACTGGTCCGGTCACCAGGCGCCGCCATCGCCGGCGGCAGCTGGGCCGGCTTCGGCGACAAGAACCGGCCGACGGCGCCGCCGTCGACGCGATGCGCAAGGTGCTCTCCACCGTGCGCTTCAACGGTGTCGTCGTCATCGGCGAAGGAGAAAAAGACGAAGCCCCAATGCTCTACAACGGCGAGCAGGTAGGAGACGGCACCGGACCGGCATGCGACGTCGCGGTCGACCCGATCGACGGGACCCGGCTGACCGCGGGCGGCTACGACAACGCCCTGGCCGTCCTCGCCGTCGCCGAACGCGGCAGCATGTTCGATGCCTCCAGCGTGTTCTACATGGAAAAACTCGTCACCGGCCCCGAAGCCGCCGACCTCGTCGACCTGCGCCTGCCGGTAAAAGAGAACCTGCACCTGATCGCCAAGGCCAAGGGCCTGAAAGTGCACCAGCTCAGCATCAGTGTTCTCGACCGGGAACGCCACCACCGGCTGGTCGAAGAGATCCGCGAGGCCGGCGCCCGTACCCGCTTCATCATGGACGGAGACGTCGCCAGCTCAATCGCCGCCGTGCGTGAGGGAACCGGCACCGACGCGGTCATGGCAGCCTGCTCGCTGCCTCTAGCAAACCGCCGATAACGGCGCCTATGTCTTAGCGGGAGTACTGCCTTTCCGCTGTTACCGGGAATTCGGCTGAATTTCACTCGAGGTCGATGAACACTCCAGTTGACCCTCTGCGGCGCCGGCATGGACCGGATGGGGCTTTAGGCCTACTGGGGCCGGTCGGTGGACGTACCGCCCTAGACGTTGGGAGAACGGGTTCAGATGGCGGTGCGGGGCGCTTCCCCTGTGCTTCCGGTGCGCCGGATGGCTTTGCGTTTGCGGGCCTGGTCCAGCGCGTTCATCACCGGGCCGGCGGTAATCCCGTGGACGAGGATCGAGGCGACGATCACCACGCCCACGATGCGCCACAGGGCGGGGGCGTCCTGCATGAACCGGTCTTCGGACAGGGCGTAGGACAGATAGTAGAGCGATCCGATGCCGCGCACCCCGAAGAAGGAAATGACGATGCGTTCCCAGGGTCCGGTGCCGCCCCGGGCGAGGGAAACCCAGGCAGACAGCGGGCGGACGAGCATCACGAAGGCCAGTGCCACCGCCACTTCCGTCCAGGTGGTCCCGGCCAGCAGTCCGCGGGCGACGGCACCGCCAAGCAGGACGAGCAGGACCACGGTCAGCAGCCGTTCGAGCTGCTCGATGTAGCTGTGCAGGATCCGGTGGTAACCGTGCGTGTGCTCATGGGCGCGGATCGTGACCGCACAGACGAACACGGCGATGAACCCGTACCCTTCGACCGCCTCGGCGGCACCGTACGCCAGGAAGGTCGCCGCCAGGGCCACGAATCCCTCGGAATGTTCGGCCAGCCGGATGCTTTTCCGGGGGGCGCGGAAGAACGCGGCACCGAGCAGCCGGCCGACCCCGTACCCGATCAGGCAGCCCGCGGTGAGCCGCCAGAGCAGGTCCACTCCCAAAAACTGCGGCAGCCAGGCCGCCGGCGCGGTGCCCGCAACGCTCAGCGCGATCGCCAGATACACGAAGGGAAAGGCCAGTCCGTCATTGAGCCCGGCCTCCGAGGTCAACGCGAACCGGACCTCGTCCTCCCCTTCCAGTTCGTCCTCCGCTTCGGCCGGCTCACCGACCTGGACCTCGGAGGCCAGCACGGGGTCCGTGGGCGCCAGGGCCGCGGCCACCAGGACCGCCGCGGCAGCGCCCAGGCCCAGCGCCCACCAGCCCAGCACGGCCAGCCCCGCCACGCACAAGGGCATGGCCACCGCCAGCAGCCGCCAGGTTGTAGCCCAGGAGCGCAGACCAAACGCCCGGTCCAACGACAGCCCAGCGCCCATCAGCGAAACAATCACACACACTTCGCTCAGACGCAGAGCGACGTCCGGATGCGCCAGCGGATCCGGATCAGGCAGCTCGCCCAGCACCGCGAAAGCAAAAACACCCGCACCGAGAAACACCATCGGCATCGACACCGGGGCCCGCATCAGCACCCGGGGAAGCAGGGCCGCTGCGAACACCGCCAGACCCGCGGCCGCGTAAACCAGACTCGGAACCTCAAACATTTCTGCCTTCCCTCCCTACCCCCGTCCCGCTGCAGCTCCGTCGCCTTGCAAGACGACGGAACTTCTCTTGCCCTAAGACAGCAGCCCCTGTGTAGGCCACGCCGGTTCCGGCGCATATGCAGCTCTGTTGAGCTCATTTGTACAGGTCGGAGGGTCAGGTTTGAAGGTATGGCAAGTACCCGGGCATGGTACTGACAGTGTCACAAGGCCGAGCCGGGTGAAAACACCAGCACGATACCGGCACGCCCCCTGATCGAGGACCCCTCGTCCGGCTCCTGATACCAGCCCCGGCGAGCCCCGGGGGTGCCGTTATCGGGCCTTTGATTGCGTCAATCGCCAACCATCAGGGGCGAGGAATATATACGGCTCCGAATGACGGACTGCGCCAAGCGCGAGACCCGAATTGGACCCCGCAACTGTTCAGGCTCCTGGGCGACAGGCACGGGAGCAGAAACTTTCACAAGACCACTGCCGACGGTGACGCGCTGTCGTTGCCCTTCACGGTGTCGAGCCCCGGACACTTTTTGAAAAGGAGCCCGGTTGCCGTACGCGCCCTTCTCGCTGAATCCCACAGACGTAGCCCGGCAGAACCTGGCATCCACGTGGTTCCGGCGCTGAGCACCTCCTGAGTGCGCGCACCCGGATTGCCATCCTGGACGAGGCACTCGAGGTCGCGGACCAGCGCACCGTAAGTTAGCCGGCCGTCCGGCTGTATCCTGCACGCCGGGACGATTCGAACGCCCCCCGTCAGCCAGGTGCAGTCTTGCAGTGCGCCCCCAAACGTGGGGTAATTGCTGGTCTTCGCCCGGGACATCCCCGTACCCTTAAGGCAGGTTCCGGGGTTCAAGCAATGGACCCCTCCCGGGCCCCTCGTAGTACTGAGGTGACCATGGACGCTCACCATACCGCGCCCCGTCCGGCGGCCCGCGCCGCCCCGCCTGTCCGAGCTTCAAAAGAGCCCAACGGCATAGCCACCGGATACCTTGCGTTGGCTGCCCAGGTCCGCGAAGCGGGTCTGCTGCGCCGCCGGCGCGGCTACTACATCACGCTGTTCACCCTGCTCATGCTTGCCCTGGCCGGAGCCTGGACCGGCTTCGCGCTGCTGGGCGCCAGCTGGTTCCAGCTTCTTATCGCGGCGGTGCTGGGCATCCTGTTCACCCAGTTCAGTTTCCTGGCCCATGAAGCAGCCCACCGGCAGGTCTTCGCCTCCAAACGCGTCAACGAGTGGGCGGCCCGGCTGATCGGCACCGGCCTGGTCGGCATCAGCTACGCGATGTGGGTGCGCAAGCACACCCGCCACCACGGCTTCCCCAACCAGGTGGACAAGGACCCCGACATCCACACCGGCGCCGTCGCCTTCCATCCCGACGCCGCCGCCGCCAGGCGCGGCCTCATGATGCCCGTGACCCGGTGCCAGGGCTGGCTGCTCTTCCCGCTGCTGCTGTTCCTCGGATTCAGCCTGCATGTCGACTCGGTCAAATACCTGCTCCGGCCTGCCGCAGTCGACCACCGGTGGTTCGAGATCCCGCTCCTGGCCGCCCGCTTCGCCCTGCTGGTAGGCGTCGTCTTCTTCTTCCTGCCCGCCGGTATGGCCCTCGCCTTCATCGGTGTCCAGGTCGCAGTGTTCGGGTTTTACATGGGGGCCTCGTTCTCCCCGAATCACAAGGGCATGCCCATCTACCCCAAGTCCGCCCGGCCGGACTTCGTCACCCGCCAGGTCACCGCGTCCCGCAACATCCGCGGCGGCATCATCATGGACCTGCTCATGGGCGGGCTGAACCGCCAGACCGAACATCACCTCTTCCCCGACATGCCCCGGCCCAGCCTGCGCAAAGCCGCTTCGATGGTCCGCCGGTACTGCCAGGCACACGACATCCCCTACACCGAAACAGGGCTGATCTCCTCCTACGCCCTCATCGTGCGCTACCTCAACGGCGTGGGCATCGCCGCCACCGACCCCTTCCACTGCCCCGTCGCCGACATCTACCGCCCCGACTAGCCCGGGGCCGCCCATCGCACGGCTTCCAACTCCGCACGGATACACAAGCACCGATAACGGCGCATACGCCGGTCTGCTTAGGAAATGTGGGGCTAAGGCAAGTCATAGGAGGTTCCCTCGGGGACGTCGAGCTTTCTACTCGGTCATGAATATCGGGATGGCATAGAAAAGGACGCACGCTCCTCCAATTATGGAGAGAGCAAGGTAAAGCTTCCGCTCCGATGAAAAAGCCTCGTCCTTGGCCCTTGGATGCCGGACCGCATACGTGGCCGAAACCGTGATAAGCACCAGTCCGAGAAGCATGACGAGGAACATGCCGTCATGGTAAGCCAAAGCCAGGGACCATCGGAGTCCGGTCTTCAGTGGCGAGCACCTGGGACCGGCACCGTCCCGATGATCCCGATAGCGGAAGCAGTTCTAACCGGGCCCCGTGAAGTAGGCATCCTCGGATAGAGACAGAGCATGGCGGCAATCTGCTGGAGGCCATGCAGTCAGGGCTGCTGGAAGGATATTTCGTGTCGCCGCCGAATTCGCTGACTTGGTGCAGGCTACGGTTTCGCTTCAAAGATTGCCGCTGCACTCAGCGCGAAGTAGTTTCAAGGAGGTGCATACGCCTGTTATGGGCTGCAGCTCCTGTCAACGGGCATCCACGTCAGCCCGAGGGCCCCGAAACGCCTGTAACGGCGCATATGACAGTCGAGGCTCGAGCGCTGCAATTTAGCAAGTGCTCTGGGGGTTCAGGAACAGTCCTTTAGCTCGATTCTGGGCCGGGTTCGTAAAGGGCAAGCTGGCCGAACGACCCGCCGAATCAGCAGGTGATCATCTAGTCGCGTGACACGCCGATCCACAGGTCTTGACTCTTTGCTATTCCTCTCGCGGGTCTTGGCGCTGCGGGTTGTTCTGCCGGGTATCAGGAGTGGGAAGTGATGCTCCCGGAGCCTCGAGCGTTGTCGACGTCGTCTCCAGCCCCAGCCCGGTGTCTGTGCGCGTGTCCCGGTCCTTGAAGAGCAGCAGGAAGGCCAGCAGGACAACGGCTGCGATAACGGCGGGGACGAGCCAGATTTGGCGCCACTGGTGGTTGTCTGGGATGGCGAAGTTGTCAACGATGGGTCCAGCCAGCAGTGAGCCGATGAGAATGCCGATGCCGTAGGTGGCAAGGGTGATGAGGCCTTGGGCGGAGCTGCGGAAGCGGTCGCCGGCGAACTTGTTCGTGTAGATCTGACCCGCGACGAAGAAGAAGTCGTAGCAGACTCCGTGCAGGAGGATGCCCAGCAGGAGCATCCAGTACAGGCTGCCGGTGTCGCCGAAGGCGAAGAAGACGTAGCGCAGCGCCCACGCCGCCATCCCGATGGCGAGGGTCCATTTCACGCCCAGGCGCTTGAGCAGGAACGGCAGCAGTAGCAGGAACACCACTTCGGAGGCTTGGCCCAGGGACTGGACGGCGGCCGCAGCATCCACGCCGGCCTCGTTGAGGAAAAGGTTGGTGAAGTTGTAGTAGAAGGCCAGCGGGATGCAGATGGCGATCGATGAGACGAAGAAGGTCAGGTAGGAGCGGGATTTGAGCAGGCCGAGAGCTTCGAGCCCGAGCATCTCGCCAATGCTCGACTTTCCGCCCTTTCGGGACGGCGGGGTCGCGGGAAGGGTAAAGCTGAACAGTCCGAGAACCAGCGACGCGACGGCTGCCATTTTGAAGGTCAGCGACAGTTGACCACCCTGTTCCCAGCCGAGCCACCCGATGATGACGCCGGCCACGATCCAGCCGATGGTGCCCAGCACGCGCACCGCGGGGAACTGCTTATCCGGATCCTGCATCTGTCGGAACGAAACCGAGTTAACCAGTGCAAGGGTCGGCATGTACAGGATCATGTAGACTAGGATGACCGGGAAGAACGCGCCGAAGTCAGCCATCGTCGAGGCGAACCACAATAAGGCGGCTCCAGCGATGTGCAGAACCCCCAGGATCTTCTGCGCCGCAAAGAACTGGTCGGCGATGAGCCCGATGATGAGCGGCGCCGCAATGGCTCCCAGTGACTGGGTCAAGTAGGCCAAGCTGATCTGACTGCCGGAGGCAGCAAGGCCCTGCCCCAGGAATGTCCCCATGGTGACGAACCAGGCACCCCAGATGAAGAACTGCAGGAACATCATCAGGGAGAGCCGCAGCCGGATCCCGCCGGCCAAGCTGGTGCTGCGTTGGTCTTGTGTCATGACATCTCCTCAGCAAACGATGAGCGGGCGCAGGGTTCGGTGGGCGACGCGCAGACCTGCCTCGATCCGGTCCTCGGTGCCACCCCAGAGCGGGTCTTCTTGTCCGACGGACACGAATTCGAACCCTCCCTCGTAGAGGGCGTCGATAACCCGGGTCCAATGACCTGGCCCAGTCCGGGGAGGCGGTACCGCCACCAGCCCACGTCCCACGGGTCGGGCCGCTTGACGGAGATGCCGGGCCGGCCATAGCGGTTGCGCTTGTCCGGGAGCAGCTCGATGTCCTTGGCCTGGGCGTGGGCGACTCTATCGACGTATGGTCGGAGGGCGGCGACCGGATCGATGCCCATCCACATCAGGTGCGACGGGTCGTAGTTCAGGTAAAGGCCGAGGGAGAACATCCACTCCCACAGCTCCGGCGAGTAGGCTAGGTTGCCGGGGTAGCCGTCGGGGTACCACCCCTCCATCACGCAGTTCTCGATAACGATCTTGACGTCCCGTTCGCCGGCACGTTCTACCAACGGGGAAAAAATCTGCGCCGCCCCGGTGAGGTCGTCCGCGACCGGCTTCGACGGATCCCGGCCGATAAAGGTGCCAACCGTGGGACAGCCCAGCAACGCTGCCGCCTCGATGCACTTCTCCACATGCTCGTTGATTTGCGCCCGCTGCTCCGGGTCCGGATGCAGGTTGTTGTCGTAGAACGATAGCGACGACAACGTCAGGCCGCGCCGATCGAAGACCTCCAGAACCTGATCTGCCTTGCCCTGGTCAAAGTCGCTGACGTCGATGTGGCTCGCGGTGAACGGTCGGTTTCCCAACACCGGCCAAGCAGCCACTTCCAACGCCTCGTAGCCATTCTCACCGGCCCAGGCTGAGATCTGCGCGAGACTCCGTTGCGTCAGGCATGCCGTCAGGAAGCCGAGTTTCATACCGCCACCTCCACCCATGCCCGCTGGCGTGCGGAATCGACGACGGCTTGACTCAGGACGGCGGCACGCAACCCGTCGGCGAAGCCGGGCAAACCATCCGGGGGGCGTCCGGCGATCGCCGCGAACGTGTCAGCTACAAACGCGTTGAACGAGTCCTGGTAGCCCTGGGGATGTCCGGCCGGCAGCTGCGCGTACCGAGCCCCGGCCGCCGAGAGAGTGTCCGGCCCGCGCGCAATAATGCGGCTCTCGGTCTGCCCGCCGACCCACAGCGAGTCCGGGGACTCCTGGTCGAACACGTAGGACGCGCGTGAACCATCGAAAGAGAACCACAGCCGGTTCTTCCGCCCCGGCGATACCTGGCTGACCACCAGCGAGCCCCGCGCTCCGAGGTCAGTGGTAAAAAGCACCGCCGCGCCGTCTTCAGTGCCGACCGTGTCCGGACTGCCGTCATCGCCGCGACGTTCAGAAAACGCCTGACCTGTCACCGCGGTCAGCGAGACGATGCGGTGGCCGGTGACGAACTCCATCAGGTCGCACCAGTGGACTCCGATGTCTGCAAAAGCCCGCGAAATCCCACCTAGGGCCGGGTCCATCCGCCAGTTGGTGGCGTCGCTGGCCGCCAGCCAGTCCTGCAGGTACGACCCGTGCAGGAGCCAGAGGCTGCCCGCCTCCTCGGCAGCGATTCTGGCCCGCACTTCACGCACCGTGGCGTAGAACCGATACACGAATGGCACCGTGGCCACGACGCCTGCCTCGTCCGCAGCCGCCACCAACCTCCGTGCCTCATCAACGGTCGTAGCCAGTGGCTTCTCACAGATCACCGGCTTACCAGCCCGCAACGCCAGGTCCGCAAGCGCCGCGTGCGCGTGGTTCGGGGTGCAGATGTGCACAACGTCGACTTCGTGCGACTCCACCAGCGCCTCTGCCGACGGGGCGCCCCATGCCGCGCCGAACCGTTCCGCTGCAGCGGCGGCGCGCTCCGGCGATGAGCCGGCGACGGCGGCCACCACGCCCCCCGCCGCCCGGACCGCGCGAGCGTGTACCTCACCGATGAACCCGGGCCCAATGATTCCCGACCGCAGGCCATCCACGCCGGCCGTCCTGACCGGTTGGGCCGATGGGGACGCTGCCCGAGCATCCATGAAGGCAACTTATGTATGACGCCAGTCAATGTCAACGGTTTCTCAGGGTCATCCTCCTGACGCGAAGAGGCTGGCGGTCAAACATGGCAGGGCATCCAGTTCCGGACGGTTCGACGCCGTAGATATTGCTCAGCCCAAGGCAGCAGCAATCATCAGGCGAGAAAGCGGCCGATAACGGCGCATACGTCAGGGGGGTGTGTCGGTGATGGGGAAGGGTAGGGAACCGGTGCGAGGGCCGCAGGAGAGGCCTGTCTGGGTTAGCGGTCCAGCGACGCTAACCCCTTCGGATGGCATTTACGTCAATTCGTCGCGTATAAATTCCTCGTTCTCCCGTCCGGCAACCCGCGAGAACAGGTAGCCGGCCAGCAGCACGGTGAACGGCAGCGCGATCAGGACCCAGCCCAGCGGGCTCAGTCCCCAAGGCGTCACCGAGGGGTCCACGCCTTCGGCAGTTGTCCCGGCCAACAGGCCGAAGCGCGACATTAGGAGATATTCGCCTATCAAGAGACCGATGAATGCCGCTACCGGCGCAATGACGGTCGTGAAGACGCCCTCCTCGCCTTTGTTCTTGCGGAAGTAGGCGATGACGGCGACGCAGACCAGCGCCTCGATCAGCACAATGGCCACCACTGCCAAGCCGCTGAACCAGTAGAACATGTTCAAGATGGGCTCCAGCTGGAAAAGCGTGAAGAGCAGGATCACTACAACAGTGATGGCGGACGTCGTCAGTGAAGCGTTTTGGGGGGCACCTTTGGCGTTGACCCTGCCTAACCGGCCGGGCAGCACGCCGCCGCGCCCTAAGGCAAAGACATAGCGGCCGGCTGCGTTCTGGAATGCCAGGATTCCGGCGAACAGGCTCGAGAGCACCAGAATGCTCATGGCCGTGGCCATCCATCCGCCAACGTATTCGGTGGCTAGGGTGAAAAGGACGGCGGCCGGATCGGCAAGCGGAACTCCGTCTACGGATGAGTACTCCGCCGTGGTCTCTATGGCCTGGGAAGCTCCCATACCGGTTACCAGCGCGAATGCGGTTATAGCGAACAGAGCCGTAATCAATGCAACGGCCAGGTAAGTGGCCTGCGGAACGATTCGCTTCGGGTTTTTGGATTCCTCGCCATAGATGGCCGTAGCTTCAAACCCGATAAAGGAGGCAAACGCGAAGGCAAAGGCGATACCGGCCGAACCGGCCAGACCGCCGACCATGATGGCCTGTGGCGAGAAGGAAGCGGCGAAGTCATAGCCCTCGGGGCCACCGTCAATGAGGATTGCAACAGCGGTGATCATCAGGGAGAGCACTTCGAGCAGCATCAGTGCCCCGAGTACTTTCGCTCCGACGTCCACGCTGGCCAGTGACAGGACGGTGACGACTGCCCAGGCAATCAGCGCCCACAGCCACCAGGGCAGCTCAAGGCCAAGAGCGCCTATTTGTCCGGCCATCAGTCCGCCGAAAAAGCCGAAAATAGCCAGCTGGATGGCCACGTAGGCGATCAGCGACACGAAGGCGGAGCCGAGGCCGAGGTGTTTGCCCAAGCCCCGGCCGATATAGGCGAAGAAGGCGCCGGCGTTGGTGACGCGCTGGCTCATCGCGGCGTAGCCGACGCTGAACAGCAGCAGTGTCAGGCCGACGACAAAGTAGGCTCCGGGCGCGGCCGCGCCGTTTCCCAGCACGATGGCGACCGGCACGGCGCCGGTCATGCCGACCAGCGGCGCCGCGGCGGCGACGACGAAAAATACAACGCCGATGACGCCGAGTCTGCCCCCGCGCAGCGTGGTCCGTGATCCACCTGAGGAGACCGTATCGGTACTGTCCATGGTATTCCTCCCTCATGGAGCTGTTCCGCCCAAGGACGGACATTTCCTGCTTGTTGAACAGCACCAACGCCCCGGTGCCCTTCCTTGACTCTAAACCTGTAATCTGCGCCACATGTATTTTCTACAACTGAGGAATCTAGGCGCGTGCGACTGGCCTGGCAAGAGAGATTCCCTCCTCGTTGTTGCCGTCCTGTCGCTGCATGACTGCTGCCGTATACAAGGGAGGCCGTCGGCACAGGAAGAAACGGCGAGGCGGTTTGGCTGCGGCGCTGCACCTACCGGCGCACATCAGGTGTTTGTCCGCCTTGTTTGCCCGGACGGATGGACCATGCCCAGGCCCGCACGTGTCCAGGTACCGCCTGGCGCGGGGCGGCAGCTATTCGCGTTCAGACAATTTTCCCGCTTCGACAGGCAAAAACCGTGCGATATCTCCTGCGAAGGTTGAGGATGAAGATATCAGTCATACTGCCGAATTGATCCGCGTGTCTTATTTACTCGAAGGGCAGCACCGATGGCAACTGAATCTCTTCATGGCCCGAACAACCCGGAGTCCGGCAGGACCCGGACCATCTTTGACCCGGCCACAGGCGAGGCGGTGGGGGAGGCCCCGGTCCACGGAGTCGAGGACCTGGACCGTGCGGTTGAGGCGGCCGCAGCCGCACAGCCGGGGTGGGCCGCACTTGGCCATGATGCCCGCAGCGCTGCCCTGGCACAGGCTGCCGATGCCGTCGACCGCTCCGCCGAGGAGCTGTCCCGGCTGCTTTCCCGTGAGCAGGGCAAGCCGCTCAACGGCCTCAACGCCCGTTTCGAAGTCGGCGCCTGCTCGGCTTGGCTGCTCCACTACCGCCCGATTGGCGTCGTCGGCGCGATAGGCCCGTGGAACTGGCCAATGATGATCGCTGTCTGGCAGATCGCCCCCTCCCTGCGCATGGGCAACGCCGTAGTCGTGAAGCCCTCCGAGTACACTCCGCTCAGCGTCATTGCCCTGGTCGACGTGCTGAACCAGGAACTCCCCGAAGGCGTCCTCACCGCAGTCTCCGGCGGCCCCGAAGTCGGGGCCCGAATGGCCGAGCATCCGGCCATCGGCAAAATCATGTTCACCGGCTCCACTGCCACGGGCAAGGCGATCATTAAATCTTCTGCCGGCACCGTCAAGCGGCTCACCCTCGAGCTCGGGGGCAACGACGCCGGCATCGTCCTCCCGGACGCGGACCCCAAGGCAATCGCAGAAGACCTCTTTTGGGGCGCCTTCATTAACAGCGGGCAGACCTGCGCCGCCCTCAAACGGCTCTACGTGCACGATGACATCTACGAGGACCTCTGTGAGGCCCTTACATCCGTCGCCGCCGCCGCACGGATGGGAGTGGGGCTCGACGAGGAAAGCGTCCTCGGACCGCTGCAGAACAAGCAGCAGTTCGACATCGTCTCCCGCCTGGTAGAGGCTGCCAGGGACGCCGGCGCCCGCGTCCTCCTGGGCGGGAACCCGGACCCGGACCAGCCGGGCTACTTCTACCCGACCACGCTCGTGGCGGATATCGACAACGACAACCCGCTCGTCGCGGAGGAGCAGTTCGGTCCTGTCCTGCCCATCATCCGTTACCGCACCGTCGAGGAAGCCGTGAAGATGGCCAACGCCCTCGAGGTCGGCCTCGGCGCATCAGTCTGGTCAGCCAACCCCGAACAAGCCCGCAAAGTCGCAGCAAATATTCAGGCCGGGACAGTCTGGATCAACTCACACGGCGCGGTCCATCCCATGGTCCCCTTCGGCGGAATGAAGCAGTCCGGCTACGGACTGGAGTTCGGCGTCGAAGGCCTCAAGGCTCTGGGAGTGCCACAAGTCATCAACGGCTGATGAGGGCTGCATAGGGGACGAGGTCTATGGAGGCACTCCCCTATGCGAACGCGCTTGCCCTCACCTGACGCCGCCACGGAACGATCGTGTGGGTCACAACCATGATGAGCCCGGCGAACACTACGATTCCGGCAGCATCTGCCCGCCGCGACCGGAAAGCACATGGAAGGAAAACATCAGCAGTTGCCGGCATAAGCACCGTGCCACCAGTTGCCGTGGTGGGTTCAGGCTATCCACAGGAACCGTGCATTTGAAGGAAGACATCAGGGAGAAGTTCGCGGCAGGCCCTAACTGTGGCAGTGCCCTCCTTCTTCGCTGGACCGGTCCGCCGGCACGTCGAGAACGGGGCTGCGGTCGAAGAAGCCATCCGGACGAAGCTTGAATCCCACGGTGTCCACCGGCATGATCGGCCAGTCCTCCGGGCGCGGGTAATGGGTCAGGCCGAAGGAGTGCCAGAGGACGATGTCCTCGCCGTCCAGCCCGCGGTCCTGGGCCACATAGGCCGGCAGTCCGGCGCCGCCGGCATGCTGGTTGACGAAGTCGCCGGTCGGGTAGCGCTCCTCCTCGGCGTAGCGGGTCACCCACAGGTCCTTAGTGGTGAACGCGGCCCTGCGGGCAATGGAGGAATCGGGATCAGCAAGCAGCAACGGCTGCCCTTCGGGGTGGAGCTTATACGCGACCGGTTCCCCCAGCCGGTTTTTCGAATTGGGGTTCGAGACCACCCACGTGCGCCCCTTGGAGTTGTCGGCTTCCCGCACGGCCTCCGACTCGGCCTTCAGCACCGTGCGCCTGCGGGTGAAGGCATTGCCGCGCTCATTGCCCTCGCCCATCGGGACGCGGACCGTATCCTCCTCCTCGACCCGGTTGGTGAAGCCGTCCAGGGCCATGTCCAGACGGGCACCAAAGAGGTGCTGGTGGTAGGGGGCGCCCAGGCCGGGGGCCAATTCGGAGGCGTACGGGTACCCCTTGCCCGGGTAGGCGCTGGTGAACACGACGCCGGTGGCCTTGGCTTCGAACTCGATGGTGCCGTCCAGGTAGAGGTACCAGTAGAAGCCGTAGTCGTAGTTGCCGATGGTGGTGAAGAAGGAGACGACCATCCGGCGGTTGCGTCGGGTGTAGTTGATGCCGGTCCACAGGTCCGAGTGCTTGGCCAGGATGGAACAGTCTTCTTCATGCATGCAGACGCCGTTGCGGATCTCGCGCGGGTTGCCGAAGCCGTCGGCGATGACCGGGGACAGGTAGGTGATCTCACCCAGGCAGTCGCAGCCCAGTTCGAGTGAGTTGGCATACTGGCCCACCAGGTACTCGCCGGTGTCGAAGTAGTTCTGCCAGGATCGCACCGGGTTCGGGTCCCCGTAGGGGACCACCATTTCGGCGATTGAGGCCCGCTTGATGATTGAGCGCTTCCGGTCCCCGTCCTGGAACGCGATGTTGTGCAGCACCACGCCCTCCCGCACGTCGAAGCCGACGTCAAAGCTCCACTTCTCCCACTCAACATGGTTGCCGCCGCTGACGCCGAAGCTCGGGCCCTCGGGCTGCGTGATGCTGATCGGCTTCTGGGTTTCGCGCAGCGGGCCGGTCAGCTCCGGATCGGTGTAGTTGCCGTGCTCGGCCGGCACAGGGACGGCACCGAAATCCAGGACGTGGTCGACGGTCTTGTTCACGACGTCGACGTAGGCCACCAAGCCGTCGATGGGATGGGCCCAGGCACTGTCCTCGGGGAAGTCCTGGTAGAAGGCCAGACCACGCAGGATGCGCCGGCCCTTCTCCTCCGGGTACTCGAACGCACCGGCCGAAAGGGGTGCCACCCTGACCTTGTTGAGGTCGAGGTTTCGGTCGCGCAGCGCTTCGCGCCACCGTTCATCGGTAGCGAGAATCTGTTCGACTACCTCAAACTCTTCCTCGAGCACCGGAAGTTCGCCTGTCGCGGAGGTATCGAGATCAACGGCGGAAACGACGCATCCGTTGGTCACCGACACCGTTACATCCTTTGGTGCGGCACCGGAGACGTCGTGCAGGAACACCCGGAAGCGTCGGTCCGCCTTGTTTTCTTCCCTGCCTCTCGGCGGATCCAGCAAACCGAGGTAGGCAAAGCGTGTTTCCTCGCTTAACAATCCCTCGGCATCAAGGATCTGACGGACGGCCGTCACCTCCTCAGCAGAGGTGAGTGCATAGGCTGAAGCAGCAGCCGATGACGCATGATTCATGTGGTTGGCCTTTCCCATCTGGCTCTCCGGTATCGGCACCAAGGGGTGCAATTTTTTCTATGTCTGTACAGGCATAGCGCTCAGTAAGAGGCCCCACAAGAGGGCAGCTAAAGTTTCCGAAAGGCCGTTCACGCCGCAAATCACCCACCTGCGGCAACATCGTCTACGACCCCTGCGACGCCGTCAGCGCAGACAGCGATGACAGCGGAGAAAGGCCTCCCATGACCGCCCCCTCCACCGGCTTCTGGCTCACCGATTCGACTTCGTCGTCCTCGGCGTCGAGCACGGCATGTTCGACCTCTCCATCCTCAAACGCTCCCCGTCATCAAGGGCATGGACCTGGACGTCTATGCCAAAGTCCTTCGGGCCCGCACGCGAACCGATCCAGCAGACCCGCGACTTCGACTGCGACGGCGTGATCATCCCCAAATCGAGGATGCAGCCCACGCCGCGATCGTCACCGTTCGCCGAACAGGACGCACGACCCACTGCTTCCCGCTCATCGAGAAAGGCACCGCCGTCGACGAGATCGAACAGAGCTGCCCTGCCTACGTCATGCTCGCGCCCTCATTCAGGCCTAGGAAAGCTTCGACGTCCTCGAACTCCAACAGCGGCAGACAACCCAGACCTAGCCCAGCGACTCCGGACGCCGGAACGCGGGCAGAACCCCAGTCTGGTGGATCCGGCAGCCACCGCGCCGATAACGGCGCATATGCCAACGAGTAGGTGCCAGCGGTGGATGAACGTCTACCGCTGACCCCCTCGGTCCGTCTACCTGTTCAAATGCGGTCCTTCGGCGTGGTCGCCAGGACGCAGCGGGCCCATCTAAGTCTTTCGACGCAATTTGGCCTGCGCGACCAGGTCAGTTGCCCATGGGCGGGTCCCGAGTCGGAATTCCATGCCTTCGGGCAGCCCTTGGACGGTTGCGGCCGAGCCGGAAATATCAATGGTGATCCGGCCGCCTGCCATGGGGGCATTGGTGATGTGCAGGTCGCCGTAGGACTTGGGCAGCACGGGGTCCATCCAAAGACCGCCGAGGGCAACGTCCGGATAATAACCCATTAGGCTTTTCACCAGTAGGATCGGGGTGGTCGCAGCCCACGCTTGAGGCGAGCACGCCGTCGGGTAGGGCACGGGTTCGTCGAAGTGCTCACGGCTGAACCCGCAAAACAGTTCGGGTAGCCGCCCCTCGGTGTACTCGGCGGCCTCCAGCAGGGCGGTGGAGATCCGCTGCGCCTGCTCCACGAAACCGTAACGCAGCAGGCCCGCCGCAATGATGGCGTTGTCGTGCGGCCAGACCGACCCGTTGTGGTAGCTGGCCGGGTTGTAGGCGCCCATGTCGCTGGCCAAGGTCCGCACACCCCATCCGCTGAACATTTCTGGAGACATTAGCCGTTCGGCCACCTGCGGGGCCTTTTCCTCATCGATGAGGCCGAACAACAGGCATTGGCCCATATTGGAAGCGCACGCGTCCACCGGCTGCTTCCTGCCGTCGAGGGCGACCGCGTAATAACCGCGGTCGGGCAGCCAGAACTCTTCGTTAAACCGCTGCTTCAGCCGCGCCGCGCGGTCCCGGCACTCTGCAGCCAATGCCACATCGCCGGCGTCATAGGCCATCCAGGAACGGGCCATGTACGCGCTGAACACGTACGCCTGCACCTCGCACAGGGCGATCGGCGGTTTGGCCAGGGTGCCGTCGGCGAAGTTGATGCCGTCCCAGGAGTCCTTCCAGCCCTGGTTGATGAGCCCCCGGTCGTTCAGGCGCTGATACTCGACGAAACCGTCACCGTCGCGGTCTCCGTAGTCGCGAATCCAGTCCAGGGCGCGGTCAGCATGGGGCAGCAGTGCGGCCATGGTGTCGGGGGCGAAGCCCCAGCGGCTGACCTCTCCGAGTAGCGCGACGAACAGCGGTGTGGCGTCGACGCTGCCGTAGTAGGCGGACTTTCCGCCCAGGGCGAGCCCACTGGAGACACCGAGCCTGACCTCGTGCAGGATCTTGCCCGGCTCCTCCTCGCTCATCGGGTCCACTACTGCGCCCTGGCGGTCGGCAAGGGTCTGTATTGTGCCCAGAGCCAGGGAGGGGTCCACCGGCAGTGCCATCAGGGACGCCCACAGCGAGTCTCGGCCGAACAGTGTCATGAACCATGGTGCGCCGGCAGCCACCATTACCCGGTCCTGGTGGGCCGGGTCCTCGATCCGGAGGGCACCCAAATCGTCGTAGCTGCGGCGCAGGGTCTGTTCGATGGAGCGATTGCCCATTTGCAGCACCGGAATTTTGGCAACCCATTCCTGCCGGCGCCGGTCGCGCGGGGACAGTTCATCCTCGTGCGGATGAACAAACGGCGTGGCGGGGCCGGTGCTGTTTACGGTGGGCAGCACGCTCAGGACGGTGTTCCATTGTCCGTGCGGCGGGACAACGACACGATATGTCGGGCCCTCATGCGCCACGTCGGCGCCGCCGGCGCTAACGACGACGCCCTTCCGGATGTCCTGCCAGCTGGCCCGGATGCTCAGCGAATCACCGTCCAGCTGGCGGGTTTCGTCCCACCTCCGCTGGGCCCGGGCTTCCTTCACCTCGAAGAGGTCCGCGAAATCCGATTCAACCCTGAGGGCAATCAGGCATTCGGCAGCAGACGGTGAATAGTTCCAGACAGTGATCTGCTCAAGGATTCCGGTTCCCACTTCGCGCAGCCGCTCCACGATCAGCGGGCTGTCGGCATACCCGCCCGGGCGGGGTACGCGGCCGACGAACAGCGCCCGGTACGGTTCCTTGGTCTTCGCCGCCAACGGCTCCAGCGGCTGGCCGTTGACGGTGAGGTTCCAACGGGACAGGATGCGGGTGTCCTCGTGGAAAACCCCGTGCGGATATTCAGGGAAGATATCCCCGTTCGCGGAGGAAATACAAAAAGAGGACCCCTCTACCAGGGTGATGGTCCCGGCACCCAGCGGTCCGGCAGCTGTGTCCGCATTCCATCCAGCCATCCCCGGCTCCTCCACCGATCGGCATCGGCGAGGCGACGCGCGGATCCGCCGGTCCGGCTGCCTGTCGCCGCCTTCCTCGATGGTATCGACGCTACGCTTGTCTCTTCACTGGCGCCAAGGCCCCACTGCCTCATTGCAGCGTCCCCCAGGGCGCGGCCCACGCTGTACTAGCGATCAGGGCGCTGCCCGACAAACCGGGCGCGCTATGCCTTGTGCCCGTACTCTCCCCGGGTCCTTACTAGTGACAGGAGCCGCAACCGCCAGGCTCGCCGGGCGACATACTTGCCCAGTGAAGAGTGAGGTCCAGCGCCACGAGCGGGCAGGTGGTTCGTGATCTCCACGCACACGAACCATTCCAAAGGAGGAGCGATGTTTGCTCGGGTCAGCACGTACAGAACCAGCGCCGACGCGACGGGTGAGCCCACCGAGGAAACCGTGAGGCGGGTGCTTGAATTGCCCGGCTGTCTGGGTCTCTATTACCTCAAGGGGAGGGACAACAAGTCCCTGTCTATATCGCTGTGGGATACAGAGGAAGATCTTGGCGCAAGCCAGCAGCCGGCGGACAAGATCCGTTCCGAGACCAGTAAGGAACAACACATGGAGATCCTTGACGTGGAGGAATTCGAAGTGCTGACCAGCCGGCTCAAAGACTAGGTGGTTCATGCCGTTTCCCGGTCACTCGGACCCGGGTTTACAGCTCGGTGGCGGTCCCATACAGCTCCCGGTTTCATCAGCCTGTGAATTCCAGTCCCGCGACCAGCTCAGGAAGGTAAGGATCAGCACGCTCACGGCCAGCACCGCGACGCTTTCCCAGAGTCGGGCTGACCGCCACGGTGCAAATGATGTCGGCCGCCACCGGCAGTTCCAGCCCCAATGGTCCAGGCGGCGTTGAGGTCCAGGCGCAGCGGCAGGTTCGGGAATTCCTCGCGGAGGGCCTTCCACTGTCCCGCGGCGGGTTAGTCAAGGGTTGACCAAGGCTGTTGCAGGGGCGGAAGGTGTGATGATGGAACCATCAAGGCTGGCCCGTGCGCACGGGGCGTTCAATGTGGTTTTCGGTCTCTGGCCGTTGCTTCATTACCGCAGCTTCGAAGCGGTTTCGGGCCCGAAGATCGACCACTGGCTTGTGAAAACAGTGGGAGGGTTGATGACCGCTGCCGGTTACGCCCAGTTCCGGGCCCCCGCTTCCCCAGACGGGCGTGCGATGGCCCGCCGTATCGGCCTGGGCACCGCCGTCACCTTCATGATCGTCGACCTGCGCTACGTTTCACGCGGGCGCATCAGCCGCATTTACCTGCTCGATGCGGTCTTGGAAATGTACTGGCTGATCGCCTGGGCCGCAGACCTGGCCATGGCGCGGAAGCTCTGCAGTGCCAAATCCGTTGACAGCCCAAAGCCCTGACCATCGCAACGGCACGGGAAGCAGCCTAACTACCCCATGGCCACAGGTCGAACACACCCTGCACGCGGAAG
Source organism: Arthrobacter sp. Marseille-P9274 (assembly GCF_946892675.1). NCBI lineage: Bacteria > Bacillati > Actinomycetota > Actinomycetes > Micrococcales > Micrococcaceae > Arthrobacter > Arthrobacter sp. Marseille-P9274. Next base: position 369,932 of record NZ_CAMPOV010000003.1, read on the forward strand.
ACGAAGGTCAGCGGTTTCGCCCACGCCCGGATTGAAGCCGATAACGGCGCATATGTCTCACACCCGCACATCATTCATCTGCGGGGGGCCGGTATCCCGCCGCTCGTGAACGGGCTGTGGAACGGGGCATGCCAAGGGTTTCCCAAGTTCTGGATGACGTACTGGGATGGTCTCTCGCCGGCTCCGGCCGCGAACGTACATGCATGGAAGGGCTTAGTGATGGGGAACAGAGCCTCCGATTTCGCCGGCCTGCACCAGGGCGCAGCAACGCTAACAAATCCGCGCACTGGCGTGACCGGTTCCGCGGGCGTGCTGGACCTGTACATCAACGAGGGCTTCGTGCCGATGGTGGACGGAGCGCTCGTCTACCACAGGGGTTTCGGAGACCGCCCGAGCGGGCTCAGTGATCCGAAGCCTAGTCTGCGGATTTCGCCGCACATCTTCACGCAATCAGGTGAAGTCATCGCCAGCCGAACCTACCCCCTCGGCCAGCCGGCGCCGCACGCGGGGCGGCCCCTGCCGGAAGGCCCCGACCCGGAGGAAAGGCTCTACTACCTGCCCCGGCGGCAGCACTGGGCCAGCTACTTTCCGGACCGGACCATCATCGCGGAAACGGGCAGCACCATCAGGCTGCGGATCCACAACCGGCTGGCCCAGACCCATGAACTGGCGATCCACGGCGCCGGCCCCAACCGGGGCGACGTCACCACCGGCGCCATCGCACCCGGCACTACCGCCACGCTGGTTCTGGCCGCGCCGGCTCCAGGCACCTACCTCTATTCCGATCCGACCAACGCTCCGGTAGAGCGCACGCTCGGACTTTTCGGCGGGTTGGCGGTGATCGATCCGGACCGGGCGTGGCATCTGGGCCCGAACGGGCCGGAGTTCGAGCGCCAATGGCTCTGGATCTGTCATGACGTGGTGCCGGAGTGGGCGAAGGCGGCGTCCCAGGGCGGCACGGTCAACGGCACATCGACGGACATTGCGCCGCGCTATTTCACACTGAACGATAAGGCAGGTTTCCAGTCCCTGGCCGTATCCGACGACGAGGAACTGAACGAGCGGAGGGAGGAAGACACCCTGCCCTCCGGTTTTCCGCGCCGGACCGACGTGCGGAACTTCAGCCGGTCGACGGAGCCCGGCACCGTCCTGACCGGCCAGCTGATCCGGATGATGAATGCCGGCATTGTGGGACACCAGCTGCACTTCCACGGCAACCACGTCTGGACGGTGCGTGCCAACGGCCGGGATCTTCCCCGCGAAAACGGCTCGATCATGGCCGACGGGCACGTCGCGCTGCAGCAGTGGGAGGACACTGTCTCGCTGATGCCATTGGAGCGCAAGGAAGCGATTCTGCCGATGTTCCGGCCACCGGACGTCGTCGATGCCGTGTGGGAGGCGCGCCGGGAAGACTGGACCTACCCGATGCATTGCCACGCTGAACCGTCACAGACCGCTGCGGGCGGGCTGTACCCCGGAGGCCTGGTCGCAGACTGGGTTTTGGCGGCCAACGAGGAACGCGACCAGCACCACCTCTTTGAGAGCCAGGTGGACTTTGCCTCCGACCAGCCGCACGAAGGCAGCCCCGAGACGCTGTTCCGCCAGCGTCCGAACGTCTCGATGGTGCTGGACTTCTTCAGCCGGGAGCTCGACTTCCCCGACAAATCTGAGCACGAGGTCTGGAGCTTCGAGAACGAAACCTCCGACGAGGGGCTGCCGGGACCGTTGGTGCGCGTCAGGGAGGGACAGCTGTTCCACGGAACCATCAAGCCGAGCAAACGCGTGCACACCATCCACTGGCACGGCCTCGAACCGGATCCCCGGAACGACGGCGTGGGACACACGTCCTTCGAGGTCACCGGCCACTACACCTACCAATGGAGGCCGGATCCAGGCGAAGCGGGCAATCCCAACCGCGGCGGAGCCGGTACGTACTTCTACCACTGCCATGTCAACACTCCGCTGCACGTCCAGATGGGCATGTTCGGCCCGATCATCATCGACCCCGCGATTGACGCTGTCGACCCGCCGATGCCGGGCACGCGGCGTGCCTTCGTCGACGGGCCGGAGTACGACATTGCCACCGAAACCTTCGTGGGACCGTACTCGCTGGACCCCCGCTGGCACGAGCTGAACCATGCAGCCGGACTCTCCGGAGAGGACGCCGGCCTGAACCGGTTCCGGGCGAGGCACTTCTATCTCCTCGGCGGCAACGTTCCCACCAGGCCCCGCGGCCGCCGGGTGTGGTCCGTCTCGAGCATGAAAGCCAACACCCCGCAGAGCGGCCGGGCACCGACGTTGGTGCGGATGGTCAACGTGGACTACTTCCCAACCCTGACGGAGTTCACGGACATGCAGGGCAGGCCCGTGCCGTTGGCGGACGTCATTTCCCATGATGGCCGGCCATTCCGGGAAACTCCTGATCCGAACGGGGAGGCGCCGCCCGTCTGGTCAAGCGGCTCACCGCTCAGGACCAGCCGCATCGCCTCGGGAGCAGCGGAAAAGTACGACTTCCTGCTGCGGCCGCCCGGCCCGGGCCAGTACCGGATGACGGTCAAGTTCCTCTCCTGGGTACCGGGCGAGGTGCGCGCCACCAGGACCATCACGATCACCGCAGCCTGAAGCAACCACGGCGGACGCGGCACAACAATTTCCCATAGAAGCACAAGCATCTGGGCGTAGTCCGGGTGCGGTTCGGGACCGCCACTTGGCCCGGTTTCTTCCGGGCAGGCTCGGCCCTGTCAGGGAAGTGGATCCGGTCGGCCCAAGGACGCCCAGGCAAGGGCAATGACAGCGGTACAGGAACAGCGGGCGGCGCGGACGCTGAACGATCCGCTGGAAGTCCGCTTCACTCCGCAGGAGCTGCCCGCTGGCGGTGCAGTGGGACGATGGCCGTGGCCCGCGGTTACCGGCCGCTGCATTGGACCAGCGGTCGGATCCGGCAGAAAAGCCCCAGCGGAAGGGGGCTCCGGCACGGGAGCGTGGTCGAAATCGAGTCCTGGCGTCTCTAGTTGCAGGCGGCTTCCACGTCTCCCCTGCGCACCCTGGACGCAGTCCGCAGTGATCCAGCTCAAGGCAAGCCCCCGGCTTCGTCTTGGATCGCCTGCCGTTCAGGCCCGTTCCAGGACCGTCCTGAGCCGGGGGACCCGCAGGACCGAAGGCTCCTGCTGCAGCGGGTCGGTGTATTCGACTGAGAACGCCGCTGCTCCGGCCGGCGCCAGATAGCTGATCCAGAATTTTTCCGACGTCCGTGCGGCGACGGTATCCGGCCGCCGGCCCGAGCCCTGCATGGTGATGGTGGTCCCGCTGGTCTGATCCTTCAGCCGCAGCTGCCCCGGCGAGAACAGTCTCGGCTGGTCGGACGTGTTGCTGACTTCCACATCCAGCAGGACTACATCCCCCCAAGTCAGGTTCAACGGCATCGGCCACTCGCTGCCCGGCAGGAAACCTCCCGAGTGGCCGTGGCCGTCAACGGCCGAGGCCAGCTGGATGCCGTCCCGCGGGGCTGGCGCAGCCGCCAGCGTCTTTCCCGTACCCTCGAGCCTGCCCGGCGCCAACTTGCCCACGAGAGGTGAAGGCCGGCCATCGGCCGACAGCCGGCCCAGTCTCGCCGCGCGCAGCAAACGCACGGAGCCGAAGGATACTGCAGCGGTGGTCCTTGACCGTTCCGCCGACTTGGCAACGACACCGAAACTCGCGCCGCCGATAATGACGGCCACGCCGCCGCCGAACAACAGGCCCAGCTGTCGTCGGCTCAGGACGGCACCTCCCCAGGTTGCGGCAGCCGCAGAGTCGTCCTGCGGCTCCGTCAAGATATGGTCTTCCTGGTCTCCAAGGACTCGTGTCATCGCCGGGACCGCCTTTCCCCCGATCGGCTGTGTCCCCCGATGCTCCCCGCTACATCTTGAAAAAGCCTTGTTCACCGGCTCTTCACACTGGCCTGCTGGCAATTGAGGGCCCGAAAGCACGACGAGGAAACGCACGGCTAAGAGCTAAATCAGTAAGGAGGGGGAATCGCCAGTCGTAGCCGACCGTTTTGGCCATCTGCCACTTCCTTGAAGCCCTTCGCCTGCCACGCTTTTCGTGGAGATATGAAGTCGGTGTACTTAGGCTTCAGCCAGAACAGCGCCAGCAGGGCGCGGATGGCTTCTATTTCTGTTCGGCTGGGAGCATCATGGGCCCAAACCCTCCGACGACCCCTGCAGGCTTCGCTCCGGCCAGCGACTCCTGGCGCCAGGGTGACGACAGCAAGCCCGGCATCCTGCAACGCAGCTGACACTGCGCCCCCACAGCTCCTCGATAGTTCGGCGAAATTGTAAACACGTGACGTCCCGGACAGCTCTTCGAGAGCCCGCGTGAGGAACCGCCCGAACGCCGATAACGGCGCATACGTCAGCTCGCTATTCATCCCTCTCGCCGGCTATTACGGTTTCAGTCCTTGGTCCAGATCGTTCGACCTGCCTCTGCGGACGTCGTTCCTCCGGCTCATCGAGTAGGTATGGATACGCTTACTCAATCTAGACTCGGCAGGCAGGCTGGCAAGGAGGTTCGATGGACGGCGAGACGATTCAGAAGCACGCCGCGGCCCGAACAGAAGAGCTTCCGGGAGCGTATCTCGATCACCCATTCGGTCCGGACTGGGAAGTGTTCAAGGTGCGCGGCAAGGTGTTCATGCTCCAGACCCGCATCACCGGCGAACCCCTCGTGGTCCTCAAGGCCAGACCTGCCGATGGCGCGGCGCTCCGCGAGGCCTACCCGGACATCACGCCTGGCTACCACATGAACAAGCGGCATTGGATCACGCTCAATCCTGGCGGGAAGTTCGACAAGCAGCTCGTAGAGGACCTGGTGACCGAGTCCTATCTGCTGGTGGTCGAGCAGAACCTGCCGAGACGCGAGCAGCCGGTCGATCCCAATACTTTCGGGCAGGCACCCCATGAGCCGGAAACCGGTCGAACCTAGCTCCCAAGCAGCGAATCCTTAACTGGGTCGGCACCGCCGGAGACTCGGAGACGGGGATTCTCCTGACCATGGCCAATGCCGCACCACTCTTCAGCCGGGCAACAAATTGCCGTCGAAGCCGAGAACGGCGCATATGACGTGGGATGGTGTTGTTCCGACCGCCGCATCTCGCTCCATTAGGGGTTTGGACCGCAGCAGAAGAGATTATGAGAGGCGCTGGGACAAGCTAGCGGCTACAGCCATTCATTGCCGCGGCAGCGCCGGTGCGGCCGTTCGTTGATGCGCTTCTTCTCCGGTCATGTGGCAACTTCAAGGGTGGCTAGTTCAATTGCCCTTCACGGCCTAGGGTGAGCGTGTAAGGACCATCGGAAGGGAACTCCATGTTTACCCTGCGTATAGAACATGCCGTTAGAGACTTCCGGATGTGGAGACAGGCGTTCGACAGCGATGTGCTGGACCGTGGAGCTTCGGGGGTCAGGTCCTACAAGATCTCCCGGCGTCCGAATGAGAACAACCACGTGCTCCTGGACCTCGATTTCGATACACAGGAGGCCGCCGCAGAATTTCTGTCCCGACTGCAAACAGACCTCTGGAAGGGCAACCTCATATCCCAGGCTTTGACCGGGACGCCCACAACCCAAATCATCGAGACCGTCGCCATCGGGACACCCGCTGTCCCCTAATCCCGAAGCCGAGCCGTTCTGCTCAACGGACCCCGGCGACATGAACCGGCCAGCCGCTGCGCAAACAGCAGCCGGCCCGCTTATCCTGGCGCTCCTGAAGTAAGGCCAACATGATCAGCTGTGGGTGGACGGCCGGTTGGGGCGACAGCGGCCCTGGTCTCCAAGTACGACCGGAACGTCGGCTGGTACGAACAGCCCGCGCCGCCAGGACGCCGGACCCTTCCGGGTGTGCATGACCTGAGCGTATCCTCAAGGCAGGGCCGGCGGTTCGAGCAAAGGACCGCACCCGGGCCCCTTGCAGTTCCGAGGTACCCATGGACGCTCGACGTATCGATCCCAGTCCGGAGGTCCCCCTCGTGCGGTCTGTCCCGGCGCCCAAAGAGCCGAACGGGATAGCGGCCGGGTACCTGGCCTTGGCCGCCGAAGTCCGTGAGGCGGGTCTGCTGCGCCGCCGGCGCGGCTACTACATCACGCTGTTCACCCTGCTCATGCTTGCCCTGGCCGGAGCCTGGACCGGCTTCGCGCTGCTGGGCGCCAGCTGGTTCCAGCTTCTTATCGCGGCGGTGCTGGGCATCCTGTTCACCCAGTTCAGTTTCCTGGCCCATGAAGCAGCCCACCGGCAGGTCTTCGCCTCCAAACGCGTCAACGAGTGGGCGGCCCGGCTGATCGGCACCGGCCTGGTCGGCATCAGCTACGCGATGTGGGTGCGCAAGCACACCCGCCACCACGGCTTCCCCAACCAGGTGGACAAGGACCCCGACATCCACACCGGCGCCGTCGCCTTCCATCCCGACGCCGCCGCCGCCAGGCGCGGCCTCATGATGCCCGTGACCCGGTGCCAGGGCTGGCTGCTCTTCCCGCTGCTGCTGTTCCTCGGATTCAGCCTGCATGTCGACTCGGTCAAATACCTGCTCCGGCCTGCCGGAGTCGACCACCGGTGGTTCGAGATCCCGCTCCTGGCCGCCCGCTTCGCCCTGCTGGTAGGCGTCCTCTTCTTCTTCCTGCCCGCCGGCATGGCCTTCGCCTTCATCGGTGTCCAGGTCGCCGTGTTCGGGTTTTACATGGGCGCCTCGTTCTCCCCGAACCACAAGGGCATGCCCATCTACCCCAAGTCCGCCCGGCCGGACTTCGTCACCCGACAGGTCACCGCGTCCCGCAACATCCGCGGCGGCATCATCATGGACCTGCTCATGGGCGGGCTGAACCGCCAGACCGAACACCACCTCTTCCCCGACATGCCCCGGCCCAGCCTGCGCAAAGCCGCCGCCATGGTCCGCCGGTACTGCCGGACCCACAACATCCCCTACACCGAAACCGGGCTGATCTCCTCCTACGCCATCATCGTGCGCTACCTCAACGGGGTCGGTATCGCCGCCACCGACCCCTTCCACTGCCCCGTCGCCGACATCTACCGCCCCGACTAGACCACCCCGCAGCGGAAAGCACCGGCGCCCCGTCCAAAGGATTGTTCCCCGGCCCGGACGCCCCGGTCCTGACGGCCTCGCTGACGCAAGTACCTCGGATAGCAGGCTCGCGCTGCACTTCCCCCGGTTTCCGGCCTGCCGCAAGTTCCGCAGGCTTGCTACGTTTAGAGCTGTGAGCCCGTCCCACCCGGCCATCCTCATGGCCATCCGCAGCGGCGACTTCCACGCGACGATGCGGCTGATCGCCGCGGACCCCGCCGGGGTGACCGCGCAGTGCACCGGCATCGCGGCCCTGTACCGCAGCATCGGTGCCACCCCGCACGGCTCCCGGTCCCCGGAAGGGCTCTGGCACGGACGGCTGGCCGGACATTACGAATGCGTTCTGGCGGCGCATGCGGTCTGCATCGGCGCCGAACAGGCCGCGAAACTTACTGCCGTGCCGCGCCCGTTCGCCTCCCGGGAGCTGCCGCGGCTGTTTCCCGCAGAGCTGCCGGTCTTCGTGGAGACCTGGGCGAAGCTGTACCAGCGCTCACCCCGGTACTGGGACCGGGTCAGTCATTACCCGGCCATGTTCGACTGGGTCAAACGCGGCCTCATCGAACCGCCGACGGCGGACGGAGCGGTGAACCTGCTGCTGTCCCAGCTGCCCTGGGTCGGGAACACCGTGGCCTACCTGCGCCAGGCCGCCGGCCTCATGCAGATCACCCTGCCGCGGCTCTTCGACGCCGAGGTGCGGCCCTCAACCGGGGCCGCAGCAGTGGATTCCAACCTCGGGCCGGATGATCCGCGGCGCATCGACCGCACCGTGGCAGCACTGGTCACCGAAGGGCTCTGGGAGCCCGAGATGGTAGAAGCAGGCATCGCCCGCGCCTGGGAAACCCGCACCAGCCCGTTCCAGCGCCGCTGGCTGACCGGCCTAGGCGAGCTCCTGCAGCACGGCCAGCAGCCAGAGCCGGGGACCGCGCCGGCCGGCGGACCGCCTTGACCGGATTCCTTCCGCCTCTCCGGGGACAATCGCAGGCACCGATGGAAAAATAACTGTATGAGCATCAACGTCTCATCCCACGAACCGGCCCGGGACAACTCGCCGGAGTCAATGCTGCGGCTGACATCAGTGGTGGCGGTTTCGCGGGAACTCTACGCGGTTGATCCGCCGGCCAGATACACGGTCTCGGCCGCCTTTTCCCGGCGGGTCCTACCCGCCGAAACGACGTTGATTCAGGGACCGGCCACACACGAGCGGCTCAGCAAACAGGGCTACGGGCACATCAGCCTCGTCATCAACGAGGCACGGCTGGATATCGTGAACACCAGCCTGGAAGAGCTGAAAGCCGGCCTGGCCTCCCTAGTCGGCTCCCTCATCCGGGAAATCAGCGAACAGACACGCCATGAGCGCGAACAACGGGACGAAGCCGCCCTGTCAAAGCGCCGGGCGGACGCAGCCCGCAAGCAGGAAATCGAAACCCTGGCCCACGACATTTCCTTCGACTAAGCCACCAGGCGATGTCCCGCCGGCGCTAATCCACGACCCTCTTTAGCCGGCGACAGACCAACATCTCCCGGCACAGCACACCGGCAGCGCACCACCCCTAACGCCGGTAACGGTGCAGATGCTCGGCCTAAGTCCGCGGGCACGATAATCTCGTCGCCCAGGAGTTAGAGCGCGGCACACGCCCATCAAGGAAATCCAGCAAACTTCCACTGGGCCGGATTCGCAGAAACTCTTCCAGACGGGCGGCCGCGTCTCGCCATCTAACCTGTTCCTCCGCCCGGCCGCGGCTGCACCGGCAAGGATCTTCCCTTTTAATCTTTGGGCTCATGGGAACCGGTAGGTGCGTATGCTGGAACTGATGCACCTTTTGCGTGCCGCACGGGGCAGGAATCCTCCTGCGGCAGTTCGGTGCCACCCTCGTCGCCGGGGGCGCCGGCGAACGGAAAATTAGCCGGCGGTGTGAGATGGCTTTTGACCCATATGAACCGGAACAGCGGGCCATGCTCCGGACAGCGGTAGAGGCCGTCGGCATCCGCGCTGAAGACCTGTGGCTGCATTACTTCAGTCTGGGCGGCGCCGTCGGGGAATACGAAGTGGAAGCCTACCTCCAGGGCCTGCTCTCCCTGCCCCCTCTTCAGCGGGACATGATCGCCATGGCCGCGAACGAGCTCATCGAAGAAATACCCCGGCCCCGGGCTTCGTACTCCGACGAACTCACCGGTGGAACGACAGAAAGCCAAGAAAGTAAGCACCACATTCCAAAGCGCTGACATTGGGCCCACTGCACTCCCGGGCTTTTTAGACGTGCTGATCTTCCCGACGATGCCCAGAACACTGTCGATGGGGAGCCCGGCCACAATGCTTCGGGCCTGTTCATGGCCGAGGACCGCTCCGCAGACCAAGTTGATGCCTTCACGGTACTTCACGTTCAGCCTCTGCCCCAAGCGGCGCTAAGCCGATAACGGCGCATATGACAGGACCGGGTGTGGAAGTCTCTCTCCATTGGTTGGATGGCAGCACATTGCGCGATAACGAGCACGCCAAGTTGGAGCAGGACGGGCTGGAGTGACCACGACAACAGCTACAACACATTCCCAGCCAGAGGAGCGCTTCGACGGCACTGCTTCCGGGCGGAGGAACGCCACGACGTCCGCACGCATGGGCGGCATAGGCATCGCGCAGGCTAGGCGTAGAAACCCGAGGCCCGCCTGCTCGTGACAACACGTGGTTCGGTCGCCACAGCCCTGGCAGCTCGTTAAGGTCGAGCAAGAAGACGGGCGCCCCTGCGTGACTTGATAGGGTCCCCCACGCACCAGATCCGTTCCATGCGCGTCGCCTGATTTAGGAAGCACATACGAGTGGGGCCTACCGCTCCGATGAGAGCCAGGACAAGCGGCAGACAGTTGGTCCGAGGAAAACTTGCCCGACCGGCACCCGCGTACTCAATATCCAACTTCTTCGTCACTGCTGCACTCACTTATCGAAAGCTCCATTCGTAAGGCGCATCCCAAGCTGCCCTGACGGAGGTTCTCAAATGAAGCAACGTATCCGGATATGCGGAGTTATTAGAGAGTCAACGCGGGCACTGGCTTCAGGGAATAGACCGGCGTAGCGTCGGTTGAATCCACGAAGGCGCGGCGGGCGGTTAGACCGGACGGATCCTGCCGCGGCTTGCAGACGCGCATCCTTGGGAAGGAGCGGGGAATGGCTGGATGGAATGCTGACACGGCCGCCGGGCCCCTCGGATCCGGTACTGTCACCTTGGTGGAGGGCGCGTCCTTCTGCATATCCTCGGCGAACGGGGACATGTATCCGGAATACCCGCACGGGGTTTTCTTCCAGGACACGCGTATCCTCTCCCGCTGGAGTATGACAGTCAACGGTCAGCCGGTGGAGCCGCTTGCGGCGACGATGAAGGAGCCCTATCGGGCGCTGTTCGCGGGCCGCGTGCCCCGCTCGGATGGCTACGCGGACACCCCGCTCATCGTGGAGCGGCTGCGCGAAGTCGGGGCTGGAATCCTGGAGGAGATCACCGTCCGGAACTATTCGGCGGACCCCGCCGAATGCATGATCGCTCTGGCCGTTGAATCGGATTTCGCGGACCTGTTCGAAGTGAAGGAGGCGCGAATCCAGCGACGCTGGGACGAGACCCGCGAGCCCGGGGACGGTTCCTTGGTCATTCGCGCCAGCTGGCAGGACGTTATCAAGGGCATCGTCGTCAAGGCTGGCGGCGCCGACGTGGCACGGGAGGGTCTGATGTACCGGGTTGTCATCCCGCCGCACGGGTACTGGCATACCCGACTGAGCGTGGTGCCCACCGTGGACGCATCCGGTCCCGCGGGGCCGTTTGCGCATCCGGTCTCGGGCGAGATGTCCCCGCGCGACAAGCGCCGGCAGGAGTGGGTGGCCAGGATCCCAGTGCTGCGCATGAGCAACCGCGCCATTCAACGGACCCTGCAGCGCAGCTACGACGACCTGGGTGCCCTGCGCATCGAGGACCCGGACCATCCGGACCGGATCGTAGTGGCCGCCGGCGCGCCCTGGTTCATGACCCTTTTCGGCCGCGACTCGCTGTGGGCCTCGCACATGGCGCTGCCGGTGGACCCATCCTTGGCTCTGGGGACACTGCAGACCCTGGCCGACCGCCAGGGCACCCAAGTGGACCCGATGAGCGAGGAAGAACCGGGCAAGATCCTGCACGAAGTCAGACTCGGAGTCGGCACGGGTCAGGTGCTGGGCGGCAAGTCCGCCTACTACGGCAGCGTTGACGCCACCCCGCTGTTCGTGATGCTGCTCGGAGAGGCTAGCCGCTGGGGCTTCGCTAAGGAGACCATCGCCGCGCTGCTGCCGCACGCTGACCGGGCCCTGGACTGGATTTACAACTACGGCGACAAAGACGGCGACGGATTCGTCGAGTACGAGCGCCTCAACGAGCAGGGGCTGCTCAACCAGGGCTGGAAGGACTCCTGGGACGGGATCAACTTCGCCGACGGCACCCTGGCCGAGCCGCCGATCGCCCTATGCGAGGTGCAGGCCTACGTCCATAGTGCCTACACGGCGCGCGCGTGGATGGCATACGACGCCGGCGACCTGGCTTTGGCGGCCGAGCTGCAGGACCGCGCCGCACGCCTGAAAAAGCGCTTCAACGAGCAGTTCTGGCTGCCGGACAAGGGCTACTATGCCATTGCACTAGACAAGGATAAGCGGCCGGTGGACGCGTGCACGTCCAATATGGGTCACTGCCTCTGGTTCGGTCTTGTGGACGAGGACAAGGCGCCGCTGATGGTCGAACGACTCATGTCACCGGAGATGTTCACCGGCTGGGGCGTCCGTACCCTGGCCTCCGATATGCACGCCTACAACCCGGTCAGCTACCATAACGGCTCGGTCTGGCCCCACGACAATGCGATCATAGCGGCCGGTCTGCTGCGCTACGGCTTCGTCGAGGAGGCGCAGCGGATCGCCACGGCCCTGCTGGAGGCGGCCGAATACTCAGAGGGCAGGCTGCCGGAGCTGTTCTGCGGCTTTGGCCGGGAGCAGTTCTCCGAGCCTGTGCCCTACCCGACGGCGTGCTCGCCACAGGCCTGGGCGGCGACCACGCCGATTCTGCTCGTAACGAGCCTAATGCGGTACGACGCGCACGTTTCCCTCGGCGGCCTGTGGCTGGATCCGGTCCTCCCGGCGTCCTACGGAGACCTGCACATCGCCAATGCTCCGATGGCTGCCGGGCGGATCACCATCGAAATTTCCGGTTCCACCGCAACCGTCCAAGGGCTCCCCGAGGGCATGGTCCTCCACCGCGGGCACCGACCGTGGATGACAGAACTCGTGGAGCAGGCCAAACTGCATGAAAAATAGGGGGAACGGTCGGTGCTGACGATTGAACCACTCAGCCGCTCATCCTGAAACGACAACCTACCTACACTCTTCATCGGCTACTACCGCCAGAATCGGCACGGCCGGCGAATGCCGATAACGGCGCATATGTAGCCCGAAGCCCCGGGCTACGGAGTGCATCGACCGCGCTACAGGGACCGTAATAAGCGTACATATCCGTTGCTTAAACCGAGTTAGGTGTGCCTTACTAGACGTCGACCGTCCCGGAAGGATCACCCATGAGTTCGACCCCGCACACTGCCCCGGCACCCGCCTCGTTCGCCGCCGATCTGCGAGCCGCCCACGCCCGGTCGGTAACACGCCGCATCCTGGCGGGCGAGGGCGCCATCGAACTCACGGCGTACCGGGCCGGCGAAACGCTCTCCTCCGCGGTTCACGGCGTCTCCCGCTCCGGGCAGCTGGTGGTCGCGGATATCCCCAACCTCTTCCATTCGCTCGGCGGGTTCCACACGGCCGATGACATCGAGGTGCGCGCGGATATCGTCAAGGACTCCGCCGACCACAGTCTCGCCCTCCGTCTGGCGTCACTGCACCTGTTGGGCACGCTGCGCTGGTGCCGGGATACGGAGGAGGTGGGCGCGCTGGGCCTGCAGGGGCAGCTGGCGGATCTCGTCCACGACGTCGGACCGCGCGTGCGAGTGGGCGTGGTCTCCACCGAACGGATCCTGCTGCACGACTGCTCCGGCGTCACCCCCTACGGCGCTGCCATCCTGGCCGAAGAAGCCGCCGCCGCGGCCCCGTCGACCGACGCCCTGCATGACGCCGTCATGTCCACCGCCGCCGAGACCCTGGCGGACGTTGCCGATGCCGTGCTTGACGACGCACTCCCCGGCTGGACGGAGCGGCTCGACGTGCCGGAGGACACAGGCCTCGTCGCCGATCCGGCGCACTGTGTAGACGTGGACCGGCACTGCGTCACTTTGGCACGCTTCACCGGAGACCAGGGCTGGGTGGTGCAAGTGCCGCTGCCGTCGCCGCCCCATGCCCCGTCAGCGCAAGACGGCGTCACCGCCTGGCACCGTCTCCTCGACTCTCTGCCCACGCGGCGCATCACTGCTCCACAGCCCTGAGCACGGGCCCACAGCAGGCAGCGGGCTGCGCCGATTCAGGCGCGCCTTGTTTACGGCCGGGTCAGGCGACCGTGTAGGTGGCGCAGGTGGCGGTGTCAGTGACCTCGATGCCTTCGGCGGTGCACAGCAGGTCGCTGTTGTAGGAGCATTCAAGACGGTGACACGCGCCCACGCGGCCGGCATCAGCAGTAACAGGCCGGCGGGCATCCAACTGCACGAAGGTGCCACAGGTGGCCTGGGACTCGGCACCGGCGATCGTGATGGCCAGCGCGTTGCAGTCGTGGTTGTTGTTGAAGGAGCAGGAGGTGGTGGCGCAGGAGCGCACGGGTGTGATCATGGTGCTCATCCTTCGATCCAGGCCCAAGCCCTCGTGCCCGGGCGATGAATCAAGAATATGCTCTCCTGCGGCACACGCAAGCAAGGGTCACCCCCCATGGCTTTCAGAAAGGTGTCGATGCGTGTGCAACGGAAACGGCTTTGCCGCCCCATCGAGGCCCCGCGTGAGCTCCCAAACTTGAAGCCGCGCCCGGGCCGCGGGCGCTGCAGGAACTGCCGGTCTTCCCCGGCGACCTGCTCAATAACGCCCTCAGCGGCCAACCACTGCATGCGGGCCTGCGCTGAGGATCCGCAGCTCGCCGTCCACGCCGTCCGCAACCTGTCCCGGATTGCCTTCGGCCGGGCCGCGCTGCGCTGGTCCCAACTGGGATTCGGCCCGACATGATTGACCAGCACTGCACAGTCGACGGAACGGACCCTGCTCGGTTTCAAGGAGCACGGTGCACGGCCGAAAGGTCCTCTAGTACAGGCGCCGGGCGCAAGGTAAAGTCTTCACCGAGGGGAAGAGTTAGGTTAGGATAACCTCAGCCAGCCAGTCCGGAAGGAACGTCCGTGACAGCAATAATTCCCCGTGTGCGGCAGAGCGGCACGTCGCCGTCGCATCCCGGCGAAAACCGCTTTGCCGGCGAACATTGAGCCGTCCTCATGCTTGCCAACTACCTGATCGGACTGCGTGAAGGACTTGAGGCCGCCCTGATTGTGGTCATCCTGATCACCTGCCTGGTCAAGGCCGGCCGGAAGGACCTGCTGAACCGCATCTGGGCCGGCGTCGGTGCGGCCGTGCTACTGTCGCTCGGCCTCGGAGCGGTCCTCACCTTCGGCGCATACGGGCTTACCTTTGAAGCCCAGGAAGCCATCGGCGGCGCGCTGTCCATTGTCGCGGTCGGCCTGGTGACGTGGATGGTTTTCTGGATGGCGCGCGCGGCGCGGGGACTGAAGGCGCACCTGCAGAACCAGGTCGAGGTGAACATCATCGGGCACCGGGGCTGGGGCGTGGCGGTCGTCGCCTTCCTGGCCACCGGGCGCGAAGGGCTGGAAACCGCGCTGTTCATCTGGTCGGCGGTGCGGGCTACGGGGCAGACGACACTGCCCGCACTGGGGGCAGCGCTGGGGCTGGGCACCGCCGTCGTCCTGGGCTGGCTGATCTACCGCGGTCTGCTGCGCATCAATCTGCACCTTTTCTTCACCTGGACCGGCGCTCTGCTGATCATTGTCGCCGCCGGTGTCCTGGCCTACGGGGTGCATGACCTGCAGGAGGCCGGGATCCTGCCCGGGCTGCACAACCTGCTGTTCGACGTTTCGCCCGTGGTTCCCCCGGACAGCTGGTACGGGGTCCTGTTGAAGGGCACCTTCAACTTCTCCCCGGCCACCACGTGGCTGGAAGCGGCCGTCTGGTTCCTGTACGTCGCAGTGACCATGCCCCTCTTCCTCCGACGCACCCTGCGTCCTGCTCCCCGCGCCGCAGCGCCGGCCCCAAGGCAAGGACAGGCATGAACCCGAACCCGTCGCCCAAGCCCCTGGCAGCCGCCGCCCTAGCCATGCTGGCCCTTACCGCCTGCACCCCCAACAATCCGTCGGGACAAACAGCCGACGCGCTGACGGTCAGCAGCACCGAAACCGAGTGCACGGTATCCTCCGCCCGCGCCCCGAGCGGGCCGCTGACCTTCCGCGTCACCAATGCCGGCGACAGGGTCACCGAGTTTTACCTGCTGGCTGACGACGGTCTGCGGATCGTCTCCGAAGTGGAGAACGTCGGCCCCGGCATCACCCGGGACCTGGTACTCAACGCCCGGCCCGGCTCCTACTTCACCGTGTGCAAACCGGGAATGGTGGGCGACGGCGTCGGACGCTCCGCCTTCACGGTCACCGATTCCGGGACACCTGTCTCGGCGTCCGGCGACGAGCAGGAGCAAATCGACCAGTCCATCGTGAACTACAAGGCCTACGTCAAAGACCAAGTGGACCAGCTCCTGACCGGGACCCGGGAGTTCGCCAACGCCTACGCGGCCGGCCGGCACGATGACGCCCGCCGGCTCTACCCCGTCGTGCGCATGCACTTCGAACGGGTGGAGCCGGTCGCAGAATCCTTCGGCGACCTCGACCCAAAGCTGGACGCCCGGGAGGCCGACCTCGCCGAAGGGGACACCTGGACCGGCTGGCACAAGGCCGAGAAGGACCTCTGGCCGCCGTCGGGCCATGATGCCCTGACCCCGAAGGAGCGGCAGGACCTCGCCGACCAACTGGTCGCCGACACAACCACGCTGCATGAAAGCATCCCGCCGCTGGAACTAACGCTGGACCAGCTCACCAACGGCGCGATCACACTGATGGACGAGGTGGCCAGCGGCAAGGTGACCGGAGAAGAGGAATTCTGGTCCCACACGGATCTGTGGGACTTCCGCGCCAACGTCGACGGCGCCAAGGTGCTGTACGACGGTGTCCGCGACCTGCTCGAGTCCCGGGACCCGGCCCTCGTCGCCACTCTCGACGAGAAGTTCGATGACCTGCTGACCGAACTCGATCAGTACCGCACCAGCGGCGATGACGCCCCGCAGCGCGGCATCGAGTACAAGTACTATGACGAGCTCACGCCGGAGCAGATCCGCGCGCTCTCCGACAAAGTGAACGCGCTGGGCGAACCGCTCTCCCGCATCACCTCCACCCTGCTGGCCTAGCCATGGAAAACCCCGAAGCCCCGGGCGCCCGGTCACCCGTTACCCGCCGCCGCCTGCTGTCCATGGCCGGCGCCGCCGCCGCGGGCGCCGGCATCGGCATCGCCGCCGACCGTGCGATCGCCGGAACCGGGAGACAGCCGGCCGCCGTCCAACAACCGGGTGTCCATCCCTTCTACGGCGAGCATCAGGCCGGAATCACGACGCCGGCCCAGGACCGGCTGCATTTCGCGGCCTTCGATGTCGCCGACATCTCCCGCCCGGAACTGGTCTCGCTCCTTCAGGACTGGACGACGGCAGCGGCGCAAATGTCCCAAGGCCGCAGCGCCGGCGACTACCCGCCCGACGGCGGGCCTTACGAAGCTCCTCCCGAGGACACCGGGGAAGCGATGGACCTCCCGGCCGCCTCGCTGACCATCACCTTCGGCTTCGGCGCGACGCTCTTCAAAAAAGACGGAACCGACCGGTTCGGCCTCGCCTCCCGGCGGCCCCGCGCACTGGAAGAACTGCCATCCTTCCCCGGCGACATGCTCGATCCCTCCCTCTGCGGCGGTGACCTCTGTATCCAGGCCTGTGCCGACGACCCTCAGGTCGCCGTCCACGCCGTGCGGAACCTGTCCCGGATCGCCTTCGGTCGGGCCGTCCTGCGCTGGTCCCAGCTGGGCTTCGGTCGAACCTCTTCCACGAGCACCGCCCAGGCGACACCACGGAACCTCCTCGGCTTCAAAGACGGAACAGCCAATATCAAGGCCGAAGACGACGCCGCGGTCCGGGAACACGTTTGGGTCCCGCCTGGCAGCGACCAGGAATGGATGACCGGCGGAACCTACCTCGTTACCCGCAAGATCAGGATGACCATCGAGACCTGGGACCGGACCCGGCTCTCCGAACAGGAACGCGTCATCGGCCGGACCAAGGGCACCGGCTCACCGCTGTCCGGCGGCACCGAATTCAGCACACCCGACTTCCGCGTGGAAGGCCACCCGAACGAGCCGCTCATCCCCGCCAACGCCCACATCAGGCTGGCCCACCCCAGCCACAACAGCGGAAGCAAGATGCTGCGCCGAGGCTACAACTTCGTCGACGGCAACGATACCCTCGGCCGCCTCAATGCCGGCCTGTTCTTCATCTGCTGCCAGCAACACCCGGACACCTTCACCAGCGTCCAGTCATCGTTGGCCAAGAGCGACCTCCTCAACGAATACATCCGCCACGTCGGCTCCGCACTCTTCGCCATCCCGCCCGGCACCCTCCAAGGACAACACATAGGGGAACCACTCTTCACCTGACGTACCCAGCGCACCTTGTGCTTGCGGGCACGCCACGGGGCTAACATCGATGAACGCCGCTAGCACGGATCCAGACTGCTCGTTGCAGAAGAGGCTATGAACTTGGCGGGGTCAAGCAGTCGGGTTCAGCCCGACCTCTTGCAATGGCAAGCCATGACCCGCGAACTGTGAACACCGATAACGGCGCATATGACGAACTCGGCGAGTACCTCCGATCAGAATTCGACGGATTCTGTCGGGCCGCACATATCCGCCCGGCCACCGGATAGAAACTGTCCCCTGGTAGAGACAATGTCCCCGCGCCCCCAGAAGCGGATTACCATTGGGCGGTAATTCTTAGGAGGAACAGTGGCCAATTCCGGATCGGGCGAATCGATCATCGCGCGCTTTGTGAAAATCGTGAGCG
Organism: Arthrobacter sp. Marseille-P9274; assembly: GCF_946892675.1. Lineage (NCBI taxonomy): Bacteria > Bacillati > Actinomycetota > Actinomycetes > Micrococcales > Micrococcaceae > Arthrobacter > Arthrobacter sp. Marseille-P9274. Next base: position 388,163 of record NZ_CAMPOV010000003.1, read on the forward strand.
CCTTCGATGACCGCCACTCCTCTATGAGCGTGGCGGAACTTGGACGTAGGACCGGGTTGCCGGTGACCACCACCTACCGGCTGGTTAACGAGTTGCTGCTCGAGCGCCTGCTCGATAGGGAACCCGGCGGTGACGTTCGCATCGGCACGCGGATGTGGGAGCTGGCGTCCCGGGGTTCCAAGATGGTCAGTCTGCGGGAGGCTGCCCTGCCGTTTATGGAGGACGTCCAGGCCGTGGTCCAGCATGCGACCACTCTGGGCATCCTGGATTCCGATGAGGTCCTCTACATCGAGCGGATCGGTTCGCGTTCCACCGTCGTGGATATCTCGAAAATCGCTGGCCGCCTCCCGTTGCACGCGACGTCATCCGGGCTGGTGCTGCTGGCCCATTCACCGTCCTGGTACCAGGAGAGTATTATGGGCCGCTCCCTGACCAGGTTTACCGAGCACACCCTCACTGATCCGGCGATGCTGCGCCGCCATCTGGCAGAGATCAGGCAGCGCGGCTTCGCCGCCGTACCCGGGGTCATCGTGCCGGAAACAACAGGTATCGCCGTACCAATCTTCGGCCCGGACAACACTGCCGTCGCGGCTTTGAGCGTGATAGTGCCTCTGAACGAGGAGAATACCGGCGCCCGCGTCCCGCTCCTGATGACTGCGTCCCGCGGCATCTCCCGGGCACTGGGCTGGAGCGGCGAACTCAAGGGAACCCTCCGACAGAGCAACTGACGTTCAGATTCCCGTTGAACGGCAATCGTGTGGTTCCACTCACAGGACCGCTGTCACTCTGACTACTGCAGCAAAGTCTGCAGAAGCATGAGGAGCACCACATGAACCCCACACAGAGCCGCGTGTCAGGGAAGACCGCGATCGTTACCGGCGGCCGCGGCGACCTGGGCAGCGCCACCGCCGCGTTGCTCGCCCGGCATGGCGCTAGAGTCGCGAGCCTGGATGTTGCAGGCATTCCTTCCACGGCCACGGATGAAAATATCAGCGAGTTCGACGTCGATGTCACCAGCGAGGACAGCGTCTCCGAAGCCGTCCGCCGGGTCCGCGACGAACTGGGTTCACCGGACATCCTGGTGAACGCCGCCGGAATCATCGGTCCTGCCGGGGCCTCCCACACCGCGTCAGTCGCTGACTTCGACACCATCTTCAACGTCAACGTCAAAGGCGTCTGGCTGATGACCAAGCACGTGGTCCCCGGCATGATCGAGAAGGGCTCCGGCAGCATCGTAAACTTCTCGTCCATCCACGGCATCACCGGCGGCAGGAACGTGCCGCTTTACCACGCGACGAAGGGCGCGGTCCGGCTGCTGAGCAAGTCCGACGCGGCCGCGTACGGCAGCTACGGCATCCGGGTCAACTCGATCCACCCCGGATCCATGGACACCCGGATGAGCCGCCGCTCGGCCGAGCAATCGGAGATCGGCGCCGAGGCCTACTACAAGCAGCTGGTTGGTTCCAACCCGCTGCCCCGGCAGGGCAAACCGGATGAGATCGCCTACGGCGTGCTCTACCTGGCCTCGGACGAGTCCCGTTTCACCACCGGCTCCGAACTTGTCATCGACGGCGGCTACACCGCCGTCTGATCCAGGCTGATCCCCGCCCGCACAGGCGGCACCGCTGCAGGCGCGCCCGCGGGCAGGTCGAACAATCCTTGAAGGGCAACACATGAAATTCGTCAATGGAACAGCGTCCGAGAGCTACGACGTCATCGTCGTCGGGTCCGGCGCCGGCGCGCTCACCACGGCGGCGACCGCCGCGCGCGCCGGCAAGTCCGTCATCGTCCTGGAAAAGAGCGGGCTGCTGGGCGGGACATCGGCGGTCTCCGGCGGCATGCTCTGGGTGGCCGACAACCACCACGCCCGTGAGGCCGGCATCACCGATTCCAAGGAAGCAGCTTCCGAATACGTCCGGGCGGTGGCACGTGGACGCGGACGTCAGGAGCTCCTGGACGCCGCCCTGAATTTCGGGGACCAGATGCTCCGCTTCGTGGAGGAGGAGTGCGGGCTGCGCTTCATCTTCCTTACCAACTTCCCGGACTACCGCCAGGATCTGCCGGGCGCCATGCCGGGCGGACGCACCGTCGAACCGGAGCTGTTCAACAGCAGGGCAGCTCTTGGGGCCCTCACGGAGCATGTCCGCACCGACGGCCGGGCCCCGTTCACCATGCAGGAATACGAAACCTGGGGCGCCTTCACCAAGTTCCCCTGGGACGAACTGAACGAGCGCCAGGCTGAAGGGCTGGTGGCCAAGGGCCAGGCCCTCGTCTCGATGCTGCTGGCCAGCCTGGTCCGCGACGGCGCCACCCTCGTCACCGGTGCCCGCGGCCACCGCCTCCTGACCGACGACGGCCGGGTCACCGGCGTCGAACTGGAAACCGGCGAGATCATCCGGGCGAACGACGCCGTCGTCCTGGCCACCGGCGGCTTCGAATGGGACAAGGCGCTGGCCGACTCGATGCTGGCGTCGCGGCTGTACACCATGTGCTCCCCGCCGTCGAACACCGGGGACGGGCTGCGGATGTCCCAGCGCATCGGCGGCCAGACCCGCGGCACCCGCGAAGCCTGGTGGGCCCCGATGTCCATCACCGGCGACCTGCGTGACGGGGCCCCGGCGGGCACGCTGCTGCGCTTCGAACGCCAGGGACCGGGATCCATCATGGTGAACCGGCACGGCCGCCGCTTCGCCAACGAATCGCAGAACTACAACGACCTGGCCCGCTCCCTGCAGTCCTGGGACTCCGCGGGGAACCAGACCCTGAACACACCGGCCCACGTGATCTTCGACCACACCTACCTGGAGCGGTACGGCATCCTGGCACACCGCGCCGGAGACCCCACGCCCGCCTACCTGATCGAGGCGCCCACGATCGCGGAACTGGCCGCCAAACTCAACGTCGCCCCTGCAGAGCTTGAGGCCACCGTGGCCCGGTTCAACGAGTTCGCGCTCAAGGGCGAGGACCCCGACTTCGGCCGCGGCGAAAGCGCCTACGACAAGTACTGGGGCGATGACCAAAACCCGTTCCCGAACCCCTCCCTGGGCCCGCTGCAGACCGGCCCGTTCTACGCCATGGAGGTAGTCAACGGCGCGTTCGGAACCAACGGAGGAGTGGCCACTGACGGGTTCGCCCGCGTGCTCGACGTGGACAACCAGCCGATCGAGGGCCTGTACGCTGCCGGCAACACCACCGAAAATGCCTATGCGGCGGGCTACCCGGGAGCCGGGGCCACCCTGGGACCCATCATGACCATGGGCTACCTCGCCGGACGCACCATCGCCGGGCAGAGCCCGGAGTACCGGTCCCCGGAAAACCGCGGATCGCAGGACGCGGCTTTGGTGGGGAGCGTGCGATGATCCGCCACACCGTACTCTTCAAGTTCAAACCGGACTTCCCGCGCGCCGACAAGCAGGCCTGGATCGCCGGGCTCAACAGGATGGCCGGAAACATCCCCGGCATGCTCAGCCTGACCCACGGCCCGGACGTGCTCAGCACCGAGCGCTCCTTCGACTACGCCATCGTGGCGGACTTCGAAAAGGTTGAGGACATCGCGGTGTACAACACGCACCCGCTGCACGAGCCGCTCAAGGCCTATTCCTTCCCCAACAGCCAGCAGATCCTCTCGGTGGACTTCCATCTCGAGGCCCCCGAGCCGGCCCTCACCCAGACAACGCTGTCTTAAGGAGATACCCATGGACACTGCGACCGAGGCAAGTACGGTCCCCCGCAAGACCCCTGGAAAGGCCGCCCTGGCCTCCTACCTGGGCAGCACCCTGGAATACTACGATTTCTTCATCTACGGGACCGCGGCCGCCCTCGTCTTCCCGCACCTGTTCTTCCCCTCCGATGACCCTGCCATCGGCCTGATCGGCGCCCTGGCCACCTTTGGCGTCGCATACGTGGCGCGTCCCATCGGCGGACTGGTCATGGGCCACTTCGGTGACAAACTGGGCCGAAAGAAGATCCTGCTGCTCACGCTGGGCATCATGGGCCTGGCCTCGCTCGGCATCGGTTTCCTCCCCACCTACGAGCAGGTCGGCGTCTGGGCCCCGATCCTGCTGGTGGCCGGCCGCCTGGCCCAGGGGTTCTCCGCCGGAGCCGAGTCCGCAGGCGCCTCCACGCTCACCCTGGAGCATTCACCGGAAGGAAAGCGCGCCTTCTTCACCAGCTTCGTCATGATGGGCTACGCCTCCGGAATGGTCCTGGCGACCCTTGTCTTCGTCCCCATCTCTGCCCTGCCGGAGGAAGCCATGATGACCTGGGGCTGGCGCGTCCCGTTCTGGCTCTCCATCGTCGTCCTCGCCGTCGCCTACTGGGTGCGAACACACTTGGACGAAACACCGGTCTTCGAAGAAGCGCAGGACAACGACCAGGTCACCCCGATGCCGGTCAAGGAAGTCCTCAAGTTCCAGGCACCGGACGTACTCCGCGTCGCAGGGATGTCCATCCAGGTCGTCATGCAGACCATCTTCACCGTCTTCGGCCTGGCCTACGCCACCTCCACCGCAGGATTCGACCGGGGCTCCATCCTGACCGTCAACGCCGTCGCGATCGGCCTGTCGATGCTCGTCATACCGTTCACCGCGAAGCTCGCGGACCGGATCGGACGCCGCCCCCTGCTGCTGACCGCCGCAATCGGAACTGCCGCCACAATCTTCGTGTACTTCCTGGCACTGTCATCGGGCAACATCGTGCTGGTCTTCCTGGCCGCGTTCCTGAACATGACCTTGCTGTACTCCTGCTACAACGGCGTCTGGTGCGCCTTCGTCGCCGAGCAGTTCGCCACGCCCGTGCGCTACACCGGCATGGCCATGGGCAACCAGCTCGGACTGGTCCTGGCAGGTTTCGCGCCGATGATCGCCAGCATGCTGATGACCCCGGGCTTCACCGGCTGGGTTCCCGTCGCCGTCTTCGCAACGGTCTGCATGCTGATCGCAGCGGCCTGCGTGTTCTACTCCCGCGAGACCTACAGGACACCGATAGCGGAACTCGGAGCACCCTATCTCAAAGGAACCGCCCTGCGCCGGGAAAACGCGTCAGCAAGAAGCTGACCACCGTCCAGCGTGACCGGCCGCACCACAAGAGATCACCCAGGACCACAGCAACTGCGGAGCGCTACCGCTTCGCCCTACAGGAGTACACATGAGCACCAAGCCGACGGAATGCGACGTCCTCGTCGTGGGATCGGGTGCGGCGGGCATGACCGCGGCACTGAAGGCAGCCAGCCAGGGTCTGAACGTCATCGTCGCTGAGAAGGACAAGCACCTTGGCGGGACAACGGCGATCTCCGCCGGCTGGGCCTGGGTGCCGGGCAACAAGCAGGGTGTGGCCGAAGGCGACACCCGTGCAGAGGTGGAGACCTACCTGCAGGCGATCGCACCGGAGACCTACAAGGCAACACGGGTGAAGACCTTCCTGGACAACGTGCCCGAGGCCATCTCCTTCCTCGAGGAGGACACCGCGGTGGAGTTCACCTACCCGCCGGCGGCACCGGACTACCAGATGGACCTGCCCGGGGCGAAGCTCTCGGGCAGGGCGATCATCCCCAAGGACACCGACGCGCGGATCCTCGGCGAGGACCGGCTGCGCATGCAGCCCTACATGTCCTCCTACACCGTCTACGGATACATGCCGCAGGTCGGGGAGGACATGTACCATGTCACGCACGCCAACCAGTCACTGAAGTCCTTTGCCTACCTCGCGGGCAAGGTCGCGCGCACCTGGATCGACACGCTGATCTACCGCCGCGGAGTGCTGCGCACCAACGGCAACGCCCTGATGACCCTGATGGTGGCCTCCGCCAAGAACTTCGGGGTCCGGCTGTGGACGCAGGCACCCGTCCAGGCTTTGACCCGAAACGCCGAAGGCGCCGTCGACGGGGCCGTGCTCGGGGGCAAGCACCCGGTGACCGTGCATGCAAAGGTCGGGGTCATCCTCGCCTCCGGCGGGTTCACCGGGCACACCGAACTGCGGAAGAAGTACTTCCCGCACGACCCCGACGGCACTAACCACGTCACGCCGACCATCGGTCACGACGGCTCCGCATGGGAGCTGACCAAGGACCTCGGCGGGCACATCGACGATTCCCCGCACAGCCCCGGCTCCTGGGCCCCGATCACGGTCTTCAAGTTCCTGCGCAGCGGCAGGCAGCGGCTTTTCCCGCACCTGCGGGCCATCGGCCTGCCGGGGCTGATCGCGGTGGACCGGCACGGGAAGCGCTTCGGCAACGAGGCCCTGTCCTACCACGACTTCGGCCGCCAGATGCTCGAGCACAACCGCGGGGAGAAGGACACCTACGCGTGGCTGATCGGCGACGCGAAGACGATGCACAAGTACGGCATCGGCTACGCCAAGCCCTGGCCCGTCCCGCGGGCCTACAACTACTGGATCGACTACCTGATCAAGGGTCAGACGCTCGAGGACCTCGCCGGGAAGCTCGGCGTCCCCGCCGACAACCTCCGCGCCACCCTCGAGGAGTTCAACGCCGACGCCGCCCGGGGCGAGGACACGCGGTTCGGGCGGGGCTCGACCGAGTACAACCACTTCCGCGGCGACAAGGACCACAAACCCAATCCGAACCTCGCACCGCTGGACAAGGCGCCGTATTACGCCGCCAAGATGCGCATGGGCGACCTGGGCTCCTTCGCCGGGCTCGACGTGGACGACGACTCCCGGGTCCTCGACACAGACGGGAACCCCATTCCGGGCGTGCTGGCGGTCGGGGCCGCGGCTGCCTCCGTCTTCGGCGGCGGCTACCCCGGCTACGGCTCCCACATCGGCCCCGCCATCGTCTTCGGCTACCGCGCCGGCCGCGACATCGCCGCCCTCGGCGGGCAACGTAACGTGCCGGAAGCGGCCGAGGCGGCATCTCAGAACCGCATTCCCGCCTGACAGGGATCCACCCTGCTGTACAGCAGCGGTCCGGGCTGGCCGAGGGCCACCCCGGACCGCTGCATAGCCATGAAGACGACAAGAGTACGCAGAGCGGAGACACCCGATGGAACTAGAAGGAAAAGTCGCTGTCGTCACGGGGGCAGCCTCGGGGATAGGACGGGCCATTGCCGAGGTGTTCGCCGCGGAGGGCGCCGCCGTGGTCATCGGTGATCTTGCCCCGGGAGCCGAGGACGTCGTTGCCGGCATCGAGCGGGCGGGTGGCCGCGCATTGTTCGTGCGCACCGATGTGACGGACGAAGAGTCGGTCGCAGCCCTGATGGCCACCGCGGTCGCCGGGTTCGGTGGCCTGGATGTGCTCGTCGCCAACGCCGGGATCGCCGAAAAGAAGACCCCGGTGCACGAGATGGCCATGGTCGACTGGCAGAGGGTTATTGACATCAACCTCACCGGTGTGGCCCTGTCCAACAAGCATGCGATCGCGCACATGGTCGGCCAGGGGGGCGGCGCGATCGTGAACATGGGCTCGATCCTGGCCCACGTGGGTCAGGCCAACTCCACGGCCTACTCGGCATCGAAGGCCGGCGTCGTGAACTTCACCCGGTCCGCGGCCGTGACGTACGCGCGGCAGGGCATCCGGGTCAACGCGATCTCGCCCGGTTATGTCCGCACACCACTGGTCGAGGGGCTGCCCGGAAACGTGCAGGCGGGCATGGTCGACAAGCAGCCGATCGGCCGCCTGGCCGAACCCGGGGAGATCGCGCAGGTGGCACTCTTCCTGGCCTCCGAGCGCTCCTCTTTCGTGACCGGCACGTGCCTGCACGCCGACGGCGGCTACACCGCCCTCTGAAAACCTTCCCCCGGGATCCGGGCCCAAGGCATTCCAAACGAGACCACAGGACAGCGCCCCGTCGCCGCAAAGGCGACGGGGCGCTGTCCTGTGCGGTGCGGGGTTCAGTCCTCTTCGGGGGCGAGGGTGACCGTAATGCCATCGAGGCGTTCTTCGAACCCGACCTGGCAGGAAAGGCGCGAGCAGTCCTCCCGGAACCCTTCCGCGTCGACGAGCAGTTCGGCCTCGTCCTCGCTGCGTTCACCCAGGCTCGCCACGATGTCCCCGTCAAGGAAGACATGGCAGGTGGCGCAGGAGGCCGTGCCTCCGCAGGACGCCAGCACGGGCAGGTCGTTATCCCGCAGAGCCTCCATCAGGCTCTGCTCCGGCTCCCACTCGACGGTCTGCTGCCGGCCGTCACGGTCGATCACATTCAGGGTGTTGTTGCTCATCAGGAACTCTCTTCTTCAGGACTTGGGTGAACTAGACCAGCGCCGCGCCGGCCTCGTGGATGGAGTGACGGGAATCCGCACCGAGCACGGCGTCCTCGAGCTTCACGTCCGGGTCCGCGACCAGGGCCGGGTCCAGCAGCAAGCCGCTGGGGATCAGTTTCTTAGCGGGGCGGAAGTCGGTCAGTCCACCGATGGTGTCAACAGCGGCCAGGCGGCCATCACGCAGGTAGACGACGGCGAACTTCCCCGTCTTGGGGTCACCGCGCACGATGGCCTCGTCCTCCGGGTGCATAACGCCGGCGGTCTGGAGCCGGACATCGTGCTGGACGGTCCAGAACCAGGGAACCTCCGCCGGCTTGCCCTGGTGGTCGAGGATGTCATTGACCACGGCCTCGGTCTGCGCGTTGGCGTTCTGGATGGATTCCAGCCGCTGGCTGGTGCCGCTGAACGGGCTGGTGTACCGGGTTACGTCCCCGGCGGCGTAGATGTGGGGGTCGGTCGTTCGGCACTGCTCGTTGACCAGGACCCCGTCCCGGCAGTCGAGGCCGGCGGCCTCGGCCAGCTCCTGGTTAGGCAGCACCCCGATGCCGGCCACGACGACGTCGGCCTCGAAGGTGCGTCCGTCCGAAGTGAGGACGCGTTCGACGCGGCCGTCGCCCTGGATTTCGTTCACTGCCGCCCCGAACTCCAGACGCACGCCCTGGGAGCGGTGAAGGTGTTCGAAATAAGCAGACACCGGCTCTGAGGTCACCCGTTTCATGACCCGGTCCTGGAACTCCAGCACCGTCACGGTGCAGCCGTTCTTGACCGCTGCGGCGGCCACCTCCATCCCGATGAAGCCGGCGCCGATGACCACCACTCTCACCCCCGGGACCAGGGACTGCTTGATGGCCAGCCCGTCGCGGTAGGTCCGCAGGGCGTGCACGCCGTCGAGGTCCGCCCCCGGGACGGGCAGCTCGCGGGCCCGTGAGCCGGTGGCCAGCACCAGCCGGTAGTAGGGGCGCCGGCTGCCGTCCGTGAGGACGACGGCGCGGCCAGCGCGTTCGATCGACGCAGCGGCCTGCCCGGTCACGCGCTCAATGCCCTTGGCCTCGTAGTAGCCCTCTTTGCGCAGCGGCGCAGTTCGATCCCCGGCGCCGGGCGCCAGGAGGTCCTTCGACAGGGGCGGCCTCTCGTAAGGTGCGTCGTGCTGCGCGTCGACGAGAACGATTCCTCCGGCCCAGCCGCGGGTACGCAACCCAGCGGCGACGGCGACCCCGGCGTGCCCTGCTCCGATAATGACGATGGGATCCGTGATGTGCTCAGTCATGGCGCTCCTCCAGGAAGACATGCATGCGGTGCGGGCCTGCGTTGGTGAGGTTGTTGCCGCGGACGTACTCGATCTCGTGTGCCGGGTCCAGGGTGACCGAAGCCAACCGATGGGCGAGCACTTCGGCGGTGACCGTGGTCTCCAGCCGGGCCAGCGGCTGGCCCAGGCAGCTGTGCACCCCGTGACCGAACCCGAGCGACTTGCTGTTGTCGTGGTCGATGTCAAAGACGTCGCCGTCCTCGAAGAGGTCCCGGCTGGCGGAGGCGTTGAGCAGGCGCACGATGCTGCCTGCGGGGATGATCGTTCGGGCCACCTCGACCTCCTCGGTGGTGATGCGGCTGGCGCGGTGGACGGCGCCGCTATGGCGGGCCAGCTCGTCCGCGAACCTGCCCGGATTCTCCGGGTTCTCGCGAACGCGCCGGAGCAGGTCGGGCCGCTCGGCAAAGATGCGGAAGGCGTTCGCCAGCAGGATCGTCGTGGTGTCGTGCCCGGCAATGAAAACAAACGAGCAAAGCTCCTTGGCCTCCTGCTCGGTGAGGAGACCCTCGTCCTTCCACATCCGGGCGATGTGCCCGCCCATGGACGGGCTCTGCTCGGCGTAGAGGCGTTCCAGCGTGTCCTTGAGGTAGGCCCAGAACTCGTGCGCGCTGTCCTCATCGGTGCCCGTGCCCGGGGCGTTGCGCGCGAGGCGGCCGAAGTACGAGAACGTCTCGTCGGACCAGAACTTCATCTTCTCGTAATCCTCGGCCGGGACGTCCAGGAGCGCGGAAATCGTCGCCATGCTCAATTTGATGGCATAGTCCTCCACGACTTCTCCCCCGCCCTGGGCGATGAGGTCGTCGAGGAGCCCGTTGGCGGTCTCCCGCACCCGGTCCTCGAACAGTTTGATCGCCTTCGGGGTGAACGCGGTGGCCACAATCTTGCGAAGACGGGTATGGTTCGGGGCGTCGAACAAGGTCAGGAACGTCATCGGTGGCGGGGAGACCACCTCCGAAGAGAAGATCTTCGGTGCGCGGAAGGCCCTGCGGACGTCTTCGTAGCGGGAAATGAAGTAGACATCGGAGACCGGCGACCAGCACCGCAGGACCGGCGCGTTCGCGCGCATCCAGGTGTAGTGCGCATACGGGTTCTCTTGGGAGCCGTCGTCGACGACCTTGAAGGGCTCCATCCCCTCAGGCCAGTCCAGTTCGTGGGAGTAGGGAAGGGAGCCTTCCTCACTGCGCGGAAGCGGCGTCTCGAGCGTCGTTGCTTGGGACATCATGGTCCTCTCGTCGGCTGAGGGCTCCCTGAATTCCCGCGGCATGCCGCGGTAATTCAGGTAACCGGGAAACAGATGAGGCAGGACGGACCGGAACAAACCCTAGTGACGCGGCAGAACACGTCTTCCGCCCGTTCCCGCCGAACCGTGCCTCATTTCCTACAGTGAGGGCCATCACGTCAGCATGGGAGCTTGCTTTCATTCAACGGAAGATCAGAGGCGGTCAGCCTTCTTGTGAGTCGGTGGGCCGGCGTGCAGGAGCAAGCGTCCGGGAAATTCCATGGGAGGCCGTGAGCAAGGCGGGGACGATCAGCCGCACCTCGGCCTGATCCCGGGGCACGATGGCACTCAGCGCCGCGGCCACTGTGCGCCGCGCTTCGAAGACGGGGACCGCAACACCCAGCCATTCAGAACGGCCGATCCCCGGCAAGGCAACGAACCCCCTCTGCCTGATCTCGGCCAGCTGCCGGCGGATGAACCCCGGATGGGTCGGGGTTTCGTCCGTGACCTTAGTCAACGGCCCTGACAAGAAACTCTCCTGGAACTCCGGAGAGGAATGGGCCAACAGCACCAGGCCGGAAGAACAAGCATTGAGCGGCAGGCGATCTGTGATCCGTGCGGCGTCCAGTACGGAATCAGGGGACGACATCCGCTCCACGTACAGGGCGGACTTCCCATCCAACACGGCGAGGGTGGTGTGCTGATGGACGGCCGAAAGGACATCGTCCATGAACGGCAGCGCGGCCTCCCGCACATCCATTGCCGCCAAGGACCGGGCGGAGATCTCCCACATGCGCAATCCAATCCGCAGCTCGCCGGAGTCGGTGCGGCGAATCAGCCCGTAATGCATGAGCTCCTCGACCAGACGGTGCGCCGTGGACAAGGGCAGGCCGGCCTGAGCAGCCAGGCTCGACAACGTCATGCTCGGCCGGTCGCGGTCGAAGGAGTCCAGAAGGCGGACCACCCGGCTGATCATTGAATCCCCGCTGGGAGAATTCGCCATGCCGTTCCTCCCTTCCCCATCGAACTAGACGCAGTCCCAGCTATCCGCCCGCTACAGCCTCACACCGCCCATCAGGAGGCATTGCCTCCGGTTGTCGAGCATGGCCGCATGCGTGCGGCAACTGCTAAACGCCCTTTCCCAGATCCCTTGTCGACCAAATCGACCCTTGGGCAGCAGACTCAGGTGAAGGAACACACCCGATTTTACGCACCGAGTGGAACTCGTTTGGCGCGTGAGACCAACAAGGGTTGGAGCGGGACACAGCTCCCCTCATAGATGGACACGACCTCCATGTCGGTCAGGTGGCGGGCGACGCGGTTCTCGAGCAGCAGGCCGTTCACGGACTCGATCCAGGCGCTGCTGGTGGGCCGCGACATCACCGGCATCTCCGCTTTCCATTGACTGCCGTAAAAGGCCTCTGCCCAATCTGCGGCAGAGCGGCTTGAAGCGCCGATATCGGCGCATATGACGGGAGCCGACACTAATGGCATTGCCTTCTTGGCTTTTGACATGCCCGGACTCGATCCGCCTGTTCCGAACTCGAAGAACCACCGCCTCTCAGGAGAGCAACTCGAGCTCCCAGTCCTTAACGTCGGCCACCGGCGCGAACAGGCGCGCATCGATCTCGTCGAGAGGCAGGCCTTTGCGGACCCGGTCCGGCCAGTCCCTGTTGCCTAGGGCCGCCTTGCCCAGCGCCACGACGTCGGCCGCGCCGTCAGCCAGCATGGACACGGCCGTCTCCGGGTCATCCAGGTGGCCGTTGGCGATCACCGGCAGCCCGGAGTGCTGCTTGGCTAGGGCGGCCAGCGAGGGGCCCTTGTCGCCGAAGGCCGGGGCGTAGGCCTTGTACTCGGTGGTGTGGATGAAGTCGACGCCCGTGCCGGCCAGGGTGGAGAAGATAACTTCCGCCTCCTCGGCCCCGCCGGCCCACCGGTGGTCGTGGTCGCTGACCTTGGACTGGGAGATCCGAATGCCCACAGTCATCTCCGGGCCCACGGCCTCGCGCACGGTGCGGGCGATCTCCGCGGGGAAACGCACACGGTTCTGCGGGGAGCCGCCGTACTCGTCGGTGCGCAGATTCAGATAGTCGGTGAGGAACTGGTCCAGCAGGTAGCCGTTGGCGCCGTGGATTTCCACACCGTCGAACCCGGCCTCCTTCGCGCGCAGCGCGGCGGCCACGAAGCCCTGGCGGACCTCCTCCATCTGCTCCCGGGTAATTTCCGCGGGCACCCGGTAGGGGCCCTCGCCGCGGTAGAAGCCCAGCTGCTCCCCCTTGGGGGCGACCGCCGAGGGAGCGATCGTGGAGTCCACGAAGCGGCTGCCCTGCGCCTGGGACCCGGCGTGCATGAGCTGGGCGAAGATCGTAGACCTGGCTGCATGGACGACGTCGACGACCGTGGCCCAGGACTGGGCCTGCTCGTCCGTGGCCAGACCGGGCTGGTACAGGTAGCCCTGGCTGTAAGCGGTGTCAGGGTAGATCCCCTCGGTAATCAGTAGGGCGAAGCCGCCCCGGGCGAAGGCCTCGTAGTACGAGATCATCTTCTCCGTCACCAGCCCGTCCTCGGTGGCGCTGATACGGGTCATGGGCGCCAGCGCCACACGGTTGGGCAACTGCGTGGAACCGATCTGCAGGGGCGACCAGAGCGGGGCGAGGTTCGTCATGATGATCTCCTTAAAGTCTTTCAGGCCTAGGGTTCACCCTGTGCTGATGTACGACGGGCTTCGTACGACTAGAGTTATCGCACAATCGGTGCGGAGTCAGTCAAGTGGTTAGGAGGCTGGTTGCAGGTGCGCGCCCTCGCTCACCCCGACCGGGGCGAGTTGCAGCCGGATACCGTACTGTCCGCTTGTCGGGTCCAGTGCGGCGACGGATCGTCGGTTTGCCCGCGGATGGCCCTGACGACCAGGCATGCCGTGCCGTCCAGCTGCCGGTCATCAAGTCCACCTCCACGCACCACTTCAGGGTCCTGCACGAGGCCAGCCTGATCGAACAGCACTACAGGGGCACCTCGATCCTCAACACGCTGCGGGCAGACGAACTCGAAGCGAGGTTCCCGGGTCTCCTTCAGTCGGTCCTTCAAGCTTACCGCCGCGAAGCACCCTCCCCCACTGCCGAGCGGCTGCAACCGGCAGCAGGCCTGCCAGCCACCTGCTGAGAGGCATATGATGCCTGGCGCTTCCGCTGTTCACTCACAGCTCACGCTCGCGGACTGCGAACGAGACCACCGATAACGGTGCGTATGACAACTAGACCAAGATCAGGACCGGTTTAGCGGGCGGCGTGGGCCTGGAGGAACTGGTAGACCTCGGTTTCGTCGACGCCGGGGAAGGCGCCGGGCGGCAGGGCGGCGAGGAGGTGGGTGTTGGCGCGGGCGGCCGGCCAGGCCTGGCCGCCCCACTGGGCGGCGAGGTCCGCGGGCGGGCGCCGGCAGCAGGACTCGTCGGGGCAAAGCGACTTGGAGCGTTCGGAGCGGCTGCGGAGGATGTCCGAGATGGCGTGCTGGCCGTCGCTGTCCGCGCAGACCACGCCCCGGTCCGGATGGTGCCGCGCCACGTAGTCGAAGCCGGTCTTCAGGGCCTGGCCCTTGCCGCGGTTGCGCGGGTAGCCGATCACGGTGGCTCCGGCAGACCGCGCGGCGGCGAACACCGGCGCGAAGTCCGGCCCGCTGCCGTCGTCGACCACCAGGACGGTGAGCCGCCGGTCCGCGGCGCGCAGGCCCGCGACGAGGGTGATGAGCTTCCGGTCCGGCTCGAAGGCGGGAATCAGGATGATCATGGCTGCTGCCCAATGTAGAGGATGTCGGAGGTGCCGCGTTCCTCGCCCCGGCCCAGCGGGTTGTTCACCAGCGCGCCGTTGAAGTACATCGTGGAGGAGCCGCCGCCGTCGATGTTGTACGCGGTTTCGGCGCCCAGGTCCTGCAGGATGCCGGCCAGCTCGGTCATGGTGGCGCCGTCGCTGTAGCCCTCGGCGCCCGTCGACGACGACGAACACCAGGTGGTTCTCGTCGATCACGCCGACGGCGGTGCGCGGCTGTTCGCCCTGGATGGAGTGGTTGCCGAAGTTGGTGTCCACCTCGACGTCCTCGATGCCGTCGATGATCTGGCCGTCTTCCAGCAGCGCGGGCCCGAAGGAGAGGGTGTTCCACACGCCGTCGTCCACCAGCTGCTGGGCGGTCGTGGCGGTCTCGTCGTACACTTTGGCGGTGCCGTCCTGGTAGAAGGCGAGGCCCTCGCGGGCGCCCTCGTCCCGGTAGGCCACGCCATTGCGGATCACGATCCCGGTGCTGCGGAAGCCGTAGTAGTCGCCGTTGATGGCGAACAGGGCGTTGTTGTTCTCGGCGATGGCCGACGTGGTTTCGGTGATGTTTTCGCCGAAGCTGTCCTGGGCGAAGGCGGAGCGGAGGGTGGTGGCGTCGGAGAGAACGACGTCGGCAACGTAGTAGGTGACCGTCTCAGCTCCCGTGCCGGTCACCACGGTGGAGATGTCGATGCTGTCGCCGCGGGACCGGTAGGAGGTGTCGGTGAGGGTTTCTTTTATATCGGCAGAGTCGGCTGTGGTGCCGGTGTCGGAAGAGCCGGCCGAGCCGGAATCGTCGGTTCCAGCATCGCCGGAGGCAGAGCCGGCGGAGGTCGCCGCGGTCTGGCTGGCCTCGTAGTCGGAGACGTTCGAGATCTCGACCTTTTCGACCACGAACCGGTCGACGGCCCAGACGGCGGTGCCGCCCGCGGCGAGGGTCAGGGCCAGGGTGGTGGCGAGGACGGTCTTGCGGATGCGCCCCAGCGGGCGGGTGCTTTTTGTTGTCATGCCTCCGTTTTACGGAGGCATCCTATGCCGCAATTGACCGTTCTTGTGCCGCTCCTGTGAAACGTTCGGTTCGTCCGGGACGGCCGCCGGGAGGACCACGGTGAAGCGGGTGCAGCCGGGCCGGCTGTCCACGCCGACCGTCCCGCCGTTCGCCTCGAGCAGGGCCTGGACAATCGCCAGCCCCAGCCCCGAGCTGCCGGTTTTCCCTGTTCCTGCCGTGCCGTCGGCCGGCCCGGTACGGGCCGAATCCGCCCGGCTGAACCGGGAGAAGATGCTGTCCAGGAAGGCCGGGTCAATGCCCGGTCCGTTGTCGGTCACCGTCATACACGCCCTGCCGTCGGCGACCCGCAGCGCGGTCACCACGTCCCCGGCGGCGTGTGCTTGTGAGCGTTGGAGAGCAGGTTGATCAGTACCTGCCGCAGCTCGTCTTCCACGCCGGGAACGACGACGGGGTCCTCCGGCAGCTCCAGCTTCCACTCGTAGTCCGGGGCCGACACCTGCGCGTCGCTGGTAGCCTCGATGATCAGCTCGGTGAGGTCCACGTCGGACGGCTCCCCGCGCTGTCCCTCGTCCAGCCGGGCGAGCAGCAGGAGGTCTTCCACCAGCGCGGACATGCGCTTGGACTCGCTGTCGACGCGCTCCAGCGCGGCCCGCTCGGTTGGATCGACCTGTGCCCGGTCCAGGACCAGCTCGGTGTAGCCGCGGATGGCGGTCAGCGGGGTGCGCAGTTCGTGGCTGGCGTCGGCGACGAACTGGCGGACCTTCGTCTCGCTCGCGTGCCGTGCCCGCAGTGCGTTCGTGACGTGGTCGATCATCTTGTTGAGCGCCAGTCCGACCGTCCCCACCTCGGATCCCGGGTGCGACACGGCCGGCGGAACCCGCACGGGGATCTCCACCTCGCCCGACTCCAGCGGCAGCTGGGAGACGGAATTGGCGACGGCGGCGAGCTCCTCGAGCGGACGCAGGGACCGGCGGATGATGATGGTGCCGACGAGCCCGGTGGCCAGCAGGCCGGCCAGCGACAGGCCCGCCATCGTGATGTCGAGCGAGGCCAGGGCGCTGTCGCGTTCCGCCGTCGAGAGGCCGGTGACTAGGACGGTGCCTTCGGGGGCGGCCTGCGCGGGCAGGTCCGCCGCCACCACGCGGTAGCGTCCGGTGGACAGGACCAGGTCGGTCGGCCCGCTGGCCGGATCGACGGCGCTCAACAGCTCCAGGCCCTCCGCGGACAACGGCTGGGTGCTGCCGTCGTCCTGCACCAGGGCCGAGTTCTGCACCGCGCCGTCCCTGAACACCGCGTTGAGGGTGCCCGGACGCTGGCCGGCGGCGTTTTCCGGGTTCACTCCCCCGGCGGGCGGCTCTATCTCTCCCGACCGCCGTCCGGGAAGCCGGCCCGCCCCGCCGCGTGCGTCAGGCCACCGTCGATCTCCCCTGTCAAATAGCTGCTCATCGACAGATGGCTGAAGACGCCGATCGCCACACAGATGGCCGTCAGCAGGGCCAGCGTGGCGACGATGAGCCTGGTCCGGAGGTGCCCGTTGCGCACCCGCGGCTGGCCCGGGGAATCCGAGGCATGACGGGTGCTCACGACGCGGCGGGTTTCAGGACATAGCCGACGCCCCGGACCGAGTGGATCATGGGCGCGCGGCCGGCATCGATCTTCTTGCGCAGGTAGGAGATGTAGAGTTCGACGACGTTCGCCTGGCCGCCGAAGTCGTACTTCCAAACGTTGTCGAGGATCTGCGCCTTGCTCAGCACGTGCTTGGGATTCTCCATCAGGTACCGGAGCAGCTCCCACTGGGTGGAGGTGAGCGAGATGTCTTCGCCGCCGCGGGCGACCTCGCGGGTGTCAAGGTTCAGCACCAGATCGCCTACCACGAGATCCGCCGAGTCGGTGGCGGCCACGCCCGACCGCTGGACCAGCCGGTGCAGCCGCAGGACGAGCTCCTCCATGCTGAACGGCTTGGTCACGTAGTCGTCCCCGCCCGCCGCGAGTCCCTCAATCCGGTCCCGCACCGCGTCCTTCGCAGTGAGGAACAGCGCCGCACCTCGGGGGGAACGCCCGGATCTTTTCGAGCGCCGCCAGTCCGTCGAGGCCTGGCATCATCACGTCGAGGACCAGGACATCCGGGCGGAAGTCCCGCGCCGCGCTGACCGCCGCCTGCCCGTCCCCCACGGTGACCACATCCCAGCCGATCATGCCCAGCCCCATGCTCACCAGTTCCGCCAGGCTCGCCTCGTCGTCGACGACCAGCGCACGGATCGGGCTGCCGTCTGGGTGCGCCAGACGCGGCAGCTCGCGGGTCGTGGACTGGCGCGGGGAATCGGGCATGTAGAAATCCTCTGGATCGGGTCCTCGTCGGACGTCCTGGCGGACTGCACACTCCGCTGCACAACGGCAGCCGGTACGGCAAGTGCCGGGCGCTGGGTTAACCCTAATTCTGCCCCGCCCACATTGTCCGTTCCTGTCCCGAACCTGTGACGAAACTGTGCGCCGGACGCCCGGGATGAGCATTGTCGGACACGTGCCCGCTGACCGGCACTTCGTGTGCCTCGGAGTTTTTGCCGCCGGCGGCCTCGGGCTCGTCGTCGCCGAAGGATGCATTCATCGTCGCCGAAGGCGGCGTCTCCTACCGGGACGCCGGGCTGTGGAACGACGCGTAGCGAGACGCGCCGAAGCCAGTTGTCTGCCGCCCTGAGGTCAGTTGAGCTTGCGCAGTTGGGAGGGACTGACTGCCACCGCAACGTCCCGCACGAAAGCTTGTCCGGTACCGCAGAGCCGAAGGCGTCCCCTGCAAGAGGCGGTTTCTGCGGTTTCGGCGAGGGCTTCCACCGGGTCGGCCTCGTTTAGGCCCTAACCGGAGGCACGGACCGGACGAACCGGCCGTCCTGTCGGAGATGGAAGGACGTGGTGCCGCCGTAGCCGGCTTTGGAGATCGCCGTCGGCGCCGCCCGCTCCCAGACGGCTGTCTCGTCACTCATCTCCCGCACCACCTGCGATTTGGGCCGATGCCGGACGATCTCCGAACGCGGGCCTCGGTCCGGCGCACCTGTATCCAGGCTATGTGCTCATTCATGTCCACACAGATGTCATCCTTGGACTCAGCGACGTCTAGGCGCCAGTTCAACCGGGCCCACCCGGCGTGAGGTGCGTTGCCGACTTGAGGCGATCGTCGCCGGAATACGCCGCCGGTCGCCGCCTCAGACCGGGAGCGGGTCTGGGCCTTCGTCCTCCTACCGGGTTGCCTTTACGCCATCATCTGCTGCAATTACGATCGTCCATCTCAGTGCGATCAGACCGCAGTTCATACTTATGAACTGCGGTCGGAGTCCGGACCTGCTTTGACGACGTAGTCCCCTATGTCAGAGCAATGCTGGGGATGTGGCGGCCATTTGTTGCCGGGACAGGGGCGTGGGTACTGGCAGATAGCAGCCAGCTGAACGGGTTCCGTGGGCGCTGCGTGCCGCCGCTCTAGCCATAGCTTTGGGCAGGGTTTGCGGCGCCGCACGGAAAGCTATTACGTCGGTGTTACTGGTTAGGCTGGTCCGGTGAGCGTTATCCGTGCGGCGCTAACCGCGCAAAGACTGCTGGCCGAGGAACCGGCCTGGAAAATGCTGCGTGCCCGTAACGCGGCCATGGCCGTAGCACTGCTGGGTGAGCACCTCGGGGGCGAACAGCGCCGTCTCCCGGCACCGGTCCTCTTCGAACGGCTGGAGGAAGACCTCGAGGAATTGCGCGGCAACGGTTTCGACCTGCCACAGACGGCCCAGGCATACTGCACAGAATGGCGGAATGACAATATCCTGATCCGGCGCACCTCGGAGGCCGCCCGTGAGGAGACCTTGGAGCTATCGCAGGGTGCGCTCGCAGCCATTCGCTTTGTTAGCCAGCTCACCGAACCCCGTCAAGCGGTCACAGAGTCCCGCCTTGCCACCATCCTCGACCGGCTCCGTGTGTTGGCCCGTGACACCGATCCGGACTCCACTGCCCGCTTGGCGTCGCTGCAGGAGGAACGGGACCGACTGGATCAGCTGATCGACCGGGTCGCCGCGGGGGACGTCGGTATTTTGCCCATGGAACAGGCCGTGGAGCGTGTCCGGGACATCCTCTCCATGGTCGAAGAGGTTCCCACGGATTTCGCCCGCGTCCGGGGCGACTTGGAGCAGCTCAACCGATCGCTTCGGGAGCGCCTTATCGGGCAGGAAGAATCCCGTGGCACCGTACTCGAGGACATTTTTCGCGGTGTCGATCTCTTGGAGCAGTCCGAAGCCGGCCGCAGCTTCAGCGGATTTTATACCCTGCTGCTGGATCCCGAACGCGGACTCGAGTTCGAGGACAGCATCGCCGGCATCCTGGAGAGGGAGTTCATCGACCGCCTCACCCCGGCCCAGACCCGAACTTTGCGGCGAATCCTGCCCACCTTGCAGGATCGCAGCTCGGAAATCCATGCGGTCATGACGGCTTTCAGCCGCAGCCTGCGCCGTTTCGTCCAGTCGCAGGAACTGCAGGAAGACCGACTGATTAACCAGAATCTGCGCAATGCCCTGAGGGAGGCGATGAACACGGCGCAGACCGTCCGCGCATATGCCCGAACTCAGCTGGTCCTGGACCTGACAAGCGTCCCGCTGGGCTCCGTGTCGGCCCTGAAATTGCATAACCCTGCGGATTTCGAATCGGCACAGGAAGTCGTCGCCCATGAAGCGGCACCTGTCAACATCGAGGATCTGCGTGAGCTCGCCCGCGCCTCGGAAATCGACATGGAGGAACTGACCGTCAACGTGAACCTCGTCCTCGACGAACAGGGCCCGGCCACCATCTCGGACGTCCTCGCCGCGCGTCCTGCGACCCAGGGTGTGGCCAGCGTCGTGGGCTTGCTCGTCCTGGCAGAGGAGCACGCGCGCCAGTTGGACGGACGCGAGGACATCGCTTGGCAGTCGACCCTGGGCGCTATCCGCCGCGGCAGCGTGAGCCGCTACCTGTTCTGCGAAAGGATCAATCCGTGACCGAGCCAGTCACCGCCTCCGACGGCGTGCTTACAAAGCCGAACTCCGACGTCGCAGTGTGGGACGGCGACCCCGGCGCCTTGCGCGAGCCGTCCCGCCGGGCCTTGGTCCAGTTGTTGCGTGGTCCGTACTTATCGGCGGCTAACCATTCCCACCTGTGGACCGCGCTCCTTGCGGACGAGGACTCGATCCGATCCCGGCTGGCGGACATGTTTCTGGAGCTCGTCACGGACGAGGCCGCGCAGGTTGCGTTTGTGCGCAATATCAGCGCAGAAGCCGAGACACCCAAGGTCCTGCGCACCGCCACACTGACGTTCCTTGACACCGCGCTGCTGCTGCATCTGCGCCAGCAGCTGCTCCATGACGCCAGCGGAGGAAAAACCATTGTCGGTGCCGACGAAATAGCGGACCAGCTACAGGTGTATCGAGGTAAGGACAATGCCGACCCGGCCGGGTTTTCGAAGCGGGTCAATTCTTCATGGCAGAAGATGGTGAAGTATGGGCTCCTTGCCACCACTTCCACCGAGGGCCGGTATGAGGTCTCCCCGGTACTGCGGCTAGTCTTCGGGCCTGAGGAAATCGCCGCAGTGCAGCAGGAGTACCGCCGGCTCGCCGCCGAGGCGCGCAAGGATTCCGACGACGGCGAAGCATCCGAGCGTGTGGATGCCGGGGATGAGGAGGGCGAATGAATTCCAGCAATCGCGCCGCCGGCAGCCAGATCCACCCCGGACAATGGCGACTGGACCGGTTAGAGGTACTGAACTGGGGTACCTTCCAGGGCCACCATCGGGTGGACGTTGCCCGCAGGGGCTTCCTGCTCACCGGTCATTCCGGCTCGGGCAAGTCATCGCTGGTGGACGCCATCTCGGCAGTGCTGACGCCCCGGATGCAGCTGCGTTTCAATGCCGCCGCGCAGGACACCGCCGCCCGTGGGGAAGACCGCAGCCTGGTCAGCTATTTGCGCGGTGCCTGGCGACGCAGTGCGAACGAGGAAACGGGGGAAGTCTCCAGCGACTACCTGCGCACCGGGGCTACCTTCAGCGGCATCCTACTGCGGTACACAAACGGCACCGGCGGCAAGCCCGTAGTTCTGGTCAAGCTCTACCACCTGCGCCGCGGCAGCAACACCCCGGCCGAGGTTTCCGAGCTCAGCCTGCTCCTGCAGGAAGAGGTGGCGTTGACGAACTTCGTCGACTACCTGCGCAACGGGTTGGAGACGCGGCGGATCAAGGCGGACTGGCCGGATGCCTCCGTGACAGACCAGCATTCGCGTTTCTCCGCCCGCTTCTGCCGACTGCTGGGCATCCAAGGTGAGAACGCCGTGCTGCTGCTACACAAGACGCAGTCAGCGAAGTCGCTGGGGAATCTGGATGAGCTGTTCCGGTCCTTCATGCTGGATAAACCAAAGACCTTCGCGCTGGCGGAGAACGCGGTGGCGCAGTTCGGGGAACTGTCCGAGGCCCACCGGCTCGTGGTGGAGGCCCGCGCACAGGTGGAGTTGCTGCGCCGGCTGGAGGAGCCGTCCCGGATCTTCGAGGACAGCAGCGCGGCGGCCGCCGCTGCAGAACGGCTGGCACAGGCGCTTCCGGTTTTCAAGAACGCCTGGAAGCTGAAACTAGCTGAGCATGAACGGGGCGAAGCGGAAACGGCCGTGCGGGCCGCCGACCATGAGGTGTTGCAGGCAACGAAACTGGTCGACGAACTCGAAACTGCGCATAGTCTGGCGCGCCAACAGGCGGACCAGCGCGGCGGCCAAGAGCTGAAGCTGCAGCAGGATCGGCTCGACCTGGCCGTCGAGCAGGAACGCGATGTCCGCGCCCGCCGGGCGGAGGCAGCCGGCCGACTGGAGGCTGTAGGGGTTACCTTCCCCGAAACCTTCGCCGAGTTCGAGGAACTACGCGCCACCGCCCGCACGGAACGGGCCGCGCTGGACGCCGCTCAGCAGCAGGGCAAGGCTACGCTGCTGGAGCTGCACGAGGAATTCGCTGCAGCCAAGGGCTCGGTGCGGGAACTCGAGAAGGAACTGGCCTCGCTGCGCAGGAGGCGCTCCAATCTGCCGGACCGCCTGGTCGCGGCCCGTCAACACGTGGCCGCTACAGCTGGCCTGCCAGCCACCGCCTTTCCGTTCGCCGGTGAACTGCTGCAGGTGCGCAGCGAATTCGCTGACTGGACGGGCGCAGTTGAACGCGTGTTGCGGCCGCTGGCCACCGTGATGCTGGTTCCCGAAGCCCACATTGCCGCCGTGCGTGAGGCCGTTGACGGACTCTTCCTCGGCGCGCGGTTGGTGTTCGAGAGCGTGCCTACACACCCGGGACCGGTGCGGACGGTGCATTCCGCCAATTCGCTGGTGCACCGCGTCGAGGTCCAGCAAGGCCCGATGTTCACTTGGCTGTCCTCGGTGCTCTCCCGCCAGTACGATTTCGAATGTGTCGAGTCCGCGGCGGAGCTTGCTGGACCAGATCAGGCCGTGACAAGGGCAGGACAGGTCAAGCGCTCCCGCACCCGCCATGAAAAGGACGACCGGAGCCGGGTCGATGACCGCAGCCAGTGGCTCCTTGGCTTCGACAACGCGGATAAGGTGGAACATCTGGTGTCGCTGGTAAGGCGGGCCCGCGCTGACCAGGCCGAGGCAGAGAGCCGGCTGGACCGCGCCCAGGCGGCACAGGACGCTGAACAACAGCGTGTCCGGGCACTTGAGTTCCTGGACCAACGGGACTGGGACCAGCTCGACGTCGAATCGGCAGTCGAGCGCACCGCAGCCCAACGGGACCAGCTGGCCGAACTGCGCGTAACGAGGAAGGACCTGCAGGCCGCCGAGGCCGCGGCCGAAGCGGCGGCCAACCGGCTGGAGGCTGCCCGGAAGTCGCAGCAGGCGCGCTTAAGGAAGCACGCCGCAGCGGCCGCCGTGCTGGACGGTATCGCCCGCGTCATTGAGCAGCTCTCGGCGACCGTGGATGCCAGGATTCCGGTGCCCGGTCCGCTCGCCGAGGCCCTCGAACAGCGGTTCCTCGCCGTGCGGCGCAGTATTTCGCATCAGGTGATCGACGACGTCGCTCTCAGCGTAGCCAACCGGCTCACCGCCGAGGAGAAGCAGGCCACAGCGCTGGCTGATAAGGCCCGCACCACGTTCATGGCTGTAGCGACTGACTTTTCCCGGAGGTGGCCGGCCAAGGCCGGGGACCTGAGCCCCTCAATCGAGGACCGGGCCGGGTACCTAGCTATGCTCGGCCAGCTCGTCGCGGACCGGCTACCCGACTTTGAATCGCGGTTTTTCGAGCTGCTGGAACGGCAGTCGCAGCAGAACGTGGCACAGCTGGCCAACGAAATCCGGCGCGCGCCAGGAGAAGTGCGGGAACGCATCGCCCCGGTCAATACGTCATTGGGCCGCTCCGCCTTCGATGCCGGCCGGTTCCTGAAGATCGTGGTGAAGGAGAACCGCGGCGAGCTGGGACGCCAGTTCCTGGCGGATCTGCAAACTATCAGTGCCGGTTCCTGGATGGTGCAGGAGCGCGACGCGGCCGAGGCCAAATTCGAAGTCATGCGGCGGCTCATGGAGCGGCTGGCGTCCAGCGAGGCGGCCGATGCGTCCTGGCGGCGGCACTGCCTGGACACGCGCCTGCATGTCCGTTTTACCGCTACCGAGGTCGACGGCGAGGGCCGGACCGTGAACGTGCACGATTCCAGCGCCGGACTCTCCGGCGGCCAGCGGCAGAAGCTGGTCACGTTCTGCCTGGCCGCCGCCCTCCGCTACCAATTGGCGGGAGAGGACGAGGACATCCCCCGATACGGGACCGTCATCATGGATGAAGCATTCGACAAGGCGGACAGCCGGTTCACCCGCATGGCCATGGACATCTTCCAGGAATTCGGTTTCCACATGGTGCTGGCCACGCCGCTAAAGCTGCTGCAGACGCTCGAGGACTACATCGGTGGTATGGCCGTTGTGACCTGCAAGGACTTCCGCGATTCGCAGGTCGGTTCGGTGGAGATCGCCGATTCCAGCGGAGATATTGCTTCCGGACCCGATGAGCCTACGGATCTCAAAGTCGAGCCCGATGCCGCGGAGGTGGCATTGTTTTGAACCCTGCCCCAGTGACTCCCCAAGCGGCCCGTGCACAGGTCCGCAGAAAGTATGAGCGATTGTTCGGCAGCTGGGCCACATCGGAGACCACCAGCCCTCTGCTCGGCATGCCGCTGCATCCTCCGACCGAACGGCAGGCCCTCGCAGACCAGGGCTCGACAGTCGCATGGGTGAAATCATGGACCGGGATAGAACACGTGGTGTGGAGCGAGCGGCAGTGGGCCAGCCTGGGCCGGCAGTCTGTACCCGACCGCCTGATGCTTGACGGGCCGGACGAGGTTGCCCACTTCTGCAGCATGGGATCCCACTGGCGCCGGATCTCAGGCCGCTGCACGCGAATGCTGGAAGCCTTTCCCGCGGCGGACGGCGCTCTCCAGTCCGCCCTGGTCCGGTCCGCGACCGAACTGGCGGCTATGGAGGAAGACGACTTCACCCGGCTTTTCGGAGTGTTGACGTGGCTGGCCGGGAATCCGGATTCCGGACTCTACATCCGCCAGCTGCCGATCCAAGGGGTGGACTCGAAGTGGGTCGGCAGCCGACGGTCCCTGGTGGAGCGGCTCCATCAGGCGATCACCGGACGAAGCAGCCTGGGCCTGGCTGCCAAACCCGAACTCATCCGCCTGCGCTTCCTCGATCCGGAACTCGCGCCCGGCGGGCTAAGGGACGTGTCGGCCCCCCTTGAGGAGCTGGTGGAGCTCGACGTCCGGCCACGCACGGTTTTCGTTTTCGAGAACCTGGAGTCCGTCCTAGCGATGCCGGATTGGGCCGGCACGGTCGTCATCCACGGCTCCGGCTACGCAGTGGACCGGCTGGCACGCATCCCATGGGTACAAGAGATGGGAGTGGTTTACTGGGGCGATCTAGACAGTCACGGATTCGGGATCCTGAACAGATTGCGAGCACAGGACCTTGATGTTCGGACAGCACTCATGGACATCGACACACTGGATGCCTTCACCGACTTGTGTGTGCCGGAACCGAAACCCTATACGGGCGTTACGCAGCATCTATTGTCCGACGAACTCATGATGCTCCAGCAGCTAGCCAAGCGCGGGAACGCGCGGTTGGAACAGGAACGGCTCGCTTGGCCAATCTGCCTCGCTGCGCTGTCCGCTGCGGCCGGAGTGGATGCTGGCGGGGAAACGACGTCGTTGCTCGGGGGCTGAGACGGCACGGCTTGCATCGGCGATATGCGACGGCTGCTACCAACTTGGCCGGTTGCAGCGGACGACCGCTGCATTGTGCAGCTCAGGGTGACATCGAATGTGGGAGAACGGACGAACGACCATACGGTCAAAGCAGACCGCCACTTCATCAAGTGACTGGGCGCTTCGCTCGGACGCATACCGTCGGTCCAAGAAGCGCGGACCCTTCTATCAGGGCTTGGGAAAGAACTAGGCGTCATGCCAATGGGTTGCAAATCATTCCGTCTGGCGTCATCAGACCGGCAAACGGTAGGGATACCCGCTTCCTTGTGAGGGCACGGCCATGCCAGCCAATTTAGCCAAATCGGCCAACAGTTCCTTCGGTTCCCGCGACAGATCCAGCGGAAACTCCGCTATTTCGACGTTAACGTTCTGCACCTTCCGCACCCGGACGGGCCCGGCATCCGCATACACCAGCCACGCCCACCGCACGCCCAGCGCTGTGCAATACGCGAGCATCTGGTACTGGTCTGCGTTCGGGTAACCGGACCACGAGGACGCCTTGTACTTCGCGTCAAACATGGCCACCGGCTTCCCGTCCACTACGTGTACGACGTCGGCAAACATCCTCACCCGGGGCCGGCGCGTTCCGTCCGGTTCATCCAGCAAGCATTCGTACTGGCCCTCGGTTCGGCCGGGAACTCCTGACAGCGCCTCGCGGAGCGCAACGCTCACAAAGTCCTCAAACACCGTAGCCATGTTCACCACGAAAGACGCCACGCGCTGCCGTCCCAAGCCCGCTTCCGCAGACATGTTGCGCAGGACAATCTCTGCCAGCCGGAGTACGGGCCCGTAGTGCGCGTTCGCTCGGGACTCATCCCATGTGGGAAGGGGAGCCCCCCGCACGCAGCAGTGTCACCCCGTCGAGCTTTGCATCTAAGTGGGCAAGCCGGCCGCGCAGCACGGATGAGAGCCGTGGCAGCTGGAGCATCCGGCGCATAGCAGCCCGCAGGATCCGGTTTTCCGGCCCACATGCACTGCCCCGACGCGCCCAGCCGGCAGCACCTGCCAGCCGCCACGCATGTCTGGCTGCACCGAGACCAGGCTCGTACTGTTCAGCAGCGCAGCCGCCTCGGCGTCGAAGGCAGCAAACACCGGCTCCTGTTGGAGCTCGTCCAGAATCAGCTGCTGGGGCGCCTCACTGGCTTTGGGCACCGACGGTCTCCTCGCTGCCTGCCCGGACTCCGTCTGATCTTCCTCTATGTAGTCCACTGCACCAAGCCTCCTCGCGGCCTTCTTCCGGATTGTTGCCAGTCCAAAACGCTCATGTACCTCTGCACGGCTCATCCGGCCGAAGTAATGCTCCTCAAGCAAGGGCAGAAGCTCGTACCGCCAGATCCGCTCCAGGCCGGTGTCGCTTCCGGCGTGCTCCTTCATGAAGTAGGACGGGCCGATCATGAGGTCTCGATCGCCGGCCCCAAGCTCTGAGTTCAGCGCGTCCAACAGATGGGCGCGCAGCGGCTCCTTATCGTGGGCCTGCAGATACCGCCCCAGCATTCCTTCGATCATGCCTTCCTGCGGATGAAGTTCCACGAAGGCGAAGCGCCGGCGG
Organism: Arthrobacter sp. Marseille-P9274; assembly: GCF_946892675.1. NCBI lineage: Bacteria > Bacillati > Actinomycetota > Actinomycetes > Micrococcales > Micrococcaceae > Arthrobacter > Arthrobacter sp. Marseille-P9274. Next base: position 415,552 of record NZ_CAMPOV010000003.1, read on the forward strand.
ATGGCGGCATCGACCATGGCGATGGACCGATCGGCGGTGTTCATGGTCCCGATGATGAACAGGTTCGGCGGCAGCACGAAGGTTTCGGTCGGGCTGTACTGCAGGTTGATGCTCTGGTCGCGATATTCGAGCAGGAAGTACAGCTCGCCGAAGACCTTGGCCAGATTTCCGCGGTTCATCTCGTCGATGATCAGGAAGAACGGCTTGTCCCGGTTGCCCTCGGCCGACCCTTCGGCCGCGATCTTCCGCAGCGGCCCGGGTTCCAGGCTGAAGCCGACCTGCCCGTCCTCACCCTGCGCCGGCCGATAGCCCTCGAAGAAGTCCTCATAGGCGTACGACGGATGGAACTGCACGGTCTTGACGTGGTCCCCATGTTCCTTTCCCGCGAGATAGCGGGCAATCTTCCCGGCCAGATACGTCTTGCCGGTGCTAGGAGGGCCGTAGAAAACGATCTGGTTCCGGGTCTGCAGCAGTTCCGCAACCTCCCGCAGGTCCTCGCGCTTCACGTGCAGAGACGCGGCTAGCTCGTCGTCGGGCACACGGAGTCGGGGTACGACGGCGGGTTGCGGCAGATTCTCATTCGTGACCTCGCCGGCGTCATCCGGGAGCAAGTCCGGCGTTTCGCGCAGCCACTCTTTGATGACCGTCAGCCCGTCCGTGAAATCAACAATGGCGCCTTGTTCTTCCAACAGACGCGGCAAGGGCGCCGGCAAATCGCGGGCTTCAACCGATTCTCGACGCCAAGCCACCTCCCACCTCAATCTCGAAGTGGGATCCTCCGCGTACTCTGCCTCGTCAACGACCACCCCTAGATAGGTGTGCCGCTTTGATTCTGCCGCACAAGCCAGGCCTTTTGCCCGCCGGTTCGCTTCCCGGAGCCAGACCACTCGCTAAGGTACGGCTCCAAGTACCAGTCCACGGCTGTGCCGGCGGCAGCGTCATGCGCTTTTCGGATTGCCGCCAAATCCCGCGAGATAGCGGGATCGTCATTACCTGAGGACAACCCGCCAATATCCTTCAGGTACCTCTCGCGGATCCGCCACCTGTGATTCCGACTCGTGATCGGCTCGAAGTAGGACGGCCACGCCAGATATTCGACTGAGTACTTGATCCCTTTGGGCTCGTGATCAACACCCTCCGTCAATTGCGCGAAGAGCTCCGGTTCCTGAATGGCTCTGCCTCGAACCTCCACGGACTGGCTACAGGCATGCTGCACGAACTTGGCCAGCCAGACAAAATGCTGCCACTGCCTGACATTGAATCCAGTACCGCCGTTGAAGGCACCTCGTGAATCGAATGCCCCCTCCATCTCGCGCGGTATGGTCGTGGGCGCATCCGTCCAGGACAGAACCTGCTCGACACGATGTCGTTTGGTGCCGCCTCGAACGTTCGACAATGACAGCAGGTGGAGTGCCATGAACTCGGCCGCCAGCACGACTACTCCAGGTTCTGCTCCCCCGAGCTGTTTCTCGAGCTTCTCGACAAAGGACCCTGGGCCCTCGTCGTAGTTCTCGAAAATCCGCCGGATCATTTCGTCCGCATTTTCCTGGGTCCACGCGACGCCGTCCCAGAATGGTGATCGAGCGCCGCGCAGACCTGCTTCTATGATCAGGCGGCCAGCAGCTTCAACTTCGGGCGCCGGACCTGCAAGTAGCTGCACCAACCCAGATGCGGGTATTTTAGTCATCGCGAACTAGACCTCCTTGTGGAAAAGACGCAACTGATGGACGGCGTCATTTTCGACGATCACGTTTTCGTTGTCGCGCTGCAATAGAAAATGTATCTCCCACTGTATTCCAGCATCTAGGCAATGAATCGGTTGATGCAAAAGTGGGCATGATGTCCCGCATTCCCCCAAACTGCTACTCCCGATGCTGTCGAATCGCGCTCCCGCCGCCCCTGGAGCCGTTGTCCTCCCCCTTGTGTTGCGTCTAGGACAATTAATGCGTCGCGGTCAGCACCGGATAAATGCACTAAGTTCACTCGGGTCATGTTCATTCCATAGTTCTCCACGACTTCCGACCTGTCCCGAATGCGGCCCTAACCTCGCCTTGTCGTGTACTACAACTTGAACTTGAACAATCGCTGGCCAAGGCAACCCTTTATGACGAAGACCGCCCGCCTGTCGGGGTTCGGCGGTCCAGGGGCCGCCTTCATTGCACCTCATTGATCAAGCGCTCAGCCTCCGCGAGGTCTTATCAAATCGGGACAACGCTTGATAGGGCGACTTCCAGTACCATAATTAGAACTGAAAGGTTTCGTCAGAGCCTGCTGAGGATAACGGCAAAGCAAGTGCATCAATAGGGGGAAGAATGAGAGCGGTCACAGACGTCGGAACTACTGTGGTACTCCATGACGATGGCACGTGGGCCCCAATGGCCCAATCTGCAGCCACGGAAGGCTTCCGTAAGTCGCCCTGGGGTTCTTCGATGAGCCAAGTCAGGGCTATAGAAGGAAACGACCCTGTCAAGGAAACAGACGATGTACTTGCTTTCGCTGTCAAGCTTGGACGGTTCGATTGTGCCGCGATATATATCTTCGTTAGTGGACAGTTGGCCCGCGGAAAATACCGACTTGTCGAGGAGTACCAGAACCAGAACAAGTATCTTTCTGCGTTTGACGAGCTGAAGGATTCCGTGACCAAGAAGTACGGCGCTCCTAACGAAGATCGAACCTACTGGTTGAATGACTTGTATAGAGATGACTTCTCTGAATGGGGAATGGCGGTTAGTTGCGGCCATCTCAGTAAGTTTGCTAGCTGGGATACCGAGGAGTCATTCATAACGGTAGGAATTCTCGGCGAAAATTTTGACGTGACTGTCGGGGTCGAATATTCTGGTAAAGCCTTTGCCGCTCTTGAAGATAAGCTCAAGGAGGATGCTCTCTTGGAGGACCTCTGATTCGGTTATCCGGCTTGCTAAGACTCGCGCATGGAGAGTCGCAGGGTGCATCTGAATTGACGCCCGCCGGACTAACTGACGGTCCACCTACAATCGGTTCAGTCTCGTTCTCGCCTCGGCCTAGAAAACAAATTGAGTTACATTGCAAGGTTGCATCTAGGGCTCCGGCGTGCCCCAGTACAAATATATGGGTTTGACCGACCAACGCTCGTTGGGTTTGCATCGGCTGAAAGTAGCGCCTACTTATTCTCATTCCTGGCTGCAGTGTGGGCGTTTCGAGGCCCGGAGCAGGGCACTCGCTCAACTCTGCGTTAGCACGAACTCAGACCCGAGGAACGAACGCAGCGCACCCTAAACTGGCTGCCCCTCACGAGCAGAGTAGACAGATTCATAGTGCTGGCTCGGCTAATAAGACCATTACAGGCAAGAAATTTAATTGGACGGCCGACGATTAGAATTAGAGGCGGCTTGCCTATCTGCGCCGCGGGCCGGGTTCATGAAGGGGGACGACATGTCAGTGGACGCTGAAATCAGCCAGCAAGGCGATCTCGCCCAAGTACTGCGGCTGATTGATTTCCTCGCCGACTATGACGCGCAGCGCAACCAGCCGGTGCGCAGCATCAGCGATTATGGGATGTTCAGGCTCACCCAAAAGACACTTCCGGTCCACGAAGCCGTACAGCTTGAACCGTCAGAGGCCGAGTGGCTCGCCATCGACTTCATCGACCTGCCTCTACCTCCACGAGTGCCCGACGAATTCAAAGCCTACGTCGACAGCGGCAAAGCCATCTCTCCGCTCCGCCGGCCAGTGACAACCGTTCCCCTCCCGAAGGGACGGATCGACGATGAACTGCCGCTGACGGAAGAGGAAGAAGCGGAACGTCTGCGATCAGAGGCAGAATACTCGTCCCTTGTAGAGTCCGTTGAAACTTGGATCCGGGACGAGTGGGAATCCTGGTCGCAGACTCATACTCTCGCATCGCGAGTGAAGAGCCTCCATCGTGAGCTCTTCGAGCAGCGGGAACAGCTAATGCTGGAGCGGGAATCTGTCGAACTCGTCTGGGGGTTCGGCCGGGCCCGCTGGATCAAGGACTCGTACACCATTGACCACCCGCTGGTCACGGTACCGGCAGAAGTCACACTGGACCAGCAGACCCAGCGGGTTACCGTCGTCGCCGCGGGGCAGCCGGAAGTGGAGACGCGTTTCCTTGCCAGCCTTGACCTGCATGACCGGCAGTCCCTAAACAGTCAGCGGCAAACCGCCACAGAGTTGGAAATCGACCCGTGGAATGCCGAAGAGATGCCTGCTCTGCTCCGAAGGCTCGCACGCTCCATCGATGACAATGGCATCGTCGTTGCCGAGGCGGGCAGTCCCGGCCCTTCGCTCGTCGTCGACGAAAGCTGGACTCTATACATGCGTCGACGAGTGCCGGATTCACAGGGTTTTCTGGAACAAATGCGCTCCATCTACCTCGCGGGAGGCACGGTTCCCGCTCCGCTCCAGGACATCGTTGCACAGCCTGCGGAGACAAATGTCGCAGGGCATGCTCATTCAGCTTCGACCGGACAGAAGCCTGAGGCGCTGCTCCTGCCCCTCCCCACCAATGAAGAGCAGAAGCGCATCCTGGAACTGGCCCAGACCCACCCCGGGGTGACGGTCCAGGGACCTCCCGGAACTGGCAAATCTCACACCATCGCCAACCTCATCAGCCACTATGTGGCCAACGGGCAGCGCGTCCTGGTGGTCTCGGAGAAGGAACAGGCGCTGAAGGTCCTGGCCGACAAGGTGCCGGCAGGGATCCGGGACCTGACTGTCTCGGTCCTCGGAGCGGACCAAGACAGTCGCAAGTCACTGGAAAAGTCCGTCACGACGATTCAGTCGCGGGTAGGCACGCTGGACAGGTCAGCTGCAGACGAAACCATCAAGCGTCTTCAGTCCGATTTGGCAGCGGCTAACCGTGGAATTGCCGAAACCACGGGTGACATGCTCCGGGCGCGGCAGTCGGAAGTCGAAGAGGCTTCGGGCAGCTGGCTGGCGGGTGTAAGTCCGACGCCGCAGACGGCTGCCGCGTGGGTACGGGAGAATGCCGAACGCCTCGGTTACATCCCCGATGCACTCGACCTCACCATCAAGGTACCTCTATCAGCTGCCGAATTCGCCGAGTACGTGAGCCTGCTGAAGACGGTACGCTCCGATGACGCAGTCCTCGCACTGCATTCGCTGCCGCCCGTCTCGGACCTGCCTTCGGTCGCGGAACTGGGTGAGCTCTTTGACTCAGCCACCCAAGGAGATGCCACCGCGGGCAGCGTCCGTCACGCCTTTGCCGATTGGGCAACTTTTGCCCGCTCGGACCAACTGCGCATCCGTGACGTCCGCTCCCTGCTGGTGGACTACGCAACCAAGCTGGAAGCCATCGAGTCGTCGCCGTATTCCGGTTTGATTCGTCGTTTCGAGGATAGACTCCTCGCCCAAGAGCTCTTCGACTACTTCACCGCTCTAGCCCAGTTGCGCGAGCAGGCAATCGGACACCGGCGCGCGCTGATGTCCTCCAGCGTCGAAATTGCCGAACCCGTTTCTCCCGAGTTCCTCACCCAAGTAACCGAGGCACAACAGAAATGGCAATCCGCAGGAAAGCTCGGCATCTTCGACCGCCAGCACAAAAAGACGATGGCTGCCTTCACCGTGGGGGGCAGACCGCCGCAGAGCGCCGATGAAGCCGCGCTGTGTATCACCGCGACCGCTTTGGAGCTAGTCAGGAGTCAGATCACCCGACTCTTCGACAATCAGTCTCCTCTGGCCGGCGGCATCCAGTTTTCGTCCCGCCCTGAGGACGACGCTGCCGAAGAGGTTCGGCAACTCGAAGAACTGATGAACCTGCCGCAGCTGGGCAACAACCTCTCAGAGCAGCTCAGCAGCATCGGCCTACGGCCCCACAACCTGACCACCTCGACCGGTGCCCGTCCACTGGTCGAAGCTATCGACGCCGCCACTCATCATTTCCGGGCAGAGGAAGCGCGCGCCTCCCTTACAGCCTTGGAGACAATACTCAAGAGTGGCGCTGCGCGTCCGGATGCTTCCCCGCTCTGGCTCCGGCTGCGAGACGCAATCTCCGCTCAGGACCGCGAGCGCTGGACCGCACTGCGCGACGACGTCATCCGCCTTACCGCGCTGCTGGAACCGGCCCGGCGGCTGAAGGCACTCCGTGACGCGTTGCAGGCGGCAGCTCCCAAGTGGGCAGACCAGATCGATCAAGATCTGGAGTCGGCTCCGGACCCGGACTCAATCACAGCTGCTTGGGAATGGCGGCAACTGGACTGCTGGGTCACCGGCAAGACTGCCCTCGCTTCCCCCGCCGAGCTTCAGTCGAGGGTAGACGAACTGGGCCGACAGCGCCGGCGAATTGTCGCTGAGCTTGTCGAGGTGCTGGCCTGGCGCCGACTGGCGGACAACCTCGGGCCTCGTCAACACCAGGCCTTGCAGGGCTACCTCAAGGCAGTGAACCGCTACGGCAAGACCGGCGGCAAGTACGCTCAGCGATGGATCCGCGAAATGCGGGAAGCGCTGGACGACTCCAAGGACGCAGTCCCTGTCTGGATCATGACGACCTCGCGCGCACTCACCAGCTTCCGGCCCGCCGCCGTGCCGCCTTTTGACGTCCTCATCATCGACGAAGCCTCGCAGATCGGGTTCGACGCCCTGCCGCTGCTTTCGCTGGCCAAGAAAGCCATTGTTGTCGGCGACGACAAGCAGACCAGCCCCGAGAACGTCGGGCTGGACCGGCAAAAGGTCTTCGACATCATGGACAACCACCTCATGGGCGTCCATAAGTACCGCACCCTATTCGATCCGGATAACAGCCTCTATGACCTGGCTACGCAGAAGTTTGCGACTCCCGTCATGTTGACCGAGCACTTCCGCTGCCTGCCGGAAATCATCGCTTTCTCCAACGCACAGGCCTACAACGGCAACATCATTCCGCTGCGCGACCAGGCACCGCGGCCCGGCTGGGTGCCTCTCGGGGTCCTGCGGGTCAAGGACGGCTATCGCGAGGGCGACATCAACGAACCCGAAGCCATGCAGGTCGTCAATCTCATTGCCGAGATGTGCCAGAACGAGCAGTACGACGGCATGACCTTCGGCGTCCTCACCCTGCTGGGAAGCAGCCAGGCCAAGCTGATCTGGGACCTGCTTTATGACAGTCTTGGGCCGGAGGTAGTCGAGGAGCGCAAGATCCGCTGCGGTGAGGCCGCCAACTTCCAGGGCGACGAGCGGGACGTCATCATCGTCTCCACCGTGGTCGCCGTGGACCGGAACCACAACACCCGCTTTGCAGCCATGACCAGCGGCAAGGATCTGCGCAAAATCAACGTCGCCGCCTCCCGCGCCCGCAACCAAATGTGGGTTGTGACCTCGGTTGACCCGGACATGCTTCCAAGCGGCGACTATCGAGCAGCCCTCATCCGCCACTGCGCGGGTTTCCAAGCAGAAGCGCCAAGTCAGGAGCGTCTGCTCGCAGCCTGTGAATCCGAGTTCGAGCGTCGTGTGGTCAATGATCTGCTCAACCGCGGCTACCGATCTATTGAGGCCCAGAAGGTTGTCGGGCGGTACCGTTTGGACCTTGTGGTCTCCGGGCCAGAACGGCGCCTTGCCATCGAGTGCGACGGCGATCGCTGGCATGGTCCGGACGTGTGGCATCAGGATCGCGCGCGGCAGGAGGTTCTGGAGCGGGCAGGGTGGACGTTTGAACGGATCCGCGGCTCGGCGTACTTCCGCGACCCGCAGTCCGCCATGCTCCCGCTGTGGGAGCACCTTGAGAAGCTCGGCATCGAGCCCGGCGATGCGTGGGCCGAAGGCGTCAGCCGGTCGTTGGTCCGTGAAGTCACGGTAACCGACCTCCCGGGGCACGAGGCACCACAAGTCAATAACACGGCGGAAGAAACCGTCCCTGCCCCAGGCCCGGTTGCGGATTCTACAGAGGAAGAGCTGGCAGCGGTCTGGCCAGCAGACACCGTTGCCCCGATAATCGCCGCACCCACGCCGCCTGTATGGCTGGGAAACTCCAACGATCACCAGGTTGAAGAGACTGAAGAAGACGTCGAGGATGAGCGTGACATCGAGCTTGAGGATGCTGCTCCCTTCGGGCGGGACACCGTACCGTCCACACAGCACCTGACGCTGGCTCCATACCGGCAGTGGCCGTTCTCTCCCAAGCCACCGGTCACTGATGGCAATATCCGCTACGTTCAGCAGGGGCTGGCGGAGATCCTAGACCACGAGGGTCCGATGATCGCCCGCCAGGCGTATCTGCGCTACCAGAAAGCGGCGGGTGGCTCCAAAGTCGGCAAGGCTCTGCAGAGGATCTTCAACCGCGCCGCCAACCGGGCCATCAATGCCGGGCAGATCGCTCGGATTGACGACGGCGTGCCCGGCCTGGTCGGAGCAACGTTGTACATTCCAGGCCGCAACCAGGTCGAGCTAAGGCAACTGGGGCCACGGTCCATTTTTGACGTTCCTCCATCTGAAATCGTGTCCATGTTCGAGAAACTGGAGGCCGCCGGCGTAGCGGAGGACGACCTCAACCGGGAGCTGCTGAACGCAGTCGGCCTCAAGCGCCTAACTAAGGTGACCGAGCACCATTTGGATAACTGCCGTGACTACACCTGGCGAAGCTAAGTTGAGCAGAAGCGGGCTGGCCCTGAGCGGAGGGTTTGCTCGATTCTGGTACTTCAACAGCTAGAATCGTTTCATTTGCAGTGCTAAGTTCTCTTGGATCGGGGGTTCCAGAATGAGTTGTCTCTGGCAAGCTGCTGGCGTCAGCCAAAATCGGACGGCACGAAACAGAGTTTCTCAGCGCCGATATCTATCGAAACGCCCCGGCCCGTATATGCTGCGATCGAGCGCGTTATTACCAGACCGACTGTCTGCAGCGCCATTCCCAACCCTGCCGCCGCATAAGCTCCTCTGGACGATCTGAAATTAAATGCGCATCATCAACAACGTCACCGACCTGCTCGGCGACGACTTGAGGGCCGAGATCGTGTCCGGTTCCAAGGTGCGCATCGCCGCATCGACCTTCTCGATTTTCGCGTTCGAGGCCCTGCGTAAAGAGCTGGAGCAAGTCTCCGAGTTGGAGTTCATCTTCACTTCGCCCTCGTTCGTGACCGAGAAGGTGACGGACAAGCTGCGCAAAGAGCGGCGCGAGTTCTTCATCCCGGCCGGGCACGCCGAGTCGAGCCTGTACGGTTCTGGGTTCGAGATTAGGCTGCGCAACAGGCTCACCCAGAGGGCCATCGCGAAAGAGTGCGCCGACTGGGTGCGCCGCAAAGTCATGTTCCGCTCGAACGCAACCGGCAATCCGATGCAGCCGCTCGCGGCTGTCGATGACGGCGCGGCCTACTTCCCGATCCAGGGCTTCACGACCTCCGATCTGGGATACGAGCCCGGGCCTGCGGTCTCGAACGTCGTCACCAAGTTCGAAGGCGTCCCCGAGACGCGGCAGTTGCTCGACCTGTTCGACCAAATCTGGAACAACCCCGACCAGCTCCACGATGTCACCCAGGCGGTCCATGATCACATCGCCAGCGTCTACGCAGAGAACTCCCCTGCGCGCATCTACTTCCTGATCCTGTACAACCTGTTCGCCGAGTTCCTCGAGGACATCAACGAGGACGTGCTCCCGAACGACCGCACCGGCTACCAGGACACGAAGGTCTGGCAGAGTCTGTACAACTTCCAGCGCGACGCCGCGACCGGGATCATCAACAAGCTGGAAACCTACAACGGCTGCATCCTCGCCGACAGCGTCGGCCTGGGCAAGACGTTCACCGCGCTGGCGGTGATCAAGTACTACGAGCTGCGCAATAAGTCGGTGCTGGTGCTGTGCCCGAAGAAGCTCGCTGAGAACTGGACAAACTACAACGCCAACCTCACGACGAACATCTTCGCATCCGACCGGTTCAACTACGACGTGCTCGCCCACACCGACCTCTCCCGCACCAAGGGCGAGTCCATGGGCCTGCGGCTCGACCGGATCAACTGGGGCAACTACGACCTCGTCGTGATCGACGAGTCGCACAACTTCCGCAACGCCGACTATGCCGAGGAGAAGGAGTCCCGCTACCAACGGCTCATGCGGCAGGTCATCCGTGAGGGCGTGAAGACCAAGGTACTGATGCTCTCGGCAACCCCGGTGAACAACCGGTTCAACGACCTGAAGAACCAGCTCCAGCTCGCCTACGAGGGAGAGTCGCAGAACCTCGCCCAGCATCTGAACCTGTCCACCACGGTCGAAAAGGTCTTCAGCGACGCCCAGCGGGTCTTCAACGAGTGGTCCAAGCTCGACCCGGAAAACCGCACCACCGACCGCATCCTCCAGATGCTCGACTTCGACTTCTTCGAGCTGCTCGACGCGGTCACGATCGCCCGCTCACGCAAGCACATCCAGGCGTTCTACGACACCACCGAGATCGGCGCCTTCCCCGAACGCCTGGCGCCGAGGTCGATCCGCGAACCGCTCACCGACCTTGCGGACGTGCCGGGCTTCAACGACATCTTCGAACAGCTCCAGTTGCTCACCCTGGCGGTGTATACGCCGCTGGCGTACGTGTTCCCGAGCAGGCTGTCCAAATACGAGGACCTTTACAACGTCACCGCAGGCAACGCCCGCTCCAACATCGGACAGCAGGGCCGTGAACAGGGCCTGAAGAAGCTCATGACCGTGAATCTCCTCAAGCGGCTGGAAAGCTCGGTCGAGGCATTCCGCCTGACACTGGCCAAGATTCAGGACGCGGTCGATGCGAAGCTCCGCCGTCTCGACGCCCATCAGGGCTCGACGACGGGTACGGTCGACCTCGAGAACTTCGATTTCGACGTAGACGACGAGGACGATGCGAACATCGAGGCGCTCTCCTTCGGGGAAAAGATCAAAATCGACCTGGACGACCTTGACGTCGAGTCCTGGCGGCGCGACCTGCGAAACGACCGCGCGACGCTGCATGAGCTGCTCGACGAAATGCACAAGGTCACTCCGGACCATGACCTCAAGCTCCAGAGGCTCAAACAGCTCATCACCGACAAGGCCACACACCCGATGAACCGGGGCAATCGCAAGGTGCTGGTGTTCTCGGCCTTCGCGGACACCGCCGGCTACCTCTACCGCGAACTCGCACCCGCTTTGGCGGATGCCGGACTGGAAACAGCCGTCATCACGGGCGGCAGCCACGGCGCGAAGACGACGCTTGGCACCGGGTTCGACTTCCAGCAGGTCATGTCGATGTTCTCGCCTCGATCAAAGCAGCGCCACCTCACTATGCCGAAGGAGACCCGCGAGCTCGACGTCCTCATCGGCACCGACGTGATCAGCGAGGGCCAGAACCTCCAGGATTGCGATTATTTGGTCAACTTCGACATTCACTGGAACCCGGTCCGGATCATCCAGCGCTTCGGCCGCATCGACCGCATCGGCTCCATCAACCAGGTGATCCAGCTGGTCAACTTCTGGCCTGACATCTCCCTCGATGAGTACATCAACCTCAAGGAGCGCGTCGAGAACCGGATGGTCATTGCCGACCTTGCCGGCACCGCCGACGACAACGTCCTTACCCTCGAAGACTCCGACGCCGCGTTCCGCAAGGAACAGCTCCGCAAGCTCCAGGACGAGGTCATCGAACTCGAAGACGTCCGCACCGGCGTCTCAATCACGGACCTGGGCCTGAACGACTTCCGGATGGACCTACTCGGCTACATCAAGGAGTACGGCGACCTCGCCGGTACCCCCAAGGGCCTGCATGCCGTCATCCCCGCGGATCCCGACAAGGGACTCAAGCCTGGAGTGATTTTCGCGCTGCAGAACGTCAACGCAGACGAAAACATCAACCGCGGCAACCGACTCCACCCGCACTACCTCATCTACCTCGGCGACGACGGCAACGTCATCGCCGACCACACCGAAGCCAAGCACCTGCTTGACCTCCTCCGTGCCGGATGCCGCCCGCATGACGAGCCCGTCGCCGAGGTCGTGCACATCTTCAATGCGGCGACCCGCGAGGGTGCCGAAATGAACGAGTACTCGCAGCTACTCACCGATGCGATCCACTCGATGATCGACGTCACCGAGGAACGCGACATCGACAGCCTCTTCACCGGTGGGCACACCACCGCGCTCACCCAGGCGATCGCGGGCCTGGACGACTTCGAGCTGATCGCCTTCATCGCCGTCGTCGACCCCGCCCAAGGGGTGGCAGCCGATGTCTGACGTGCTGTACCGATGGCCCGCCGCGGCGAGGTTCGGCAGCCGCGTGCCGAAGGAGAAATTCTACGAGCACGGCACCGTCACCACCACCGTGCGGGAGAAATTCGTCGCCGAGGTCCAGCGCATCACTTGGGCGTACAAGCTGGCCGAGGCTACCATCAACCTCGCCGGCAGCCGGGAAGTTCCGGAGGTGCAGGTCTTCCAGATCGAGGCCAAGGGCAACGATGTCTCCGAGCCCGCACTGACCGCGATTGATAAGGCGATCCCGTTCCCTATCATCTTCGAGATCACGCGCGACACCGGCAGTGGCCGGCAGGTCAGGATGGTCGCCGCGCACAAGCAGCTCGGAGGCAATGCCCCGAAGCTCAGCGCCTACTACTCGACCGGCTGGCAGCCCGCCGATGCCGAACGGCAGCCGCTCCCGACCGCGATCGCCCTGACCTCCCTCTACACCGCGATCCTGGGACCCCTGACCCCGGTTGCGATGAGGCCGGGCGAAGAAATGTCAGAAGTCGCCGCCAGACTGAGGGCCGTGGACAAGCTCAAGGGCGAGATCGCCGCCCTGGAGCGCAAGCTCCGCACCGAGCCACAGCTCAACCGCAAGATCGAGCTGCGCCGCACGTTGAAGACCAAACAAGCAGAACTGACTGCGCTGATTTAAGGACAGGACAAAAATAACCCGTGGATAAGCTGCGCATGACGTCGCCAGATCTGACCGAGACCAACATCAATAAACTCGCCGAGCTTTTCCCCAGCGTCGTCACCGAGACGACAGATGCCGACGGCAACACCAAGAGGGCCATCGACTTCGACCTGCTGCGCCAGGAACTCTCTGACCACGTCGTCGAAGGACCCCAGGAACGCTACCGGATCGACTGGCCCGGAAAGCGCGCCGCCGCTTTCGCCGCCAACGCACCGATCGCCAAGACCCTCCGCCCCGTCCGCGAGGAGTCTGTGGACTTTGACACCACCAAGAACCTCTTCATCGAAGGCGACAACCTCGACGCCCTCAAGCTCCTCCAGGAGTCCTACCTCGGCAAAATCAAGCTGATCTACATCGACCCGCCGTACAACACCGGCAACGACTTCATCTACAACGACGACTTCGCGGAGACGGCCGACGCATATCTGGTGAGGTCGGGACAAATGGGCGACAGTGGAGCACGGTTGAACGCTAACCCCGAGTCAAACGGGCGGTTCCACTCGGACTGGCTCAGCATGATGTATCCGAGGTTAAAGCTCGCGCGCAATCTTCTTTCGGATGACGGGATTATTGCGATCAGCATCGACGACAACGAGGTGGCAGCCCTACGCCTTCTGGGCGACGAAGTCTTTGGCTCATCGGCGTTCCTCGGTGCCTTGACCTGGCGTCGTCGGCCGACCCCGGACAGCAGGAATTACAGCCGAGTCTCGGTGGATCACGAGTACGTTCTGCTCTATGGACGCAGCAATGCCGCTCGGCTCAACGGACGCGGAATCGATGAATCGAAATACAAGAACCCAGACAATGATCCGCGTGGTCCATGGACAAGTGAGAACCTGACAGGATTGGCGAGCGCGGATCAACGCCCGAATCTCCATTACGACCTTGTAAACCCTGCGAATGGACTGGCTTATCCCCCGAGTCCAAGTAGAGGGTGGAGCAAGGGCAAGGAGACTATGGATCGGTTGATCGCAGAAGGGCGTATCCTGTGGCCTTCATCGCCCGATGGCCGCCCCAGAGAGAAGAAGTTTCTGAGCGATCTCAAGTCGGCAGTCACAGGCTTCTCGACTTGGTTGACATCGGATGAGATTGGATACAACTACACTGCAACGCGGGAAGTTCGAGATTTACTGGGAGGGAAGCTATTTGACTTCCCAAAACCAGTCTCCCTCGTCAAGACGCTTTGTGAGCAAGTAACCCAAGACGGGGACATCGTCCTCGACTTCTTCGCGGGCAGCGGGTCGACGGCTCATGCGGTCATCGCCGCTAACGCGGGTGATGAGTCTGCGCGCTGCTTCATCCTTGTGCAACTAGGAGAAGCCGTCGAGCCTGAGTCCGAAGCAGCCAAAGTAGGGTACACAAGCATTGCGGAACTTGCTCGGGAGCGTGTTCGCCGCGCAGGTCAGTCCGTAGTTCAGCAAGCAGGATTGACCGGTGATGTTCTGGACGTCGGTTTCCGCAGCCTCAAGGTTGACACCACCAACATGGCCGATGTTCTCCGATCTCCTGATGAGACAGTTCAGCTCGCGCTCGACCAACTGGAAGACAGCGTGAAGCCTGACCGTTCGAGCGAGGACCTGCTGTTCCAAGTGCTGCTCGACTGGGGCCTTGAACTGACTATGCCCATCAGTGTTGAGCAGATTGAGGGGCATGAAGTGTTCGTCGTTGAAGACGGTGCGCTGATTGCTTGCTTCGACGAGCACGCCGGCTCAGAGCTTGTCTACTCGATCGCCAAGCGCGAGCCGCTACGCACTGTATTCCGGGATTCTGGGTTCGCATCGGATGACGCGCGGATCAACGCGGAGCAGGTTTTCCGTGAGGTGTCCCCGGCGACCGATGTGAAGGCGATCTGATCGGGATGAAACTTAAGTTCAAGGTCCAGAGGTACCAGACCGATGCCGTCGACTCCGTCGTGGAGGTTTTCGAGGGCCAACCCAAGCACGACGGCATCTCGTACCGGATCGACCCCGGCAAGGTGAATTCTGTCGCCAACCCGGCGCTGTTCGAAACAAACGAAACGCCCGATTCGGGCCTGCGGAACGCCGAAATCGCACTGACCGGGTCGCAGCTATTGGAGAACGTGCACAAGGTGCAGCGGTCTCGCAACCTGCCGCCGTCGCCGAAACTGGTCGACAGTAAGGCGGCCCCGGGAGCGCCGAACCTGGACGTGGAGATGGAGACGGGGACGGGCAAGACGTACGTCTACATCAAGACGATCATGGAGCTGAACAAGCGGTACGGCTGGAGCAAGTTCATCATCGTTGTGCCGTCAGTCGCGATCCGTGAGGGCGTCAAAAAGTCGTTCGACGTGACAGCCGAGCACTTTCAGCAGCTCTACGGCACCAAGCCGCGCTCGTTCATCTACAACTCTTCGCAGCTGCACGAGCTGGAGCGGTTCAGCTCCGACGCCGGGGTGCAGGTGATGATCATCAACATCCAGGCGTTCAACGCGACCGGCAAGGACAACCGGCGCATCTATGACGTGCTCGACGACTTCCAGTCGCGTCGCCCCATCGACGTCATCAAGGCGAACCGCCCGGTCGTGATCATTGACGAGCCGCAGAAGATCGGCGCGGAAAAGTCACTCCAGGCTCTGGCCGAGTTCAACGGGCTGATGATGCTGCGCTACTCGGCCACGCACAGGGTACAACATACGAAGGTGCACCGGCTGGATGCACTGGATGCGTACAACCAGAAGCTGGTCAAGAAAATCGCCGTGCGCGGCATCACCGTCAAGGGCCTCGCCGGTTCGACCGCATACCTGTACTTGGACGCGATCGAAATCGCCAAGGGCGCCAAGCCGCGCGCGCGGGTGGAGATCGAGGTACAAACCAAGGGTGGCCCGATCAAGCGGCAGGTCAAGCGCCTCGACGTGGGCGCGAACCTGCACGACGTGTCGAATGGGATCGAGGCATACAAGGGCCTGTTCGTCACCGAGGTCGACGCGAACCGCGACGTGATCGAGCTAAGCAGCGGCGACGTGGTGGTCGCCGGCCAGCTGGCCGACCGCGACGTGACTGAGGAGACGAAGCGCCGCATCCAGATTCGCGAGGTCATCCGCGCTCATCTGGACAAGGAGCGGGAGCTGTTCAGCCGAGGCATCAAGGTACTCTCGCTGTTCTTCATAGACGAGGTCGCCAAGTACCGCGACTACGACCGCGAGGATACCCTCGGCGACTACGCCCGCGTCTTCGAGGAGGAGTACGCGACCATCCGCGACGAGGTCCTCGGCGAACTCGACATCGACGACGCCATTTCGGCGTACCAGAAGTATCTGCGCCGCGACGAAGTGCGCGCGGTGCACGAGGGGTACTTCTCGATCGACAAGAAGACCAAGCGGCAGGTGGACGGCAAGGTCAGCGGTCGCGGCGACGACAAGGGCCAGTCCACCGATACGGATGCCTACGACCTGATCCTCAAGGACAAGGAGCGCCTGCTGTCCTTCGCGGAGCCGGTGCGGTTCATCTTCTCCCACTCCGCACTGCGCGAGGGCTGGGACAACCCGAATGTTTTCGTCATGGGGATGCTCAAGAAGAGCGATAACACCGTCTCCCGCCGCCAGGAGATCGGCCGCGGGCTGCGCCTGGCGGTCAACCAGCACGGTGAGCGGATGGACAACCCCGTCACGGTGCACGATATCAACGAACTGACCGTGGTCACTGACGAGTCCTACACCGACTTCGTCGAGGGTCTCCAGAAGGAAATCTCTGAGTCCCTCGCGGCCCGGCCGCGCAAGGCAAGCGTCAAGTTCTTCACGGGCAAGACAATCCAGACGCCGTCCGGCGAGTCGGTCGTGGAGGAGGAGCTCGCCACCGCGCTCTACTTCCACCTCGTCCAGAGTGGCTACGTCGATGAGGATGGCTTGGTCACCGAGAAGTACAAGGACGACAAGGCCGCCGGTACCCTCGCACAGCCAACCTCGAAAGTGCTAGGTCCGGTCGTCGATTTCGTCTGGCCCCTCGTCGACGGGCTCTACATTGACGTGCCCCTCCCGCCGGACGGCCGTAAGCCCAAGAAGATCCCACTCAACGAGACAAACTTCGCCCGGAAGGAGTTCCAGGCGCTCTGGGGCCGGATCAACCACAAGGCCGCCTACCAGGTCGAATTCGACTCGGCCGAGCTAATCCGCAAGTCCGTCGGGCACCTCGACAAGTACCTGAACGTCGCCGCGATGCAGTACGTCGTCCAATCCGGACGGCAGCGCGAGAAGCTAGAGGCGGACGAGCTGGCGAGCCGAGCCGGGTTCACAGTGTCGAGCACGCAGACCCACACGGAGACCGTCAGCGCGGGCTCGCAGATCAAATACGACCTGCTCGGCGAGATCACCGAGAAGACCCAGCTCACCCGCCGCACGGTCGCAGCTATCCTGCGGAACGTCGCGCCGGGCACGTTTGCGAAGTTCCGACTCAACTCCGAGCAGTTCATCACCGAGGCCGCGCGGCTGATCAACGAGCAGAAGGCGACCGTTATCGTTGAGCACCTGACATATGACGCCATGGAGGACCGCTTCGACTCGGCGATCTTTACGGAGAACCAGACCAAGCAGGACCTCACGCACGCGGGTGGCAAACTGACGAAGCACATCTACGACTACGTCATCACTGACTCTAAGATAGAACAGGCGTTCGTGTCCGGGCTAGAAACCAGCAAGGAGGTCGCGGTCTACGCGAAGCTCCCGCGCGGGTTCTTCATCCCGACCCCGGTCGGCGACTACAACCCTGACTGGGCCATTGCCTTCATTGAGGGGAGCGTCAAGCACGTCTACTTCGTGGCCGAGACCAAGGGCTCGCTATCGACGCTCCAGCTCAAGGGCGTCGAAGACGCCAAGATCGAATGCGCCCGCAAGTTCTTCGCCGCCCTCAATGAGAAGAGCGGCCAGGACGTCACCTACGACGTCGTCACTGACTACACCGAGTTGATGCAGCTCGTCACGGCATAAGGAGTATCACCGTGTCTTTCCAGACCCCGCGAAGCATCGAGGAGATGCTCAACGCCATCCACAAACGTGAGTACCTAATGCCAGCGATCCAGCGCGAGTTCGTCTGGGGCCCCAATCAGATTGTGAAGCTCGTCGACAGCCTTATGCGCGGCTACCCGGTTGGTTCCTTCCTGCTGTGGGATGTGGAGCCGGAGACTGCCCAGTCGTACACCTTCTACGAGTTCCTCACGAACTTCCATGAGCGCGACAACCCATACGCCGATAAGGCAACTGTCCCGGCCGGCAACGGAACCATGGCCGTCCTCGACGGCCAACAGCGACTGACCTCGTTGAACATCGCACTTTACGGAAGCTTGGCCGAGAAGCGGAAGTATGCCTGGTGGAACAGCCCTGATGCGTTCCCTGTCAAGCGTCTTTATCTCAACCTCGTTGATGACCCCGAAGACGAAGAACTGGGTCTCAAGTACGACCTCCGCTTCCTCACAGACAAGGACGCAGCCCCGGCTGGAGGCGGCGAGCACAAGTGGTTCCGAGTTGGCGCAATTCTTGACCTTGCGAACTCCGGCCCGGCGATTATGAAGGAGCTTGAGCGGCGTAACATCGCCAATTCAGGTGACGCCTTCCAGAGAATGTACGACCTCTACGAGGCGGTCCGCATTCTCAAGCCGATGAACTACTTCCTGGTCACAGATCAGGACCCCGACAAGGTCCTTGAGATATTCGTGCGCGTCAACAGCGGCGGCACGACGCTCTCCTATTCCGACTTGCTGCTGTCCATGGCCACCAACCAGTGGAAGGAACTGGACGCTCGTGAAGAGGTCCGCTCCTTAGTCAGCGACCTCAACGGCAACGCCGGGCGACAGTTTTCCTTCTCTAAGGACGTCGTTTTGAAAACGGCGCTGACCATCGCCGATGTCGATGTGCGCTTCAAGGTCACCAACTTCACGCAATCCAACATGGCGAAGGTTGAAGCCGCCTGGCCCCAAATCAAGAACGCCTTGCTGCGTGCAGGAATCTTGCTCCAGCAATTCGGATACAACGAACGCAATCTCACAGCGAACAGCGTCATCATCCCGATCGCACACTACCTTCACCTGCGCGGCGCGGGCGACGCCTACCTCGACTCCAGCTCCCACGCAGCCGACCGGTTGGCGCTCCAGCGCTGGGTTACCCGATCCCTTATCAAACGCGGTGTATGGGGATCAGGACTCGACACGCTGCTCACGCGAATCCGTGATGTCCTGCGTGCCAACACCGTGCCAGAATTCCCCGTGGAGGCACTCGAAACGGCCATGGCTGCTGTCGGCAAGGGCCTAACGTTTGACACTGCCGAGATCGACGAGCTGCTCAATCTCAAGTACGCCGGGCAACGCACCTTCTCCGTGCTCTCAGTGCTGTACCCGGGGCTCGACCTGAGCAAGAAGTTTCATGAGGATCACATTTTCCCCAAGTCCCGTTTCACGAACAAGAAGCTGGCGGAGGCAGGAGTCCCCACAGAAAGAGTTGACGATTACCTCGCCTCTTTCAATCTCCTGCCCAACCTCCAACTTCTCGCAGGTACGGCAAACATCGAGAAGCAGGACGCGCTTCCAATCGACTGGATCGCATCAGCTTTCCCGACCGAGGAGAGGCGCGCGACGTACCTACAAGAAAATGACCTTGATGGGCTGCCACTCGGCTCCATCGACTTCATGGAGTTCTTCGAGAAGCGGAAAACAAGAATCAGGGACCGACTCGTCGAGGCACTTGGATCGAATCTAGCCTGAACTCGCTGCGATGCGAGGTCGGCTGCCGTCCCTGGAACTTGTACAGGCCTGATCCTGCGCTGCGGGACTCACGGGTGCAAGACCGGGTTCTTACCAGGATGCAGTGTTACCGCTCAGAGAGCCCACTCAGCGTTTTGCGCTTTCCTCCTGTTGGACAAATCTTTCGCGAAATCCCTGATGTCTTTCAGACGCAGAGCCATCTCAGCAGGTGTCGGAAGAGACTTTTCGTTCCCCTCAGCAGTGGAGTGAACATAGAAATTGTTGACATTCATGCCATCGTTGATGGCCACGATGTCCTTCTCTCTTAGCACTAGGAGCGTCCTCAAGTGCTGAGTGGACACTCCCGGTTTGTTCCGTGCCACGATGCCGTTGACGACCAGTTCCTCGACGACGTACTCCCAAACCTTACGGAGGTTGTTGGCGAAGTTCTCGCAGGCCCGCGCATATGCTGCATGGTTATGTGCCTCATACAGAGCCTTCGCCTGGGGATACTGCTCGTTTTCGAGCAGTTGCATCAGGGGCTTGTAGCCGCCTTTGGGTGAGCCTGTGCCGGCAATCTGCTGCCCCGTGCCGGTTTCCTCCCGCTGAGTGATTTCGATGAAGTTGTACTCCACCTTGACCGGTTCCTCAATGCCTTCCCGGATCTGGTCTTCCCTGTCCTTAGTGATGCCCTCGTGCCACAGAACGCTGGCGAATGGCATGGAGTGGGTAAAAATGATGACCTGTCGGGTACGGGCTTCCTTCACCAGACGTTGAGCAACCTTGATTTGAAATGCCTGGTCCAGGGAGGTGATGGGGTCGTCAAGGATGATTGCCGAGCCGTCACCGCTAGAAGAAACATCACTGAGGAACGCGGCAATGGACACGGCCCGAAGTTCCCCTTCGCTGAGAACCCCGTCTGCGGGAGTTTTCTTGGTGCCTAGGATATTGAAGGCAATGTTGCTGACGCCCTTGTTGACGCTAGTGGCAATGAGGTCGACCTTCAACTGGGGTTCGTTGCTTGCTCCCCGTGGACGGTCTTCCAGGATGCGGAGGTTGTCCTTGAAGTCCGTGGCTACCTGCTCCACATATTCTTGGCATACTTTGCCCGAGAAGTCCGAGAGCCCCCGTGTGCCGCATTGCCCGATGACTTCCTGCAATGCCTCGATGTGAATCAACCGGTTGTGCAGTGTCTTGAGTGCTGGAAGCGCCTTGGCAACTAGGGAACGCTCCTGCAGGTTGATCAGTTTTGCCTGTATTTCCAGGAGGTCTGCCCCGTCTGCGGATTCTTCCTGGATTTTGTGAACGTCCGCTTCGTAGGTTTGTACCACCTTCTCAATGAAGATGACCGCCTCACCTAGGCTGTCCTGGATGGTGAAGCCCTCGATGGAACCGGTGTCCCCCTCGGCGACCGCTGAGCCTTTGATGAACGGTGCGACCTTCTCGTCAATGGCTTCAAGGCTGTCGTCATCCGTGGGCAGGTTTTCGAGTAGGTCTGTGATCGTGTGCAGGTCCAGCCGCAGTTGCAGGATGACTGCCATGTCTTCTTCTGCCAGCACTGTCAGCAGGGCATCATCAATCTGCTCCGGTGAGACAGCCTTCTTGATACCGGTAACGACATCCATGGCAACCGCGGTCAGCTTCCGCCGCTCTGCGGCAAGATCCTGTTTCATTGCCTTATCGAACTGGCGGAACCGTTCGTGGGCTTCCTCGGTCAGGGGCTGATGGCACAGCAGGCAGTTCTCCATTGCGTCGGAGGGGAACTGCTCGTCAGGGTAGGCAATCTTGTCGGCATAATCCTTGGCCGCGTTCCACATCACGTGCCAGTGACTGCTTAGGACACCGGGAACGACCTCTGCCGAGAAATCATGCTGTTCCTGTGCCGCCTCCTCCAGCTTGATGGTCCGCAAGCGTTTCCAGATGGCCCGCAGGACTTCGAACTGTTCGGGGCTGACTTTCTCAGCAAGGGTCTGAATCCTGTTTGCCTGGGTCCTGGTCTGGTTCATCCGGCTCTGCGCCTGTGCCAGCCGTGTGCTCTTACTACTATTTTTGCGGTGGCTGATGGTTGCCGGAAGGGTTTCGAGTTCCACAAGTTCCTGCTCGGTCAGCTTCCCTAGTGCTTTGACAGCCATAAAGCCGCCGAACTTGCCCACTACCTTCATAACCTTGCGGACTTCCTCATCCGTGGCTTGGTGGTAGATGGCTGGTGCTGGCGCCGCTTTCAGCGCAGCTTGTCTGCGTTTCGCGTCACCTCCGACGGCGTCGTAAGTATTGATTAGGCTTTGCAGGAGTTCCAGACCGTCAGGGGTAACGGTTAGGGTGGTGCCCTTGGCATTCACATGCGACGCAGCGGTTTTGGAATCGTAGACGGCCACTCGGGATAGGTTGGAGTCCTCGCTGGCGTTCCTGAGGTTCCAGTTGTGGCTGGTTTCCTCCTCCCCCAAGAGGTAGTCCACGGTGGCAAGGGGTTCCATATCTTCCTGCTTGAAAACATTGCCCAAGATGGTTTCGGGATGCCGTGAGTGGCAGGAGGATTTGAGAATCCTCGTGTAGCCGGACTTGCCTACCCCGTTGAGACCGTAGATGATGACGATGCCCTTGGCCTCCAAGGTGAGGCTCGTGTTTTCACGCATCCTGTTGACGCCCTGATGGTGAGTAATTTTCTTGATGGTGACAGGTGGGCTATCCGAGGAGCTAGTGGGAATGTGGTGCTCTGTGAGTGGCTTCGGCGTGGACGGGTTCAGCCTCGTTGTTTCGTCCTGGTGCTCGATCCTAAGACTCAAGTCCGACAGGGCTGATGCGTATGCCATGTCTGTGAGGTCGGTTACGTCAGTGTCTGGAAGTGTGGGGCTTGAGGTGTGCCTCCGAAGCGCATCACGTTGCCATGGCAACAGATTCTGAGAGTAAGTGAGCACTTGCGAGTAGATGGAACCAGCGATGACTTCCCCCAGGAACTATGTGACGACAAGGTTGGAGGCCATCCGATGGGTGACTTCCTGCAATCCATTCTGCAGGGTGGTCCGACGTTTAAGCGGTGGCCACGCCTGGAGCGGCAGCTAGCCCTGATCTTTCATGGTGAGCCCGTCGCGTGCCGGAGCCTCGGTGAATGGCGGGTTGGCTGTTCAGCTGGTTCCCGGCACGCTGAGGGGCCCTTGACGCCGGGTTCTGCGCGGGTTTCCACGTGCCGGTGCTTGGTCTTTCTGCTCGTGGTGGTCAGGGTGCCGCCGGTGTCAGGTCCGGAGGGCGGCTACGGCTTGGGTGATTCGCGCGTGGATGCGGGCGGTGGCCTCAATCAGGGTGTTGCACAGCAGCCGCTCCGGGGCGGTGTCGGGCAGCAGCAGATGGTGCCTGTGGGCGCGGATGATGATTTTCCCGGCGGTGGCGAAGAGCCGGTAACGCCAGCGTTTGATGTCCCCTGCCCTGGCCTTGTGACCCGCCGGGAGAGCCGCGAGTAGGAGCCAGGAGATGAGGTTCGAGGCCAGGGCGGCGAGGTTGGCCCAGCGATCCGAATGAGTAGCCGGACGAACTTGCGGCCATCCATCTCGGGTTGGATCAACGGCCCGACAGCGATGGTCTTGCCAGCTGTTGCGTGCCAATCATGGGGCGGAGTATGGGCAACTCGGGCGCACTGCAGATGCTCCAGCGCTAAAGCCCATGCGACAAGCGCCAGAGTTTGTTCCTTTGAAGAGGGTCATAACTTTCATCAGCAATCAGCCTTCGAAGATGGGGGTATCCCTCCAGCGGGGCGTTATGCATTTCAGTTTGTATCGCCGCAGTGCTGCACATGGAACGCATATCGCGTCCCCAATAGCTCCAGGTATGGTCTGTGACTCGGCCAAGGCCGCGCAGAGCTATTTGGTCTTCGCACAATCCTATGTACTCCTGGATAAGGATCTTGTCGGCACGTTTCGGAATTCCCTTCAACATGAATTTCTCCGATCGCCTGTCCATGAGTGTCCAGAATCGAAGCAGGTACTGCATTTCTAGCTCTCGGTGCATTTGGCGGTTTACATGACGTATCTGAACAGCGGCTAGAACGACAGCCAGCAACGTGGCCAACGACAGTACAGAAGTTAGCGCCTCCGCCCAGTTCGGAGGTTCACTAGCGATCATATTTTTATTCACTCTCGGATAGGAAATCAGTGTGCACATTTGACATATGCATCGCTCATTCAACCGCGTCATCATTTAGTCGCTTGTTATTCTCAAGCTCGGCCCAGTGATGCTCGAGCCGTATATACCGATCGTGAGCTCACACCAGAAGCACCAGACATTTCGCGCGGGAACCGCTCTTAGGAGGTAAGTGCGGGTTTTGTGAGCGACTCAGGGCGCTTTGACAGAGCTGTCGTCCACTAACCTAGGCATCCGCACTTGTATCCCTGCGGGCCCTCCAGTCAGGCAGAAATCCGTTCATGAGTTGGGTAACCGCTCGTTGTGGTGTCGCTCAAGTAGGTGAGTCATCTCGTGCACCGCAATGTACTCAAGACAGTTCGGGTGCTTCTTGGCGAGCTCCAGGTTGAACCAAACGTGAGCAGACTCCCTGTTGCAGGAGCCCCACTTGGTCTTCATGCGGCGGACCGACCACTTGGCGACCTCGCGTCCTGACTGGCGTCCATACCGCCGCGCAACTCGTCGCAGCTCTTCCACAGCGAGCTGTAGAGGTCGGATTTCTTGAGCGCCACGGCGCGTCCCCCTTATAGATCCCAATTCACTCATAGCGACTATTCAAACGCCGCCGGAGCAATGCCCGGCGACCAGCAAAGCGCTACTTTCAATCTACCTATCGGATAGGACGTTTCATGGCAGCGAAATGACCATGACTCGGAGAGCGCCTCTGGATCCAGGCGCTGGCTCCTCCTGCTTCGACCTGACCGACTTCATTACCGACCCCTGTCGGTCCAGCGCGTTCAGTTACCGCCCCGCGTGGGCTTGGAGGAACTGGTAGACCTCGGTCTCGTCGACGCCGGGGAAGGCGCCGGGCGGCAGGGCGGCGAGGAGGTGGGTGTTGGCGCGGGCGGCGGGCCAGGCCTGGCCGCCCCACTGGGCGGCGAGGTCGGCGGGCGGGCGGCGGCAGCAGGACTCGTCGGGGCAGAGCGACTTGGATCGCTCCTGGGTGTCGCGGCCGCGGAACCATTTGACGTCCTTGTAGGGCACGCCGATGCTCAGCGAATACTCGCCCGAGGAGTGCCGTTCGGTGATGGCGGTGCACCAAAACGTGCCGGCGGCGGTGTCGGTGTACTGGTTGAAGGCGCGGAACTTGTCGGGGACGTCGAAGACCGCGCGGCTGGTCCAGAACCGGCAGACAGGCTGGCCTTCGATGGCGCCGGTGTGGTCCGCCGGGAAGTTCACGTCGTCGTTCTCATACGCCTTATGGATGATCCCGGAGACGTGGACCTTCTGGAAGTGGCAGCGGATGCCCAGGTGGTGGGTGGCCAGGTTGGTGAACCGGTGGGCGGCGGTTTCATAGGAAACCGAGAAGGCGTCGCGCAGGTCCTCGATCGCCAGCTCCTTGGAGGCCTTGGCCTTCTGCAGGAAATCCACGGTGGCGTGCTCGGGCATCAGCAGGGCGGCGGCGAAGTAGTTGGTGTAGACGCGCTGGCGCAGGAAGTCGGCGTAGTCCGAAGGCGTCTCGTGGCCGAGCACGTAGTGGCCGACGGCCTGCAGCAGCACCGAGCGCGGGTCATGCTCCGACCGGTGGCCCTGCGTCAGGTAAATTCTGCGGTTCTTCAAATCCGTCACGGAGCGGGTGGAATGCGGCAGATCCCCGACGTACTGGAGGCTGAAACCGAGGTGCTCAGCGATGTCCGCGGCGACGTGGTGGGACAGCGGGCCGCCCTTGAAGCCGACCGCCTTGAGCAGCTCCTGGGCCTGGGCCTCGATGTCCTCGTAGTGGTTGTTCCGGGCGCGCATTTCGGCCCGCAGTTCGGTGTTGGCGCGGCGGGCTTCCTCGGGCGTCGCGGACTGCTCGTCGAGCCGGCGCTCGAGCTCGTGCTGCAGGCCGACGAGGGACTCGAGTACATCCATGGGAAGCCGCGAGCTGATGCGGACTTTGGGCAGTCCGAGGGACCCGTAGAGCGGGCCGCGCTGGGCGCGTTCCAGTTCGATTTCCAGCGCCGCGCGGCGGCTGGGAGGTTCGGCGCCGAGCAGCTGGTCCATGCCCACGCCGAGGGCCTTGGCGAGCGACTGCAGCATGCCGAGTTTGGGCTCGCGCTTGCCGTTCTCGATCAGCGACAGCTGGGAGGGCGCGGTGCCGACGGCGTCGCCCAGGTCGTCGAGCGTCATGCCCTGCGCCTTACGCAGGTGACGCACGCGGCGACCGAGGCTGATCAGGTCGATGTCGCCGTCGTTCTCCGCCTCCGCTGCAGGCTTCGCGGGACGGTGCCAGCTTGTAGAAGTCATTTCTTGAGGATACGCGAAGAAACGCGAATCTTTCCAGCATTTTCATCTATCAGCCCCCTTGCACATGCGGAATAGTCGTTTTTACGAAGAAGTTCGGCCCCACAGCCGTAACCCACGTCACTCGGTGAAGACGCCGGGACTACCAAGGAGAACAGCAATGACCGCATCATTTGAGCCGGCCCCGCAGACCCCCGAAGAGGCAGCTAAGGCACTGGAGCTCGAGTGGGCTGCCAACCCCCGCTGGGAGGGCATAACTCGCGACTACACCGCGGCCGATGTCGTCCGCCTCCGCGGCCGCGTCCAGGAGGAGCACACGCTGGCCCGCCGCGGCTCCGAGAAGCTGTGGAAGCAGCTGACCGAGGAAGCCAAGACCGGCCAGTACACCAACGCCCTCGGCGCGCTGACCGGCAACCAGGCGGTCCAGCAGGTCAAGGCCGGCCTGCGCGCCATCTACCTCTCCGGCTGGCAGGTCGCCGCCGACGCCAACCTCTCCGGCCACACCTACCCGGACCAGTCGCTCTACCCGGCCAACTCGGTGCCGCAGGTGGTCCGCCGGATCAACAACGCGCTGCTGCGCGCGGACCAGATCGAGTTCTCCGAGGGCAAGCAGAGCGTCGAGGACTGGCTAGTCCCGATCGTGGCCGACGCCGAGGCCGGCTTCGGCGGCCCGCTGAACGCCTACGAGCTGATGAAGTCGATGATCGCCTCCGGCGCCTCGGGCGTCCACTGGGAGGACCAGCTCGCGTCGGAGAAGAAGTGCGGCCACCTCGGCGGCAAGGTGCTCATCCCCACCGCGCAGCACATCCGCACTCTCAACGCCGCCCGGCTCGCCGCGGACGTGGCGGGAACGCCGTCGGTCATCATCGCCCGGACGGACGCCGAGGCCGCGACCCTGATCACCTCCGACGTCGACGAGCGGGACCGCGAGTTCATCACCGGCGAGCGCACCCCGGAGGGCTTCTACAAGGTCCGCAACGGGATCGAGCCCTGCATCGCCCGCGCCAAGGCCTACGCCCCGTACTCCGACCTGATCTGGATGGAGACCGGCACGCCGGACCTGGAGCTGGCCCGCAAGTTCGCCGAGTCCGTCAAGGCCGAGTTCCCGGACCAGATGCTCTCCTACAACTGCTCGCCGTCCTTCAACTGGAAGAAGCACCTGGACGACGCCACGATCGCCAAGTTCCAGCGCGAGCTCGGCGCCATGGGCTTCACCTTCCAGTTCATCACCCTCGCCGGCTTCCACGCCCTGAACTACTCGATGTTCGACCTGGCCCACGGCTACGCCCGGGAAGGCATGAGCGCCTACGTCGAGCTGCAGGAGCGCGAATTCGGCGCCGAAGACCGCGGCTACACCGCAACCAAGCACCAGCGCGAAGTGGGCACCGGCTACTTCGACCAGATCTCCACTGCCCTGAACCCCAACGGCAGCACCCTGGCCCTGGTGGGCTCCACCGAAGAAGGCCAGTTCCACTAAAGGAACGCTTACGACGGCGGTGGTGCGGTGCGCGCGAAGGCCGCACCGCCGTCGTCGTACCCCAAAATTTTTAAGGAGTGAGTCCCATGAACGACCCGATCACCTTGAACGGCATCACGTTGACCGCAACCCCGGTGCGCCGGCAGGAGGAAGTCCTGACCCCGCAGGCGCTGGACTTCGTCGCCAAGCTGCACCGCGCCACCGCCGAGCGCCGCCGCGAACTGCTCGAGCAGCGCGAGGACCGCCGCCGCCGGATCGCCCGCGGCGAGGACCCCCGCTTCCTCGAGGAGACCCGGCAGATCCGCGAGGACTCCTCCTGGCAGGTCGCGCCGATCGCGCCCGGGCTGGAGGACCGCCGGGTCGAGATCACCGGCCCGGTGGACCGGAAGATGACCATCAACGCGCTGAACTCGGGCGCCAAGGTGTGGCTGGCGGACATGGAGGACTCCTCGACGCCGAGCTGGTCCAACGTGATCAACGGGCAGCTGAACCTGACCGATGCGCTGGACCGCAAGATCGACTTCACCTCCGAGGCCGGCAAGGAATACAAGCTGCGCGGCGAGAAGCTGACGGACATGCCGACTATCGTGATGCGGCCGCGCGGCTGGCACCTGCCGGAGAAGCACATGCTGATCGGCGGCGAGCCGGTGGCCGGCGGGATCGTGGACTTCGGCCTGTACTTCTTCCACAACGCGCAGCGGCTGATCGCCCAGGGCCGCGGCCCGTACTTCTACCTGCCGAAGATCGAATCGCACCACGAGGCCCGGCTGTGGAACGACGTGTTCATCCTGGCGCAGGACCTGCTGGGCATCCCGCAGGGCACCATCCGCGCCACCGTGCTGATCGAGACGATCACGGCCGCCTTCGAGATGGAGGAGATCCTCTACGAGCTGCGCGACCACGCGTCGGGACTGAACGCCGGCCGCTGGGACTACATCTTCTCCGTCATCAAGAACTTCCGCACCCGCGGACCCCGGTTCGTGCTGCCGGACCGCACCCAGGTCACCATGACGGCGCCGTTCATGCGCTCCTACACCGAGCAGCTGGTCCGCGCCTGCCACCGCCGCGGGGCGATGGCGATCGGCGGGATGGCCGCGTTCATCCCGAACCGCCGGAAGCCGGACGTCAACAAGATTGCGATGGAGCAGGTCCGCGCCGACAAGACCCGCGAGGCCGGCGACGGCTTTGACGGTTCCTGGGTGGCGCACCCGGACCTGGTGCCGGTGGCCCGCGAGGTCTTCGACTCCGTGCTCGGGGAGCGGCCGAACCAGATCGACCGCAAGCGCGAGGACGTCACCCCGGATGACCGCGGGCTGCTGAACATCGCGGGCACCGAGGGCTCCATCACGGAGAAGGGCATCCGCACCAACATCGAGGTCGGCATCCAGTACATCGAGTCCTGGCTGCGCGGCCACGGCGCGGCCGCCATCAAGAACCTGATGGAGGACGCCGCCACCGCCGAGATCTCGCGGTCGCAGATCTGGCAGTGGATCAACGCCCACGCCATCACTAACGACGGCGAAATCGTCACCGAGCGCTGGGTGCGGGAACTGCTGGACGAGGAGTTCGGCAAGCTGCCCCGCTTCGACGGCGACCGCTTCGACGACGCCCGCGAAATCTTCGAGACCGTCTCGCTGGGCCGCGACTTCCCGGCCTTCCTGACCGTCCCGGCCTACACCGAGTACCTGGCCGAGAAGGACGAGCAGCCCCGCCGCCGGACCCGGCCGCAGCCGCAGCCGGAGCGCGAGATGGCCGCCGCGTAGGTCCTTGGCCGGAGTGGCCGCCTCGTCATAGGGGCGGCCGCTCCCCCAACCCGTCCGGCGGGCGGTACCTTCCATCCCGCCCGCCGGCCCCACGCTTTCCGCGGAGCCGGCGCTCCACGCTTTCTTCGCCATCAGCAGCCCGACAGCCGGGCGGAGCGGCGGTCCCGCGGAAGCACAGAAGACAACGTGATCCCCCGGTTGTCCGACTAACTCAGTCGGACAACCGGGGGTGAGTACGTCCCGTGGGTTTCCGGCAGCAGAGCCCACACCGTGGCCGGATAATGCTGCCCACCTCTACCTATAGACCTCGCGTCGATGACCGATTCGAAGCACAAGGATGAGCAACTCGCCGTCGTGGATTTCGTAAATGATCCGATAGTCACCGGTCCGGACCCGCCATTCCTCGCTGCCGCCAACCAACTGCTTGGCCAGCGGCGGCCGGGGGTTGGTGCGCAGAATTTCGATGGTGCGCAGGATCCTGGTCTGGGTGCCCCGGTCCAGCTTCCTCAACTGCCGGGCTGCCGAAGCCGCATACCGAACCTCGAAGGGCTCGCTCAAACCTCGATCCCGAGTTCGGCAAGGAGCGCCTCATGCGAGACCGTCGGCTCGTTCTCCTGCCGAGCAGCCTTGGCACCCTCTACATCCTCTGCGTCTTCGAGTGCCTCGACTGCGCGGCGGTAGAACGCAATGTCAACGACGGCGGCAACGTCCCGCCCCCGGCGCGAGATGGACACGGGCTCTGAACGGACAGCGTCGAGCAGTTCGGCCCAGTGCTGGCGCGCTTCGTTGGAAGGAACCGACCTCATGGATCAATCGTAAGCTTCGTACGATTCGTAAGCTAGCATTCCCTCATTCAGCCGGGGTTGGCTTCGGAACGAACATCCCGAATGAGATGGTTGATCCGTTTGAGCATCTTGCGGTCCTGGACTTGCCACCACTCATAGTCGGCCCAAGCGTCCTCGTCCCAGACCAGCCTCATTCGATGAGGTCGTGTTCAGCGCCTCGACCCTTTTCCAACCGCTCAATGGACGCAAGCAAACGGCGGGCGTTAGCCGGGTTTCGAAGGAGATACGCCGATTCCTTCAGGGATTCGTAATCCTCCAAGGCAACCATCACGACTGGTTCGTGTCCGGCGCGCGTGATCACCACTTCCTCGCGGTCATCCACCACCGAGTTCAGGGTTTCGGCGTATTTAGCCCTGGATTCCGAGTAAGACATCGTGCGCACGACAACCTCCTGACGTTCTCGGAATCGTACGTCGCGGCATCTCCGCAGACAACGAGTACGACCGCCGCCTTCTGCCGGCTTGCGGGATGCGTAAGGCAAGGCCGGCCGAACGACCGGCGGATGCACTCAGCCGATCGAGGCGAGGACCAACTGCTCCTGGCCGTGCCAGCTGCCGGTGAGTATGTGGGCGCTGGCGGGGCTGTCGGTGGCGGCGGGGAGATGGTCGACTGCGAGGGTTGCTTCGCCCGCCTCGATGGTGGTGACGCTGCCCGCGGTGGAAGGCGCCGCCGTCGTTATTTCCGGTGCCGGCGCGCCCGGGGTGCCGCTGCCCTGGACCGTGACCGCGGCGGGAACGGGCTCGAGTGTGCCGTCGACATCGCGGAACACGTCGGCGGCGGGCTGGCCCTGCAGGATGGCGGCCGCAAGGGCGGCGGCGTAGACCGGGTCGGCGCAGGCGTCGTAGATCCAGCGCTGGCCGAGGACGGAGTGCTCCATGGTCCCGGCGAGTGCGGTTTCGGCGCCGGGCAGGGGCGCGCCGCGGTAGGTCAGCGGGACGTGGACGATGCCGCCGTCGAGCCGGAGCAGGTGGGATTCCATGCCGACGGTGCCGGCGGGGTCATCAAAGGGTAGGCGCCGAGATATGCCAGGTCCGCGGCGTCTGCCTCCAGCGGGAACCAGGACTGCTTCGGCAGCCAGGCAGACAGGAACTCCTGCTTGGTCGGGTTCAGCACTGCGTCGTAAATGATCGCCATGGCTGTAGCCTACGGCGCGTAAGGCCGCGCTGGCGTGACTGCCTTCACTTGGGATTATGACGCCGCACGCTCGGTGAAAGACGTCGCATCTGGGGAGCCGGCGCGGTCGCCGGGTTGGGGGCTGAACAATCACGGCAAGCCTCTGACCGGCAGAACTGGATCCTTTTTTCACGTTGCATTTTTGTACTGGTCATAACCGAGGTTATCGGCACTTTAGCGTGAGGCACGTGGATGCGGTCCGTACGGACGTTATGGCAGGTCTTCCTCGTGGATACTTCACCGCGGCACCTCCACTCCACCGTACGACGATAGCGCCGGGGCCACGTGGCATGATCGGCAAGATAGGTCTGCACATTCCTCGCGTCGGAACTGGCAGAGAGCAATGTCGCGAGAACCGTTGACAGCTAGGGGACCGAACGCTACCGTCTGTTATATATCAGTTGTATGTTCAGTCGGAGCGGGCCCGCCGGACTCCACCACGGCCGGGGCTTCGCTGCCGTCACGACTTTCGCTCTGATCCCTAAGGAGGAACCAGACGCCATGAGCGCTTCCCTCACCCTGCCCCGCCCGGCCGCACAGGTGGCCGGCAGCCCGCCCCAGCCGGCGGGCGTGCTGACCCTGTCCTGCCAGCAGCGCAGCGGCATTGTCCACGCCGTCTCCCGCTTCCTGGTGGAACACAGCTTCGACATCACCGAACACCAGCAGTTCGACGACACCGTGGACGGACGGCTGTTCCTGCGCACGGCCTTCTCCGCCGCGGAAGCGGTAGACGCCGGCGTCCTGGCGGATGAATTCGCCCCCGTCGCGGCCGAGTTCGACATGGACTACAGGTTCCATGACGGCGCCCGGCCCAGGGTCCTGGTCATGGTCTCGAAATTCGGGCACTGCCTGCACGATTTGATCTACCGCTGGCAGACCGGAAGCCTGGCCGCGGACCTGGTCGCCGTGGTTTCCAACCACGAAGACCTGCGCCCCATGGCCGAAGCGGCGGGCCTGCCCTTCATCCACGTGCCGATCAGCGCGCAGACCAAACCGGCCGCCGAAGCGCGGCTGCTCGAACTGGTCGGGGCGTACCAGGCGGACCTGGTGGTGCTGGCCCGCTACATGCAGGTACTCTCCAATGACCTGTGCCGCAAGCTCGCCGGGCGGGCTATCAACATCCACCATTCCTTCCTGCCCGGCTTCAAGGGCGCCCGCCCGTACCACCAGGCGTACGAGCGCGGGGTCAAGCAGATCGGCGCCACCGCCCACTACGTGACCGCAGACCTGGACGAAGGCCCGATCATCGAGCAGGAAGTCATCCGGGTGGACCACCGGCTCAGCCCCGACCAATTGGCCACCATCGGCCGGGACGCCGAAGCGCTGGCACTGGCCCGGGCCGTGCGCTGGCACGCCGAAAAGCGCGTCCTGCTCAACGGCCACCGCACCATCATCTTCACCTGACCATCCGCCCGGCCCCGTCCCGCCGCCAGCGGCTCCCGGGAATCCACGTACCTTCGAAAGGCCCCATCATGCAATCACCCCGCGTCGTGATCATCGGAGCCGGCATCGTCGGCGCCAACTTGGCCGACGAGCTGACCGAACGAGGCTGGACCGACGTCACCGTCCTGGACCAGGGCCCGATCCCGCTGACCGGCGGTTCTACCTCCCACGCCCCCGGGCTGGTCTTCCAGACCAACCCGTCCAAGACCATGGCCGAGTTAGCTGCCTACACCGGCCGCAAGCTTGCCTCGCTGACCCGCGACGGCGCCCGGGCCTTCAACGCCGTCGGCGGCCTGGAAGTCGCCACCACGCCGGAGCGGCTGGAGGAGATCAAGCGCCGCCACGGCTACGCCACCTCCTGGGGGCTCGAGGCCCGCCTGGTGGATCCGGCCGAGGCCAAGGCGCTGCACCCGCTGATCGACGAGAACCTGGTGCTCGGCGGCCTGTACCTGCCCGGCGACGGGCTTGCTTCGTCCCTGCTCGCGGTGGAACTGCTGCGCGAACGGGCCGAATCCCGGGGCGCCCGGTTCATCGGCCGGACCCCGGTCACCGGCATCGAACGTGCCGCCGGCCGGGTCACCGGCGTCCGCTCCGGCGACGCGGTCTTCCCGGCGGATATCGTGGTTTCCGCCGCGGGCTTCTGGGGTCCGGCGGTCGGGGACCTGATCGGGATGCCCGTGCCCCTAGTGCCGCTGGCCCACCAGTACGTGACCACCACCTCGCTGCCCGAGCTGGCCGGCGAGTCGGAGCAGGCGATCGGTACCGGCAACAATGCCCGGCTGCCCATCCTGCGCCATCAGGACGAAGACCTCTACTTCCGCCAGCACGGCTCGCGGCTGGGCATCGGCTCCTACGCGCACCGGCCGATCGCCGTCGGATACGACGAACTGCCCGGTGCCGAACAGATCAGCGAGCACGCCATGCCGTCCCGGCTCGCCTTCACCGCCGAAGACTTCGAGCAGCCGTGGAAGGCCTGCCGCCAGCTGCTGCCGGCCCTGAACAACACGGAGATCGACGACGCATTCAACGGCATCTTCTCCTTCACCCCCGACGGCGGATCGCTGGTCGGCGAGTCCCGGGACCTGAAGGGCTTTTTCATCGCCGAAGCGGTCTGGGTCACCCACTCGGCTGGAGTCGCCAAGGCCGTGGCCGAGCTGCTGGTTACCGGCCGCTCCGAAACCGACCTGCGCGAGCTCGACGTCGCCCGTTTCGAGGAGATCCAGCTGCAGGACGACTACGTGCTGGAGACCTCGAAGCAGAACTTCGTCGAAATCTACGACATCCGCCACCCGCTCGAGCCCCGCTTGTCGCCGCGGAACCTGCGGGTCTCCCCGTTCCACCGGCGCCAGACCGAACTCGAGGCCTTCTTCCTCGAAAGCGGCGGCTGGGAACGCCCGCACTGGTACGAGGCCAACGCGGGCCTGCTCGATACATTGCCGCAGGAGTGGCAGCCGCCGGCCCGCGATGAGTGGTCGGCGAAGTTCGATTCTCCGATCGCCGCGGTGGAGGCCCATGCCACCCGTACCAACGTCGCGATGTACGACATGACGGCGCTCAAGCGGCTGGAGGTCTCCGGCCCCGGCGCGCTGAACCTGCTGCAGCGCCTGACCACCGGTCAGCTGGACAAGAGCATTGGCTCGGTTACCTACACCCTGATGCTGGACCAGGCCGGCGGCATCAAGAGCGACCTGACCGTGGCCCGGATCGAGGACAGCCTGTTCCAGGTCGGGGCCAACGGCGGGCTGGACCTGGACTACATCAGCCGTCAGGCAGCCGCGCAGACCGAGGCAGACCCGCAGCAGTGGGTCCAGGTCCGGGCCACCACCGGGGCCACCTGCTGCATCGGAGTCTGGGGCCCGCGCGCCCGCGATCTGGTCCAGCCTCTGACCCCGCAGGACATATCCAATGACGGGCTGAAGTACTTCCGCGCCGCCAGCACCACGATCGCAGGCATCCCCGTGCGGGTCATGCGCCTGTCCTACGTGGGCGAACTGGGCTGGGAAATCTACACCAGCGCCGAGTACGGGCTCCGGCTCTGGGACGCACTATGGGCCGCTGGCGAACCGCTCAATGTCATCGCGGCCGGGCGCAGCGCGTTCAACAGCCTGCGGCTCGAAAAGGGCTACCGCTCCTGGGGCACCGACATGGACACCGAACACGATCCCGTCCAGGCCGGCCTCGGCTTCGCTGTCCGCGGCAACAAGGACAACTACGTCGGCAAGCAGGCCCTGGAACAGCGCACGTCCCGGCCTCCGGCCACCCGGCTGCGCTGCCTGACCATCGACGACGGCACCTCCATGGTGCTGGGCAAGGAACCGGTATTTATCAACGGAGAACGGGCCGGCTACGTCACCAGCGCCGCCTACGGCCACACCGTCCGCAAACCGGTCGCCTACGCCTGGCTGCCCGGAACTGTGGCCGAGGGCGACACCGTGCAGATCGAGTACTTCGGCCGGCACATCGACGCCACCGTGGTACCCGAGCCCCTGGTCGATCCGGAAATGAAGAAGATCCGCGCCTAAGCGGCACCAAAGGCTGAGGCCCGGACCAGTGGTCCGGGCCTCAGCCGTGTGCGGGCAGCTGCACGGCAGCTACAGCGCGTTGCGCACCAGCCCTTCGAAATGCGTGACATGCTCCTCGGCCAGGGCCGCAGCCCGGTCCGCGTCGCCGTCGATGATTGCCTGCAGCAGCGCCTCATGCTCCCGCACGTTCCCGGTGATCGGGGCCAGCCCGGACAGGACGAAATTCCACATCCGCTGCGAGAGACTGAAGTACTGGACCAGCGTGGCTTCCACATAACTGTTGCGCATGACGGCGTACACCATGAGGTGGATCCGCTCGTCCAGGTCCATCGAGGTCTGGTTGGACTCCGCCGGGGCTTCCGCCAGCGCCCGCAGGCACTCCTTCAAGCGCTGCCGGTCCTCGTCTGTGGCCAGTTCTGCCGCCCGGCGCGCGGCGAAGCCTTCCAGCACCCGTCGAGCATCGGAAATCGCCTTCAGGTCTCTGATGTTTACATCGGCGATGATCGTGCCACGGCGCGGATAGACCGTGAGCAGTGCAGGGCCCTTCCCTCGATCCAGCGGGCCGGATTCCGGCTCCTCCCCTGGATATATCAGACGTAACACGAGTCGGCCCTTCCCCAGCCTTAGTCACGCGGTAGTGAAACCCAGTGCGTTCCTCCGCGGCCCAAGCCCGGTAGATGTCAACCTTTTCAAAAAGCCGGCGGCCCTCAACCGGGGACCGGACCTAAAGGAGTCTTCTGGGCGCTGGAACTCGTCCAGGACCGCAGCACCCGGACACCCGTCACGCCCGAATACATGGGCAAACTCAAGACCAAACTGCTGCGGCCGGGCCTGCAGTCGTTCATCACTGACACTCGCATCCACACGGTCCCGCCTGCCATCGTTACACCGGAAGAAGTAGCCAGACGCTGTCCACTTACGACCAAGAGTCGCGGGCCATCGCTCTGCGACTCTCGTATAACACGGTTGAACCTTCCGCTCAGGAAGGTTCAACCACCCAGGAATCGAGCGGGCTATGTGCCGCACAAGTCGAGTGAAGATTCATGAGTGCTGGCAGCCCTTGTCACAACAGCATGTTGAACTACATCCAAGCTGACCCAGTTTCCCGTCGGTCTGGACGGCGGTGAGCTGCCGCTGCTTGACGGAATCGCCCTTACCGGCGTCTCGCTGACGGGGATGGAAGGAGGGCAGTTACGCCATTTAGCGTCCCACGCTGTCGCACCTACCCGTACTGCAATGTCAAGGCATTTCTATGGCCTCGGGCCGCGTCATTAAAAGCTTGACACCCAGCGTGGGATACGTCACGATGTTGCACATCATGATTGTCGTTGCGTATTACGCATGAAGGGCTAGACGTGGAGACTCTTGCGGTGATGGGAGCATCCTTGGGTGATGTTTCGCAGCTAAGCAGCCCCCTCTCAAGGCTTCACGGGCCACCCGCTCATTATTTGCCATCTGCGACAGGCCCCTATTGCTCATCGGTCCTCCCTAATCTCGTGACTACAACATCTCGACAACACCAGTTGCCCCCACTAACTCCGTAATCCCCACCAATCGCACATTTCCAGTCCTCCCGGGAGAAAAATGTCCACTCCAGTGAACGTGCCCCTCAACTCGCGCGGAAAACTCGCTTCATCACTGCCTGCCCATCAGCTGGCGGAAATCGCAGAGCTGTTTGAGTTCCGGCGCACGGGCTATTCCCTCGATGCCCCCTTCTACACAGACCGGTCGATTTTCAACATCGACATGGAGGCCATTTTTGGCCAGCACTGGATCTTTGCTGCCAGCGTCGCCGAACTGCCGGAGCCGGGCGACTACGTCACCGTCGACTACGGGCCCTACTCCCTGATCGTGCTGCGCAACGACGACGGCGACGTGAACGTCCTGCACAACGTGTGCCGCCACCGCGGCGCCCGCGTCCTGACCGAAGCAGCGGGATCAACGGGAAACCTGGTCTGCGGTTACCACTCCTGGACCTACTCGCCCAGCGGCGATCTGATCCACGCCTCGGCTCCCGGGGAAACGAAGTTCGACAAGAGCTGCTTCGGCCTTAAGCGCGCCCACAGCCGCGTGGTCGCCGGACTCATCTTCGTCTGCATTGCGGACGAACCGCCGACAGACTTCGACGAAACCTCAAAGATCTTTGAGCCCTACCTCGCGCCCCACGATCTGTCGAAGACGAAAATCGCCTACCAGCAGAACATCGTCGAGGAGGGCAACTGGAAGCTCGTCATGGAGAACAACCGTGAGTGCTACCACTGCGACGGCCACCCGGAGCTGGCCTGTTCCCTCTTTCCCACCTGGGGCCTGACGGAGGGCCTGATCCCGGCCCATCTCGAGGAAGTGTGGGACCGTAACAAGGAAGCCCAGTCCTCGCTCGAGGAGCGCTGCCGCCGCTATGGCCTTCCCTACGAGGTCGTCGAGGAGCTTGACACGCGCATCGCGGGAATCCGAATTTCCCGGGAATCGCTCGATGGAGAAGGCGAATCGTTCTCGCCCGATGGGCGCAGGCTTTCCAAGAAGCTGCTCGGTGACTTGCGGGACTTCCGCCTTGGCCGCTGCTCGATGCACCTGCAGCCCAACAGTTGGTTCCATTTCCTCGGGGACCACGTCATCACGTTCGGCGTCTTCCCCATCAACGAGCACCAGACTCTGGTACGCACCACCTGGCTGGTGGCTGACGACGCCGAGGAAAACGTCGATTACGACCTGGAGAAGCTCACCTACACGTGGAAGCAGACAAATCTGCAGGACAAGGCCTTCGTGGAGCTGTGCCAGCAGGGTGCCGGCAGCCCAGCCTACGAGCCCGGCCCCTACATGAAGAGCGAATACCAGGTCGAGGCTTTCATCAACTGGTACGTGCAGCGCGTGCAGGAGCACTTGGCATGATTGAACTCCGCACCGACACGGCAATCCAGGAACCACAGCGCATTCGCGGTCTTGAGATGCCGTGGAACAGGGTGATGGGCAGCACCGAAGGGCCCGCCGGCGCCGCCCGCGCGTTGGGCCCCTGGCATCCGCAGGAGTTCGTGGCTGAGTGTGTCGAGACCGTTCCCGAGGCGGGCGGCATGATGACCTTCGTGTTCCGCCGCTGCGACGGTGCGCCCCTCGCGTTCCGTGCGGGCCAGTACGTGAACATCGCCTTTCCCGTGAACGGCGAGGACAAGGATCCGGTGGACCGCAGCTACTCGCTGTCCAGTTCGCCCACCCAGCCGTGGACCTTCAACATCACCGTCAAACGCGACCCCACGGGACTCGTCTCACCCTGGGTGCACGAGAATGTCAAACCCGGCACCGTCCTGGACATGCTGGGGCCGGTCGGGGCTTTCCACCTGCCCGACGCCGACCGGCGGGCCCGGTACCTCTTGCTGGCCGCCGGCGCCGGCATCACCCCCATCATGTCGATGGTGCGGACCATCCACTCCCTGCCCGGACAGGCTGACGTAGTGGTGCTCTACCACGGAGCGGAGGCCGGAGGATATGCCTTCCACCAGGAGCTGGCCTACATCGCCTCCGTGGACTCGCGCGTCAAGGTCTTCTACTCCCTGGGCGACCGCAACAAACCCGAAGGGTGGGAATGGCTCAGCGGAAGGCTGACGGCGGCCATGATCGACGAAGTGGCCCCCGACGCCAATGGCCGCCAGGTCTATGCCTGCGGCCCCGAGGGTTACCTGAACACCGCCACCGAGCTCCTGGAGAAGATCGGCGTCGACGACACCTCCATCAACATGGAATTCTTCTCGGGAGATCGCCAGACGCTCCTTGAATACCAGGCAGAGATCGCGCTTGCAGTGGACATTGCCGAGGAAATCGCCGAGGAAATTGCCGATTCCGCCGAGGACTACTATGACAGCCAGCCCACAGCGTTCGGGCTATACGAGCCCGGCTACAACGCCGAGGGACCCCTGAAGGCCACGGGGCTGCCGCTGGAAACCGTCGACCCGGACGCGCCCGGTTCCGAAGACGGCAGTTCGGGTGTGGGAGAGGAGCCCGGTTCCTCTGATGCCTCGAGTTTTGACACGGTGGGAACGGGAAGCCTGACCCTGTCCTTCATGCGTACCGGCATCAATGTTCGGATTGACCCCGACGAACACATCCTCGAGGTGGCCCAGCGTGCGGGCGTCAGGATCGGTGCGAACTGCAAGGAAGGCATGTGCGGCTCCTGCAAGGTCGTCAAGCTTTCAGGGGAGGTCGAGATGAACCACCAGGGCGGGATCCGGGCACGGGAAATCGATGCTGGCAAGTTCCTGCCCTGCTGCTCGACCGCGCGCACCGATATGGTGATCGATGCCTAGCCGCCTTTAACTGCTCTGGGTCGAACAGCTTCAATCTTCGGACCGGAGAGGTAGATGCGCCTCCGGCCAAGCTCCCCGTGCGTGTGCACGAGGTTCAGGTCATCGACGGGGACATCGTGGTCATTGAGTCCGACGCACCGCCGAACCTGCCCCCGGGCCTCTCACCCGGAGGGCACATCTAGCGAACGTTTCGAGCGGCGCCGAGCCAGGCTGTTCAGTTCCGCATCCATCCGATAAAGAGCGGTTTTCCGCCAGAAGGACCACCATGCCTTTGAATAAGGAACGTGCCGCTGGGGACGGCCATCTTGAGGAAGAGATCCGGACTGTAGTCCGGGAAGAAACTGCCTCTCCCAGTCCGGCCGTAGCGGTGGAGGGCGATGCGCAGATCCTCCAGGAGCTGCGGGAGAGCGTAACCGAACATGAGGCGGCGGAACTTAGCCGAGGGCCGGGCGTTCTGGACAAAACCGTGTTCGTCGTCGCCGGGGCTGCGGCCCTGGCATTCGTGATCTGGGGATTCGCGGGAAGGGACAATCTCGCGGCAACGTCGACCGCGGTGCTGAACTGGGTCATGGCGAACACCGGCTGGCTGTTCATCCTGCTCGCCTCGCTCTTCGTCGTCTACGTCGTGTGGCTGGCCGTCAGCCGGTTCGGGAACATTCCGCTGGGCAAGGACGGTGAGAAGCCGGAGTTCCGCACGGTCTCGTGGATCTCCATGATGTTCGCCGCCGGCATGGGCATCGGCCTGATGTTCTACGGTGTCGCCGAGCCGATGTACCACTACGTCGCGCCGCCGCCCGGCACCGTGGACGGCCAGACCCCCGAAGCCATCCAGACCGCCATGGCCACCTCACTCTTCCACTGGACGCTGCACCCGTGGGCGATGTACGCCGTCGTCGGTTGCGCGATCGCCTACGGAACGTACCGGCTGGGCCGCAGACAGCTGATCTCCTCGATTTTTACCTCGCTCTTCGGCCGCAAGACGGTGGAGGGGCCGGCGGGCAAAGTCATCAACATCCTGGCCATCTTCGCCACCCTGTTCGGCACCGCCGCCTCGCTCGGCCTCGGCGCCCTGCAGATCGGCAGCGGCCTGGCCGCCAACGGCTGGGTCGGGGACCTGGCCACGCCCGTTCTTGTCGTGATCGTCGCGGTCCTGACGGCCTGCTTCATCGCCTCGGCCGTCTCCGGGATCAGCCGCGGCATCCAGTGGCTCTCCAACATCAACATGGTCCTGGCCGTAGTCCTTGCCCTCATTGTCTTCATCGCCGGGCCCACGCTGTTCATCCTCAACCTGGTGCCCGCCGCCGTCGGCGACTATGCGCGGGACCTTGCCGAGATGGCCTCCCGCACGGAAGCCGTCGGCGATGAGGCGCTGCGGACCTGGATGTCCGGCTGGACCGTCTTCTACTGGGCGTGGTGGATTTCCTGGACGCCGTTCGTCGGCATGTTCATCGCCCGGATCAGCCGCGGCCGGACCATCCGCCAGTTCGTCGCCGGCGTGCTGCTGGTGCCGAGCATCGTCAGCGTCATCTGGTTCGCCATCTTCGGCGGCGCCGGCTTCGGCGTCCAGGCCAGGGCCGATGCCACCCCCGATCCCACCGACGGACTCGTCGAGACCACCAACGGTGTTCCCGGCATCTCCTTCGACGGCGCGCTTTTCGACCTGATCCAGAACCTGCCCCTGCCCAACGTCCTCGCCGGCGCCGTCGCGATCCTCGCCATGGTCCTGGTCGGCATCTTCTTCGTCACCGGCGCCGACGCCGCCTCCATCGTGATGGGCACCCTCAGCTCCAACGGCAGCGAACCGGCACGCGGCGTCGTGATCTTCTGGGGCGCCCTGACCGGCGCCGTCGCCGCGGTGATGCTCCTCGCCGGCGGCGACGAACCCGCCGAAGCGCTGAACGGCCTCAAGAACATCACCATCGTCACCGCGCTGCCCTTCGTCCTGGTCATGCTCCTGATGTGCGTCGCCCTGACGAAGGACCTCCGCCGCGATCCCCTTTCCCTGCGCCGGCGCCTCGCCGACTCCGTCGTCGAACGCGCCATCCGCTCCGGAGTCGACCAGCACGGCGGCGCCACCTTCGACCTCGTCACCAAGCACGACTGTGACGAGACGTGTCCCCCGGCCAAACCACACCCGCCTGCCTCAACCGAACCGTAAGGATATGCCCGGGAACGCGCTGCCGCTTTATCATCGACACGGCCACCTGGAGCCCGCGGAAAGGACACAAGCGTGCCGGAGATTCGTTTCAGGCCGAAGTACATCTCGTTTGACTGCTACGGCACGTTGATCCATTTCCAGATGCGCGAGGCAGTCGAGCCGTTCCTCATCGGCCGGCTCGCCCCCGCGGAGCTGGACCGCTTTATCGCGGTCTTCCGGGCGTACCGGTTCGACGAGATCCTGGAGTACGCACCCTACGACCAGATCCTCGAATCTTCCTACCGCAGGACCTGCCGCAGGTTCGGCCTCGACGCCGAAGCCGCGGCGATCAAGGCCATCACGACGGCGGTGCTCAACTGGGGCCCGCATCCCGACGTCCCGGGCCCGCTGGCAAAAATCGCGGAGCATTTCCCGCTGGTCATCCTCTCCAACGCGGACGACCGCCACCTTGCCGCCAGCGTCCCCAGACTGGGTGCCCCGTTCCACGCCGTCCTCAGCGCGGAACAGGCCGGGGCCTACAAACCCCGCCTCCAGGCCTTCGAGTACATGTTCAACGCCCTGGACGCCGCACCGGAAGACTTCCTGCACATCTCATCGCACCAGCGCTACGACATCATCCCGGCCTACGACCTGGGCATCCGGAACAAGGTCTACCTGGACCGCGGCTACGACCCTGAACTGCCTCCCTACGAGTACTTCTCTGCCCGCACCCTGGCTGACGTCAACACCGCCCTGGGGATCTGACCCGAAGCGTCGCGCGGCGGCGCCCGGCGCCGACATGACAAGCCGCTCCGCTGACCGGAACCGGGCCCCCGGACGCCGCTCTACCGGCGAACGGCAAGGTCAAAGCGGCACCGGCGTTTCCCGGACGCAGGCTCCGGCAAGGCCCGGACGGCCAATTGTGACAAACACTGCAGTACAGACTGGGCCGCGAAGCCGCAGGTGCTCCCCTGGCTCAGTACGGCTGGACGCCGATAACGGCTGGCGCTTAGGTCGCGAACGGGTTCCGCGATTCAATTCTCACGCGTCTCAAGATCGCGCGACGATGATGCAGGGCGTCCGGGCGAGACCGGGAACCCTTGATGCGTGCGGGAGTCCGTTTAACGGCGGATTCTCGAGGCACGTCCATCTCCACCGGGCCGATTTTGTCAGGACGGTCTTCGCGCGCATGCCGTTGCGGGAATTCTCGCTTCCGTGCCCGCTCACGTCGTGTTTCTCGTACCCGAGGTGCTCGTCCATCTCCGCTTCCAGAGCGGTGTCCAGAACATTCTTCGTCAGGGGTTCAATAATCCGCCCTGCCCGACGAGCTCGACGCCCTGCTCTTTGGCCTAGGTCAGGAGATGCTCGCCAGCTCTTGCTGATCCTCATCCGTCGGCACGAGCTCAATGTGTCGCTCATGATCAGTCTTCCCGGCCAAGCAAAGCCTGGCGTGTCAGACCAACCTCGAATCCACCGTCATTCACACACTCTCCGCTAAATGAGACCTCGACCTTGTCTGTCGTGGTCTGAAAGTTCTAAAGTTCGCGGCGATCTCAACTGGGACGTCTGATATATCTAGACGTAGGCCGGGACAGGGCCAATGGAACGGATGGAGGGGCCCGGCATGGCAGAGGGAACGATTGCAGTCGGCCGGACGCGCGCCGAGCATGCTTATCTTGAGTTGCGCGAACGCATTATCGACATGCGCCTGCCGCCGGGGGCGGCCTTGGACGAAGAGGCGCTGATGACCGAGCTCGGGGTGGGACGCACTCCTATGCGCGAGGCGGTCAAGCGGCTGGAGTCGGACCGGATGCTCACGGTCTATCCGCGCCGTGGCACGATCATCGCCGATGTAAACATCAGAGACCTGAAGGCGATTTCCGATGCTCGACGCGTGCTGGAAGCCTTCGCGGCGCGCCGGGCGGCTGAGCTGGCCACGGATGAGGACCGGGTAAGACTGAAGGAGTGCTTGCAGTCTCTGGCGGAGGCTGCGTCAGAGTCCAACCGGGCATCCATCGACTTGGATGAACAGATCCACCGGACGGTATATGCGATCATGCGCAACAGCTACGTGGAAGCGACGCTGACCCAGTACTTTAGCCTGTCCCAGCGGATGTGGAACTTCGTGCTGTCGGGTATGGCACCGATTACCGGCAATGTGCAGGAGCATGTTGCCCTGCTGAGTGCGATTATCGACGGCGATGCGGACCTTGCAGCGGCAATCGCTGAGGAGCATGTCACGCATTTTGAGGAGCTGGTGCGCAGCGCCCTGTAGCCTGCGTACCAGGCTCACCAGGGGCTCGGGCAGCCGGTGGCGTCGATGCGCCGGCCGAAGTACTCGACGCAGGTGCTCGCCCAGCCGGGAATGGCGAAGCCCACCAGACCGTGTCCGACTGATTCGATCAGGCCGACATCGATGAGTCTTGCCCGGTAGTTGCTCACGGTGCTGGGGGCATCCCCGAGTGGTTGACCAAAGTCTCTAGATTCTATCGACGCGCAGATCGCGATGCTCGGTGTAACCGAAAGGCACAGAGCGGCTAAGACTTACCACTGCCCGTCCGTTCTCAAGACGTGAGATCAATACGCCGCATCCCCGATCCTCCATTGCCTGCTCAATCATGCAGTCAACGGCAAATTCGATATTCATGTCCATGGTTTGTCGATCGCTGAAGACAACTTCAAGACCGCCGATTCGGCTTGTTTCCAACTTTTCACCTCGCGAGACCTGGTTTTGCGAAACGCTATCAATGATCAGGTGATCTGAACAGTGAACTTGGTATAGCTCCCACAACGAGAGTGCGCGCTGCGCCAAGTGCCTTGACAAGGATCAGCGAGGAGCCTAGTGTTCAGACCACCTGATCACCTGCTGTGTACGCGGTGCGGGCCTATTGCTTTCTTGCCATGCCTGTTTGAGGAGGAAAAGATGTCGCTGGACTTCACGTACGAAAACATTGACAAGGTTATTGACCGTTCGCACTGGGTTGCTCCGGAGATCGATCCGCAGAGGACGATGCTGTTGGTGCTGGATATGCAGAAGGCCTGTGC
This sequence comes from Arthrobacter sp. Marseille-P9274, assembly GCF_946892675.1. NCBI lineage: Bacteria > Bacillati > Actinomycetota > Actinomycetes > Micrococcales > Micrococcaceae > Arthrobacter > Arthrobacter sp. Marseille-P9274. The sequence continues at coordinate 460,186 of NZ_CAMPOV010000003.1, forward strand.
CGAGCCCGGCGGTGCGATGTACATCCCCAGTGTCGGCGGCGCGCCGGAGGGCAAGGACACCGTTCAGCCGGTCCTCAACGTGCTGGAGGCCTGCCGGGCCAAGGGCATCCCGGTGGTGTGGTCGCTGTGGGGCCTGCGCGGTGACGGCAAGGACGCCGGGTTCGCCGACCGCAAGTGGGGCCTGGAGGGGCAGCTGGCCGAGTTCCCCGGTTCCTGGGGCAACGGCGGCGACGAACTGGTGGCGGAACTGGTTCCGGCCGAGGGCGAGCCCGTGATGCGCAAGCACCGGTTCTCCTCGTTCTACGGCACCGCGCTGAACGAATACATGCGCCGGGCCGGCGCCGACACCCTGGTCATTGCCGGGCTGTCCACCGCCTGCTGCCAGATCACCACCGCGATCGACGGGGCGAACCAGGACTACAAGATCATCGTCCTGGCCGACACCACCGCCGCCGTCCCGGCCGGCGATATCGAGAACACCCCGGAGGGCTACGGCCAGCACTGGGAGTTCCTGCGCAATATCCAGGCCCACCACGGCGACGTACGCACCAGCATCGAGTTCCTCGAACTCATCGGCGCCTGACCAGCAACCCCCGGCCGGCACCGCCCGGTTCACATGCAACCCTGCAACACGCAAAGGAACACCAAGGATGTCTCTTAACGGCAAGCACGTCGCCCTGCTGATCGAGGACGAGTACCAGATCCTGGAAGGCTGGTACCCCAAGCTGCGGCTGGAAGAAGCCGGTGCCCGCGTCTCGGTCATCGGTTCCGGAACGAAGAAGAGCTACGGATCCAAGGAACACTACCCGATGGATGCCGATGCTTCCGCGGCCGAAGTCGCTGCCGCCGACTTCGACGCGGTCATTGTTCCCGGCGGCTTCGCACCCGACAACATGCGCCTGCACCCCGAAATGGTCGCCCTGGTACGCGACGCCCACCAGGGCGGCAAACTCGTCGCCGCGATCTGCCACGGCGGATGGATGCTCGCCTCCGCCGGCGTCCTGGCCAACGGTACCCGCGCCACCGGCTACCAGCCCATCCGCGACGACGTGGTCAACGCCGGAGGCACCTGGGTCGACGAACCCGTTGTCATCGACGGCAACGTCATCACCTCCCGCACCCCCGTGGACCTGCCCGCCTTCGGCGCCGCCCTGGTCCACTACCTCGAAAACAACTAACCCCAGCAACCCACAGGCCCACCCGGCTGGCCGTCCCTGGCCCGCCAGAAGGAAGCATCATGAAAATCACCAGCGTAACCGCGACTCCACTCGGAGTGCCTCTCGATGAGGAACTCAGATGGGGCGCCATGGTTGTTAATGTCAAGGGCGGAGTCGTCGTCAGGATAACTACCGACGAGGGGGTCGAGGGCATCGGCGAGGCTGGTTTTTCGGCCGCCTATTTCCCCACCGTCGGTCCGATCATCAACGGGCAGCTCGGGCCCATGCTGGTCGGTCGGGATCCCCGGGACATCGGCGCTCTTTGGCAGGAAATGCTCAATGCCACTCATATGTGGGGACGCCGCGGCATCGAAACCTATGCTTTGAGCGGCATTGACATCGCCCTGTGGGACCTGCTGGGTAAAACAAGCAACCAGCCCGTATACCGTCTGCTTGGTGCATCCAAACCGAAGGTCCGCGCGTACTTCGCTCCCTCACTGAAGCCCACGCCAGCCATCGTCGAAGAAGTCAAGGAAGCCGTCGACAACGGCTTCACCGCCATGAAGCTGCGCGTGACCGGCGATCTGGCCTCCGCCGTCGAACTCATCGGCTCGGTACGCGATGCCATAGGCCGGAACCCAGACATCATGGTTGACGCCAACATGTCCTACGACCGCCGCGGCGCCTACGAACTGGCCAAGGAGCTCGAGCCCTTCCGCCTGACCTGGCTCGAGGAGCCGATCCTCGCACGCAGCCTGAGCCAGTACGTCGAAGACAACACCTGGCTCAGCGACCGCATCAATATCCCTCTGGCTGGCGGGGAATCGTTGTTGACACGGTACGAGTACATCGACCTGCTCAGCCGCCGAACGTTCGACGTGCTCCAGCCGGACTGCACGAGCGTCGGCGGCATCACCGAGGCAAAGCGTGTCGCCGATATGGCCAGCGCCTGGAACATCACCTGCGTTCCCCACATCGCCTGCTCGTCGGGAACCGGGATCGCCCTGGCGGCAGGTCTGCACATGATCCTGGCCTGTGAGAACTCCCCCATGATCGAGTTCGACGCCTACGGCGGTCCGGGCTGGGACGGCCTGCTGGTGGATCCGTTGGAGGTCAAGGACGGATTCGTGCAGGTTAAAGATGCTCCGGGCCTGGGAGTGGAACTGAGCCCCTCCGCCTTTGACGTCTACCACCTCGACCTCTAGACCAGACCGCTCCCCAGCATTAGGAAGGCAATGATGACTACCGCCCCTACCGCCGAACAGGTTGCCGAGTGCATCGGCGCTGCCCGTCTCCTTCCGGTGCTGCGGACCCGCAGCGCTGAGGAGGCGCATGGATTGGCTATGCGCCTCCTCAGCCTGGGTTTGACCTCGGTCGAGCTGACTACCACCACCCCAGGATGGCAGCAGGTGGTTGCCAGCGTGCGCGCGGAGGCGCCCGAGGCTTTGGTAGGCGTTGGGACCATCGGTTCCGTGTCGGACGCTGAGGCGGCAGTGAGTGCCGGGGCACACTTCCTCGTCAGCCCTTACCCTGTGCCGGGCGCCCGGCAGGCCGCCCAGGAGCAGGGCACGCTTTTCATTGAAGGCAGCTTTACCCCGGGAGAGCTGGCGGCAGCCTCCAGCCGGGGCGTCACCAAGCTTTTCCCTGCACACGTCGGCGGAGTCTCATATCTGAAATCCATGCTGGCGGTCCTGCCGGGCGCGCGCATTATTCCCACCGGCGGCATTCCCCTGGCGGAGGTTTCGGCCTGGCTGAACGCGGGTGCCTATGCCGTCGGCGTGGGCAGCGACCTGTATAGCGGTGGGGATCTGGACGGAAAGGTTCAGGCCCTGCTGAGCAGTCTGGAGGCAAGGCCATGACCCGGATCGCGGCGATCGGCGAGGCCATGGTCGAGCTGACACACCAGGACGAGCGGACGCTTGCCCTGAACTATGCCGGTGACACGCTGAACACGGCAACGTACCTGGCCAGACTGAGCGGGCCGGAAGTCCAGGTCGACTATGTCACCCGTGTGGGCAACGACTGGTACAGCAGCCAACTGGTTTCCTGGATCGAAAGTGAAGGACTCGGCTCCGCGTTGATTGACCGGGTGGAGGGCGGAACCCCGGGCCTATACCTGATCCGAACGGCATCCAACGGAGAACGCAGCTTCACCTACCACCGCTCCGAATCCCCGGCCCGCGGCCTATTCGGTCCCGATCACGACCCGGAAGTGGCCGAAGCCCTCCAGGCCTACGACGTCGTCTACCTGTCGGCGATTACCCTGCAGATCCTCAGCCCGGAAGCCAGGGAGTGCCTCTGGCAGACCTTGGACGGCGTCCGCCGGTTCGGGGGGAAGGTCGCTTTCGATTCAAACTACCGCCCGGCAGGATGGACCAGCGCGGACGAGGCCAGAAGCGCCATCACTACGACCCTGAAGCGTACGGATTGGGCATTTCCGACGTTTGACGACGAGCAGGTGCTGTTCGGCGACTCGAATCCCGATAGCTGTGCCCGACGGATTCTGGAGTCGGGCGTCGGGGAAGTAGCAGTAAAAACCGGGGCGTGCGGCTGCCTGGTGCGCACGAATTCCCTGAAACAGACGGTCCCAGCCGAGCACGTGCCGGCAGTCGTTGACACTACCGGTGCCGGCGATTCATTCAACGCCGGGTACCTTGCCGCACGGATCAGGGGCGAGGCCCCGGGCGCTGCTGCCCAGGCAGGACATCGGCTGGCAGCCAAAGTTATCCAGTCGCCGGGAGCGATCATCCCGGCCACCGGCCACACTCGTTCTTGCCGGACCGTCGCGCCGTGAGGCGGCAGAAACCCGAAGTCGCCCTGGACGCCGACGCAGATCTGGCCGAGGGCCCCTGGTGGGATGAATCGACACAGCAGCTCATATGGGTCGATATCTTTGCCGGCCAGATCCATTACTTCGACCCCTCGAAGGGTAGCGACAGCAGCATCAATGTTGGACAACCTGTGGGCATGGCCGCCGGACGTGAATCAGGCGGACTGGTCTGCGCCCTCAGGGACGGTATCGGAGTGATTGAACCGGATGGGACCACGGTGTCATTGACTGTGGAGATAGAGGCCTCGCGCCCTGGTAACCGGATGAACGACGGGGCCTGCGACCCGGCCGGCCGGCTGTGGGCAGGCACGATGGCTATGGATCTTAGCCCCGCAGCCGGCGGCCTGTATCGGATCGGCCCGGATCTCGAATCCAAGAAAATGATTGACCGCGTGTCGATCTCGAACGGGCTTGATTGGAGCCCGGACGGCCGCACATTCTATTTCATTGACTCGCCTACCGGCCGCATTAACGCCTATGACTTCGACGTCAGCACTGGAACCATCAGCCGGCCACGCGTCCTCGCCGAGGTACCCCATCCGGTGGCGACACCGGATGGCATGGCCGTGGACGCAGACGGAACGCTGTGGGTCGCTATCTGGGACGGCGCCTGCCTGCACCGCTACAGCCCTGACGGGGAACTGCTGGAAGTAGTACAACTGCCGGTCTCCCGCGTCACCAGTGTGGCGTTCGGAGGCAGCAGACTGGATCAGCTCTTCATCACCACAGCCCGTCACGGCGTTACCGAACACTCGCTGGCCGCAGAGCCGTTGGCCGGGGCCATTCTCTGCCTGGACCCAGGCGTCTGCGGCATCGCGCCGCACCGGTTTGCCGGGTGACCCACCCCTCCCCCGGCACCCTTTCATCCCGGCATAGGCCACAAACCTTTTCCACGATTTCAAGCGACATAGACACAGCCCGCGTTGCTAATGGGATGCGGAGGGAACCGGTGAGGTCTTCCCGTTACCCAGGCCCGGAGCCGTCGAAAAAATCGTTCCTTCTGGTTCCATCAGCGTTGGATCCGTAAGATGGGTCGCCAGGGTTTGGCTGCCGGCATAGGTCTTGACCGGGAACGCGAACCAGGAGCTCCTTTTTGAGGACGGGCCCCGGCGGCAGCATGGGTGGGATGGGAATGCCAATCAGATGTCGAGCCGAAGGCAAGACGGATCGCGAAATCCGCCGATGCCTCAAGCGCTGTCTCGCCCGTTATCTCTCTACCGACGCCTCAACGGCAGCCACAACAAAATCAGGGGTTGACGGGATTATAGAAGTTTCATAGAGGCAATGCCGGACCGTTCGGAGCCCCCGGTGCCGTCGCGGCTGGTGGACGTCATCCGGCGGCCGAGGGACGTCGCCGGGACGATTTCATCCCAGTGTCTTGGCAGCTGCTGAAATGAGAAGCGCCATTGAGGTTGACCCGGCATCCGCGTAGCCGAGCGTCCGTTCGCCCAGATAACTGGCCCGGCCCTTGCGGGCCATCATGTTTTCGGTCGCGTCCCGGCCGCGCTCGGCTGCGGCCGCGGCAGCGTTTAGGGCGTTGCCCACTTCCTCTCCGGAGGAGATTGCACGTTCGAAGGCGTCAACGGCGGGGGCCAGTGCGTCGTAAAGGGTCTTGTCGCCGACCGTTACCTGTCCGCGGTCGACAATGCCTTGGGCGGCCGCTGCCAGGGCCTTCCCAAATGCGGGGCCGTCCAGAACTGCCAGGTCACCGCAGGCCAGGGCCATACGCAGGAAAAACGTGCCGTAAAGCGCCCCGCTGGAACCGCCGACCTTGCCCACCAATGTTACGCCCACGGTCTTGAGTAGCTCGTGCGGGGACGAACTGGAGTCTGTCGTGAGCGCAGTGGTGACCGCAGCGAATCCTCTTTGAAGGTTTGAGCCATGATCGCCGTCTCCGCTTGTGGAGTCGAGTTCGTTCAGCGCGTCCTTGTTCGTCTCAATGAGCCGGGCGCTTTCGTGGATCCACTCCCGCAGGTCCTGGACGTTGATTATTTGGGCCATGGTCATACTCCCCACCGGATCGAGGGGGTGCACACGGGTGCATCCCACAGTTGCTTCAGTTCATCGTCAAGTTCGAGCACGGTCAGCGCAGCGCCGGCCTGGTCGAGGGAGGTCAGGTAATTTCCGACCAGGCTGCGGACCGGTTTGTGCCCTTCTGCTTGGAGAGCGCGCTGGAATTCGCCGTAGAGCAGGTAAAGCTCGCTTTGGGGGGTGGCACCCATTCCGTTGACGAACACGAGCAGATCTGAGCCCGCGGCCGGCTGCAGATCCGTGAGTACTTCGCCGATCATCGTGGCGGCGATTTCTGCTGCACCGGATAACGGGACCCTTTGCCGTCCGGGTTCGCCGCTGATGCCTATGCCCAGTTCCATTTCTCCGTGCGGCAGGTCGAAGATCGGTTTGCCCCGCAGGGGCGGTGTACATGAGGAAAGACCAACGCCGAAGGTCCGGGCCCTGCTGTTGACCCTGCGGGCGATGTCGGCAACGGTGCCCAGGTCGTCGCCGCGCTCGGCAGCGGCACCGGCGATTTTCTCTACCAGGATCGTCGCTCCCAAGCCGCGGCGGCCGGCGGTCCCGGGAGTGTCTTTGACGGCAACATCGTCATTGACGAGCACGGACTCGATCCGGACGTCTGTGAACGCGAGCAGCTCGGCTGCCATCCCGAAGTTCATGACTTCGCCGGTGAAGTTCTTGATGATATGCAGCACGCCGGCGCCCGTGTCTGCAGCCTGGGTTGCTGCGATGATCTGGTCCGGTACAGGAGAGGTGAAGATCTCTCCTGGACAGGTGGCATCGAGCATGCCGACGCCGACATAGCCGTTGTGGAGCGGCTCGCAACCGGAGCCGCCGCCGGCAACCAGCCCGACTTTTCCAGGCGTGGGGCCCGAGGCGCGCGTGACAATACGATGCCCGGCATCAAATTGCACTAGGTCAGGGTGCGCGCCGGCAAATCCGGTCAGGTAGTCGGTGACGGCGTCAGCGGGATCGTTTAGGAATTTCTGCATGGTGGGTGGTTCCCCTCTGGCGGGTGACTGCGTGAATCGGAACGGGCGGGCCGCGGAAAAGGATGCGGGCCCGGCCGTTCCCGTTCAGTGTTCAGTAGGTCTTGGACGGGTGCATATTGCCTTGGATGTAGGCCTTGGCTGCGTCCACGTTTTCCTTGGTCACAACTTTGGTTGGCACCTCGATGACTTTTGCGACGGTTTCGCCGAGGACCACGCTGCGGAAGATCGTGTCGATGAAGGTCCTGCCCTGGTCTACAGAGCCGACATCGATGCTGGCGGTGAGTTTGCCTGCCTTGATGGCATCCATTCCTGATACCAGGCCGTCGGCCCCAACGATGACAACACCCTCGGAACCGTTCCACTGCTTCAGGCCGGCGGCATCGACGGCCTGGGAAGCACCCAGGGCCATGTCTTCATTTTCGCCGTATATGGCGTCGATGTCGCGATAGCGGGTCAGCAGGTCCTGGGCGGCGTTCAGGCCTTTGTCCCGGACATAGCCGCCGTCGGCGCTGCCGACGACCTCCAGCCCCGGATTCTCCTTAAGCGCCTGCTCGAATCCGATCTTCCGGGCCTTTGCCCAGTCCGAGCCCGAAGGACCCATAATCTGGATGATCTTTCCTTTGCCGCCGAGTGTCTTGGCTATGAAGTTGCCGGCCAGGTATCCGGACTGCCAACGATTGTCGTAGCCGATGTTGGAGACGGTCTGGACGTCTTCCTCGGGATAGATTTCGACCGGCTGGTTGAACTGGAAGATTTTCGTCCCGCCTTCTGCCGCCTGCTGGTAAACGCTTTGCATGGTGGCGAAGTTTGCGCCGGTGCAGACGAGAACGGCATCGAATTTGCGGGCGGTCCAGCCCCGGACGGTACTGATCTGTTGCTCGACGGCGTCGAAGTTTCCTGTGGGTGATGACCGCTCCCACTTCCACTGGACGCCGTAGGCCTTCTCTAGTTCGGCCATGCGGCCAAAGGCCGCCTTTTCCATCTGGTCATACCATTCGGACAGGATCGGAGGCGTCCATCCCAGTTGGAGGCTGCGTCCGTTGACCAGTTTCTTGACCTCCGCGTCGTAGGCGGCACCGCCGGCACTGGCCACGCCACCGCTGCCGCCGGCGCCTCCGGCAGCCGCGGTCGGGGTGCTGACCGTCGAGCACGCCGAGAGCAGCCCGGTCCCGGCCAGCAGACCGGCACCAATGCCCATCTGGGTCAGGATGTTCCGGCGGGAATACCCGCCCTTGGCTTGATTTTTTTCGGTTGCGGACATGATGCGCCTGCCTTATCACTACGAAATGGGTGAGGTGGGATGTGCAGCGTCCGTGCTGCGGGTTCAGGTATGGACAAGTCGGGTCTTCAGCCGGGTCGAGCGTTCCCTGAGCAGGGTGCTGACCCGGTCGAAGACCACCGCGGCCAGAAGGACAGCTCCGGTGACGACCTGCTGCCAGGTTGAGCTGACTCCTGAGATGTTGATGGCGTTGGCCGTTATGCCCAGGACCAGTGCGCCGACGACGGCGCCGAAAGCGGTGCCCCTTCCGCCGGTGAGAGCAGCACCGCCGATGATGGCGGCGGCGATGGCCGCGATTTCGTATCCGATGCCCATGGTCGGGGCGACCGTAGAGGTCCGGCCGGCCATGAGCATCCCGGCGATTCCTGCCATCAGGCCGCTGACGACATAGGCCTGCACCTTGATGCGGTTGACGGGAACGCTGGAAAGCAGCGCGGCCTGGGGGTTGCTGCCGACACCGTAGGCATGGCGTCCGAACCGCGTCCATTTCAGCAGGATGCCGATGGCCAGCACCGCGGCGAAAGCTATGAGGATCGGGACTGTGATGAACCCGAACGGCTGTTCCAGCCCCGCGATTACGTAGTACTCGGGCAGCATGTAACCGTTCATCGGCACCCCGTTTGTCCAGAGGAACAACAGACCGCGGGCGACTCCAAGCATGGCCAGGGTCGCGATGAAGTCGGGCAGGCCGAGCCTGGTGATCAACAGGCCGTTGATCAGGCCGAGGAAGGCTCCGGCCGCGACTGCTGCCAGCAGGCCGATGATCAATGGCAGTCCGTGGAGGATGGTGTATGCCCCTACGGCGGCGCTGAGTCCCATGACTGAACCCACCGAGAGGTCGATACCGCCGGTAATCAGCACGACCGTCATGCCGAGAGCCAGGAGCAGGACGAAGACCATTTGATTGGCGACGTTGCCGGCATTGGTCCCGGAGGCAAAGCCTGGGAATGTCACGGACATGATGATCACCAACGCGGCGACCAGGACCAACGCGCCGGAACTGGGGTTCTGCAAAGCTCGGCCCAGCCGGCCGGTCGGGGCATTCGTTCCTGTAATGGCGGCCATCATGCCTTCCTAGCGGTTGAGAGGGAAGATTCAGGTTTTTGCCCCGCGTCGCCCGTCTGATCAGCCGGCGGGGCGGCCTGCTGCGGATCCGGACCGGAAGCTGGCTCCCGGTCGGCCCGGTTCGCAGAGGACAGCACCCTCGGCCCCCGCAGATGGCCGGCGGTCCCGACGAGTTGGGCGGCGACCAGGCGCTGCAGACCGCGGTCGAAGGCGACGGCAATGACAATGCTGGCTCCGGTTACGATGTTGAACCACATTGGATCTACGCCGATAAGTTGCAGTCCTTGGCTCAGCGTGGCCAGGAACAGGGCGCCGACCACGCTCCGCCAGACACTGCCGCGGCCTCCCGAGAGGGCGATGCCGCCGAGTACGGCCGCTGCGATGGCGCTGAGTTCGTAGCCCTGTCCCAGCCCGGGCTGGACGGAGTTCAGATGAGATGCCAGCAGGACGCCCGCGGCTCCGGCCACAGTACCCGAGATCAGGTAGACGCTGAAGGTGAGCCGACGGACGCTCAGGCCCGCAAGGAAGGAAGCTTCGCGGTTCGTGCCGACGGCGAAGAGTCCTCGCCCGAAGGAAGTGGCAAGCAGGATCCACTCGAGTAGCCCCACAACGGCCAAGGTGATCCAGAATCCGGTCGGAACACCAAGGAAGCTGCCTTTGGTCAGGGCAGCGAATGCCGGGGAGTCGATCCCGGTCAGCTGCACGTGGGAGGTAATGACTTGCAGGGCACCGGCACCGATGCTGAGACTGGCCAGCGTGACAATGAACCCGTTTATCTTGAGGACTGCGATAAAGAACCCGTTGATGGCACCGGTGACCACGCCCGTGGCAATGCCGGCCAAGATTCCGGATACCAGGGAAGCCCCGTTCATCAACGTCATCAGGGTCATGGCCGCACTGAGTCCGGTCACTGAACCTACCGACAGGTCGAAGCCGCCGGTGATCAGGGTAAAGGTCATCCCGGCCGCCAACAGGATGATGAACAGCGACTGGATGAGCAGGTTCCGGATGTTTTCTCCGGTCATGAAGAACGGAGAGGTGATGCTGAAGTAGAAGACCGCGGCGGCCAGCGCCAGTGCGATGGGAAGCCCGTCGATGGAAGCGGCACGAGTAAGGCGGTAGCGGATGCTCATGCCATGTTCTCCTCACATGTGTTTACAGCCACCCCTGTGCTGCCGCGGGCGGCCATGGCCATGACGGCCTCTGCAGTTTCGTTCTCGGACTGTTCATTTCCGGGCCGCCCGACCCCGGGCAATTCGCCGACCAGCCGTCCCTCCCGCATGACGACGACACGGTCACTGAGGCCAAGCAGTTCAGGCAGTTCGGAGGAGATGACGACGGCCGCACCTCCTTTATCTACAAAGTCGTAGATGAGCCGGTAGATTTCGGCCTTGGCCGCAACGTCCACGCCTTGGGTCGGTTCGTCGAAAATCAGCAATGAGGGGTTACTGAAGAGGCACCGGGCCACGATTGCCTTCTGTTGGTTGCCTCCGCTGAGGTTGGTGATTTTCTGCTGCGGTCCGCTGGTCTTGATCCCCAGGTCTTGAATGTAAGCACGGGCCAGAGCTGTTTCACGGCGACCGTCCAGAACACCCAGGGCGCGGGAAACCCTCGAAAGGTTGGAAACGGAGATGTTCTTCGCAACCGAGAGCGATCCCAGAATGGACTGCACTTTGCGTTCCTCGGGCACGAGCGAGATACCTCTTTTCATCGCCTCCCGGGGGCTGGCGATGTCGACCTTGCTCCCTTCGACAAAAATGCTGCCTCTGTCAGGCTTGTCGGCCCCGAGGATGACCCGGGCCAATTCGGTCCGTCCCGCTCCTGCGATACCCGCGATCCCCAGAACCTCGCCCCGGTTCACAGTCAAGGAGACCTCCCGCAGAAGCGGATACCGGGTGACTGCTTCCAGCCGCAGGTATTCGCTGGGCGGTGGCCGGTGTTCTCCCACACGGCCGTTGTGGACGGTTGTGTGGCCGGAGGAGCGCTTCCGTCCGACCATGAGACGGACGAGGGAATCGGCGTCGTGGTCGGCCGGGTCGACAGTCGCTACCCATCTGCTGTCACGCAGGACAGTGATCACGTCCGCCAGGCCAAACAGCTCATCAAGGCGGTGGGTCACCCAGAGCAGGGCCACCCCCCGGTCGCGCAGCCGGGCCATGTGCCCGAAAAGCATCTGACGTTCGCCGTCTTCCAGACCCGAGGTCGGCTCGTCGAGGATGACGACCCTGGCGTCGAATGCCAGCGCCTTCAGAATCTGCACAACATGCTGTTTGAGAGCGCCCAGGCTGCCGGCCGGGCTGTCCAAGTCCTCGGCCGTCAGCCCGAACTCGCCGCTAAGCTCAGCAACACGGCGCCGCATGGCGGCCTCGTCCAGCAGGAATTTGGACCGCCTGAGCTCGCGCCCGAAAAAGACATTCTGCACTACGGTCAGGTCAGGGGCGAGGGTCTGTTCCTGATAGATGGTGCTGATGCCCAGCTGCTGCGCCTGCTTCGGTCCTGCAAAACTGCGGGGCGTCCCATCCACCAGCAGCTCGCCCGAATCGGGTTGCTGGGTGCCGGACAGCAACCCGATCAGCGTTGACTTTCCCGCCCCGTTTTCCCCCAGAAGGGCATGAATCTCACCCGCCCGCAGCTGCAGGCTCACATCGTCCAAGGCAACGACGCCTGGATATTTTTTGCCCAACCCGCGCGCCTCCATGAGGACGGCAGGTTCCGCCTGCCCTTCTGGCGGGGCTGGTTCCACCGCGTTGTGGGACATTCCGGCTCCTTTTAAAGATGGTTGGAAAAGTTGACAGAAAGGAAAGAGATAGGGTCAAAAGGTGATCAGGTGGTCTGATCTCTTAGAATGCTGTGTGCCCCCGCGGGTGCCACCCTCGAGGCGTTTACCGGTGAAAAGGGATGGTCTAGCTGCCCATGGAGTGGATGATGTCCTGCTCCACTTCACGGAGGTGCTCGGTGACAGCTTCCTGGGCCGCTTCGGGGTCTCCCGCGAGTACCGCGTCCAAGATCTTCAGATGGCCTGCGTGGGCGGTTTCGCGCCGGCCGGGCAGGCCGATGACCTGGTGGGAGTACTCTTCGAAGAGCGGTCCGATGCTCTTTGAGAGTTCAAGGAGCAGCGGGTTTCCGCTGGCACCCGAAATGCCCTTGTGGAACTCCTTGTCCAGTTGCACGAACTCAGCGTCGCTGATTTGGGCGACGCCAGCCTTCTCCAGGATGTCCAGGAGTTTGTCGCGCTCGTCTTCGTCGATGCGCCCGGCCGCCAGGCCGGCCGCCTTGCATTCGAGTGCCAGGCGGACTTCGAACAGGTCGGAGACCGTGTAATCCCCGGTCAGACGCATGTCTGCCGGACCTTTAAGGTTCCTTTTGTCGCTGATAACGAAAACGCCGACGCCGTGGTCGGTGCGCAGCAGCCCGTTGGCTTCAACCATCCGCAGGGCCTCGCGCATTGAGCTGCGTCCGACACCGAATTCATCGGCCAGCACGCGTTCGGGGGGCAGCTTGTCCCCGATACTGTAGCTGCCCTCGGTGATCAGCCGTTCCAGCTGCTCTGCCACTGAATCTGCCAGCTTGAGCCTCTGGACCCGCTCGATAGGTTTGGTGGGGCACATCGGCTGCTCCTAACTGCCCTGGCATGCGGTGAGGTCATGCGAGAGGTCTGGTGGTGTGAACACCTGAAACGTTACCTGCTGGTCTCGGATTTTGCCGCCGCAAGGACGGCTTGGGAAGTGCTGTCTTGCTGAAGGGGGCCGTCTCCCGCCGGAGCAGGAGACGGGCTCCGCACGTCAGCTTCCTGATGCCTCGCGCCACGTCGAAACCTTCAAATGCGGAATCAGTTCCTCCCAGTCGTAGTCGCCTTCGTGGAAGTACTCGTGGGTGTTGTAGGTGCCGTCCATGGTGTCCTTGAGCGACTTGGGTCCCGGGAAGCCAATGAAGTTCCACCCCATCTGATCCTTGTTACCGCCGTAAACGGGATCGCAGTAGAACCCCTGGCGGGTGTGGAGGCACAGGGCCGGGAAGAAGGCCAGTCCCTCGTCAAAGGACCCCTGGAGGAAGGTAGTCACGGCTTCCTTCGTCCCGAGCGTGACCTTCCCGGGCTTAGGCGCACCGGAAACCGTCTCCAGCATGTCATCCTGGTCCGCTTCAGACAGTTCCTTGAAGCGGGCTCCCTTTTCCAGGATGGACCGGTCATCGAGGTCCCGGATCCCTTCGCGGTAGGTCTTCTGCATATCTGCCATCCGTGCACGCCAGGCGTCGGCGTAGCGGCCGCTGATCTTCAGGAAGCCGCTGCCGTCAGCGGCTGCGTAGACGTAGTCGATCCCGGACAGGTACCGGTCGATGAAGACGACGACCCGTGCCTCCCGCGCCCCCGGGTCCTGGTCCGTGGGAATGATCCGTGCGGTGGCCGCCTCAACGGTTTCCCATTCGTGTTCGGTGAAGAACAGGCCATCTGCGGTATCCGGATCCACCGGGGCTCCGATGACCTCCCAGTCTGCTTTGAGCGTCACGATTTTTCTCCTTCGGACTTGGAAACGGTTATTTGACCAGGGCTAGGTGCTCTTCGCGGCCCTTTGAATAGACCTCGGCGATGTATTCGCTGCACCGCCACGCGTTGGCCATCATGGTCAGGGTCGGATTTACGCCGGTCGCCGTCGGGAAACCGGAACCATCGACGACGAACACGTTCTCGACCTCGTGCGCCTGACCCCATTCGTTCAGCACGCTCTTCGACGGGTCGGTACCCATGCGGGCCGTCCCATGCTGGTGGCAGGTGTTGCCGGTCATCTTGTCCAGATACACCGGGACGGTTTTGCGGGCTCCCGCGGCGTCCAGGATTTCGATGTTCTTATCAACCTGCCATTTGCCCATGGCGACGTCGTTGCTGTGCGGGCGGTGGGTGATACGGGCTACGGGAAGGCCAAATGCGTCCTTGACGTTCGGGTCAAGGTCTACACGGTTGGATTCCACCGGCAGGTCGTGCAGGATCAGGCCGATCTTCATCGCGTAGTTGAAGTAGTTACGGTCCGCGTCTTTCAGTGCTTCCCCCCAGCTGGGCCGGCCGGGGAAAACCCAGTTGATCGGATGGCAGGTCTGGGAAGCGGAGATGATGCAGCCGCCGATATGTCCGCGGCTTTCGTCCGTTTCATAGAACTCCAGCGAGCCGCCACTGATGTAGTTGCCGGTCCAGCCGTTCAGCGGCTCATCGATGTCCTTATCGAACAGGCCGACCGCGAACAGGTACTCGTGGAAGGTAGCGTTCTTGCCCAGCAGGCCGCTGCCATTGGCCAGACCATCCGGGAACTGCGACGACTTGGACAGCATCATTAGACGCGCCGACTCAATCGCACCCAGGGCAAGGATGACGACTTTTGCGTCCTGTTCGACTTCGTTGCCGTCCGGGTCGATGTAAATGACGCCCGTGGCCTTGCCGTCCCTGCCCAACTTCACCTCGCGGACGAAGCTCTCGGCCCGGACTTCGAAATTGCCCGTCGCCAGCGCCTCCGGGATGAAGGTCGTCAGGATATTGGAGCGGGCTCCGCTGGGATCACCGTACTGGTTCCAGAAGCTCGTCTGGTTGAACGGGTCCCGGCCGTTGTGGTTGTTCGTCACCATGGCATGCGGAATCGGGAAGGCGTTGATGCCAAGCTTGTTGCAGGCGTCGTAGAACCGCTTCCCGTACCGGGTGGGGCGCAGCGGCGGGCTGGGGTAGCCCTTGCTGCGGTACGGCTCGTACTTGTCGGCGCCCGCGATACCGGAAACTCCAAAAGCCCACTCGACCTTGGTCAGATACGGTTCCAGGTGCTCATAGCGGAACGGCCAGTCAGCCAGGCTCGCCCCGTCGATGTCACCATGCAGCGAACGCATCATGAAGTCGGATTCCCTTGGCCGCGGAACCCATCCCGCCCAGTGGTTGGTTCCTCCGCCGACCATCTGCGGCGTCGGCGAGAACGGGAAGCGCTCGGCCTCCGAGTTTTCGTCATACCGGATCGTCCGCGGGAACATCTTGGGGTCGGGCCACATGTAGTCACGGTTGACGAACTTCAGTTCATCGCCCGAGTAATGTTCGTGGGCGCGAAGCCAGGGGCCGCGGTCAAAGCCAATCGTTTTCAAGCCTGCTTCCGAAAGAACCTTCGCAGCGGTTCCTCCGTTGGCGCCGAGGCCGACAACGATCGCGTCAACCGGCTCTGGCTTCCTCTTGAATGCCGACATTATTCTCTCCTCTTCGAGACCCAGAAGCTGATGGGCAGGGCAGGGCAGCCCCTCGAAAACCTCTGCCGAAGGACAGTCCCCGGCGGGCTTTCGGTTGGGGTGGGCCTGTGGGTTGCTGGGGTTAGTTGTTTTCGAGGTAGTGGACCAGGGCGGCGCCGAAGGCGGGCAGGTCCACGGGGGTGCGGGAGGTGATGACGTTGCCGTCGATGACAACGGGTTCGTCGACCCAGGTGCCTCCGGCGTTGACCACGTCGTCGCGGATGGGCTGGTAGCCGGTGGCGCGGGTACCGTTGGCCAGGACGCCGGCGGAGGCGAGCATCCATCCGCCGTGGCAGATCGCGGCGACGAGTTTGCCGCCCTGGTGGGCGTCGCGTACCAGGGCGACCATTTCGGGGTGCAGGCGCATGTTGTCGGGTGCGAAGCCGCCGGGAACAATGACCGCGTCGAAGTCGGCGGCAGCGACTTCGGCCGCGGAAGCATCGGCATCCATCGGGTAGTGTTCCTTGGATCCGTAGCTCTTCTTCGTTCCGGAACCGATGACCGAGACGCGGGCACCGGCTTCTTCCAGCCGCAGCTTGGGGTACCAGCCTTCCAGGATCTGGTACTCGTCCTCGATCAGCAGGGCGACGTGCTTGCCGTTAAGAGACATCCTTGGTGTTCCTTTGCGTGTTGCAGGGTTGCATGTGAACCGGGCGGTGCCGGCCGGGGGTTGCTGGTCAGGCGCCGATGAGTTCGAGGAACTCGATGCTGGTGCGTACGTCGCCGTGGTGGGCCTGGATATTGCGCAGGAACTCCCAGTGCTGGCCGTAGCCCTCCGGGGTGTTCTCGATATCGCCGGCCGGGACGGCGGCGGTGGTGTCGGCCAGGACGATGATCTTGTAGTCCTGGTTCGCCCCGTCGATCGCGGTGGTGATCTGGCAGCAGGCGGTGGACAGCCCGGCAATGACCAGGGTGTCGGCGCCGGCCCGGCGCATGTATTCGTTCAGCGCGGTGCCGTAGAACGAGGAGAACCGGTGCTTGCGCATCACGGGCTCGCCCTCGGCCGGAACCAGTTCCGCCACCAGTTCGTCGCCGCCGTTGCCCCAGGAACCGGGGAACTCGGCCAGCTGCCCCTCCAGGCCCCACTTGCGGTCGGCGAACCCGGCGTCCTTGCCGTCACCGCGCAGGCCCCACAGCGACCACACCACCGGGATGCCCTTGGCCCGGCAGGCCTCCAGCACGTTGAGGACCGGCTGAACGGTGTCCTTGCCCTCCGGCGCGCCGCCGACACTGGGGATGTACATCGCACCGCCGGGCTCGGCACAGGCCTTCTGCATATCCAGCACCAACAGCATCGTCCTCTGCGGATCGATCTCCGGAGCAACCCAGTGCGAACGGTCAATAACCTTGTCAATGTTTTCGTACGTGAAGTCCAGCGACATCTTTTCCTCCTCAAACAGGCACGGCAAAACACCACACCGACAGTTAGTAAGAACCCCAACTGAAAACGTCAACTATTGCGATAGGCATAGAATCGTTGCCAGCCCGCTAGATATGAGATACGCGTCTCAATTCAGGTGATCAGGTGGTCTGAACACTATCGATGCTCGGGGTGGAGTGTCAATACTTTCGCGGCAACATTATTTCCACAGCGAAACCCGTGAAGGACCGGCGGTGATACGGAGTTGCTCATTCCTTCAGGTCGCAGAGCAAGTTCAAGACCTGCTCAAGGAGCGCGCTCACCAGAGAGCCGTAGAACAAGTCGCGGCCGCCAGCGGGCAAAGACTACCGAAATGGCCTTACCCATGCTCGAAACAAGCACCACCCGTTACATGCATTCCGTCGCCGATGGCCGGGGATATGGTCGCTGGGGACTGTAATAAGAACGGTGCGTGAAGGTCCGGCCGTGTCGAATGGCAGCCCGGACTGGATGTCACCGCGGAGGATGCGGAACGGCTCCTCGACCGCCTCCAGGAGCTGAGTCCGAACGAATCCCCCCGATGCTGGCCTACCTCAACGGCATGGCTTCTCTCAGCCGCGATGCCTTTCGGACCTTTGCCAGCAGACTAAACGTCCGGGCGTTGGCACTGGTCGGGCCATCTGGCGTAGATCGACTTATCGCCAGCTTCTTCCTGGATGTTCACGGCCCAAGGTATCCGACCCGGTACTTTGAGGACACAGCGGAAGCCCGGCAGCGGCTGCTGCGGCCTTCCCGCTGACTGGCTCCGCCGCCATCGGACATAAGAACGGTTATCTCTCTATCTGCCCTCATCGGGGAGCTTCTGCGTCCGGGCCTGTCAGCCGACGTGAACCGGGGCAGGCCGGCCGTCGAAGCCGCCGGGCTGTGCTTGCTGAGTCGGGCGGACCGGAGGACAATCCATCCGGCCGGGCGCCGGTTCCGGCCCGACGCTCGGAGCCGATGCCTGCGGAGACAACCCAGGCATCGCCCAAGCCGGTGCTTTGGCGCACTACTCCCCCGGCAATTCGAACCATTTCTGTGGGAGCGTTCCGGGACCATACCTTAGCTTCGTGCTCAACGCAGCAGCACCGGCTCGGCATCAACCCGTATTCGGAACAGCGTGTAGGGCTTAACCCGCAGGTCTTCACCATTCTGATAATCCGATTGCCGATGCAGTTGGTTCGCGATGACATAGAGATATCCGTCGCGGGCGAGCGAGAGCGTATCGGGCCACAACAGCCGGGTATCGTGTGTCACTGTCTCCCAGGCGCCGTCGGAACCGGAAGCCCAACGGAGGACGGCATTGTGCTCGTAGTTCGTCGCGTAAACGTAGCCTGCCGCATCCGATTCGAGCCCATCACCGGCGCCGCCTTTGTCCCCTTCCTCCGTGACTGTGGCAGCCACGGCAACATCGTCGAGTGAGCGGTCCACCAGCGCATCAGTCGCCACGCTATAAAGCCGACGACTGGCGAGTGGACAGTAGTACAGCCGGCCGCCGTCGCTGCTGATGGCAATACCATCCGAGCCCATCGCTATCGCGGGCCCGGCAGAGCCGTCCGGCTGGCGTTCCAGCACAGGCCGCCCCTCAACCACCGGCACGAAATCAGACAATTCTTCCGCTTTCGTCGAGGGGTGGTCGTGCAGCCGCCGCCAACTTTCGCCGGTGGCCAGATCGACGACCACGATTCCGTTTGGTCCCTGGTCCGAGGAATCGGTCAGGTACGCGATACCCTCCTGCCCGCGCCTGAGATCGAAACGGACATCGTTGAGATAGCTGGTCGACAAGGCCACATCCTTCGGAAACAGAAGGGTCTTCACCACTGTGTCGATTGCCAGGTCGACGCAGACCAACTTGGGACCGCCATGCTCCGCCGGCTGGAACAAGGGCCTACCGGTGTCCAGAATCCATAACCGGTTTGCCGGATCCACCACCACGCTTTGCACCGAGATCAAGGTGCCCGCCGGATTATCCGGATCACTCCGGTTTATCTCCTGGTTGGGATAGGCACCCGCCTTGCCGTCGACAACTTCGGCGACGCTGTACTCCACGTCGTCGCCCCATTTGGGATAGTTCACAAAGACCCGGCCCTCGTGCGATACCGTGACGCCCGTTGGCATCGCCCCATGGAAGTAGGCGACCTTCTCCAACTGGCCCAGCGGCTGCTCGGCGGGAAGCTCCTGCATCTGATCAGTCATGACATACCTGCTCCGGTCATTTTTTGCGGTCTCCGCTCACTGAGGCGCTCAAGGAATCGTTTGATGAGCCGTGCAAGAGCGCCGATGATGAATCCGGCCTTCTCATTTCTTGTATCGTCCCGGTTTTCGCCGGCAGATGTGTATGCCCTGTTACCGGCGCTGCCTTACAGCTCACGGGCGACCCATCTGCCTGCCCCAGCCAGGTGCCGTCGCCGCCGGAGGCGGAAGTAGTGTTCCGCCCGGAGTCCGCGGCTCGGACCGGTGCTGCACCTGCGTCACGGCTGTTCGGTTGCAGATGCCCGTCGGACGGGAATCCCGGTGCAACCTCCCGGGAGTCCCGTCCGTCAGCGCGCAGCGGATTCGATCCGCCGGAAACCGCCGGGCACGTGCTGCTTTTGACACCCCGGCCGGTCTCCGCGGCAGACCCGGGGTCAGGCCCCGCCGCGTTTTCGCAGAGTCCTGGCTGCGGCAACTGCGGCAACTGCGGCTCCTGCGGCCAGTAGCCACGGGCCTGCGATGATGACCGGGTCGATCCACTGGTGGGACAGGTCCGCGCGTTTTTGGCCGAAGCGGGAGGAGAGCCCGTGGCGCGGGAATTCGCTGAGCACCCCGGTTTCGGTGATCGGGTTGTCCGGGTGCAGTGTGGCGAACGAGCGCAGGTGGCTCTCCCCCGCATCGACCCGGTCGGCGGCGATCAACATCAGCCAGTGGGCCGCGCGTCCCTCACTGTATTTGCGGTAGGCGTACTTGCGCATGGCCCCGGACAGGCCCCTAGGCGGGCAGGCGGTACCGAAGACCGGTGTGAGGAACTTGTGTTCGATGGACCTCTCGCGGGGCCATTTCTCTTCCTGGCGTTCGGGGAAGTCCCAGTGGGCGCCGGTGTCAAGGTCGAACCGTTCCCGGGGAACCGCGGGGCGGTCCTTCGGGTCGAGGTCCGCTCCCCACCCCGGGATGCGGGCACGCAGCTCCTCCGCCGGGGGATTCTGCGGTGTGTCTGCGGTGTAGGCCATGGTCGTGCTCCTTCCTCAGCCGCCGGGGATGACGATCGGCTTAATGCAGTTATCCAGCTTGGCCGAG
Organism: Arthrobacter sp. Marseille-P9274; assembly: GCF_946892675.1. Classification (NCBI taxonomy): domain Bacteria; kingdom Bacillati; phylum Actinomycetota; class Actinomycetes; order Micrococcales; family Micrococcaceae; genus Arthrobacter; species Arthrobacter sp. Marseille-P9274. The sequence continues at coordinate 480,440 of NZ_CAMPOV010000003.1, forward strand.
AAGATGTGGTAGCCCTCGGTGATGTGCTCAAGCGGGATCCGGTGCGTGATGATGTCGCTGGGCTTGAGGTAGCCGTTGCGGATGTGTTCGAACAGCCTGGGCCACTGGCGCTTGACCGGGCATTGGTTCATGCGCAGGGTCAGGCCCTTGTTCATGGCGTCGCCGAACTTCACGGCGCTGAAGATCGGGCCGTAGGCGCCCATCACCGAGACGGTGCCGCCCTTGCGGACCGAGTCGATGGCCCAGTTCAGTGCCACCGGGGAACCGCCCTGCAGCTTGAACTTGGCGGCCGTGATGTGCTGGGTGAGGTTGCCGTCGGCCTCGGCGCCCACCGCGTCGATGGCCACGTCCGCTCCGATGTAGTCGGTGATCTTCTTCAGGTGCACGACGATGTCGTCGTACTCGGTGAAGTTGTAGGTCTCCGCCTGGGCGAACGTGCGGGCCTTCTCGAGCCGGTACTCCAGGTGGTCGATCACGATGACGCGTCCGGCGCCCATCAGCCAGGAGGACTTGGCGGCGAACAGCCCCACCGGACCGGCCCCGAAGACCACGACCGTGTCGCGCTCGGTAATGTCACCGAGCTGGGCCCCGAAGTATCCGGTGGGCAGGGCGTCGGTGAGCAGCACCGCGTCCTCGTCGTCCATCCAGTCCGGAATCAACCCCGGCCCGACGTCAGCGAAGGGTACCCGCACATACTCGGCCTGGCCGCCGTCGTACCCGCCGCAGGTGTGCGAGTAACCGTAGATCCCGCCGACGGCGGTAGCGTTGGGGTTCACGTTGTGGCAGTTCGAGTACAACCCGCGCGCGCAGAAGTAGCAGGAGCCGCAGAAGATGTTGAACGGCACCATCACCCGATCCCCGGGCTTGACCCGCTCGACCGACGGCCCGACCTCCTCCACCACGCCGATAAACTCATGGCCGAACGTCATGCCCACCCGCGTATCCGGCATCATCCCGTGGTACAGGTGCAGGTCCGACCCGCAGATCGCCGCCCGCGTCACCCGCACGATCGCATCATTCGGATGCTCAATCGGCGGCATATCCTTTTCCTCCACGCGTACCTTGTAGGGGCCGCGGTACACCATCGCTTTCATCAGCGCCGCCTCCGGGAAATCGCTCGTTCCGGCATCGAATTCTCCCGTCCTTGCTCTCTCAGGCCCCGGCCGGGTGGAGGACAACTTTGGTCCAGCCGTCTTCACGGCTGTCGAAATTCCTGTAGCCCTCGGGTGCCTGGTCCAGCGGCAGCTCGTGGCTGACGATGAAGGAAGGGCTGGCCTTTCCGCCGGCGACCAGGTCGCGCAGGGCCCGGTTGTATTTCTTGACCGGGCACTGGCCCGAGCCCATCGTCTGGCCCTTGAACCAGTAGTTTCCATAGTCGAAGGCCACCTGGCCCTGCTGGGCCAGTTTGTCGGGGGCCCCGGGGTCCTGGGGCAGGAACACCCCTACCACGCCCAGGCCGCCGACGAACCGGACGGAGTCCACCAGCCGGTTCAGCGTCAGGTTGGGCTGTTCGTTTCCGCCCGGGTCGTGCGCCTGATAGCCGACGCATTCACAGCCGCAGTCGGCCCCGAACCCCATCGTCTGGTCCTTGACGAACTCGACAGGGTCAGTTGCGGAATCATCCACCGGGATCGCACCGATCTGTTCCGCCAGCTTCAGGCGGTCGCTTTGACGGTCCACGACCATGACTTTTCCCGCGCCCTTGATAATGGCCGAGTAGGCGGCCATGAGTCCGACGGGCCCTGCACCGTAAATGACCACGGAGTCGCCCGGGTACACCCCGGCCAGCTCGGTGGCATGCCAGCCGGTGGGGAAAATGTCGGCGAGCATGACATAGTCGAGCTCTTTCTCCTCGGCGTCCTCGCCCAGGCGCAGACAGTTAAAGTCCCCGTACGGCACACGCAGGTACTCGGCCTGCCCGCCCTGGTACGGGCCCATGTCCGCGAACCCGTAGGCTGCGCCGGCGAGCTGGGCTTCGGGCTGCATGGTCAGACAGTAGTTGGTGAAGCCGCGTTCGCAGTTTTTGCAGAATCCACAGGCGATGTTGAACGGCAGCACAACACGTTCGCCGACCTTCACCTTGCTCACCGCCGGGCCGGTCTCGACCACCTCACCAAGGTTCTCGTGCCCGAAAGTACGTCCGGGTTCGAAGCTGGTGCGGCCCTCGTACATGTGCAGGTCCGAGCCGCAGATATTCGCCGAGGTGATCCGCACCAGCACGTCGGCCGGGTGCTCGATCTTGGCATCCGGTACGTCCTCGACGCCGACGTCGTTCGGGCCCTTATAAATTACTGCCTTCACTGTTCCACTCTCTTCTATATGCCATTCCGCTCCTGGCCAAGTAGCTGCAGCGTCCGGGGCATGCAGAGCAGACTGTTGCAGGGAGCCCCGGAAAAGGCGGCAGGGACGCCACCTTCGAATACGCGTAAGTCGAGCAGGCGAGGAAATGGGCCAATCAGGATTGTGGCCTGTAAAGTCCCGCCCAACCGGCGGGAGGCCATAGGTTTTCAGACGGCAGGCTGGCCGGAAATCCGCGGCTGGCCCGGTCTGTACACAAAAGAAGAACCGATCGGACCTTAAGGCTAATCATGCTTGGCAGAAGGTGTCGAGGGGGACACCCGATAAACGTGCATGGGATAAATGTGCAGATAGTGCCGTTGCGCTCGTCATGTATCCGCCGGTAGCGTTTGCGCCGGCCCCCTGCAGTGCGGTGACGGCCCGGCGGCGTACTGGCAGCTCGGCGCTTTGATAACCGGCATGTCGAGGCCAATTCCTCAAGCTTGCCGCTGGTAAGGCGGTCCCGGTTCTGCCGGAGCCTACCGGCACGCCGTTCAATGGTCGGGGGACTGCACGCCACCCCAAAGGCACCCTCCGGGCGCGCCCGTGAACCGGCGCAGTTTCGGACTCAGCAGGGCGCTCCCTGCCCGGCCTCCAGCACGCGCCGCAGCAGCAGCGCAGCGGCCTCCCGAAGGTCTCCAGAGACGCGAAGGGCAGGCCCGGCCTGGTGCAGCCGGCTAGGTCCGTTCGTGTGCGAGGCGGTTGCGGCGCTCCTCCTCGCGCTTTGAGTACGCGGCGGCGCGGATCGCTTCGTCCGATTCCAGGCCGCTGCCGAGGGCGCCGCCGACGGTCGCCGCGGACGCGACGAACCAGGTCAGCACGAACAGGTCACCGTAGCCGAGCGATGTCTGGAGGTAGCCGCCCATCACAGCGGGGTCGAGGACGAACAGCGCCCAGGCCAGGTTCACGACGTAGAGCGCGAGATAGCAGATGAGCACTCCGATGGTCAGGGTCACCAGCGTTGAGGTGTTGTAGAGACGGGACCTTTCCCTGGCCTCGGCGGAGTTACCGTCGGGGCGGTCCCATAGTTCGCCGTCGATCACGAGCCAGGCGACGACGAGCGCGATGGAGGCGATCGTCGCGACCAGGAGGCGCCACCACGACAGGGAGCCGGCCAGTAGCCAAACCGTGGAGTTGATCGTAGCGACGGCTCCGGTTGCCAGTGCCGCGACGAGCGCGGACTTGAGCCCGGGCACGAGGCGCCACGGACGGTTGGCGAGCACCATGCCCAAGAGCAACCGCCAGCGGCCGCTGAGGCGGGGCAGCGGCACGCGGTGCTCGTCCCGCGGGGTGGGCTCGGCCATGCCGCTGACGAGCGCGCGCACTGCCTGACGGGAGCGCGCGTGCATTCGGAGCCCGCCGAGCGCGGGTAGCGACAGCACAGCCGTGCGCCGCTGCGGGTCAATTTCGGCCAGTAGGTACCGGCCGTCGTCGTCGTGAATCGGAAGCTCGGTTAGTCCGATGACGAGGTCCCATTCGTGCTGGCGGGCTTGGTCACGCAGCCGCGCCATCGCGGTGTCGACGTCCTCGGAACCTGTGGTGAATGGCTCGCTCACGACCTCGATGTCCCAGACGTCGCGATCCCCGCCCGCCGGGTGGAGGTCGGTCATCCGGCGCGCAATCTCGGTGGGTGTGGCCGGGTCCGCCACGAGGCGGACGTGGATCGGCTTCATCACGGCAGGCTATCCACAGCGCGCCATGACCGTCAGGTGCGTCCTACGCATGCAGCGAGTATCACCTAGCCATCATCGAATATCAAGCGATAGGAATCGAGGGGCAACCTGGAAGGCCCCTCTTCGTAGCCCGCGCTGTCCCACCCGACTCCGGCGCGGGGTATCAACGGCAACGGTGGCAACCAGCCTAGCTGCCCAATTACCGGCGTCCACCGCAACTCCTTCGGGCCGGTGACGCCCGGGCTTGCCGGATTTGAACATTCCAAGCGGTCTCTGAGGGATCTCCGGGAGCAGGTTCAAAAGTGCAGTCGCGCCCGGAACAACCTGATCCGGGCGCAAATCTCGTTCGAACGTTTCTAACGCGGCAACTACTCCTTGAAGATGTGCAGGATCGGCGTGCTAGGCGGCAGTTACCATGGGCGCTATGGGTGCACAAGAAAGTCCGCCCGTCCGCGCAGGTGCCGCTCCCGTTGACGGGACGGCCCTGGGGCGGCTTTTGTCGCTCTTGGTCGACGGTGTTTCTGCTGAGGATCTGGAAAAACAGCTGGCAGGGCTGCACGCGAAAAACCTGATCGATCCGGTGACGGCAGCAGCCGCACGCAGCCTCAACGCTAGGCTTTGGGAAGCGGGCAGGCGGGAAGGGCTGCTTCGGGTCTTGTATGACACCGCCACCGATCTGACGGGTATCCGCGATGTCGAGGCTGTCCTGAAAGCCATCGTGCGCAGGACCCGCTCACTCATCGGCAGCGACATCGCCTACCTGAGCCTGAATGATTACGGGACCGGGGAATCCTATATCCGGGTGACCGACGGGGCAGCGACGGCGCTGTTCCGGAACATCCGGATGCCACTCGGAGAGGGCGTCCTCGGCGCAGTGGCTACCGGAGAGGCACCTGCGCAGAGCGCTCACTACCTGATCGATGAAACCAAGTCACACCTTGAATCGAGCGACGCCGCCGTCGCTGCTGAGGGCGTCAAAGCTATTATGGGCGTCCCGTTGCGGGTCGAAGGCAAGGTGATCGGCGCGCTCCTCGTCGCCGACCGGCACGCACACAGCTTCAGCAGTGACGACGTCGCCCTCATGGAGTCCATCGGTACCCATGCCGCCGTCGCCCTCGAAAATGCCCGCCACTTCACCGAAATGGCTGATGCCCTCGCCCGGCTGGACCAGGCCCAACGCGAGAACCTGGCGCATGTGAGGGCGCTGGAGGAGCTTTCATCCCTTGATCAGCGGCTCATGGAAACCCTCGCTTCCACTGACAGCCTTCCCAGCCTGCTGCGGCTACTGGCCGAATCCATGGACAGCGAGGTTTTCGTGGTCTCGCCAATGGGTGAACCGATGGCGGGGACCGTACACGGTTCCGACTTCGGCAGCCCGCCGGCGTTGAGCGCTGCCGAGATGTCGGCGGCGCGGACGCTGCCCGTGCCCTTCACGGTCAACGGACGCGCCTACACGGTGATGTCCGCCATTGCCGGCGATCAGCATCTGGCATCGCTGATCGTTGCGGGGCATCTGAGGCAAGACCGGAGCGCCGTACTCGAGCGCAGCGCCCTGGTCCTCAGCGCAGCGCTGCTTTTTGAGCGCACGTACCAGGACGCGCAGTACCGTCTTCAACTGGAACTCATTGATGAGCTCCTGAACCCGCACCCCGAAAATATCGAGGCCATGAAACGGAGGGCAAGCCGGTTCGGGCTCGCTGAGAACCTCCAGCTCGTGGTCAGAGTCGTGGGAGTCAGGGAAGACCAGCGCCAGCGGGCTTTGGCAGTCCTGAAGCGGCATACCGAGGGCCGGCCCGGAATTACGGCGCTGCACGAATCGCATCTGTGCGTTATTGAGCCCCCTGCGCGCTACCGTGCCGCACCGGGTTCCACGGCCTTGGACGGGAGTGCTGATAGCGGGCAGGCAATTGTCGACGTCCTTAAGCGGCAGCGCATCGAAGCCAGCGTCGGCTCCTCGGAAACGGTGACAGGGTTCTCCCGGCTGCCGGCGGCCCACGCCGAGGCCCACGCTGTGCTGGGTGCACTGCAGGCGTTGGCGCGTCATGGAGAGGCAGCGGACAAGGCCGCACTGGGCACCACCGGGATGCTCCTCGGTGCCATGGAGAGCCCCTTTGCCGCCCAACTGCTGGCGGCACAGCTCGGGCCGCTCCTGGACTATGACAGACGGCGCGGTACCCAGCTGGTTCCGACGGCCTGGACTTTCCTGGAGAACGATGCCTCCATTGCCACCGCTGCAAACGCCCTGCACATCCATGCCAACACCCTGCGGCAGCGGCTGGAACGGATCGACACCCTCCTGGGTGAGGGCTGGCGCCGGGGCAGCCGGTCGTTGGACGTGCATGTCGCCTTGCGGCTCTGGCGGCTGCAATCGGTAGGAGTGGGCGGGCGCAAACCCTGACAGCCGCCCCTCAGTCCCTAACAGTGTTACTTGACCACACGAGAACCGATTCAATGTGGCACTGATATCCATATGCTGCATCACACGACTCTGGAACGATGAGATCTGCGGCAGCTTTCAGGTAGCCGCAGCCCCCCACGTTTAGGAGTTAGTCACAATGTCGTGTGCGCATGCCGCGGGCATTAATCCCACAACCTTCGGCGTTCTGCGGCTGCCGAGGAACATCGTCGTCGGCGCCCAGCAGCGCTTCGCTGTCGTCGATATCGCAGCGGAAATGGGCAGTAACGTCCTGGTCTGCACCGATCCGCGGCTTGCCGCCTCGGAGGAGCTGCAGGCACTGGTCCTGAGCCTTAAGAACCGGAACTTGTCCGTCCGCGTCTTTGGCGATACCGAGGCAGAACTGCCGACGCCGGGCATCATCGCCTGCGTAGAACAACTCAAAGGCCAGGACATCGACGTCATCATCGGGTTCGGCGGCGGAAGCTGCATGGACATGGCCAAAGTGGTGTCGGTGCTGCTGACCTACGGCGGCGAGCCAAGCGACTACTACGGCGAGTTTGCTGTGCCGGGGCCCGTCAAGCCCGTCATTGCACTGCCGACGACGGCAGGCACCGGCTCGGAGGCCACAGCCATCGCAGTGGTGTCCGACCCCGGGCTTGGCATGAAGATGGGCATCTCCAGCCCGCATATCATCCCGTTCGCTTCCGTGTGCGACCCCGAGCTCACCTACTCCTGCCCGCCGTCACTGACTGCGGCGACAGGCGCCGATACCTTCGTGCACCTGGTCGAATCGTTCACCGCAATCACCCGCGAGCCCACCCGCACCCTTGCCAGCGAACGCGTCTTCGTCGGCAAGAATGTCCTGACGGACTCCCTCGCGCTGGACGGGATCCGACTGGTGGGCCGAAGCCTGGCCACCGCCTACAAGGATGCAGGCAACGTCGAGGCCCGCGGGGACATGATGCTGGCTGCACTCTACGGCGGCATTGTTCTCAGCAACGCCGGAACCGCCGCCGCACACGCCATTCAGTACCCGGTCGGCGCGCTGACGCACACGCCCCACGGCGTCGGCGTCGGACTCCTGCTCCCGTACGTCGTCCGCCACAACTTCAGCGCGATTATGCCCCAGCTCGGACAGATTGCCGAAACCCTTGGACGCGACACCGTGGGCCTGGACGCCAGGAGCTCAGCAATCGCCGGCGTCGAGGCCATCGACGAAATAATCGCCGCCATCGAACTGCCCTCCACGCTGGAGGAACTCGGTGTGAAGGAAAGCGACCTTTCCCGGATCGCCGCACTGTCGCTGAACTCCAAGCGGCTCATCGACAACAACCCGGTGCCGCTCGACCTCGAAGCCGTCAGCTCCATCGTGCAGGCCGCCTTCACGGGCGACCGCACCATCCGCTGACCCAACTCCACCAACACCAGAAGCAAAGGTTTACCCATGACTCTCCTTTCCACCCGGGAACCGCTTAGTCTCGAAGGACTAACAGTGCCCCGCCAGCTGCTCATCGCGGGGCACTGGCGGGACGCCGCAAGTGGCGGAACCGTCGACGTCGTCAACCCCTCCGACGCCAGCGTCATCACAGCGATCGCCGATGCCGACGTAGCGGACGGTCTCGCCGCCGTCGACGCTGCCGCGGCTGCACTAGCCGAATGGGCCGCCACGGCCCCGAGGCGGCGCGCCGAAATCCTCAGCCGCTGCTTTGACCTGATGACCGAACGCAGCGAAGAACTCGCCCGCCTCATCTCCCTCGAAAACGGTAAGGCGCTTCCCGACGCCCGTGGAGAGGTGGCCTATGCTGCCGAGTTCTTCCGCTGGTATGCCGAGGAGGCCGTCCGGATTATCGGCGACGTGTCCGTCTCGCCGTCCGGGGCCAACCGCATCCTGGTCCAGCACCAGCCCATCGGCGTGTGTGTCCTGATCACGCCGTGGAATTTCCCTGCCGCCATGGCCACGCGCAAGCTGGCTCCGGCGCTTGCCGCCGGCTGCACGGCCGTGCTCAAGCCGGCTACCCTTACTCCCCTGACGTCCCTGGCAATCGCCCAGCTGATGGTCGACGCCGGGGTCCCGGCCGGCGTCGTGAACGTCGTAACCACGAGCAGGACCAGCGACGTCATGACGCCGATCCTCGCCGATCCCAGGGTGCGCAAGCTGTCCTTTACGGGTTCCACGGGCGTAGGGCGGCACCTGCTGCGCCAGGCGGCCGACAATGTGCTCAAATGCTCGATGGAGCTCGGCGGCAACGCGCCGTTCCTGGTGTTCGAGGACGCCGACTTGGACAAGGCCATCGACGGCGTCATGGTCGCCAAGATGCGCAACGGGGGCCAGGCCTGCACGGCGGCCAACCGGATCTACGTCCAGCACGGGATCCAGGCCGAGTTCGCCAGCCGCCTGGCCGGCCGCATGGCCGCCCTCACCGTCGGCCCGGGCACCGATCCTTCCACCGAAGTTGGCCCTCTCGTGGACGAAGCCAGCGTCCTGAAGGTTGACGCCCTGGTGCGGGATGCCCTCGACCAGGGTGCGCGCCTGCTCACCGGCGGACAGTTGCCGGAAGAGGACGGCTACTACTACCCGCCCACGGTGGTGACCAACGTACCGCTGCACGCGCGCATGGTCAGCGAGGAAATCTTCGGACCTGTTGCATCCATCATCGGGTTCGACACCGAAGAAGAAGCCATCGCAGCCGCCAACGACTCCGAGTACGGCCTCGCAGCGTATGTGTTCACCGAGGACTTCCGCCGCGGGCTGCGGGTCTCCGAACGCATCGAAAGCGGAATGGTTGCCCTGAACCGCGGCTTGGTCTCGGACCCGGCCGCCCCGTTCGGCGGCGTCAAGCAAAGCGGGCTGGGCCGTGAAGGCGCGCACCAGGGCCTGCTGGATTTCACAGAAACCAAATACATCGCCCTGGACTGGTGAACCGGGGCCGCACCGGTACTTGACCGTCCAGCAGCACCCTTATTCACCATCGAAAGAAAGACCAATGACGCTTCCTGCAACAACCGCGCCCAACTCGAAGCGAGTGCCCTGGCGCGTGTCCCTCGCCAGCTTCGCGGGCACCACCATCGAGTGGTACGACTACTACATCTTCGGCCTCCTGGCGGCCACCGGTGTCTTCAGCCGGCTCTACTTTCCGGAACAGGACCCCGCCACCGGGCTTCTGCTCGCCTTCCTCACCTACGCGGTGGGCTTCGTGGCCCGTCCCTTCGGCGGCATGTTCGCCGGGCATTACGGGGATAAGATCGGCCGCAAGCCGATGCTGGTGCTGTCCCTGCTCCTGATGGGCTTCGCCACCCTGGCGATGGGTCTGCTCCCGACCTACTCACAGATCGGTGTCTGGGCTCCCATCCTGCTGACCGTGCTGCGGCTCATACAAGGCTTTGGCGCCGGCGCCGAATGGGCAGGAGCAGCCATCATTTCCACCGAACACGCCCCTGAGGGCCGCCGCGGATTCTTCGGCAGCTTCACCCAGATGGGTGTCCCTGCAGGCATGCTGCTCGCCAACGCGTCAGTCCTCGCTGTCAAGGGCATCGTTCCGGCAGACGTCTTTGACGCCTGGGCGTGGCGCGTTCCCTTCCTGCTGAGCGTGCTCCTGATCATCGTGGGCCTGATAGTGCGGGCGAAGCTCGAGGACTCCGACGACTTCAAAGACCTCATCGCGAAAAAGCAGACCGCTCACAACCCGCTGGGCGAAGCCCTGAAGAAGGAAACCAAGGGCGTCTGGCTGGTCGTTTGCATGCGTCTGGCGGAGAACTCCGCCTTCTACCTGTACACCACCTTCTCCGTGGTCTACATCATGCGGACCTTCGGCGCCGAGCGTGCCAACCAAGGCTCCATGTCTGTGCTGATCGCCTCCGCCATCGGCGTCATCGCGGTGCCGCTGTGGGCCGCGTTGTCGGACCGCATTGGGCGCAAGCCGCTCTACCTGTTCGGCTCCATCGGCGGACTGCTGTTCTTCCCGCTCTACTTCGTCATGACAGACACCGGAAGCGCACTGCTGGCCACACTCGCCATCGTCATCGGCCTCGCGGTCTTCCACAACTCGATGTACGGTCCGCAGGCGGCATTCTTCAGTGAGCTCTTCTCCACGAAGCTCCGCTACAGCGGAGCCTCCATGGGCTACCAGTTCGGATCCGTCCTGGCCGGCGGCATTGCACCGCTCGTCGCCGTGGCCCTGCTCAACGCCGGAAACGGCGAACCCGGCTGGGTGATCCTGTACTTCAGCGTCATCGGTGTCATCACCGTGGCAGCGGCGATCATGGCACCTGAAACCGTGAAGCGTGTCCGCCGTCACCTCGATGCGGCGCAGCCTCCGGCATCTGCCCCCTCTGCGGAACCAGCTGACAAGGCCCGCGCGCACTAAACGACCTCCCACCCCCATCAATATGCCGGTGCCATCCGCAGAGCAATCAGCGGATGGCACCGGCATATTTTGTGACGGGGGCGTCGTGCGGCTCTCACCTCGGTACCGGCATGGCATCAACAGCCGTAAAAGGCAATTGGAGGAGGGTGAACTTGTTACGGGGGCTAGGGCAAGAATTGCTGACCGCGGTCGCACTGCGGCCTCTACGGCGGAGCGAGGCCGGCTCATATCTAGTTGAACTACCCCAAGCTGGCGTCAGAGGAGTGGCCGAAATCCCGTCAGATTAGAGTGCCGTTACCCTATTTCTGACACTCCGGCTCCAGTCTGAGATCGCACTCTGACTATATGTGCAAGGCCACACGCTCCGGCCTACCAGACAGACGGCGGCGTCGGCCGCGACGGGACCAGCAACCTTGTGGCCACTCCGCCTGTCTTGTCGTCGAGGATTTAATTCCCGGGATGGCGGCGAGTGGTTTTCGCATAGTGGCATAGGGCCGCGTGCTCGTCATTCCGTGACGCTTGGGGATTTACCAGAGCGGCTGCTTCCCCGGGCGCTTAGAGGTATTCGCTCGCTCGTTCACGGGCGATCTCCAGGAGGGTGGAGTGGAAGGCGACCTCGGCCGGGGCGTAGATCTTGTCCTGGCGCTGCGCCAAGAGCACCCGCCGCATCGGGGCTTGGGGCCCGAGGTGAAGCACCGTCACGTCGGGATGTTGCAGGGCGACGGCTGTCTTGGGCACCATGGCGATGCCCATTCCGACGCTGACCATGGCCTGGGCCTCCTGGTAGTCGTTGGCCAGGAACGCTATCGTCGGTTCAAAGCCAGCGTCGTGGGCGGAGCGCTGCAGCACTTCCACCACGGGGTGGGCCTCGGCGCGCACGATCCATGACTCGTCGCGCAGCTCCTCCATGCTCACCTGTTCCCTGCCGGCGAGGGGATGGCCGCGGGCCACCAGGATCACCGTGCTCTCGCGGAAAACTTCGGTCACCCGCACGGCTTCGTCGTGGAAAGGATTCCACGGGTAGTCCCACAGCAGGCACAGACCGGTCACTCCGGACTCGAGATCCGCTACGAGTTCGTCGAAGCGGGCGCTGCGCACCGCCAAGTTGACGGCCGGATAGCGTTTCTTGAAGACCCGGATGACGATGGGCAGGAAGGACGCGGCGAGGGTGGGAAAAGTGCCGATGGTCAGGGACCCACGCTTCAGGCCGGCGATCTGGTCCAGATCGGACTGCGCGGCCTGCATCTGGCGAATGATCTTGCGGGCGTGGCCGGCGAGCACCTGACCGGCCTCGGTGGGAGCCACACCGCGGGAGCGGCGATTGAGCAGGGGCTGACCGACCTCCTGTTCAAGCTTGCGCAGCTGCTGGGAGACCGCCGAGGGCGTGTACATCATAAGGTCGGCCGCCGCAGTGATCGATCCCTGCTCCACGACCTCAACAAGCAATGCCAGCCGCCGGATATCAAATAAATCCAGGCCCTCATCCTTAAGCAACGCTTAACCCTTCTGTCGAATGAGTTCATTCTATGCAATTTTCGTCGCTCAGGTGCCGCAATGAACCTCTATCTGCGGCTACGGCCTACAAGATCCAGCGAACTGACGCCTTTGAACTGCTGTGAGTTAAGAGATTCTAAATAGTGGATCAGAAATTCAACATTGTCTTCATTTGTGATCTGCCTCAATCTCGAAACAGGCCCTTAAACATTTGGCAGCAGAGAAGCAAGGAACAGGCGATGAAAATCGAAGCGGAATGGATGCGTGGAGGTACCAGCAAATGCTGGGTCTTCGAAACCGGACAGTTCGGGGAGGCGACAACCAGCCCGGATGCGCTGCTTCCCCGGCTATTCGGCAGTCCCGATCGGCGGCAAATCGACGGTGTTGGTGGGGCGACTTCAACGACCAGCAAGGCGATGATCCTTCACCGCCCCGCCGGCGAGGACGTCGACGTCGAGTTCACCTTCGCCCAGGTGGGCATCGAAGAGGCGACCGTGGATTGGGGCAGCAATTGCGGCAACTGCTCGGCCGTGGTCGGCCTATACGCCATCGAAAAGGGCTGGGTGACGCCCTCAGGTGACGTCACGCGGATCGTTACCCGGAACACCAACACCGGCCAGATCATCATCCAGCGCGTATCCACGCCGTCCGGTGCCCTGCCGATCGTCCCGCAGGCGCAGATGCCGGGCGTGCCGTTCCCCGGGTACCGCGTCGGTCTCGGCTTCCAGGACCCGGCCGGCAAAACCACCGGCATGCTTCTTCCTACAGGATCAGCCTCCGACACAATCGTCGCCGGCGGAACCCGCTGGATCGTCTCCATGGTGGACGCCGGAGCGCCGGTAGTTATCCTCCGCGCTGAGGATCTTGGCCTTGACCCGGACCGCTACGAGGGCTGGCTCCCCGGGGTAGAACTGCAACTGGACACCCTGGAACAGATTCGTCGCCAGGCAGCAGTACGTATGGGTCTGGCAGCCACCACGCGCGACGCCGCCCGCGCCATCCCGAAGGTCGCGATCGTGGCTTCCCCCGCCCGGTCCGACCGGGACAGCGACGTCAGCGTCATGATGCTCTCGATGGGCAAGCCCCACCCGGCTTTGGCCATCACCGGCAGCATCGCCCTGACGCTCGCCGCCCGCACCCCGGGCACCGTACTCAACGACGTCACGGGTGACGCCCTTCAATCCACCCTGCGACTGCGCACACCGGCCGGGGTCATCGAGACCTGGAGCGAGGAACGGGACGGCTCGCTGCTCGTCGGCGTCGACCGGACGGCCCGCACCATCGCGACCACCATCATCCACCTCCCCGAGGCCCTCGGCAGCGCCGTCGACGCCTCCCTCACCAGCTCCGTTCATTGAGGAGACAGCATCATGACTAAGATCGCAGAACAAACTGCACCCCAACGTAACGAGACCGGCGCCCGGCGTCCCGACCATCGCCGCCGTATCCTGCTGATGACGGTCGCCGCCATCACTGTCCTGGGTCTGGCCGCCCTCCTGTTCGGGGGTGTCATCTTCAGCCCCGCGGCCGCCTCGGAATCGGAGCCGCGCATGACAGCCACCCAAATCATCCCGCTCGTCATCCTGGTCGTGATGTTCATCGTCGCCACGAAATGGCCGGTGAATATCGGCATCATGGGGCTGGTCGCATCCTTCGGCGTCGGCTACTTCATGCTCGGAATGAGCGATAAGGAAATTCTTGGAGAGTTTCCCGCCAGCATCGTCCTGACCATCATCGGCGTCACCTACTTTTTCAGCATGGCCCAAAGCAATGGGACCATCGACATTATTGTCCAGACCTGCGTGCGCATGGTCAGGGGCAAAACAGTGCTCCTGCCATGGGTGTTCTTCCTCATGGCTGCCGCGCTGACAGCCCTAGGCACTTTCTCCCCGGCCGCGGTCGCGCTGCTGGCACCGGCGGCCCTCGGGCTTGCCTACGAGTCGCGCATCCACCCGGTCCTCATGGGCGCCTTCGTCATCAACGGGGCCCATGCCGGAGGCTTCTCCCCGCTCTCCGTTGCCGGCGTTCTCGTGCACGACATAGCACTGAAAAACGGATTCCCCATCTCGCAGGGCGCGCTGTTCACGGCCAGCTTCGCCCTTAATCTCATCCTTTCCGCCCTGACCATTGTGCTGTTCGCCCTCTTGGGCAAGCTGCGCGACAACCACTCCAACGAATATGCCGGTCTCGACGCACTGCGCGTCACCCGTCCCCGCGGCCAACAGATCTTCACTCTGGCGCTGATCGTTGTGATGCTCGTCTGCACTCTGGGCTTCCACATGCCCATCGGATTCGTCGCCCTATCGGCCGGCCTCCTCCTGGCCTTCGTCAACATCAAGGAACACAAAACGTTCATCGGCGGCGTTTCCTGGTCCACCGTCCTGCTGGTGGCCGGGATGATCACCTACGTCTCACTGCTCCAGCACGTCGGCGTCATCGACACCCTCGCCGAGCAGGCTCTCGCACTGGGTGCACCGCTCCTGATCGCCCTCGTCCTTTGCTACGTCATCGGCGTCGGGTCCGCCTTCGCCTCCTCCACCGCACTGCTGACCGCGTTCATCCCGATGGCCGGTCCGCTGCTGGCCACCAGTTCCCTAAGCGCCTCCGGGACAGTCGCAGCACTGGCCATCGCGGCCACCGTCGTGGACGTCTCCCCCTTCTCCACCGACGGCGCGCTGGTCGTCGCTAATGCCCGGGAAAACGACCGCCAACGCGTCTACCGCCAGCTCATGGTCTACGCCGGAGCAGTCGTTCTCGCAGCCCCCGCACTAGCCTGGGCCCTGCTCGTACCCACCGGCATCATGTGACATCCACGGGGTGTACGTCCCGCACATCAGGCAACGGTCCGCCGGCAACAACCGACGGACCGTTGCCCGTGTTGGCAAAGCAATCGCCCCGCAGACCGTGGCGGAGCGGTACCGGGAATGATCCCCGGGATCATCGACTACCGCCTCACTAGAATCGCTCCGCCATACCCCAACACCAACCACTACCCTCCAGGAGACACCGGTGAACGATAACCACAAGGCCCGGGACGGGCGATCCGGCAGCCCCACCAAGACGAAGAAACCGGACGACGATGGCTGCAGCATCGACCGGGAACCGGCGCTCAAATGCCACTACTGCCTGGGACCTGAAACAGACTAGACGCCGCAAGCCGGACATCAGTCACCCGCTGCGGCCAGATAACTCGCCGATGCCAGAAAGTCGTCGCACAAGCCGGTCAGTCGCCGCGATACCTGATCCCCGCTCCCCTGTCGATAAAACTCCTATAAACACTGGCTGCTCCTGTTCGCGTATACGCCGCCCGCATAAAGACCCGGCGCATGGCGCAAATGCAGAGCTGCTGCTGCTCCTGGCGGGAGAGGGGTATCGCGGAGGTCAGCAGGGGCATCTCCCAGGCCGGCAGGCCGCCGCAGATCACCATGCCGGAGCGTTCGACGAAGCCGCGTGCTTTCATCCGGTCCTCTTCCGCCGGCAGCGCCAGCAGGTCCGACATGGTGTGGGAATTCATGATCTGCCGAACACTCACGGACCGGTTCAGCCGGGCCTGGGCCTTTGTCATCCCCGAAGGTCGATGGTGGCGGTGCGGTGGATTCCGCGGCTAGCAGGTGTGGCGCCGGGCACGGAAATCGGCGTGGCATGCAGGCCGGGCGTAGAATTGATTGGCCGCATTTGAAGGCCACTCCCCTTTTCTGCCGAAACTAGGTTTGTTGCCATGCCTCAATTCGCCCAGGCTCTCGCCCGCGGCTTGAATGTCCGCCACATCCGCTTCATGGCCCTCGGCTCTGCGATCGGGACGGGCCTGTTCTACGGCTCCGCCGCGGCGATCCAGGCGGCCGGGCCGGCGGTGCTGCTGGCCTACATGATCGGCGGCGCGGCCGTCTTCCTGGTCATGCGGGCGCTCGGCGAGATGGCGGTGCGGCATCCGGTGTCAGGCTCGTTCGGGCAGTACGCCAGCCGCTACCTCGGACCGTTCGCGGGGTTCATCACGGGCTGGACGTTCGCGTTCGAGATGGCCATCGTGGCGATCGCGGACGTGACGGCCTTCGGGATCTACATGGGCTTCTGGTTCCCGGAGGTGCCGCGCTGGATCTGGATCCTGGCCGTGGTCTTCCTAATCGCGGCGCTGAACCTGATGCGGGTGAAGGTCTTCGGCGAGGCGGAGTTCTGGCTCTCCATCATCAAGGTCTCCGCCATCATCGCGATGATCGCCGGCGGGATCGCCATTGTGGTCTTCGGCTTTGGACTGCCCGACGCCGCGAATCCGGGCTTGGGCACGATGCTCGGCGAGGGCGGGTTCTTCGCGAACGGTTTCTGGGGCCTGCTGGCGTCCTTCTCGATCGTGATGTTCGCGTTCGGGGGGATCGAGACGATCGGCATCACGGCGGGCGAGGCGGAGAACCCGAAGAAGGCCATCCCGGCGGCGGTCAATACCGTGCCGGTGCGCATCCTGCTCTTCTACGTGCTGACGCTGGGCGTGCTGATGATGATCTTCCCGTGGAACCAGATCGACGGCGAGACCAGCCCGTTCGTGCAGATTTTCGATGCGCTCGGCATTCCGGCCGCGGCGCACATCCTCAACGCCGTGGTCATCACCGCCGCGCTCTCGGCCATCAACTCCGATACCTTCGGTGCCGGCCGGATGATGTACGGGCTGGCGCAGCAGGGACAGGCACCGGCGTCGTTCGCCAAGATCTCCCGTCACGGAGTGCCGTGGATGACCGTGGCGACGATGACCGCGGTGCTGCTGGCCGGCGTCGTACTTAATGCCCTGCTGCCCGAATCCCTGTTCCTGATCATCGCTTCGATCGCCACCTTCGCGACTGTCTGGGTGTGGTTGATGATCCTGCTCTCGCACATCGCGATGAAGCGCGAGATTGCCCGGAAGAACCTGCCGGCGTCCGAGTTCGGCGTGCCGTTGTGGCCGGTGGCGTCCTACGCGGCGCTGGCGTTCATGGTGTTCATTGTGGTGCTCCTGGGCGTGATGCCGGATACCCGCGTGGCCATGGTGGTCGGCGCGGTGTGGATCGGCCTGCTGTTCGTGGCCTACCGGTTCGGGGTCAAGGGCAAGGGGCACGCCCGCGCGGAGCTGGCGGACGAGACCGCCGCTCCGGCGCATGGGGCCGGGGCGCAGGTGGACTCCGCACGGTAGCGGCCCGCTGTCGGCCGGCCTGCCAGCCGGCGACGGCCGCGGCTGTCTGTCCGACGGGACGGTTGCGGACCGGGGCGAGGCTTAGCGCTTTTTCGTGGCGGCGGTGATCTCCGATGCGGCGCTGTCGGCGGCCTTGGCCTTCTTCTCGCTTCGCTTTTCCTTGATGGACTTGCCGGATTTCTTCGATGCGGTCTGGCGCGGGGATTTATCAGCCATGTCGGCCTCCTTGGCGGCAGCACTCACGTGCGCCTTCACGGGAGCAACAGTTGCTCCGTACAGCCGACCCTACGCCACGCCACCTAATCCGGCCGCGGGGTACCCTGAGACATGGCGACAAACTACGTCCGCGGTGCCTCGATCACTTGCGCGGCGTCACGGGCCGAAATCCAGGAGATGCTCAGCCGGTACGGAGCAACGGGCTTCCGGACCGTATCCGAGAACGGCAGGACGATCATCGCGTTCACCGCGAATCGCCGAAGGTTCCGGTTTTTGTACGAGCCACCCGGCTCCCCCGAGCCCGCCGACGGCATGCGCAGCCCCCAGAAGCCGCGGTCGCTCCCGCCCCCGAAGAGCCACGAGGAATTATCCCGCCGGTACTGGCACAAGCTGTCCATGCTGATCCGGGCCAAGCTGGAGGCCGTGGACGCGGGGATCGTCACCTTCGAGGAGGAGTTCCTCGCCTACATGGTTCTCCCCGGCGGCGAGACCGTTGCGCAGAATGTCCGGCCGGGATCGCCAGTCCGTACGCTACCTGCGTCTGGCCCGCGTCGCTGAGCGACGGCGGTCGGTAGGGTCTGCCTGCCTGAGGCTAGTACGTCCGCTCGACGCCGAACTCGAGCGGCGGCAGTGCGGCCCGGCGGCGGACCAGGTCCAGGGCGTGTGCGTCCAGCCGCCTGTCCTCGTCGGTGCGCAGCACGAGCTGCGGAACCTCGGCGGCGTGGCCGTCCGGGTTCCGCGTGACGAACACGGTCATGCATTGGGTGGTGTCCCGCCACTCGCCCCCGCGCGGGTCGCGGGCCCGCACTCGGACGGCGATGTGCATGGAGTGCGGGCCGGTATGGATCATCCGCGCGGAAAGATCCACCAGGTCTCCAATGTGGATGGGGCTCAGGAAGTGGATGCCGCCCGAGTACACGGCCACCGCATCGGCGCCGCACCAGCCCATGGCGCAGGCCCGGGCCACCTCGTCGATCCACCGCATGACGATTCCGCCGTGCGCGTTGCCGCCCCAGTTCACGTCGCCCGGGGCGGCCAGGAAGCGGAAGCGTTCTGACGGCGTCGTCCCGGCATCCGTGTACTCCTGGGCGCGCATGACATCCCGGATGTCGCGCCGTGCCTCGACCCGGCCGGCGATTCCGCGGGCCAGGCGCCCGGAGGCTTCGTCGGCCGGTGCCCACGCGGGAATCTGGCGCGGCCGGCCGTCCTCGTCAACGGCGACGAAAACGAGGATGCAATCCATGGCGGGCTTGAACTCGCGGGAGCGAACGTCGGCGGCGTCGACGGTGACCACCACCTGCATGCTGGAACGGCCGGTGTGCGCGACGCGGGCCGTGACCTCGATCAGGTCGCCGTTGACGATGGGCCGGGTGAAATGCACGTTGCCCACATAGGCGGTGACACAGTAGCCGCCCGAGTAGCCGACGGCGCAGGCGTAGCCTGCCTTGTCGATCCACTCCAGCACCCTGCCCGCCTGCACCGTGGTCCCGTCCGACGCCACGTCGGCTGGTGCGGCAAGGAAACGGAGCATGATCGAATCTTCCATGCCGACATGCTAGCCCCACAGGAGTGGAAGTAAGGCTCCTGCGCAAAGGAGGGATAATGGAATGTTGCTTAGGGCAAATACCAGATAGTAGGTCGAGGAGAGGAACCAGCGGCAAACGTGGGCATTGAACAGACAAGCAGGCTGTGGACCAAGGACTTCATCCTCGCTATCGTCACCAACCTGTTCATCTCGATGGTCTACTACCTCCTGATGGTTTCGATGGCGCTCTACGCCGTGGAGCGGTTCCAGGCCTCGGACAGCGCGGCGGGCTTCGCGTCCAGCTCCTTCATCATCGGGGCGGTCGTGGCCCGGCTGTTCAGCGGCAGGCTGATGGAGGTGGTGGGCCGGAAGCGGCTGCTCATTGTGAGCCTTGCCGCCTACACCATCCTGTCCTACCTCTACATTCCCAGCGGCTCGCTCGGGCTGCTGCTGGCGCTGCGGCTGCTGCACGGCATGGCGTTCGGCGCGGGCAGCACGGCGCTGGCGGCCGGCGTGCAGGGGCTGATTCCGGCGGCGCGGCGCAGCGAGGGCACCGGCTACTTCGGGGTCTCGACGACGTTGTCCACTGCGGTGGGGCCGTTCCTGGCGGTGCTGCTCTCGGCCGGCGGCAACTATGACGGCATCTTCTGGTTCTGCACCGTCTCCTCCATCGCGGCGCTGGCGGTAGGCCTGCTGGTCCGGCTGCCCGAGCGCCGCACCACCGCCGTCGAAATTCCGACCCCGGAAGACCCGGCTGCGCCGGCCCCGGTTCCGTCCGCGAAGAGGCGGCGCCGGCTGGGCCTGACGTCCGTCGTCGACCCGGATGCCCTGCCGATCTCGCTGGTCACGCTGCTGGGCGGCTTCGCCTACTCGGGCATCGTGGCGTTCCTGACCTCCTACACGCGGGAGGAGGGGCTGGATTCGGCGGCCGCCCTGTTCTTCCTCGTCTACGCGATCGCCGTCCTGGTCTCCCGGCTTTTCGCCGGACGGATCCAGGACCGGCGCGGCGACAACATGGTCATTTATCCGATGCTGCTGGTCTTCGCTGCGGGCCTCGCTCTGCTCGCGTTCGAGCCGAGCTTCGCCACGATCGTGCTCGCGGCGGCTTTCAGCGGGCTGGGCTTCGGCGGCCTGATGCCCGCCGTCCAGGCCATCGCGGTCAATACCGTGCCCGAGGCCCGGATGGGCATGGCGACATCCACGTTCTTCGTGATGCTGGATATCGGCGTGGGCTTCGGTCCGGTGCTGCTGGGCGTCTTCCTGCCGATGACGGGCTTCGGCGGGATGTACGCGGGGCTGTGCGCGCTGGTGGTCCTCAGCATCGGCGTCTACGTTCTGGTGCATGGGCGGACGCCGGCGGCCCGTCGCCCCGTCGCGGCCTGACGTCGCTCCGGGGACCGGCGAGGGCTGAACCGGTCTCGCAGCGGCAAGCACTCCCTTGGAGCCCCGCCGACGCGGGGTGGGCGCGTTCGCATGGGCGCCCCGCTCCCCGGGCCGGCATGGCACAGGGCGGAATACGGGCGCCCGACCGAATGTTGACGTGTCCATGAAGATTGAGATCTGGTCTGACGTTGCCTGCCCCTGGTGCTTCATCGGCAAGCGCCGCTTCGAGAGCGCCCTGGAGAACTTCGAGCACAAGGATGAGGTCGAGGTGCAGTGGCGCAGCTACCAGCTGGACCCCACGCTGCCGGAGCACTATGACGGCACTGAGACCGAGTACCTGAGCGAGATCAAGGGCATGCCGCAGCAGCAGGTCCGGCAGATGTTCGAGCACGTCACGGCCCAGGCTGCCGGCGAGGGCCTGGCCTACGACTTCGACAAGATCGTGGTGGCCAACAGCTTCATGGCCCACCGGTTCATGCATCTGGCCAATGAGCACGGCAGGATAGACGCGGCCAAGGAGGCGCTGCTCTCCGGCCATTTCGAACATGGTGAAGACATCGGCGACATCGATTACCTGGCGCGCACCGGCGTCGTACTTGGCCTGGATGAGGCCGAGGTCCGCGAGGCACTGACCAGCGACAAATACTCCGCGGAGGTCCGTGCCGACATCGCCGAGGCGCGGGCGCTGGGTGTGAACGGCGTGCCGTTCTTCGTGCTGGACCGCAAGTACGGGATTTCCGGGGCGCAGCCGGCCGAGGTGTTCGGGCGCGCGCTGCAGCAGGCGTGGGCGGAGCGTTCTCCGCTGACCGTCCTGTCTGGCAACACGAACGACGGCGCGACCTGCGGCCCGGAGGGCTGCAACTGAACCATCGGGGTGCTTCGGGCGGCTCTCTCCATTCCGGGCGAGTCGCTCTCATCCTCGCCGGATGATTTGAGGTACATCGCTCCGGACCACAATGGCGGTTACGGAGCCGGTGGTGCTCCGGGGCCCGCCGAGAGGATCCTGGGATGACGGGAGGCGCCTCCATACCGCAGGGAGTCGTTTTGGGCGCTTCTGCTGCCGCCACTTCCTTTGTCAGGGTGAGCGACTAGGCAGGAGGACGTCGATGCTGGAGGCACTTGGCTGGGGATTGCTGGCAGGCTCGTCCTTTCTCCTGGGCGGCCTGATCGCACTGCGCTGGAACGTGGGCAACAGTGTCTTCCTCGGCGCGCTGACGGGGCTTGGCGCAGGGGCCCTGCTGTCGGCTGTGTCCTACAAGCTCATTGCAGAAGCTGGACGGATGGCCGGCGGGAGCGGCTACGTCGGCGCGGGATTGCTTGGCGGGGCCGTGGCGGCTGCGCTGGTGACCTCCGGCAAGCTGCGGGGCGGTAGCTTGTCAGGGCCTCCCCGCCACTATCCCAGTTTCTGGATAGTAGGGTTGTCCGTGATCGCGGAAGCCATCATCATCACCGGAGGCCTGCTCGGAAGCACCGGCCTCAGCGCCGCTGTCCTTGCCGCGGTCTTCCTGTGCGGGTTCCCCGAGTCCATGGCCGACACCGGGCCGTTGCGCTCCGCGGGCTATACCAAGAGCCAAGTTATCGGCGGCTGGCTTTCGATGATGCTCCTGTGCGGAGTGGCTACTGCCGCATTCACGGGGCTGCTAACCCCGGCACCGGCGGTACTTGTGGCGTTTGTACTGGCGTTCGCCGGCGGCGGCATCCTCACGTATGTGACCGTCCACATGATTCCGGAGGGGATCAAAGACGCCGGCGCCATCACCGGAATCACAATCGCAGTCGGCTTCGGCCTCTCCTTCTCGCTGATCGAGATTCTCGGCGGACACTGACTTAGTGCAGCGTGGTTTAGGGATCCTTGGGCAATTGGGTCGACGGGCCATTGAGGCGACGCATCAGGGCTTCGACGAACCATCGGGCTCCGGGCTTTGATTGCCGCGCCGCGTCCGACGTGCGCGGATCTCGTGGTCTTCCTGCTCGAGGAGCGCTTTGAGCTCCGTCCTATCTCCGGTAAACGGCCGCCACCAGGCCATGGACGGGTCCATGTCGAGAAGGATGGTACGGGCCAAGAGGGTCAGCGGGACGGCAAGGATGGCACCGACAGGCCCGAGGACCAACGCCCAGAACAGTACGGAGACGAAGGTCAGCGTCTCGCTCAGGGCCACCGCGTTACCGACGAATTTCGGCTGGATGATGGACTGGACGACGCTGTTGACCACCCCATAAAGCACGATGACTGCGGCGGCGGTCGGCCAGCCTCCCGTGAGGAACCCGAAGAACAAGGGTGGGACGATGGCGATGAAGTAGCCGATATTGGGGATGAAACTGCAGATGAACGACAACAGGCCCCACAGCAGGGCACCGGGGACCTGCAGGACGAGCAGGACGAGCCAGTTGATCAGGCCCTGTGCTGCTCCGAGGATCGTTGTGGCCACCATGTAGCGGCGGACCCCCGTTGCGAAGTCATTGAATGCCGAGACGATGGATGGCCTGCGGTACTCCAGGTGGGTCAGCAGGGCCGGCACGCGTGAACCGTCGATCGCCATAAGGATCAGCGTCGTCAGAATGACGACGAGGACGCCCACGACTGCCGTGATGTTGCCCAGCAAGCCGGCGACGAAGCCGATAATACGGCTCGGGCTGAATCCTTGGAGGACGGCCTGCACCTGTTCGGTGCCGAATCCGATCTTTTCCAGCAGCCCGGCGATAGAGGCGCCGAGCTGGCCGAGCTCGGCGGCGTACTGCGGCAGCAGCGCGGAGAACTGCGCGAGCGCGGTAATGAGGATCGCCGTGAGGCCGGCCAGCAGGGCGAAAACGGCGACGATCGTGGTTCCGGTGGCCACCCCCCGGCGGATTCCGTGTGCTTGCATCCAGTGCCGCAAGGGGTGCACGCAGAGCGTCAGCACAAACGCCAGGAAAACCGGAGTGAAGACCCCTCTGGCTGCGGAAATGCCAAACGCTGCGATGGTCGCGCCGCTGAGGGTTAGCAGGATAGTAGTGCTGCGGGGAAGGACGGGACGCGGCTCAGGTTTAGTTGGTTCCGAGCTCATTGGTCCCTCCTTTATTCCGTTCGCCGGCACCCGATGGAGCAGGCACCGGGCCCTGGCTGCTTCACGTCAGCAGTCTGGCTTTCGCGGCGGCGAATTCCTCATCGGTCAGCACGCCGGAAATGCGCAGCTCGGCGAGTCGGGAAAGCTGATCGGCGAGCTGGTCACCGCCAGCCGGTGCGGCCGCCGGAATTTCAGCCGCTGATATTTCAGGGGGTGTGGTTTCAGCCGTCGGCGACCCCTGCTCCCAACGCGAACGGGCCCGGCGATTGACGATCTTCGACGTCGCCTGCGCCGTACCGGATATGACAGCTGTCCGCGCGATGGTTCCAAGCAGACCGGGTCTTCTGCTCCTGGCTGACGGCATGGGAATTCCTCCTGTTGGTTTCGGAGTCAGGTCGCCTCGACCCCGTCCGCCTCAAAGGCCCTCACGACTGTTTCATGGGGAATCCGGGCGTGCAGGGCAACAACACCTCCGGCGTTGCGTACGTCTTCCGCAAGGCGCTGTGCCCAGCGGTGTTCGAGAGCTGCCACCAGGGCGGTCTCGTTGTTGCCTATCGATTCCGCCGCGATCCCGATGTCCGTATCGCTGAGCAGCGTCAACGGGCGGGAACCAACGACCATGGCGGACCATGCCGGAGGCAAGTCATCTTCCAAATCGCGCACGTGCAGAACGCCCTGCCCGTCCCGCATGACGAGGACCAGATCAATCAGGGCGATGGCTCCGGACAGCACCGCCCTGCTGAGCGATACGATGACCGGCTCATCAACTTCCGGCTCCGGGAAGGCGCAGACGATGACTTCAACTGGACCGACTTTCATGTGCAGCTCCTGATCCCGTCGTACGGCAGTCGAGCTCTTGCCCTATCGCCGATTATCCGCAGAGAGTCCTGGTGCAGCCTCACCCGCACCGGATGGTCTATGGGCGGACCAGGTTTTCCCGGCTTCTCCGCAGTCCGTCATACGCGGGCCCGGTACCGGCGGGGCAAAATCATTCACGGGAGATGAGCCGCGAGCGCTTCAGCAGTGTTGGAATGGCCTCGGAAAGGACCATGTTATGTGTCGATGGCTCGCGTATTCAGGTTCACCTGTGAGCTTGGAGGATCTCCTCTTCAAACCCACCAACTCGCTCGTCGTGCAAAGCAAACACTCCCGCTTAGGCGCGGAAACCACCAATGGGGACGGTTTCGGTGTCGGGTGGTACTCGTCCCAACCGAATCCGGGTGTATTCCGCAGCACCGAACCTGCATGGAACGACCGCAACCTACGGGAGCTTTCGGCCCACGCCAGATCCGGCCGCGTTTTCGCGCACATTCGTGCCTCCACCGGTTCTGCGGTCCAGCAATCGAACTGCCACCCCTTCCGTCACGACCGATGGCTGTGGATGCACAACGGGCTCATCAGGGACTTCCCGGTGGTTAAGCGCGAACTCGCCCTGGCTGTGGAACCCGGGCTGTACCCGGATATCGAAGGGTCAACGGACTCAGAAACCTTTTTCTTCCTTGCGCTGACGTTCGGCCTTGAGCGGGACCAGCCGGCAGCTGTCGCCTCCGCGGTCGGCTTCATCGAGGACGTCGGACGGCGCCACGGCATCGAGAACCCGATCCAGATGACAGTGGCGACCACCGACGGCGACACGACGTGGGCCTTCAGGTACTCCAGCGAGGGCGTCTCCCGCTCGCTCTTCCGCAGCACCGACATTTCGACCTTGCAGGCCCATTTCCCGGACAACGTCCTGCTGCAGGGGCTCTCCGAGGACGCACGCCTGGTGGTATCCGAGCCCTTGGGGGACCTCCAAGGAGCATGGGAGGAGGTGCCGGAGTCCACGTGCCTCGTCGTCCACGGCGGCGAAGCGGAGTTCCTCCCGTTCTCACCGTCAGCTTCCTGATACCCCCCAAGAACGAGCATTGTCGGGTCTCTTGGGTGCGCCTACTATGACGCACGTGAGAGAGATCCCGTCCTCTGCGGACGTGTCTTGCCCGCAGGCCAAAATCCGACCACCTAAACGGAACGCTGACGCGCTGGAGCGTCCGCGTTTAGAGGCTGCATTGTCCAAGTCCACGGCGGCCCACCGGTTGACTCTCGTCGTCGCCCCCGCGGGATACGGCAAATCCACGCTGCTGGCCGACTGGGTCCATGCCACCGGCTTGCCCTCCGCATGGTTGTCGCTTGATCAGTTCGATGTGCGGCCCGGGCGGCTGTTCCATGGGGTGGTCACTGCCCTCCAGTCAGCCGCAAGGCCCCTTTCCCGCTCCGAAAGTAGTGCGCTGCTGGCACTGGACCGCACCCTCGCACAAGATCCGGCTGAATCCTACGACCTTGTGCTTAAGGCCCTCGAGCAGTTGGCGGAGCCAATCGTCCTGGTGATTGACGATCTCCAGATGGCCGATCCGGAGCTGGCGCACGGGATCGTCGCTGTCCTTGCGGAGTCGGCGCCTCCTACCTTGCGGCTTGTCCTCTCCGGCCGCTGCTATCCGTCGATCCGGCTGGAAAGGTTGCGTCATGGGGAAGGCATAGGTGAACTCCAGACTGCCGACCTCGCCTTCACGCCTGACGAGATCGCCCGCGTCGCTTCGTTGCTGGCTCAGGACCCCGGGTCCGATCCGGAATCCCTTTGGAAGGCGACGGCCGGATGGCCGGTCGCCGTACATGAAATGCTCACCGTTCCGGCTCGTGCCGATTGCCCGCCGGCCGGGCGGAGAAGCGCAGTGCCGGCCGGGGTGCCTCTCGCGGACTACGTCGCCGAGGAAGTCCTGGGCCAGTTGACCCCGCAACTGGCGGACTTTGTCCTTCGGGCCACGACGTGCGACAGGCTTGACAGCCGGCTCGCCGCGGAGCTTTACGGCCGGCCGGGTGGTGGGGCGCTGCTCCAGGAATGCCGCCGCTGCGTACTGTTCATAGAAGAGCAGGGCTGCGGAGGGGAGTCCCAGTACCGCTGGCCTTCACTCTTCGCGGTCCAGTGCCGGGCAATACTCGAACGGCGGGATCCCCTTCTGGCGGAACGGCTGCACCGAGTGGCCGCCAGGCACTACCAGGACAGCAACGTAAGGCTGTGTGTGTCCGAGGCACTGCGCGGAAACGATCCCCTGCAGGCGGTCACCTCCCTCGGGGAACATTGGCTGGAGTTCGTGCTTCGCAATGACACCCGGACTCTGGAGCACCTGTGTCTTGAACTTCCCGCTCGTTGGAGCGACGACTCCGAAATACTCATGATCAGGTCCGCGTGCCGCAATCGTGCCGGAGAGAGCCTATCTGCGTCGGAGTTTAAGCAGCGCGCACTTGCGGGACTCCCGTCCCTGGCCGCCTTCCGCCAGCGTCGCGTCGAAATCAATATGGGAATCTTCGAACTGTTCCTGATGGAAGGCCACCCGGATCTGGCCGCCGCGGCCGAAGAAGGCCGCGTGCTGATGGACGCGGCTGACGGCCATTCCGCCGCGCATGCGACAGGCCTCTTCCTCCTGGGGCAGGCTGAAATGCGGCTGTTCAAGGGTGAACCGAAGGCGGTCTCCCTGCTGGAGGAGGCGATGGCTGCCGGGCGGGCAAACCACCTTGAGATCATCGAGGTCTGCTCCGCTGCAGGATTGGCATTGGCGTTGGTTGAATCCGGTGATTTGCGGGGCGCTGACGATCAGGGTGTACACGCGCTGGAACGCGCCGGAGCGCTGGAGTGGAGATCTCCGGAACAGCTGGCCTCCGTCTGGCTTGCCCGCGGAATCAGCTGTTACTGGAAGAATGAACTGCCAAAAGCGCGCGCGTACCTTGCCGCGGCGCTGCGGTCGCGCCTGTTCCCCTTTGGCCCGCTGGCGCTCATCTACCAAGTCCTCGTCGATTGTGCCACCGGCAATCCGGCCCATCTTGCCGAGTCCAGCGCGATACTGGATGCAGTCGACGGCCGGGGCCTGTTCCAGGGGCCGTTGAGCGCTTTCCGGAACCTCGCGCTGGCGAAAGTTTCCGAAGCCAAGGGGGATCTGGACACAGCCATGAGGATCGCCCGATCGCTTGGACCGGGCGGGAACCCGCCGCTCGTGGACACTTTCTTGGCAGAACTCCTTCGCCGTGGAGACGAGACCACCGCTGCACAACACTGTGTCGAATCGTTGGCGAACCGCCGGCGTGCCTCATTCGTCGACACCAGCGTTTCACTCACCGAAGCGCTCCTGGCCCACGCCCGCGGCGAAACAGCGGCCGCGCACGAACGGATAGAGCGTGCGCTGAATCGTGCCGAACCGCAGTCCATCCTTCGCCCCTTCGCTGAGCGGCGCGACAACCTCGCAGAACTGCTCGTCCAGCACACCGCCTGGGGCACCGCCCACCAGGCATTCATCGCGGCACGGACGGCACCGCAGGTACAGGACCAGCCTCATCACACGCGCTCGTACTGGGACCTCACGGTACGGGAACTTGAGGTCCTTGCGTACATGCGTTCCATGATGACGGCTGCCGAAATGGCCGAGGCACTCTATGTTTCGGTCAACACGGTCAAGACCCACCAACGGTCCATCTACCGCAAGCTCGGCGCATCGGGCCGGCGTGAAGCCCTGACCATTGCCGTGGAACGTGGCATGTTCGAAGGCACGGCCTCCAGCGCCCGGCCTGAGGATGGCCAGTACGATTTCACCGTCAACGGATGAGGCACGTGTAGCCGGGCGGGTCCACAATGACAATGCCTGCCAATGTCAGGCGACCGCCGGCATCAGCCAACGGTCCGTCCGTGAGAGGAGTTTCCCATGTCGAGGACAACGCCGATTCTTGCCGGAGCAGCCACCCTCGGAACAGCCGTCATGCTGCTCACGGGCTGCACCAGCAGCCCACAGGAGGACGTTTCGACGGCTTGCACAGCCGCAGCGGCCCATGGCGCAGCTCTGAAAAGCTTCCAGGAAAGCCTGTCCCCGGACGCGACGGTAGAACAGGTCAAGGCGGCGCGCGATGAAGTCCAGAAGACTTATGACGACATGGTCGACGCGGCCGAGGAGGTCTCCCAAGACCGGGTCAATGCGTTGGAAAAAGCCTGGGATGAGCTGGACAAGGCCGTCGAGGACATTCCCGATGACGCCACGCTGCAGCAGGCCGCGGACAGCCTGAAAAATGAAGCGGCGGATGTCGAGAGCGCGCGCAGTGATGTGGCGAGCGAGCTCAACTGCACGTGACGGGGCCGGCTGGATCGCATGGGCGGTCCTTCCAGAGGCAGGGCTCAAGCGCAAGCGGAGGACTCTCTGTTATGGGTAGAAACAAGAGCAAGGCCGGGAGCAGCAAGTCCAACAGCGACCAGGCAACCGCCGCCATGAAGCGGCGGGAATTCGAGAAACTCGTCAAACCACTGCAGGGCGAGCTGGTGGCCCTTCAGGAGTGGACCAAGAGGACCGGCGCCAAGATCATCATTGTCTTCGAAGGCCGGGACACCGCCGGCAAGGGCGGGGTGATCAAAACGATCACTGACCGCGTCAGCCCCCGCGTGTTCCGCGTGGTGGCCCTGCCGACCCCGACCGAGCGGGAAAAATCGCAGATGTACGTCCAGCGGTATGTGTCGCACTTCCCGGCAGCGGGAGAGATCATCATCTTCGACCGGAGCTGGTACAACCGCGCCGGGGTGGAGCGGGTCATGGGCTTCTGCACCGATGAACAGGCGAAGAAGTTCCTTGAGATCGTTCCGGCCTTCGAGCGGGCCATGGTGGAATCGGGAATCCTCCTGCTGAAGTACTGGCTGGAGGTCACGGCCGAGCAGCAGACCCTGCGGTTGCAGAGCCGGATCGACGACCCGCGCAAATACTGGAAGCTTTCGGACATGGACCTGAAGTCCTACAGCCGCTGGTATGAATACTCGCGCGCCCGGGACGACATGTTCCGGGCTACCGATACCGCGTGGGCACCGTGGCACATCGCCGACACCAACGACAAAAAGCGTGGGCAGCTCAACATCATCAGCCATATCCTGAGCCAGATTCCGTATGAGCCGCTCAAGAGTCCGGATGTCAAGCTGCCTAAGCGGCAGGCACCGAACGGCTACCAGGAGCCGACGTACCTTCCCCGTGAGGTTCCAGCAGCCTACTGACCGCCGCCCCGTGCTGGTTACGAATCCGGCGGACTCCTTGAACCCATGCGACCGCAGGCCGCGCCCAAGAGTAAGGGCTACCGTCATGGCAACCCAGGAAACATCCTCCGGACCGGCTGTCTCCGAGTCCTGGCACACGAAAGACTCCAGTGCCGCGGTCTCCATGCTGGAAACGGACGAGCAGTTGGGGCTCGCGGCTGCGGAGGCTGAACAACGGCTGGCGCGGTACGGGCCCAACGCGATCGCGGCCGAGCGGCCTGCTTCGCCTTGGAAGGTCGCGCTGCGGATGCTGCGGGACCCAATGAACCTGATGCTCGTGGGCGTCGTGGTGGTCAGCCTGCTCATCAACCAGATCCCGGTCGGCATCGTCGTTGCGGTGCTCGTAGTGCTAAACCTCGTCCTGGGGACCCAGCAGGAACTGAAGGCCCGCGCCAGCGTCGATGCCTTGGCCAAGATGCAGATTCCGCAGGCGCGCGTTACCCGAGGCGGATCGCTCCTCCAAGTAGACGCGACCGAGCTCGTCCCGGGCGACATCGTCAACCTCGAAGCTGGCGACCTGGTGCCCGCGGACGGCCGGCTGCTGAGGTCGGCCACCCTGGAGACCCAGGAAGCCGCGCTGACCGGCGAAAGCGCGCCGATCGCCAAGGATCCCGGGACGCTGGGGGTGGCCGACGCCGGCCTCGGTGACCGGACCAACATGGTCTTCCAGAACACCGCCGTCACGCGCGGGACGGCGACGATGGTCGTCACCGCAACCGGCATGCAAACCGAAATGGGAAAGATCGCGTCGATGCTCTCGGCTGTGGATCCCGGGAAGTCCCCGCTGCAGCGGGAGCTTGACGGACTCACCAAAGTGATCGGCATCATCGCCTGGTCCGCGGTGGCGATCATCATCATCATCGGAGTGATCCGGGGGCAGACGCTCGGGACGGTCCTGCTGGTGGGCATGTCGATGGCGATCGCGGCCATCCCGACAGGCATGCCGACGTTCGTCCAGGCGATGCTGGCCTACGGGGCCAAGCAACTGGCCGAGCATAAGGCCGTTGTCAAGAACCTCAGCGACGTCGAGACACTCGGTGCCACGAGTGCGATCAACTCGGACAAAACCGGCACCTTGACCATGAACCAGATGATGGTGCGCCAGCTGTACTTCCGCGGCAACTGGTACAGCGTGCAGGGCGAGGGCTATGCCAAGACAGGCGCCATCCGGCAAAAGGCCGGTTCACCCGTGCCCGACTTCACCCAGCTGGCGTACGGCCTGTGCCTGGACAGCGACGCAACGGTGTCGGATACCGGCGAGGTCATCGGCGACCCGACGGAAGCCGCGCTGGTGGTGCTCGCCGCCAAGATGGGCGCCGATGCCGAGACGACGCGCCGTTCCTATCCGCGCGTTGCGGAGGTTCCGTTTGATTCCGCCTACAAGTTCATGGCGACCTTCCACCATCTTGAATTTCCGGACGGACCGCACTTCGTCGGACTGGTCAAGGGCGGCCCGGATGTGGTCCTGGCCCGGTGCAGTCAGGCGATGCTGCCGGATGGGCCTGTCGACATCGACACTGTCCGCAGCGACATCATTGAAGCCAACGAGTCGCTGTCCCGGCAGGGATTGCGCGTTCTGGCCTTCGCCGCCAGAATCCTGGATGGCCAGGAGTCCCAGGTGACTGCCGAGCCGATGCGGTTCGTGGAGGAGCTGATCTTCGTGGGCATGGTCGGTATCATCGACCCGCTGCGGACGGAGGCGGCGGAGGCCGTGCGCGTGGCCCATGCAGCGGGCATTGACGTGCGGATGATCACCGGTGACCATGCAATTACCGCGGCCGCCATCGGGGCCGAGCTCCAACTGGGCCCCGGCGCCGTTAGCGGCGCGGAAATCCAGGCGATGTCCGATGAGGATCTCGCCAGCGCGCTGCCCCGGCTCCACGTCTTCGGCCGGGTGACGCCCCAGGACAAGCTGCGGCTCGCCCGGCTCATGCAGCAGGGCGGCGACGTCGTCGCCATGACCGGCGACGCCGTGAACGACGCCGCCGCGCTGAAGCAGGCCGACGTGGGCGTGGCCATGGGTTCCGGGAGCGAGGTGACCAAGCAGGCCGGCAACATGATCCTCACGGACGACAACTTCGGCACCCTGGTCTCCGCCATCCGGCTTGGACGCAGCATCTACGACAAGATCGTTTCCTTCGTCCGCTACCAGATGTCGGCGCTGTTCGCGCTGGTGCTCCTGTTCCTGACCGCAAGCATATTCAACATCAACCAGGGCGTCGCGCTAACGCCGACGATGGTGCTGTTCATCAACTTTTTCATCACCATCTTCCCGGTGATGGTCATCATGACCGATCCCCCGGCCCCGGACCTGATGTCCAGGCCGCCGCGGAACACCAAGGAACCAATCACGAACGCGGGCGCTGTCACCCAGTGGCTGGTCTATGGCGTGGTTGGATTCGCGGTGACCCTGGCAGCCCTGTTGCTGGCCCCGGGACCGATGAGCGCCACCGAACCCAATATCCCGCTGACAATGGCGTTCGTTGTGCTTTCGCTCAGCTCGATCCTGGGCAGCTTGGCCAAGCGGCGGGACCCGGAGTCCGGCCTGCGGGCTCCGATCATCAGCGCACTGAAGATCCTCTCGGTCCCGGTGCTCTTCACGGTGGCAGCCGTGGAGATCGGCTTCCTGCAGAACCTGCTGCTGACCACGTCGCTGAGCGGGGGCCAGTGGCTGGCCTGCCTCGGCCTGGCGCTGATCGTGCCCATCGTCGTCGAACTGGACAAGGCCATCCGCCGCAACCAGGCCCGCCGCCGAAACCCCGCCGAACAGCCCGTCACCGAGGTGGTTGGCGGCGGCACCGTCCGCCCGGTGCCCCGGCCGCTCACCTGAACGGCCGGATTCGAGGCACCCGGAGCGAAGCGCGGCCCCGGGCTCAAGTGACGCGCCCAGCCCGGAGACGCGATCAGCCCGGCGTGGCGCCGGGCTACCCGCCTGCAGCGGGCTGCGGGGTGAGCAGCGGGCAGCTGATCGAGCCAGGGGTCTGGTCCACCAGCTCCTCCGGCACCAGTTCCCTGAAGCCCGTGCCGACCAGCAGGTCAACGCTGTTGTCCCCGCGCGCGTCGGGCTTGTAGCTGGTGCCCTTGAGGTTCCGCTGCAGGTTGAAGGCGCCGGCCTCTCCTGCCGGTCCGGCCACGATGACGGCGACGACGCCGGGGCGGATGAGGTCCACGGACTCGACCTTGCCGATCTTGTAGCCCCGTTCCTTGAACACCTCGGCGGCCTGGCCCGCGAGCCCCTCCAGCCGGGTGCCGTTGTAGATGTTGAGCGTGAAGGAGCCGTTGTCCGGGTAGTCGTAGGTTCCCGTCGGGCAGCCTTTGGGCCCGCCAGCGGTCTGGCGCGCCTCCCAGCCCGGAATGACCAGGTCCCCGCGCATCACGGCGAGCGCGGCCAGCACGGCGGCGACCAGCAGGGCGACCAGGAATACCAGGACGGTCCCGTGGAAGATGTGCCGGCGGCGGTCCCCGTACTCCGTCTCCACGCCGTCCTCCTCCGGGAAGGTCCGGTCCAGGTCATCCTCGGTGATGATCCGCTCGCCGCGGAGCCGCAGGATGTCCTTCGGCTTGCGCCTGGGGCGGGGCGGCTGCCCGCCGGTCTCAGTCATTGAGCACAAGCACGCGGGCGTGGAGCAGCGCGCGCTGGTGGAGGGCGGTTCGGACGGCGCGGTGCAGGCCGTCCTCGAGGTAGAGCTCGCCGTGCCACTGGACCACGTGCGGGAAGAGGTCCCCGAAGAAGGTGGAGTCCTCGGCCAGCAGCGCGGCCAGATCCAGCGTGCTCTTGGTGGTGATGAGCTCATCCAGCCGTACCTGGCGCGGCGGAACATTGGCCCAGTCCCGCGGGCTGTCGTATCCATGGTCAGGGTAGGGGCGGCTGTCGCCCACGGCTTTGAAGATCACCAGACCAGCGTAGGGAAAGCACGCGCCGAACGGAACTCGCCGCTCGGCGCGTGCCGCCGTCGTACTCAAAGAGTTACGAGGCAACCAGCTTGACCGTCCGGGTCTCGATCACCTCGTCGGTGATCCAGTTCCGGAATTCGACGACCACCTGGTACTCCCCCGCGGCCGGCGGGAAGAGCATCAGGTCCCAGCGCTCGGCCGACCCGGAGCGCAGCATGCTGGTCATCATCTCCTGCCCGACGTCGCGGCAGGGCTTCGAGGGCCCGGTCGGGTTGGAGGTGTCGCGGAACGGCCGACCGTCATGGGCGATGACTTCCGCCATCGGCACCGGGTTGCCCGAGGAGTCCAGGAACCGCAGCACCGTGGGCAGATAGTTGGCGTTCAGCAGCCGCAGCAGGGTCGGCTTCTTGCTGCCGCCCGTGACGTTGGCCCGCAGCTGCTTCAGGCTCCACACAGACTCCCGCCGGTTGGGCCTCCGGGCCAGCTCGCCGCCCAGGAGGTAGAAGTGGTTCGGCTCGAAGTGGTTGAGCCCCGCGTCCTCGCCGGAGAGGCCGGCCGCGTGGTTCATCCCGTGCCAGCGGGTCGCCATCGAGTACGGGACCAGAAGGGCCTCGGTGTCGATGTCGTACTCCGGCCCGTCCACGAACGCCCGCCGCGCGCCCGGGCTGACCGGGTAGGCCGGGTCCTCGATCGGGTCGATGATCAGCGGCCCGAACATGCCCATCTGCACGTGCAGCGTGGTGTTGACGTGGCAGTGGTAGAAGTACGTGCCGGCGGTGCCCCAGTTGGGTTCTCCCGGACGGCCCTTCTCCGGCTGCCACTGGTAGGTGTACTCGCCGGCGATTTCGAACGAGGTGTGCCCGACGCCGTCGTTGCGCGGGTCCGGCTCCATCCCGTGCCAGTGGATGGTGTGGTTGCCCTTGCTCGGCTTGAAGTGTGCCTGGAAGATCTGGCCTTCCTTCGGCCGGATCAGCGGGCCGGGAAACTGCTCGCGCTGGTTGGCGGTTTCGAAGCTCCACATCTCCACTTCGGCGCCGTCGTCGAACCGCAGGTCCGTGCCGTAGAACGAGAGGTCCACGAACAGGTTCGGCGTCTGCTTGAACTCGGTGATCGGGTTCTCCAGCTCGTTCTGGTTGGAGCTGAAGTCGACCTGGCTGTCGAAGTGGTGTCGGGCCTCTTCCTCGGGTTCCACAGGGTCCACGGGGTCCGGGGACGACGGCGGATCGGTCGGCTCGGGCGCAGCCGTTTCCGTGGGCGTCGGGGCCGGAGCCGTGGTCTCGACCGGTTCCGGAGACGTGGTCTCCACCGGGTCAGGGGACGACGGCGGATCGGTGGGATCCGGAGCGGCCGTCTCGGTGGGCGTCGGTGCCGGAGCCGTGGTGTCCTGCGGATCCGGCACCACCGGCGGCGGCGTGACCACGGGCGACGGCGACGGCGAGGGCGACGGCGGCTTGGGCCGGTTGGCTTCGGCCTCCTCGCGGCGCTTACGGGCTTCCTCTTCCCGCTTCCGCCGCTCCTCCTCTTCGCGCCGGCGCTTGGCCTCCGCCGCGGCCTTGCGGCGTGCCTCCTCCTCCCGCCTGCGCTTGGCTTCGGCCTCCCGCCGCTTCTTCGCCGCGGCCTCGCGCTTGCGCCGGTCCTCCGCCGCGCGGCGCATCGCCTCGTCGTGGCGGCGGCGGGATTCTGCCCGCTTCTTGGCCTCCGCCTCGCGCTTGCGCTTGGCCTCGGCCTCCCGCTTCTTCCGGGCGAGGGCTTCCTTCTTCTTGCGCTCGGCTTCCTTTTTCTGCCGGGCGGTCAGCCTGGTCGGAAGCAACGATTCGATCATGATGCTGCCCCTTTGAATGGTCCCTTGATAATCCAGTGGGCGGTCAGGCCGCCCGGGTACATGCCGCCCGCGGCCGTCTGCGACGACTCGGAGTGGCAGTGCATGGGATAGCCCCAGTCGGAGTTGCGCTCATTCCACACCGGGTCGATCGCGTCCGGCGGCCGCTTGATCGGGATGATGGATTCCTTCACTTCCATGCCCTTGAGCCGGATGACGTCCTCCCAGTGCTGGAAGCACAGGTACCCGTTCTCGTCGACATGTCCCCTGCTGCGCTCCCAGTTCTCGTTGTCGCAGCGGACCGTCCAGAGGTGGTTGCCGTGGAAGTGCATCTGGTGGAAAACGATCCCGCAGTTGACCATGCGGACCAACTGGCCGCCGCGCAGGGAGCCGGGCTCCGAGCCTTCGCCGAACTGGCGGACGTCGAACTGGCGCGGATAGCCGGAGATCGTGGTCTCCTCGTCGGATGCCTTGTTCAGCTCCTCGTCCCGGGTCATGCCCATGGACTCGTAGCCGCTGCGGCCGTTGAGCGTGAAGTAGCGCGGCACGGCCCGCCGGGTGGCGGGGTCGACGGTGCCGCCCTTGGCTTCGATGTCGGCCCAGACCGGGTCTACCGCGTGCGCCAGCCAGACCCACTGGCGCTCGAACTCCGCCAGGCCCGGCCCAATGGACCAGCGTTCCTTCGAGTCCATCACGACCAGCGCGCCGTACAGCCCCAGCGTCCGTTCGACCGGCTGGTTCCCGGGATCGCTGTAGATGTAGATGCCCGGCTCCGGCGCGTCCAGCTCCAGGAGGGCGTGCTCCCCCGGCGCGATCTTCCCGGTGGTGACGTCCTCGCCGTCGTCCCCTGCCTTGTGGATGGCCAGTTCGTGTTCCTTGGCCAGCCGGTTGTGCACGCGCAGCCGGATGGTGGAACCGGTCTCCGCCACGATCACTCGCTCGGGCATGAAGCTGCCCCAGTACGCGCGGCGGATCAGGTACTGGCCCGGGTTGGACGTGTCCGCGCGCAGCGGCTCCGGGGTGCCGCGCGGCGGTTGCGGCGCCCCCACCGGGTAGACCCGGCTTGCCACCAGGTCCCCGTCCTTGAGGAAAACGCGAGGCTTGATGGCCAGGCTTGGATCGGCGTCGTTCTTGTCCGTGGGACGGTCGCCGAAGCCGCGGTGGTAGACGAGCGAATCGTCCACCATCTTGAGGTAGCCCTCGTTGATGTAGACGTCGAGCACGGGCTTGGAGCTGTGCTGCCCGGTGTCCGACTCGCTCTCGGCTTCGACCGCTTCTTCCGCGGCTTCCTCGGCCTCCTCGACCGCTTCTTCCGCGGCTTCCTCGGCCTCCTCGGCCGCTTCCTCCGCGTCGGCCGAGGTCTGGGCCTCGGCCTCGGTGTCCGTCCCGGCCTCCGCCTCCGCCTCCGGCGACGGGGTTGTCCCGGCTTTGTTGCCCGCCTCGGCCTCGGTCCCCGGCGCGGCCTCGTCCGCCTCCGCCTCCGTCTCCGGCGTCGGCGTTGGCGTCGCCGTCCCCGCATGGGCAGGCTGCTGGCCGCCGGCGAGCGCAAGCGCACCGAGGCCGGCTATCGTGCCGTACTTGACGAAGCTCCACCTGCTGACCGGCGCCTCCGGCGCTTCATTCTCCACGGTTCCCTCATCCAGGTCGTCGTAATGCTCAGCCATGGTCGGCCTCCAGCCAGCCCGGCCGCTGCAGCACTTCCGGCAGTTCCAGGGCCAGCGGGCCGCCGTCCGACCACGGGTCGGTGAACTCGGCAGAGATGTCCTGGACGTCGGACGGGACCAGGAAGCTGATCCAGAAGTGCGAGGTGGAGCCCGGCTCCAGCGCGCCCTTGCCGGTGCCCGGCCCCCGGTTGGTCACCGTGGGACCAACCGCGCCGACCTTCAGCCGCAGCTGCCCCGGCGAGAAGAGCACCTTGCGGTCCAGGCCGTTGTGGACCTCGAGCTCGACCATCATGTGGTCGCCCCAGGTCAGGTTGAACGGCTGTGCCGTTTTGCTGGCGACCGCATGGCCGCCGTGTCCGCCCTGCGCATTCGCTGCTGCATGGTCCGCTCCTGGTACCTGCGGGTTGCGGGCCTGCCGTTCGGCTGCGTTGATCCGGACGCTGCCGAAGGAAGTCCAGACTCCCTCGCCGCGGGAGATCCCGCCGTCGTTATCGGCGTGCTGTCCGGCCGCGATCAGGCTCCCGCCGCCCACAATGCCGGCAATGCCGGCGCCCATCAGTACCCCAAAAACCCGTCGCGTCAGTCCGGTTGGAACCTCTTCCGATTCAACCGCACCCGGCGCGACAGCTTGTTCCCCAACTACTGTCATCATCGTCGTATCCCCAATACGTGTGGATGGTGGTGCATGACAGCTTTGTCCGGGAACCTTGTAAAAACTCAGGGACTCCCTGATCTGCGGTGCACCGGCTGGTGGTGATAATGGAGCTATGACTCTCACCGCGGGGACCGAGCGCCGGCGTGTCCAACCTCCCATCGGCCTGCTGCTGGACGTCGACGGTCCGATCGCCAGCCCGGTGACCCGGACCGTACCGTCGGGCATCATCCACTCGCTGCTCACCATGGCTGCAAACGGCTGGCCGGTGGTCTTCAACACCGGCCGCTCCGACACCTTCATCCGCGAGGAGATCATGGAGCCGCTCCTGGCTGCCGGGATCCCGGGCGGCATCCGGTTCCATGCCGTCTGCGAGAAGGGCGCCGTGTGGTTCAGCTTCGGCGCGGACGGGCCGGGAACCCTGCACGTCGACCGTTCGCTCGCGGTCCCGCAGGACTACGCGGCCGAAGTCCGCAACCTGGTCCAGTCGCGCTACTCCAGCCACATGTTCTTCGACGAGACCAAACGGTCCATGGTCTCCGTAGAGCAGCTCATCGAGGTAGAGAACACGGACTACCTGCAGGAGCGGGAGGCCTTCGACGCGGACGCGCTAAAGCTGATGGCCCGCTTCGACCTGGGCGTCAGCCGGCTGGACCACCACGTGCCCAACAGCGACGACCGGGTGGACTACCGGCTGGACCCGACCATCATCGCCACGGACATCGAGTCCGTCCGGCTGGGCAAGGACCTCGGTGCCCAGCGCGCGCTGGAGATGCTCGCCGCCGAGGGCGTCATCCCGCACGCCTGGCGGACCATGGGAGACTCGCGCACCGATTACGCCATGGCGGACCAGCTTCACCACAGCGGGCACGCCGTCGTGCACGTGGATGTAAGGCCCGACGACGGGGTGCCGCTCAAGCCCTACCCGGTCCTGACTGCCGCGCACCTGGGGCTGCCCAAGGCCATCCACGAGGAGGCCGGAAACGCCTTCCTGCGGACCTGGGCGGCCATCGCCAGGGCCCTTTGACCGCCTGCGGACTGCGCTCCCCGGACCGCTCGCGCAAACCACTAACACGGGCGAAGACACAGGGCGTAATCGACGCGCGCATGTGACGCAGCCCCGGTGCTACTGTGCCTGCATGTCAAACAATCAGGGGACCATACCTGTTCTAGACCTCAGCACCGCGCGGCTTGAAGACGGCACTTTCAACCCCGTCTTCATCGACCAGCTGCGCGACGCCGCACACCGCGTCGGCTTCTTCCAGATCACCGGTTACGGCGCCGGCGAGCACCAGGTTGCCGAGCTCTTCGATGCCATCAAGCGGTTCTTCGACTTGCCCTTGGAGGAGCGGCTCAAGCTGGACAACCGCAACTCCCCGCACTTCCGCGGCTACACCCGGATGGGCACCGAGCGGACCCAGGGCCGCGCCGACGCGCGGGAGCAGCTGGACTACTCGCCGGAGAGCGAGCCGGTCGACGACTACCCCGCGGACCAGCCGTACTGGCTGCTGCGCGGGCCCAACCAGTGGCCCGACGAGGTCCAGCCTGACCTCCGCGAGAAGGCGATGGCCTGGGCGGACCTGATGTCCAAGGTCGGCCAGGAACTGCTCTCCGGCATCGGCGTCGGCCTCGGCCTGCCCGAGAACTACTTCGACGAGCCGTTCCAGGGCACCCCGCACTGGATGGGCAAGCTGGTGCACTACGTCGGCGGCGTCGTCGAGGCGGCCGGCGACCAGGGCGTCGGCATCCACGCCGACTACGGCTTCGTTACCCTGCTGCTGCAGGACATGGTCGGCGGCCTCGAGGTCCAGCCTCCCGGCACCACCGAGTGGCTCCCGGTCGAACCGATCGAGGGCGCCCTCGTGGTCAACCTCGGCGAGATGCTCGAGGTCGCGACCGAAGGCTACGTCACCGCGACCATCCACCGCGTCCAGGCCCCGCCGCCCGGCGTGGACCGCTACTCCGTGCCGTTCTTCTGGTCGCCCCGCCTCGACGCCGTGATCGACCCGGTCCCGCTCTCCCCTGAGCTGAAGGCCGAGTCCCGCGGCCTGTCCGACGATCCGGACAACCCCATGCTGGCCAGCTTCGGCGCCAACATGCTCAAGGGCCGCCTCCGCGCGCACCCGGACGTCACCGAGAAGTACTACCCGGAGCTCCTCGCGAAGTAGGAACTCTGCTGAGCAGGAACTCCGCTGGAGGGGAGGCCGCCCGGCCATGGGCGGCCTCCCCTCGCCCCTTTAAGCCCACATTCTGCGACCCCGCACGGGAGCCGATGACAGCGCGGGGCCGCCGACCGATAATGAACCCATGGGCCTCCTTGAAGCTCGCCGGCAGGACCTCCGGAAGACCGTCTCCGGCTCTCCCGGCGTGCCGCAGTGGGCGCGGGAACTCGCCGAGGGAACGGATCCCGGCTTCTTCGCGCCGGACTCGGCGGTGTGGGCAGTGCACGGCAACATCGCTACCCTCGCCGGCGGCGTCGGGGCCCTGCTGATCCAGTCGCTGCATCCCGGCGCCCTGGCCGGCGTCGACGATTACTCGATGTTCAAGACGCAGCCGTTCGTCAGGCTGGCGGCCACCGGCCGCTGGATCATGACCGTGACCTACGGCGACACGGAGACCGCGCGGACCGCCTGCGAGCGGGTCCTCAGGCTGCACGAGCGGGTCCGCGGCACCTACACCGACGCCCGCGGCGCCACGCAGCACTACTCGGCGAACGACCCGCAGCTGCTCAAGTGGGTGCATCTCGCCTTCATGGAGGCGTTCCTGGCCGCCCACGCGGCCTACAGCGGCCCGATTCCCGGCGGCGAGGACCGGTACATCGCCGAGTGGGCCATCGCCGGCGAGCTGATGCGGGTCCCGGATCCGCCGCGCACCCGCGCGGAGCTGGACGAGCAACTGGCGGCCTTCGCGCCGGACCTCCTGAACGACGCCAAGCTGGAGGCCTCCGTCGAGTTCATCCGGCACCCGCCGTTCCGCGGATTGCAGCGGCTCGGCTACCGGATCCTGTTCGCCGGCACGGTGGACACGCTTCCCGCGCGCTACCGCGAACTGCTCGGGCTGCGGAAGGCCTCGCTGGGTCCCGTCCCGCTGCCCGTCCGGTTCGCCACCCGGCTGGTCCTGCGCCTCGCCGCGCACGGGCTCGGCGGCCGGCCGACGAGCGAAGCCTTCGCCCGTCAGCGGCTCGACCGCCTCGCGTCTTCCGGCTAGGCCCGGGCCGCCCGCGCGAGCGTGGCGCGTGCGTGCCGGAGCAGCGGCTCGTCCACCATCTGCCCCTCGAACGTGAAGACCCCGCCGGCGGTTTCGGCCGCCTCCAGCACGCGCCGGGCCCGCTCCACCTGCTCCGCCGTCGGCGTGAAGGCCTGCCGGATGACGCCCATCTGGCCCGGGTGGATCGACGCCTTCGCGCCGAAGCCCGAGGCCTGCGCATCGATGGCCTCCGCCAGCAGGCCCTCGTGGTCGGCAATGTCGAGGTACACCGAATCGATGGCTACCTTCCCGAAGGCCCCGGCCGCCAGCAGGACCTGCGACCGGGCATGGAGCGCGACGTCCCGGTAGCCGCCGGAACCGCCGCGGGACGAGGAACCGCCCAGCGACGCGACCAGGTCCTCGGCGCCCCACATGAGGGCAACCACGTTCTGTGCCGCCGCGATCTGCGGCGCATTCAGGACGCCAAGCGCCGTTTCGCAGAGGGCGACGACGGCGTGGTCGGCCACCGCGGCCAGGTCGCCGGGCGTTTCGGTCTTCGCGAGCATGACGGTGCGATAGTCGGTGTCCCGGAGCGCGGCCAGGTCCGCAGCGAAGTCCGCGCTGCCGGCCGGATTCACCCGTACGATCGTGCGCGCCGGATCCACCGGGTGTTCAATCAGTATCCGCCGTGCGGCCGCGCGGTTGTCCGCCGCGACGGCGTCCTCCAGGTCAATAACGACGGCGTCCGCCCGTTCCAGCGCCTTGGCGTAGCGGTCCGATCGGTCGGCCGGGCAGAACAGGATGGCCGGGCCCATCGTGAAGTCCCCGGGGCTCATGCGCTGGGCTCAAACTCGGTCGGGACGGCTCCCTGCTGCCCGCCGTCGGTTTCGCCGTGATCGAGCTGGACCGTGGCGACCAGCTGGTTGGCCTTAACCAGGTCGCCGACCTTCAGGCTTCCCATTCGGACGACGCCGTCCCCCGGGGACAGCAGCGGGTGCTCCATCTTCATGGCTTCGACGGAGGCCAGCACCTGGCCCGCCGCGACCTGTTCCCCGTCGCTGACCTGCACCGCGATCACGGTCCCCGGCATGGGGGAACGAACTTCGGGGGAAAGGGCGCCGCTGCCTCGGTCAATGGCGGCCAGTTCGCGGGCCAGCATCTCGGCCCGGTGGAGCCGCCTGATTCCTGCAGTCCAGCCCTCGCGGCTCAGCCACACCGTGCCGTCGGCCGCCACGGCGGTGTAAAGGCGCTGCCACAGCCCGTCGACCGCCAGGCCGGCACCCGTCCGGGTCACCACCAGCTCCTGCCCGTCGATGACCACGACCGAGCCGCCGGGGACGCGGCGATAGGCCACGTCGTGGACCTGCTGCCCCGCCTCGAAGTGCTGCGGCGCGCTGGCCGCCTCCCCGAGGCGCCAACCGTCGAGGCGCCAGGCACCGCCGTCGTTCCCGCTCCCCCGCCCCCGGGCACCGCCGTCGTTCCCGCCTGCCGCATTGGCAACGTGCACCGCCACCGCCAGCTCGGCGCAGGACGGCGTGTGGAACTCCATCACCGGCATCTTCCGGCCGATGAGGTCCGTGTCCAGCCGGCCGGCCGCCACCTCGGGGTCGTTGATCAGCAGCCGCAGGTATTCGATGTTGGTCAGCACGCCCAGGATGACGGTGTCCGCGAGCGCCCGGTCCAGGAGGGCCAGGGACTGCGCGCGGTTCCGGCCCCAGGCGACGACCTTGGCCAGCATGGGATCGTAGAAGGCCGGCACCTCGAGGCCGTCCCGCAGCGAACTGTCGACGCGGACGTGCTCGCCGGACGGCTCGGCCACCCCCAGGACGGTGCCCGTGGACGGCACGAAGCCGCGGGCCGCGTCCTCGGCGTACACGCGGGCCTCGACGGCGTGCCCCTCCAGCCCCACGTCCTCCTGCGTGAAGTCGAGGGCCTGTCCGGCAGCGATGCGGACTTGCCATTCCACTAGGTCAACGCGCTGGCCCCGGATGCGCACGACTTCCTCGGTGACCGGATGCTCCACCTGCAGGCGGGTGTTCATCTCCATAAAGAAGAACTCCCCGGGGCTTTCGTCGCTGACCAGGAACTCCACGGTGCCGGCGCCCACGTAGTCCACGGAGCGTGCCGCCGCCACGGCAGCCGCGCCGATCGCGGAACGGATCCGGCCGCCGTCGTTATTGCCCTCCAGCAAAGGCGACGGCGCCTCTTCGATCACCTTCTGGTGCCGCCGCTGCAGCGAGCACTCGCGTTCGCCGAGGTGCACCGTGTTGCCGTGGCGGTCGGCCAGGACCTGCACCTCGATGTGGCGCGGCCGGCGGACCAGCCGCTCGAGGAAGAGGGTGTCGTCGCCGAAGGCGCTGCGGGCTGTGCGGCGGGCGCTGGCCAGGGCGCCGGGCAGCTCGGCGGCGGATTCGACGACGAACATCCCCTTGCCGCCGCCGCCCGCCGACGGTTTGATCAGGAGCGGGAAGCCCACGTTCGCCGCCGCGGCCGCCAGGTCCTCGTCGGTCATCCCGGGCCTGGCGATCCCCGGAACCACGGGAACCCCGTAGCCGGCCACGTGGTTCTTGGCCCGGATCTTGTCCCCCATCGCGTTGAGCGAAGCGACGTCCGGCCCGATGAACGTGATCCCGGCGTCGGCGAGCGCGCGGCCGAAGCCGGCATTCTCGGAGAGGAAGCCGTAGCCCGGGTGCACGGCCCGGGCGCCGCTGCGGCGGCAGGCCTCGAGGATCGCGTCGATGCTGAGGTAGCTCTCGGCGGCCGGGCCCGGCCCGATCCGCACCGCGGCATCGGCCTCGGCCACGTGGCGCGCGCCCGCGTCGGCGTCCGAGTAC
Source organism: Arthrobacter sp. Marseille-P9274 (assembly GCF_946892675.1). Classification (NCBI taxonomy): domain Bacteria; kingdom Bacillati; phylum Actinomycetota; class Actinomycetes; order Micrococcales; family Micrococcaceae; genus Arthrobacter; species Arthrobacter sp. Marseille-P9274. Next base: position 524,163 of record NZ_CAMPOV010000003.1, read on the forward strand.
ACGGCAATGGAGCGGATGCCGAGGGGCCTCAGGGTGCGGATGACGCGGACGGCGATTTCCCCGCGGTTGGCCACGAGCACCGTGTCGAAGAGTGGATTGTCCACGATTGGTCCGTTCTCTCGGCTACATGCGGAAGACGCCGAAGGACGTCTCCGGCAGGGGTTGGCGGGCGCAGACGTCCAGGGCCATGCCCAGCACGCGGCGGGTGTCGGCCGGGTCGATGACGCCGTCGTCCCAGAGCCGCGCCGTCGAGTAGTAGGGGTTGCCCTGCGCCTCGTACTGCTGCCTGATGGGGTCCTTGAAGGCCTCCTCGTCCTCCGCGCTCCAGTCCTGGCCGGCCCCCTCGAGCTGGTCCCGCTTCACGGTGGCCAGGACCGACGACGCCTGGTTGCCGCCCATCACGGAGATCCGGGCGGCGGGCCACATCCACAGGAAGCGCGGCGAATACGCGCGGCCGCACATGGAGTAGTTGCCGGCACCGAAGGACCCGCCGATCACCACCGTCAGCTTGGGCACGCGGGTCGTGGCGACGGCGGTGACCATCTTGGCGCCGTGCTTGGCGATGCCGTCGGCCTCGTAATCGCGGCCCACCATGAAGCCGGCGATGTTCTGCAGGAACAGCAGCGGAATGCCGCGCTGGTCGCAGAGCTCGATGAAGTGCGCCCCCTTGAGCGCCGACTCGGAGAAGAGCACGCCGTTGTTGGCGACGATGCCGACCTTGTGGCCGTGGATCCGCGCGAACCCGGTGACCAGGGTGCTGCCGTAGCCGGCCTTGAACTCGTGGAAGCGGCTGCCGTCGGTGATCCGGGCGATGACCTCGTGGACGTCGTAGGACGCGTTGACGTCGGTCGGCACGGCACCGTAGAGCTCGGCGGGATCCGCCACGGGTTCGGCAGGCTGGGCCTCGATGTTCCACGCCGGCGCCGGGGTAGGCGGCAGCGTCTCGATGATGTTGCGGACGATCGACAGCGCGTGCGCGTCATTCTCCGCCAGATGGTCGACGACGCCGGAGGTCTTGGCGTGCAGCTCGCCGCCGCCCAGCTCCTCCGCCGTGACGATCTCCCCGATCGCCGCCTTCACCAGCGGCGGTCCGCCCAGGAAGATCGTGCCCTGGTCGCGGACAATCACCGTCTCGTCGCTCATCGCCGGAACGTAGGCGCCGCCCGCCGTGCAGGATCCCAGGACGGCGGCGATCTGCGGAATCTTCCGCGCCGACAGGTTGGCCTGGTTGTAGAAGATCCGGCCGAAGTGGTCCCGGTCCGGAAAGACCTCGTCCTGCATCGGCAGGAACGCGCCGCCGGAGTCCACCAGGTAGACGCAGGGCAGGCCGTTCTCCAGCGCGATTTCCTGGGCCCGCAGGTGCTTCTTCACCGTCATCGGGAAGTACGTGCCGCCCTTGACCGTCGCGTCGTTGGAGATGACCAGCACGTGGCGCCCGTGGACCAGGCCGATCCCGGCGATGATCCCGGCGCCGGGGCTTTCGCCGCCGTACATGTCCTCGGCGGCGAGCGGCGCGATCTCGAGGAACGGAGAGCCCTCATCCAGCAGCATGTCGACCCGCTGGCGCGGCAGCAGCTTGCCGCGGTCCACGTGGCGTTGGCGCGATTTCTCCGGGCCGCCCAGGGCAGCCCGCGCCAGGCGCTCCCGCAGCTCATCGACGAGCGCCGACTGCCGCTTGGCATTCTGCAGGAAATCGGGGTCCGTCGTATCGACCCTGCTGGTCAGAGTGTCCATGCTGTCCTTTTCGTCGCGGGCGTGCGGGTCCAGTGGGGCCGGTGGCGGGTCAGGAAACGTTGGCACGCGGCTGCGGAGGATCCGGCTCACTGGCCAGCCGGCGGGGTGCAACCACGAAGTCGACGCCGTCGAGCAGGGCGCCGTCGACCGCCAGGATGCGGCAGGCCATGCTCACGAAATACTGCTGCACCTCCTCGAGCCGCAGCCGCCCGTCCGCGCGGAACCAGTGGGCGACACCCGTCCCCATCTCCATCAGCGCCAGGCGGGTCATCGTCAGGTCCTCGGTGTTGAAGGCGCCGACGCGCGCGCCGCGTTCAAGCACCTGCGCGAAGAGCGACTCGTACTCGTCGCGGAGCGCCTGCATGGCGGGGCGGTTGGTCTCGGACAGCGCCCGCATCTCGTACTCGGCAACCCGCGCGGTGAGCTGGTTGGTCGCCGTCAGCCCCACGTGCGAGGAGATCAGCCCGGCCAGCTGAATGGCCGGCTCTGCGCTGCCGCGCAGGGCCTCGGAGCCGGAACGGATCATCTCGTCGAGGCAGTCGCGCATGATGCTGACCAGCAGGTCTTCCTTGCTGCCCACATAGTGGTAGAGCGTCGCCGAGTTGATGCCGGCCGCCGCCCCCAGGTCGCGGATCCCGGTGGCCGCGAAACCGCGGGTGGCGAAGAGCGAAACCGCCGCCTGCTGGACCTTGCCAAGGTTCACGGTCACCACGCTTTCCCGCTGCCGCAGTCATGGGTGCCAATCGATCGATTGGGTCACACGCACCATTGCAGCCCAGAGTGGGCGGAGCTGTCAATCAGTTGATTGGGAATTTCCACCAACGACGGCGGATGCCCGCCGCAGTGCCCGGGAGGACTCAGCGGGCAGCTGCTCACTCCCCTTCCTGAGCAGCCGCTCCTCCCACCAGGGACTCAGCGCGGAGTTACGCCTCCCTCGACGGACGTCCGGCTGCTGCCCCGACCCGGCTGCGCCCCGAGCCGCTGCCGGGCCGTGTTGCTGCCGCGGCCGATCGGCACGCGCCGGGTCGCCGCCGCCAACCCGAAGGCTGGCATGTCGCTGTAGACCGACTCCTGGTCGGCCGCGGCTACCTGGTAGGTCTCGTGCCAGACGCCGACGTCGCCCGAACCCGCCGACTCCTTCATGAACCGGCGCCACGGCTCGAGGTGCGGGGCATCGCGATCCGCCGCAAACCGCTGGAGGTGCTCCGGGCTCTTCCAATAACTCAGCATCACGGTGGTCCGCCCGAACCACGAATGGAACCCGAGCATCCCCGCTTCGGGATTCTCCGCCAGATACCGCAGCATCCTCGGCATCGCCGACGCCGTCCTCATGACCGCCGGAACCTTCCACCATCGATTGGCCCGCATCCCGATCAGGAAAACCGTCACCGCTTCTTCCGGAGCCGCAGTGAACCTCCCCGGCTCCACCTTCCGGCCCACTTCCCTTGCCTCGCTCATCGCCGTTCCCCTCCCGCTGCCTTGCCCCGCGCACCTGCTTGCCCCAATGCACCTGCCTGACCATCGCCGCGCTTCCGTTCTTCAGCCGTTCCATAACAGCGTTACAAAACAATGTTATGGAATAATGGGACCCATGGCAAGACCCCCTGTTTACGATGCAGACCTCCGCCAGCGGCTGCTCGAGGCCACCGCCGAACTCGTCGCGGCCGACGGCCCGGCGAGGGTGGCGCTGCGCGACGTCGCCGCCGCGGCCGGGACCTCGACCACGGCCGTGTATTCGCTCTTCGGCGGCAAGCCCCAGCTGCTGACCGCCGTGCTCGACGATGCCTTCCGCTCCTTCGGCGAATCCCAGCGCGCGGCGGCACCCCGCGGCCTGCGCGGACTCGGGCTCGCCTACCGGCAGTGGGCCCTGGAGCACCGCTCGTTCTACGCCCTGATGTTCAGCAGCCCGCTCGGCTCCCCGGTGCCCTGCGAAGCGACCCCGGAGGTCGCAGCATCCTCCATCGAGCCGCTCTACGAAGCGGTCGAAGCCACCCTCGCCGCCGCAGGCTCTAACGAACCCGTCCCCCTCGTGGCCGCCGCCATCTGGGGCCAGGTCCACGGACTCGTCAGCCTCGAACTCGCCGGCGCCGGCCTCCCCGGCATGGACTGGGAAGCCGCCTATGAAACCGCCCTCAACGCCATCCAGCGCAGCTACGCCCCTGACCTCGTCCGGCAGGAGCCCTGTCCGGCCTCCCGCTCGCCAGCATGTGCCCGCATGCCCCTCTCCCTCATCCCCAGCCCACGTCCCAAATCCGCAACCCGCGTCCCTCTCCCCGCCCCCTTATCCGCAGCCCGCGCCCTCTCCCGCCCAATCTCCCAGCTTTGAATCTCCCGCCGCCCGCATCCCTCTCGCGCCCCGATTTCCCAGCTTTGAAATCTCCCGCCGCCCGCATCCTCTCTCGCGCCCCGATTTCCCAGCTTTGAATCTCCCGCCAGCATCCTGCAGGTCAGCGCGTTGCTTGAAGCCTAAAGCTGGGAAGAAGCGTCCAATGCCGGGAGGTTCGGCCGGCGCAGGCAAGAGATCCGCTCATACAAGGAGAGCCGGACCCGGGGCAAAGAAACCGGGCCGAAATGCGGCTGCCGAGAAGGCATTGGCGCCTGGGCCGAGAACGGGCGGCACGGAAACAGGCGCGGAAAAACGAAAGGAGCCCCGCCGGGTCGGCGGGGCTCCTTCACTGGCGGAGGATGGGGGATTTGAACCCCCGAGGGCGTTAACCCAACACGCGTTCCAGGCGTGCGCCATAGGCCGCTAGGCGAATCCTCCAGGTGATTGCTCATGAAGAGCAGATACTAGGATACCCGACCGGGCCGAAAGTAACGAATCGGGCCTCGCGGACGGCGGCGGCGCGGCCTTCCGGCAACTCACCAGGACTTCACGGCATCGCGGTCCAGCATTTACTGAACCGTGGGGGCAGTCCCTCGAAACTGTCGGCGCCGCGTGGCAGACTGGCCGCCATGGAGCCCATGGACTGCCTGGTCATCTACGTCCCGACCGACGCCGCACCCGCGGTCCGCCTGGCCATCGGGGATGCCGGCGCCGGCCGGCTCGGCAACTACTCGCACTGCTCATTCAGCATGGAGGGAACCGGCCGCTTCACCCCGCTGGCCGGAGCCAACCCGGCCATCGGCGCCGTCGGCACCGCGGAGGAGGTAGCCGAGACCCGGATCGAGGCGATCTACCCGCGCTCCCTGCGCGCCGCCGTCGTTAGTGCCGCGGTGGAGGCCCACCCCTACGAGACCCCCGCATTCATGACCTTCCCGATCGACGTCAGCCTGCCGCCCCGGCCGCGTGAAGAGACGCCGCAAGTTCCGCGGGAGGAGGCCGCGGACTGACCCGATTTCGGCCGCCCGTTTATCTCGGGTAAACTGTTTGTCGGCCCCTCATGTGGTGTCATCCTGTGAACTCCCCCAGGACCGGAAGGTAGCAAGGGTAAGCGGGCTCTGGCAGGTGCATGAGGGGTCTTTTCCGTCTGTCCACATGCCGCCGGCCGGAAGTGAAATGCCCCTACTGCAACCGATAGGGTTCTTACTGTGAGTACAGCCCTCTACCGCCGCTACCGCCCCGATTCCTTCGCGGACGTCATTGGGCAGGAACACGTCACCAATCCGCTCATGGCGGCGCTGCAGAAAAACCGGGTCAACCACGCCTACCTCTTCTCCGGCCCGCGCGGCTGCGGAAAGACCACCTCGGCGAGGATCCTGGCCCGCTGCCTGAACTGCGCCAAAGGCCCGACGCCGGAGCCTTGCGGTGCGTGCGACTCGTGCCGGGAACTGGGGCGCGGCGGCCCGGGCAGCCTGGACGTCATCGAGATCGACGCGGCCTCCCACGGCGGCGTGGACGACGCGCGCGACCTGCGCGAGCGCGCCACCTTCGCCCCGGTGCGCGACCGCTACAAGATCTTCATCATCGACGAGGCCCACATGGTCACGTCGGCCGGCTTCAACGCGCTGCTGAAGATCGTCGAAGAGCCGCCGGAGCACATCAAGTTCATCTTCGCGACCACCGAGCCGGACAAGGTCATCGGGACCATCCGCTCGCGCACCCACCATTACCCGTTCCGGCTGGTGCCGCCGGAACCGCTGATGAAGTACCTGGAGCTGCTCTGCAACCAGGAAAACGTGCCCGTGGCTCCCGGCGTGCTCTCGCTCGTGATCCGCGCCGGCGGCGGTTCCGTCCGCGACTCGCTCTCCGTGCTGGACCAGCTGATGGCCGGCGCCGGACCGGCCGGGCTGGACTACGAGCTGGCCGTCTCCCTGCTCGGCTACACCCACGCCTCGCTGCTGGATGACGTGGTGGACGCCTTCGCCGCCTCGGACGCCTCCACGGTGTTCAGCGCGGTGGACCGGGTTGTCCAGACCGGGCATGACCCGCGCCGCTTCGTCGAGGACCTGCTGGAACGCTTCCGCGACCTGATCATCGTCAAGGCCATGCCGGAGAGCGCGCACACGATCCTGCGCGGCGTCCCAGAGGACCAGATCGCCCGGATGCAGACGCAGGCCCACCAGCTCGGCGCCTCCGAACTCTCCCGCGCGGCGGACATCGCCAACGAGGCGCTGACCGAAATGACCGGCGCGACGTCCCCGCGGCTGCACCTCGAGCTGCTCTGCGCCCGGATCCTGCTGCCCGCGGCGGACCAGGCCCAGCGCGGCGTGGCAGCCCGCGTCGACCGGATCGAACGCCGGCTCTCCTACGCCGGGGACGTGCCGGAAGCTCCCGTTTCGGCGGACGCCGGTGCCACCAACGACGGCGGAGCCTCGCCTTCCGCGTCCGGCGCGGCAGGATGGGGCGGCGCTGCGTCCGGGGGCTCCGGTGCCGCGCAGGTCCGTGAGATGCTGCGCGCCGCCCGTTCCGGCGGACAGGCCGCCGAACCCCAGCAGTCCCCCCGGCCAGCGGTGCCCGCCGCGGCGCAGCCCGCCGCCCAGTCGGCTCCGGCGGCCGTTCAACCGGCACCGGCTCATGCCGCCTCCGCCCCGGAGCAGCCAGCTGCCGCTTCTGCCTCGCGCCAAGCCGCACCGGCCGCTGCTGCCCCGCAATCAGCCGCATCAGCTGCTGCATCGGAGCGGACGGCACCCGCCGCCTCCGCCGTTATGGAACCGGCCGCCCGGCAGGCTCCCGCAGCGCCCCCTTCCGAGCAACCCGCGGCCCAGACCGCCCCGGCCGAGCAGGGATGGAATGCGGCACCCGCGCGGCAGGACCGGTCCGTCGCGGAACCTCAGCGCCAGCAAGCCTCCCCTCAGCAACCCGCCGCGCCCGAAGCCTCCGCCGATTCGTCCCGCGACTGGGGCGGAGCCTGGGGCGTTGTCCCGGAGCCCGAACCCGAGCCCGCACGGACCGCCCCCGCTTCCGCCCAGCGGCCGGGAGATAGGCCTGACAACGCGGGGTCTGCCAGCCCCGCCGCGGGCCAGCAGCAGCCGCCTGCCGCCCAGCCCGGCCCTGCGGGCCAGGCACCGCAGAACCACCAGCGGCCGATCGCGCCGCAGGACACTGGCCAGCCTGCAGGTCCTGCCGCCGGTCAGCAGCAGCCGCGTCCCGGTAACGGCGACCGCCCCGCCGGACCAGCACAGCAGCGGCCTGCATCACCTCAGAACGCTGTGGCGCAAGCCGGCCCGAACCAGCAGCCGACGCCGCCGCAGCACCCAGCCCAGCCGACCGGCCCCGCCGCGGGCCAGCAGCCGCCCCAGGACACCGGCCAGCAGGCCGGTCCCGCCGCGGGCCAGCAGCCGTCCCAGGACACCGGCCAGCAGGCCGGTCCCCCGCGCTTCGGTGCCGCCGGGTCGGTCGAGATGTTCCGCCGTGCCTGGCCGGAAATCATGGACGTCCTGAAGTCGGAGAAGAAGTTCCTCTGGATGACGGTCGAGCCCAATGCGTCGCTGGCCGGCTTCGACGGCCGGACCCTGACGGTCGCCTTCTCGAATACCGGCGCCATGACGGCATTCTCGAGCAAACAAGAGAACGCGGGCATGCTGAGGCAGTGCATCTTCAAAGTGCTCGGGACCGACGTCCAGCTTGATATCACAGCCGGTGGATCCGGGGCGGCGGGTGAATCCGGCCCAAAAGGCGCTAGCCGGCCCCAGCCGGCAGCCGGTCCGCAACACCAGCCTGCCACTGCACCATTCGCCGCCTCCAACCCGGTAAACACGGCTTCCGACGAGTCTCGGGCAAGCGCCCCGGCTCCGGTCGACAACGCACCAGCCGCGGCCACCCGGGCCCCGGCTCCGGTCCATGAGCAGACTCCGGCCGACGGCCCGGCGTCCGGTCCCGCCGCGGCTGTCGGCAATGGTCCCTCCGGCTCGGGTTCATCCAGCGGCTCGACTGCGCCGAGCGGCATGTCTGCCGCCAGCGCCCAGTCGCCTGCCTACTCGGCGGCAAGCGCGCCCTCTGCGGCGAGCGCCAACTCCCCCGGCATGCCAGGGCCCGCAGCGCAGTCGTCGGCCCCCTCCGCGGCGTCGCCGGTCTCGAGCCAGTCGGCACACACGGCGCCCTCGGCCCATTCCGCTGCGACGGCCGCATCGGGCCAGTCCGCCCACACGGCACCCTCGGCGCAGAGCGCAGCGTCGGCCGCATCGGGCCAGTCCGCCCACACGGCACCCTCGGCGCAGAGCGCAGCGTCGGCGAACTGGTCACCGAGCTCGGCTCCGTCTGCGGCGAGTGCGGACTCCGCAGTCAGCATGCAGCACGCCGGGGCGGCTGCATCCGCCCCGCCCCAGGCGCAGGCTCGTCCCGTGAACCTGCCGCCGCCCGTGCCGGGTGAACAGCCCGTCTTCGCGCACCTCGCCAACCGGCCGCCCCAGGCCGCCCAGCAGCCGGTCCGGCCGGCCCAGCCGATGCAAACGGCGCAGCCGGCGCAGCCGAGCCGCCCGGCCGCGGGTGAGCAGGAAGGCCGCGCCTGGGAACCGTCCCGGTCGGCCGCGCCACCGGAGAACGAAGGCCAGGTGTGGGAGCCGCCGAAGGCATCCCCGGAGGCTGCGTCGGTTCCATCGTCGCCCTACGACGACATCCCCTTCTCCGACGACGAGCCGCCGTCGGATGAGTGGGACGGGCCGCCCCCGGAGGATCCGGGCTTCGGCCGGCGGATGCCTCAGGCAGCCCCGGCCCGGAAAGCATCGTCAGCGGCCCCGGCCCAGCCGACCGTAAGCGGACCGGCCCCGGCCGCGGCCCCGCCGTCGTCGACCAACCGCCCCGCTGCTGCGCCCGCTTCCCCTGTGACCCCCGCACCCGTTGCTGCCCCGATGCAGCCCGAGCCGGGCAAGCCGATGAGCCGCTACCAGATGCTGCTGCAGCAGGCCCGGGCGACCGAGGCGCGGAACCGTCCGACCGAACCGGCCCAAAACGGTCAGCCCGGTGGCATAAGCTTGAGCTACGTCGAGGACATTCCCAGCGAGGACGATGTAGCCATCGAAGACTCCGGGCTGGTGGGCCGCGCCGCGATTGAGCGGATTCTGGGCGGCCGGCTGGTGGAAGAACGGAGCCTCGACGGTTCCTAAAGCAGGTCAGGAGATTGAGGATCAGTGTACGAAGGCGCCGTCCAAGAGCTAATTGACGAGCTCGGCCGGCTCCCCGGCATCGGGCCGAAGTCGGCGCAGCGGATCGCATTCCACATCCTGGAGGCCGATCCGGAAGACATGAAGCGGCTCTCGGAGTCGATCACGAACGTCAAGGAGCGGGTCAAGTTCTGCTCGATCTGCGGCAACGTGTCCGAGCAGGAAACCTGCAACATCTGCCGCGATCCGCGACGCGATCCGACCGCGATCTGCGTAGTGGAGGAGTCGAAGGACGTCATCGCGATCGAACGCACGCGGTCCTTCAAGGGCCGCTACCACGTGCTCGGCGGCGCGATTAATCCGATCGGCGGCGTTGGCCCCGAGCAGCTGCGCATCCGCGAACTGCTCAACCGCCTCTCCGACGGCCAGATCCAGGAAATCATCATCGCCACCGACCCCAACCTCGAGGGCGAGGCCACGGCGACCTATCTGGCCCGGATGCTCAAGACCATCGGCGTCACGGTGAGCCGGCTCGCTTCCGGGCTCCCGGTCGGCGGCGACCTGGAGTACGCGGACGAAGTGACGCTGGGCCGCGCCTTCGAAGGCCGCCGCAACCTGACCTAAGGCCGCCCGCCACACCCGCCACCCGCCGTCGTACGCTCCCCGGGGAAAGGTCATACTGCCCGGCGCATTCTCCCGCGCTCGGGCCGCGGCGTTAGACTTGCCATGCCGCCGCTGTCTGCAGCCGACGTATCCGGCGGCCGATTTCCATTGCCTACCGACCGGGCTGCCGGCAGGCCACAACCAGGAGTTGTTTAGAGAACGCATGAGTCTGATAGTTCAGAAGTTCGGAGGTTCCTCCGTTTCCGATGCCGACGGCATTAAGCGCGTCGCCAAGCGCGTGGTCGACACGCAGGCGGCAGGAAACGATGTAGTTGTGGTGGTTTCCGCCATGGGCGACACCACTGACGAGCTGCTGGACTTGGCCGGACAGATTACGTCCGATCCCAGCGCGCGCGAGATGGACATGCTGCTCAGCGCCGGCGAACGCATCTCCATGTCGCTGCTGGCCATGGCCATCCAGGAACTCGGGGCCACCGCGCAGTCCTTCACCGGCAGCCAGGCCGGCATGATCACCGACGCCATCCACGGCAAGGCCCGCATTATCGACGTCTCGCCGCACCGGGTGAAGACCACCCTGGAGAAGGGCGACGTCGCCATCGTGGCCGGCTTCCAGGGCATGAGCCAGGAAAGCCAGGACATCACGACGCTCGGCCGCGGCGGCTCGGACACCACTGCGGTGGCCCTGGCAGCGGCGCTGGACGCCGACGTCTGCGAGATCTACACGGACGTCGACGGCATCTACACCGCCGACCCGCGCGTGGTCGGCAGCGCCCGGAAGATCGACAAGATCTCCAGCGAGGAAATGCTGGAAATGGCCGCCTCCGGCTCCAAGATCCTGCACCTGCGCTGCGTCGAGTACGCCCGCCGCTTCGGTGTGCCGCTCCACGTCCGCTCCTCGTTCAGCACCCACGAAGGCACCTGGGTCCTGCCCAGCCCCGACGACAAAATCAAGATCCAAGAGGGAGAACCCATGGAACAGCCCATCATCTCCGGCGTGGCCCATGATCGTTCCGAGGCGAAAGTCACGATCATCGGCGTCCCGGACATCCCGGGCAAGGCGGCCGAGCTCTTCGGCATCGTCGCCGGCGCGCACGCCAACATCGACATGATCGTGCAGAACGTCTCCACCCAGGGCTCGGGCAAGACGGACATCTCCTTCACCCTGCCGATCGTGGAAGGCAAGGACGCCCTCGAGGCGCTGCACGCGGCCCAGTCCACCGTCGGCTTCGAGAGCATCGACTACAACGACCAGATCGGCAAGCTGTCGCTGATCGGGGCGGGGATGCGCTCCAACCCGGGCGTCTCCTACAAGTTCTTCGAGGCGCTGCATAAGGCCGGCGTCAACGTGGACATGATCTCCACCTCGGAAATCCGCATCTCCATCGTCACCCATGCGGACCTGCTGGACACGGCCGTGCGCGCAGTCCACTCGGCGTTCGACCTGGACAGCGAGGACGAGGCAACGGTCTACGGCGGCACCGGGCGCTAGGACCTGGTCCGGCCCAGCAGGCCACAAAATAACGACGGCGATGCCCGACTCACGCGGGGATCGCCGTCGTTGTTTTCCTGATAGTTAAGGGCAGACCGGTCAGGTCGGCTCGTGGCGTTTGCGGAACGCGTAGGCATGGCCTTCAGCATCACGTTCCACTTCGATTTCCGCCAACTGCTCCTCGGAGGACAACTCGGCATCATCGTGCCGGTGCACTACGGGAGTGTCACTGTCAATCCTGTCCGCAGGTCCCCAGACCTTGGCCGCTCGGGCCGTAATCCTCATGAAACCGCGGATGAAACTCGAATTCCCAGCCATCTGAATCACCTTCTTAACGGGGTAAGAATCCGGTGATCCCCAGTGTAGTCCGCTACTGCTGCTTGGGCACGATGTAGGTGCTGCCGTCCGCCCGGCGGATCGTCTGCCACTGCTCGGCCTCGGCCTCGCGCACCTTGAGCAGCTCCTTGTTCTCCTCCGTCATCGGATGGTCCACGCCGCTCTTCTGCGCGGGGCCGAAGATCACGCGCAGCTTGCCCGTGATGTTCATGAACCGCTGCGCCCCCGACTTTTTCTGGCCCATAGAGGGACCCCTTCCTGCGCGTGCCGACGATTGGACTGGATGCATGAACCACTCTACGCTAACAATTAGTGCACTAACTATTCGGAAGGGCGTGATGCGCTGTGACGGTTGACTCGGACCGCACGGAGGACCTGCTGCTGGAGCACCAGCTCTGCTTTGCGCTCTCCGTGGCCTCGCGCAGCGTCGTCGCAGCGTACAAGCCCGTGCTGGAGGGGCTGGGGCTGACCCACCCGCAGTACCTGGTCATGCTGGCGCTCTGGGAGCAGAGTCCGCGCACCGTGAAGGAGCTCGGCGAGGCGCTCGCCCAGGAGCCGGCGACGCTCTCCCCCATGCTCAAGCGGCTGGAAAGCGCCGGGCTGGTCACCCGCGAGCGCGTCGCCGGCAACGAGCGCGCACTGGCTATCGAGCTGACCGACGCCGGGGCGGGGCTGCGCGAGCGGGCGCTGGCCGTTCCGGGAACCATGCTGGAGCGGCTGGAGCTGGACCGCGAAATGCTGCGGGGCTCAACGCCTCCATGCGGCGGCTCATCGACGCCGCCCAGCGCGCCGCCTGACGGTCTGGCCACCTGCGCTCAGCAGCCCGCCCGCCCTCGTTTCGGCCGCGACCTCTCCCCGCCCGATCCGCCCATCCGACGCCCACACCCACCGCCCGGCCCGCCTGTCCGACGCCACCTCCCGCCGCCGTCTGGCCCCTCCATCCGACGCCGCCTCCCGCCGCCCGGGCCAAGCCGTACAGCTTTAGCCTTCAAGCAAGACAAACGCCCAAGTCAGCCGGCTGCTTGAAGGCTAAAGCTGTTCAGCAGGTCTAATCGTGTCCATTGCCGGTGCGCTCGATCAGGAAGCGGCCTGTGGCGGGAGCAGGGGCTCGCTGCGGTTGGAGCAGGAGGTCGGGTCGCAGCGGCTGGCACGTCGGCGAGAAGCACCAGGCCAACCGGCGAACTCCCCAGCCATTAACTCCACCTCGGGCATCGCCACAGGTCAGGGCCTTGCTTGAAGGTTAAAGCAGGGAATAAGCGCTGAACCGAGGGTAATTCGGGAAGCCGCGGTGGTCACCCGGGCTCGAGGCGGCGGCAACCTCAGGAAGCCGCGGCGGCTAGGCGCACGGGGTAGGCGGCTGCACGCCCTGGAAGCCGCGGCGGCTAGCGCCCGGGGCTCGAGGTGACGGCCGGCTCAGGAAGCCGTGATGGCTAGGCGCCCTGGGCTCGAGGCGGCGGAAACCTTGGCGGCCAGGCCCCCGGGGCACGAGCTGCGGAGCTCGGGAGAACGGGTCAGGAAGCGAAGCCGCGAGGGGCCGCGGTCGGCCACCGGAGGTCGGAGGGCGCGTCCGTCCGACCTCCGGGCATGAAAGGAGCCCCGCCGCGGGGACGGGGCTCCTTCCGGGCCGGACGAACCGGCGGGTGGCCGCTACGGGACGTTGATGGTCAGGGCGGTGGAGGCGCTGTCACCGAACTTGACCAGGCCGACCCAGCTGCCGGAGCCGAGCCCGCTCCACTTGGCCGTGACCTTGCCGGACTGGCCGTTGGGCAGCTCCAGCGGGTCGGGCGTGACGGTCAGGTTTCCGGCGTCACCGGTGAGGGCTGCGGTGTTGAGCGTGCCGGTGGCGGTGGCCGCGCCGTCCGAGGTGCCCCACAGATGTCCGATGACCTCGTAGTCGCCGGCCGCGGGCGCCGTGAGGGTCAGGCTCTCACTCGTGTTGGCGGTGGCGACGGCGATCTGCTGGCCGTCGGGCGTCTTCACGTACAGGTCCCAGTCCGCCGTCTCAGCCGCAGCGTTGATCGCGAACTGTGCCGTGGTGGCGCCCTCCGGAACCGTGAGCTTGCTGATGACGGAGCTGGCCGCGGTGATCTGGTTGGGATCCGGGGTCTTCTCCTCAGTCAGCACGTTGGCCTTGGCGAGACCTTCCACGGTGATGTCGATCGGGTTGTCCGTCCCCGAGGTCACGTCGAGGGTCTGCTCGCCGGAAGCGGCGGCGGAATCCACGGTGACGGCGGGCGGGGCGAGGGCGGCCACCGGGGTGAGGGCCACGGGCGCGGTGACGGTGTGGTCCTCGCTGGACCAGGTCAGCTCGCCCATCGCCGCCTTGCCGTAGGCGGCGCTGTCATTGGTGAAGGTGACGGTGAAGTCCAGCGACTGGCCCGCCTCGGTGAAGTCGAGCTGCGAGGGCTCGACGACGGCGTCCACACCCGGGACGTCGATCGCCGCGGAGTAGCTGCCAGGTTCGAGCGCGGTCAGCGTGCGGGTTACCGTGACCGGGCCGGTCAGGGTGCCCAGCGCGATGGACGGAACGTTGACGTCCTTGGCGGCGATGGGATCCACGTCCGGCCAGACGTCTCCGCCGGAGGCCGTCTCCAGGAAGCCCGCCCAGTCCAGCACGCCGGCGTCATAGACCAGGCCCGGGTCGGCCATCGCCGCGGCGTCGACCTCGCCGGCGCCGGTGGCGAACTTGTCATCGTTGGCCTCGCCGTCTGCGGTCTGCACGTCGGCGGCCGTGGTCATCATGGCGGACTTCACCGCGGCCGGCGACCACTTGGGGTTCTCTCCCAGCACCAGCGCGGCCAGGCCGGCGACCTGCGGCGCGGCCATCGACGTGCCGGACATGAAGCCGAAGTTTTCGCCGCCTACAAGCGGGGAGACGCCGGCCAGCACGCCGACGCCGGGCGCCGCGATGTCCGGCTTCAGCAGGTCGCCGCCGACCGCCGTGGACGGGCCCCGCGAGGAGAAGTCCGCAATCTGGGGCAGCGGGGGCTCGGGCTGGCCGGTGGTGTCGTGGTCGACCAGCGCCGCGGTCAGGCCGGAGCCCGCCGCAACCTTGGCGAGGAAACCGTCGTCGTTGATGTGGACGGTGGGCACCGCATGCAGGTCCAGGTCCAGGGAACCGATGGGCACGTTCACCAGGACCATGCCGACGCCGCCGGCGTCCTTCACCGTCACGGACTTCTCCGCGCGGGGGTTGACGCCGCGTTCGCAGACCACGATCTTGCCCGTGGCTTTGGCCGCGTCGAGCGAGCCCGGCAGGCAGAGCCGTGCGTTCTCGGTCTCGTCTGTCTCCTTCTTCCCGTCATCCTTGACCGCGGCGTTGCGCGAGAGGATCAGGGCCGTCTGCGGGACCTCGGAGCTCATGATGGAGGCGCCGCGGTACTTGGAGCCATCGGAGAGTTCGACCGTGCCCTGCAGCTCGTTCGAGAACGTGCTCGCCGCGACGGTGGTCAGCCAGGGCGCGCTGTGGTTGACGGTGGTGTCCGCCGGGCCGGAGTTACCGGCCGAGGCCGACACGAAGATGCCGGTTGCGGCCGCGTTGAAGAACGCCAGGGCCACCGGGTCCAGCACCGAGTTGTTGTTGCCGGAGATC
Organism: Arthrobacter sp. Marseille-P9274; assembly: GCF_946892675.1. Lineage (NCBI taxonomy): Bacteria > Bacillati > Actinomycetota > Actinomycetes > Micrococcales > Micrococcaceae > Arthrobacter > Arthrobacter sp. Marseille-P9274. The sequence goes on from NZ_CAMPOV010000003.1 coordinate 539,420, forward strand.
GAGTAGTTCAGCACATCGACGCCGTCCTTGACCGCCTGTTCGATGGCCGCGACCGAGGCCGAGGCAAAGCAGCCGCCGGTGGAGGGGTTGGTGTCCTCCCAGCAGATCTTGTAGACCGAGACCTTCGCTTCGGGTGCGACGCCGGAGCCCTCGCCGAAGTCGCGGCCGTCCACGGTCGTCTTCACGCCGTCGTTGCCGGCCGCGGTGGTCGCGGTATGGGTGCCGTGGCTGGCGATGTCCAGCGGCGAGATCGATTCCTTCGGGTCACGCTCGGCCGGCGGTACGAGCCTCAGGAAGTCCTCGGCGTAGTACCGGGCGCTCAGGACCTTGCTGTTGCATTCGCTGCCCTTCCAGTCCCGGCTATTGTCCTGGGCCTTCTGGCATTCGCCGATGAACGTCTCGCCGTCCGCCTTGAGCATCGCGATCTTGCCGTCGGTGGTCAGGTAGGGCTGGCCCACTTGCGGGCTCTCGCCCTGCTTCAGCTTCCTGGCCTTGTCCCCGGCCAGGAACGCGTTGGCCGGGTAGTAGCCGGTGTCGATCACGCCGACCACCACACCCTTGCCGGCATTGGCCGCGCCGCCGTACCGCTGCTCCCAGGCGCCGTCCTCGCCGGGCAGGCCGAGGAACTCGGTGCTGGAATAGTCCGGGCTGAGCTGCTCGTTCTCGGAAACGGAAAGCACCTGCGGGTTCTTGGCCAGCATCGCTGCCTGCTCGGCGGTGAGGTCGGCCGTGAAGCCGTTGACCGCCGTCGTGAAGCTCTCGCCGACGGCGGTGCCGGCCGCGGCCGCGACCTCCTGCTGCTTCCGGTTCAGGTGGGCGGCGTATTTGCGGGCCTGCGGGCTGTCCGCGTCCACCTTCTTGCCCTTGGCCGGCTTGGTCGCCGCGATGCCGGCCACCCCGCCGTCGTAGGTCGCCAAAGGTTGGCCCTTGAGCATCACGATGTACTGGCCGTCTTTGTAGGCTTGGGCGCTCGGCTGCCCCGAAGGACCGGCGGCGGGCCCGACGGCGGCCGCGGGGCCGGCCAGGCTGGACAATACGAGGGGTAATCCCAGTGCGAGTGCCGTGGCGGCGCGGACGGAGCGTCGCCGCACAAAGCCTCTGCTTTGCTTGGTCATGAGATTGGAACGCCTTTCATCCCTGTGGGACGGACCAACTTGGTCCGGCCCCCAGACCCGCCGGCTGCTCGCTGCCCGACGCGGAAACGTATCAACTCCGGGCGGCTGGCGTTCCGGCCACTGGGCCGGCCCCTCCCCCCAACTGCGTAGCCGAAGCCACTACCGGCGGGATCTGTGAGCTCAAAATAGCGGACGAAATAGTCTCAAAGAACCCTTTCAGGAATTCTCATAAAAGTCCCACCCAATAACCAGTCAAAGTCTATCCCCGAGCCTGAGGAAGTGATATAGCCGCCCGTCCCTGCGACAATGGAATCATGCAGTCGCAGTTGACCCGGCTGGAAGTGCTGGGCCCCGAGCACTGGCAGGCTCGCGAGGCAGCGCATCAGCTCCGCGCCTCCCGGTTCACCGGGCCGTACCTGGAGCGCCGCTCGGCGGGGCGCAAGCACCCGGTCGAGGACTTCCTCTTCACCTACTACACCCAGAAACCGGGCCAGCTGCTGCGCTGGCACCCGGGCGCCGGCGTCGTACTCACCGGCGACGCCGCGGCCGAACGCGCCGCCTGGAAGTACTACCGCACACTGACGGACGCGGAGCGCGCGGAACAGGACATTAACGACGGCGGTGCGGTCACCTTCGACGCCGAGCGGTTCCTTCGCGAGCGCGCCGAGACGGTGTCCTTCACCCGGACCATCCTGGCCGCGACCGCGGGGCGCCCGGCCCGGTTCGCCTGCTTCGGCCTGCACGAATGGGCCATGGTCTACAAGTCACGGCTCAACGGCGTCCGGCACGAGTACCTGGAACTGCGGCTCGGCGCGGAGGGCACGGACGGAGTGGTCGAGGCGAGCCGGATCAACTGCTCGCACTTCGACGCCTTCCGCTTCTACACTCCGCAGGCGGCACCGCTGAATACCCTGCGGCTGAGCCGGGAGAACCAGCGGGACATGGAACAGCCCGGCTGCCTGCACGCCAACATGGACCTCTACAAATGGGCCTACAAGCTTACTCCTGCACTGCCCGGCGAACTCGTCATGGACTGTTTCGAACTGTCCTGGCGGATCCGCGAGATGGACATGCAGGCCTCGCCGTATGATCTCGCCGCCTGGGGGTATGAGCCGATCCGCATCGAAACCGCCGAGGGCCGCGCGCAGTACGCGGCGGCCCAGCGCGGCTTCGCGGATGAATCGCAACGCCTGCGCGACCGCTTGCTGGCCGCGCTGGAGACGATCGAAGGGTGAGAACATGGACCGCAAACGAGTTGGTTCGAGAACAGCACTGGCCCTGCTGAGCATGCCCGCGGCGCTCGCGCTGCTCCTGAGCGGCTGCGCGCCCGGCGGCGAGGAGCCAGGGGAAACCAGCCCGCCGGCCTCCGCCACCAGCCCCGGTGCCAGCCCTACCGAACCCGGCAGCGCGCCGCCGTCGAGCCCTGCGGAAGGAGCCCCCGTGGACGCCAAGCTGAAGATCTCGGTCTCGACCTCCGGCGCGGACTACAAGGAGGAAAAGACGCTCGTGTGCGTCGACTCCAAACCGATGGAAAGCTCCACGGTCCAGGACCCGGACGCGGCCTGCGCGGCGCTGGTGCGGCATGCCGAGAACGTCTTCTTCACCCAGCCCGACCCCAACCGCGCCTGCACGCAGGAGTACGGCGGCCCGCAGCAGGCCCACGTCACCGGCACCATCGACGGGCGCGAGGTCAACAAGACGTTCACGCTGACCGACGGCTGCCAGATCTCCGAATGGAACGCCATGAAGGACCTGCTCGGCGGGGCTGGCGGGAAGGTTTAGGGCTGGCGTCGGGCGCGGCGGGCCCGCCGCTGTCAGGGCGAGGGGCCGCTTAGGGGCGGGGGTTGCGCACGGCCTCGCTGACCCGGCGGGCCAGGTCTTCCTGCGCGGCGCGCGCCGCCTGGCGGTCGCCGCGGTACTTGCGGATGACGAGCCGGCCAAGGCCGAAGAACACGGCGGCGGCCATGATCGGCAGGAGCATGGATTGTGGTTTCTCTGCCATAGACCGATGCTACTGACAGTTGGCGCCGTTGGCGTAGAATTCGCGGTTTGCTTCAGCCGGTAGAATGGAGGGTGCAAGCTCGCGGAGCGCTGGATCAGCGTGAGACGGCACTTTTCCTGCACAGATCGTGCAGCGGTTTCCGCGCGCCTCGCTTCGTTGAAGAGCCCGTTCCCAACACAGGAGTGACCGTTGCCACGGATCGTTGTTGATGTCATGCCCAAACCCGAAATCCTTGATCCGCAGGGCAAGGCCATTGCCGGCGCGCTGCGGCGGCTGGGCCAGACCGGTTTCGGCGAGGTCCGCCAGGGCAAGCGGTTTGAACTGACCGTGGAGGGCGAGGTCACCGAGGAGATCCTCGAGCAGGCCCGTCACGCCGCCGCCACCCTGCTGTCCAACCCGGTGATCGAGGACGTCACCCGGGTGGAGGTCATTGTCGACGCGACCATCGGAGCCGGCGAATAATGTCTGAAACTCCCCTGATCGGCGACTTCTCGCCGGCCCCCGACCGCGGCCTCTCCGGCGCGCGCGTGGGCGTCATCACCTTCCCCGGCACGCTGGATGACCGGGACGCCTCCCGCGCCGTCCGGCTGGCCGGCGGCACAGCCGTGAGCCTGTGGCACGGCGACCACGACCTGCAGGGCGTGGACGCCGTCATCATCCCGGGCGGCTTCTCCTACGGCGACTACCTGCGCGCCGGCGCCATCTCCCGCTTCGCCCCGCTGATGGACCAGGTGGTGGACGCCGCCGAGGCGAAGCACTATCCGATGCCGGTGCTGGGCATCTGCAACGGCTTCCAGGTCCTCACCGAGGCGCACCTGCTGCCGGGCTCGATGATCAAGAACAACCACCTGCACTTCATCTGCCGGGACCAGCGGCTGCGGGTCGAGAACGCCGACACGGCCTGGACCAGCGAGTACGCCGCGGGCGACGAGATCGTGGTGCCGCTGAAGAACCAGGACGGCCAGTACGTGGCGGACGAGAAGACGCTGGACGAGCTCGAGGGCGAAGGCCGCGTGGCCTTCCGCTACGTCGGCGCCAATCCCAACGGGTCCCGCCGCGACATTGCCGGCATCACGAACGCGGCGGGCAACGTCGTCGGACTTATGCCCCACCCGGAACATGCGACCGAGGCCGGATTCGGCCCCGATTTCTCCGCGGCCGGCCCGGTTGACCTGCGCGGCGGCACGGACGGGCTTGGCGTGTTCATCTCCGTACTGAAGAAGATTGTGGCAGGTGCCAAGTAAATGACTGAGACCAACCGCACCTCCGGCGCTCGCGTCGAGACCCATCTGGCCACGCCCGAGGAGCTGCGCAACGAGCATGTGCAGAGCTTCGGCGGTGCCGCGGATGCCGTGGAGCATGCCGAGGGACGCAGGTTCAACATCGACACCGTGGAGCACGCCGCGCAGACGCCGGACACGGACCTGCCCTGGGCCGAGCTGGGCCTGAAGGAAGACGAGTACCGGCGCGTGGTCGAGATCCTCGGCCGCCGCCCGACCGCGGCCGAGCTGGCCATGTACTCGGTGATGTGGAGCGAGCACTGCTCCTACAAGTCCTCCAAGGTGCACCTGCGCCAGTTCGGCGACAAGGTCACCGAGAGGATGAAGGAACACCTGCTCGTCGGGATCGGCGAGAACGCCGGCGTCGTCGACATCGGCGACGGCTGGGCCGTGACCTTCAAGGTGGAGTCCCACAACCACCCGTCCTTCGTCGAGCCGTACCAGGGCGCCGCGACCGGCGTCGGCGGCATCGTCCGCGACATCATCTCCATGGGCGCCCGCCCGGTCGCAGTGATGGACCCGCTGCGCTTCGGCGCGATCGACCACCCGGACACCGCCCGACTGGTGCACGGGATCGTGTCCGGCATCGGCGGCTACGGCAACTCCCTCGGCCTGCCGAACATCGGCGGCGAGGTCGTCTTCGACTCCGTCTACCAGGGCAACCCGCTGGTCAACGCGCTGGCCGTGGGCGTCATGCGGCACGAGGACATCCGCCTGGCCAACGCATCCGGCGTCGGCAACAAGGTGGTGCTCTTCGGCGCGCGCACCGGCGGCGACGGCATCGGCGGCGCCTCCGTGCTGGCCTCGGAGTCGTTCGACGACGCTGGATCGTCCGGCAAGCCGGCTAAGCGGCCCGCCGTCCAGGTCGGCGACCCGTTCGCGGAGAAGGTGCTCATCGAGTGCTGCCTCGAGCTGTTCAAGGCCTCCGTGGTGGAGGGCATCCAGGACCTCGGCGCTGCCGGCATCTCCTGCGCCACCTCCGAGCTGGCCTCCAACGGCGACGGCGGCATGCACATCGAGCTCACCAGCGTGCTGCTGCGCGACCCGTCCCTGACCCCGGGCGAGATCCTGATGTCGGAGTCGCAGGAGCGCATGATGGCCGTCGTGACCCCTGAGAACGTCGAGGCGTTCGAGGCGATCATGGCCAAGTGGGACGTCGAGTACTCCTGGCTGGGCGAGGTCACCGACACCGGCCGGCTCATCATCGAATGGGATGGCGAAAAGATTGTCGACGTCGATCCCCGCACTGTGGCGCACGAGGGCCCGGTCTACGAGCGGCCGTTCCACCAGCCGGAATGGCTGGACAAGGTGCAGGGCGACGCGTTCACCGGCTCCGCCGCGGACGCCGGCCGGCCGTCCTCTCCGGAGGAGCTCAAGGCCGCCGTACTGGAACTGATGTCCTCGCCGAACATGTGCTCCAAGGACTGGGTAACCAACCAGTACGACCGCTACGTGCAGGGCAACACCGCCATGGCCATGCCCGACGACGCCGGCGTGGTCCGCGTGGACGAGGAAACCGGCCTGGGCATCGCCATCTCCACGGACGCCAACGGCCGCTACGCCTACCTGGACCCGTACGAGGGTGCCCGGCTGGCGCTGGCCGAGTCCTACCGCAACGTTGCGACCACCGGCGCCGTGCCGATGGCCGTCACGGACTGCCTGAACTTCGGCTCGCCCGAGGACCCCGAGGTCATGTGGCAGTTCGCCGAGGCCGTGCGCGGCCTGTCCGACGCCTGCATGGAGCTCGGCGTGCCCGTCACCGGCGGCAACGTCTCGCTCTACAACCAGACCGGCGGCGTGGCCATCCACCCGACCCCGGTGGTCGGCGTGCTGGGCCGGTTCGACGACGTTTCCCGCCGCACCCCGTCGGGCTGGCGCGAAGACGGCCAGGCCATCTACCTGATGGGCGTGACCAAGGACGAACTGGACGGCTCCGAGTGGGCCAACCTGCGCGGCCACCTCGGCGGGCAGCCGCCGCAGCTGGACCTGGCGGCCGAAAAGCTGCTGGGCGAACTGCTGGTCAACGCCTCCCGCGACGGCATGATCGACGCCGCGCACGACCTCTCCGAGGGCGGCCTCGCCGCGGCCCTGGCCGACATGGCGCTGCGCTTCGGCGTGGGCGCCCGGATCGGCCTCGGCGAGCTCTGCGAGCGCGACGGCGTGGACCTGTTCACCGCACTCTTCAGCGAAAGCCAGGCACGCGCCGTCGTGAGCGTGGCCCGCAGCGAAGAGGTCCGGTTCAAGGACATGTGCTCCGCCCGCGGCTTCGCGCACATGCGGATCGGCGTGGTGGACACGGAGATCGGCGCCCTGGATTTCCAGAGCCAGTTCTCCCTCCCGCTCGCCGAGCTGAAGGAAGCCCACGAGGCGACGCTGCCGAAGCACTTCGCGTAGCCTGCCCGGGCGGCCCGGCCTACGCCGGGCCGCCCGCCCCTCCCGCTCCGTCCGCTGAGCAGCTGAGGCCCTTTTCCCGCGAGGAAAGGGCCTCAGCCGTTTCCTCGCTGGGTTGTTCGGCTCGATGAGGTTGCCTCCGGCCCTTCCCGGCGCGGGACCGCAGGCAGATAATCGAGTATCTTCACGATTGTGACGGGAGGCTCTGCAATGGCGGTGTACTCGATGGGAATCTGGCTCGTGAAACCGGGCCGCGAGGACGACTTCATGCGCGCATGGGAGGACCTGGCCAGGCGGACCAAGGAGGCGTTCCCCGGCGCCCGCGGCCTGCTGATGCGCGACAAGGACGTCCCCAACCGCTTCATCAGCACGGGACCGTGGGAGTCCCTCGAGCAGATGAAGGAGTGGCGGGAATCGCGGGCCTTCAGCGAGGGGCTGGCGGGGATCCGTAACACGATCGAGCACTTCGAGCCCCACACGCTGGAGCAGGTGGCCGGCCAGGACTGAAGCCGGCCCGCCCGCCGTAGGCTCGCCGAAGCCAGCCGCGCCTCGCCGTCCGCCCGCCGCGGGGAAGGGCCTACCCGGCGGTGATGACGTGGGTCCGGTGGTCGTAGCTGAAGGTGACCTGACCGCCGTCGTGCTCCAGCGCGATGTTGGAGCCTTCCCGCGCACCGCCGGCACCGTAGTTCAGGTCCCAGCCGCCGTTCAGCGCGGCCTTGAACTCGTAGCTGCCGGCCGGCAGGTCCGCCGTCAGGCGCCAGATCCCGTCCTGCTCCAGGGTGAGCATCGCCTGCTCGCAGGCCGGCTGCCAGTCCTCGCTGCAGCCAAGCTCGGAGTTGAAGCTCCCGGCGGCGGTCACCGACTCCGGCTGCTCGATCCGGTCGCCGGTGGCCACGGTGCGTACCTCGCTGACCGAACCGTCCAGCCGCGCCCGGTACTGGAGCTGCGTTCCGTTCGGCAGGCCCAGCCCCGCCACGTCATCGAACGCGGTGTAGGCCGGTGACGAATCGTCCGTCCCGATCACGGTCCATTCTCCCTCGGCGATCCGTCGTTCCAGCGTGACCTCATGACCCGGCTTTTCCGGCGCCGCCACCGCGCTGACTTCCACCTGGCCGGAGACCTGGCTGCCCTCAGCCGGCAGCACCATAGAAAGCTTCGGCTGCGGCACCTCCGCCGAGACCACGTTGCCCGGCCGGGTGTGCCCGCCGTTGTCCAGCACCACGGCGCGGTACTCCACTGGCGTCCCGGGCTCGAGCGCGGCCACATCATGGAACACGCGGTACGGCGCGTTGTCATCGGTACCTGCCGGCTGCCAGTCGCCGCCGTCGATCCGCGCCTCGAAGCTGACCTGGTAGAAGGACTGCCCGGCCACCTCGGCGGTGACTTCCATCCGCCCGTTGTCCTCCGCGGCGGGCTGCGGGGCGGAGAGCACGACGGCGGGGGCCTCCTTCGAGCGCGGAATCCGGCCCGCGGACTGGTACACCACGGTCGAAAGCGGCGGGACGGTCACGGTCAGTGTCCCGTCCTTGTCCGTCTTGAGCGCGCCCTCGCCGCCGTAGAGCTGGGCGAACCGGCGCTTGGGGATGTAGGTGGGAACCTGCGCCGTCTGTTCCGTCTCGGCGCTGTTCACCACAACCACGTATTCGCGCTGGTCCTCCGGGTCGATCCGAGAGAAGGCATAGATACCGACGCCCTCGGCGGCATAGCGGTGCTGCTGCGCCCCGTCGCGCAGGGCGGGGTGCTCCCGGGTGAGCGCCGCAAGGCCGCCGATCGCGCGGTAGAGCGGATGGCCGGCGTCGTAATTGTCCGCCGCATGCGTGGACGCGGTACCGATCAGGTCGTCGTCCAGGTACTCCGGCACCCGGCTGGCGAACAGGCTCTGCCGCGCGTCCTGGTCCCCGCCCGGACCGGTGAAGCCCTGCTCGTCGCCGTAGTACACCACCGGGTTCCCGCGCGAGAAATACATCAGCTCGTGCGCCAGCCGGTCGCGGCTGAGCAGTTCCGCGTCGCTGGCGCCCGGGTTGTCCGCCGCGATGAAGCTGCCGATCCGGCCCATGTCGTGGTTCCCCAGGAACGTGGGCAGCTGGTAGGCGTTGGAATCCGCGTCCGTGTACCAGTCGTCGCCGGCGAAGAACTCCCCCAGCCCGGCCGCGCCCGCGCCGCGCGAGGCGAAGTCCCGGGCCGCCTGCTGGAACGGAAAGTCCAGCACCGCCTGCATGCTGTCGCGGGTGGTGAACTGGGAGGTGAAGCTCTTCGTGGTGTCGAAGACCTCGCCGAACATAAAGAACTCGTCCTTGCCCTGCGCCCGCGCGTACTCGAGCACGTCCGGCCCGAATTCCTGCCAGAATGCGTCGTCCACGTGCTTCATCGTGTCGATGCGGAACCCGTCCACGCCGAAGTCCCGGATCCAGGCCTGGTAGATCTCCTTCATCCCGTCCGCCACGCGCGGATGCTCGGTAAACAGGTCGTCCAGACCGAAGAAGTCGCCGTAGTAAGAGTCCTCGCCCGTGAAGGTGGTGTTGCCCCGGTTGTGGTACAGCGTCGGGTCGTTCAGCCACCCGGGAACCTTGAGGTCCTCCTCCCCCGGCTCCAGCACCGGGGTGTAGGGGAAGGACGTGGCCGGATCCAGCGCCGGGAAGTCCGCGCCGCCGGCATAGTCCCGGTCGTCGAACATCTCGCCGCCGGCCGTCCGGTAGGGCTCGCGGTCCTTGGAGACGTAGCCCGTCCGCGCGCCCTCCTCGTACCCGATCACGTCCGCGGTGTGGTTGGTGATGATGTCGAAATAGACCTTCATCCCGCGCTCATGTGCCGCGTCGATCAGCTGCTTCAGCTCCGCGTTGGTGCCCAGGTGCGGGTCGATCTGCGTGAAATCCGTGATCCAGTAGCCGTGGTACCCGGCCGAGGGCCCGTCCTCCAGCTGCACGGCCTTGTTCTTGAAGCTCGGCGTCAGCCAGATGGAGGTGGTGCCCAGCCCCTGGATGTAGTCGAGCCGGTCCAGCAGTCCGGCCAGGTCGCCGCCGTTGTAGAAGCCCTTCCGCGCCGGATCGAAGCCGGAGACCAGCGGATCGGAACCCAGCCCGCCGTCGTCGTTCCCGGAATTGCCGTTGGCAAAGCGGTCCGCCATCACAAAGTAGAAGTTCTCGTCGCTGACCGGGGCCCGCAGCGACTGCCGGGCCTGCGCCTGCTCCGGACCCGGGCGGGCCGCCTGCCCCGTCTCCCTCGGCTCCGCTGCGGCCGGGAGGGCGGGCACGGCCAGCAGCAGGGAAAGTACGACGGCGGCGGCGCGACGCAGTGCGGTGCGCCGGTTCCCGCTGGGCGCGGCCGAGGTGCGGGACGGAGCTATGGGGCGGGCGGCGGACATGGCGGCTCCTAGTCGGCTAATCCTTCAACCGCCCCAGCGTGTCCCGCGTCACACTGAGAGTCAAGGCTTGGCGCCCGGATCCGGCCGCCGGACACCCAACTGCCGCTCCACCACCCGTGGACCCTCAGCGCCCCCACCCGTTCGGGGGATTTTCCCGGGCCTGCAGACGGAGTAGATTGTGCGCTATCTGCCGGCGCGAGCGTGCCGGCCATCCCGGGGGTGGCACGAACCGGAGCTCATCATGAAGGCAACACGCAATCCCGCCCGGCACTCGTCGAGAAAGTCAGTCGCCGCCGTCGGCCTGGCGACCGTGCTGCTGCTCGGCGCGGTCGGCTGCACCGCCTCGGGCCCGGCGCAGCCGCCGCGGCCGACCGAGGAGGCCGCGGCAGTGGCCGGCGGCGCTCCTGCCCGGATCACGGTCGATGAGGGACGGCTCCGGCAGACATTCGAGAGCCTCGCGGAGGACCTGCTGACTCCCGGTGCCGTGATGCTGCTGCGCACCCCGGAGCAGCAGCTTGAGTTCACCTACGGCAACCGCAGCCTGGACGACTCCGATCCGGTCGACGTGCAGGACCACATCAGGATCGGTTCCATCACCAAGACCTGGACGGGAACGGTCATCCTGCAGCTGGTCGAAGAAGGGCGGCTGAAGCTGGAGGACCCGGTCTCTAAGTTCCGGGACGACGTCCCCAACGGCGGGAAGATCACCGTCGAGCAGCTGCTCAACATGCGCAGCGGCCTCTACAACTACTCGGAATCCTATGAGCTCAACCTCGCGCTCGACGAGACGCCCGAGCGGGTCTGGACGCCCGAGGAGCTGGTCGCCATCGCGCTGCCCCTGCCCGCGTATTTCCCGCCGGGCGAGGGCTACCACTACTCGAACACCAACACCGCGCTGCTCGGGCTGATCGCCGAAGACCTGGAGGACAAGCCCCTCGAGGAGATCGTCCAGGAGCGCATCCTCGGTCCGCTGGGCATGGACGACTCCGCGTTCCCGCCCTCGGAAACCACCACACTGGCGGCGCCGCATCCGCAGGGCTACATGTTCATGGACAACGTCCTCACCATCGCGTCCACCAAGCTTCCGGCGGACTTGATCGCGGCGGCCGAGGCCGGCGAGCTGGAGCCGAACGACGTCACCGACGCGAGCAGCTCGTGGTGCTGGGCCGCCGGGCAGGGCACCTCGAGCGCCGGCGACCTTGCCGTGTGGGGCGAGGCCTTGGCGGAGGGCGGCGTGCTGGGCACGGAGATGCAGAAGATCCGGATGGACAGCCTGCGGCCGGTCGATCCGGACAATCCCGATTCGCCGCAGTACGGCCTCGCCATTGCGAAGTTCGGCGAGCTGTACGGCCACACCGGCGAGCTGCCGGGCTTCAACAGCTTCATGGGCTATGACCCGGGCAACGACCTGACGCTGGTGGTGTGGACCAACCTGGCCCCCGCCGCGGACGGCCGCGATCCGGCGACGTCCATCGCCCGGGCCCTGATCGGCGAGCTGTACGGCGGCTGACGCGCGTGCCCGCCTCCAACCCGCCTCGTCAGGCGCGGAGGGTCAGGCGACGGTCATTTCGCCCATCTGGTCCCATCCCTCGCCGTCGATCTGGCGGCTGATGATGCGCGGGGTTTCCTGCAGGTACTGCGGCTGCTCGGCCATGGCCTTCGCGAAGTGGCCGCTCCTGACGTGGGCCTCGGCCGCGTCGTCCTTGAAGGCCTCGACGAGGACGTATTCGTTCGGATCGTCGACGCTGCGGGACCAGTCGAACCAGAGGTTGCCGGGCTCGGCGCGCGTTGCTTCGGTGAATTCACGGCTCAGCTCGGGCCACTGGTCCGCGTGCTCGGGCTTGACCTTGAACTTGACGACGATGAAAATCACTTCGGCTGCCTTCCTGTTGCTGGTGACCGGCCGGACCACATGGCCCGGCCGAGTGGTGGGTGCTCCCGGTTCATCCTTTCATGTGCCCGCGGCCAGCTTTCGTGCCGCGGCGAGATAGCGCCGCGTCACGAATTTCTGGACGGCGACCGTGACGGGGGCGCCGGCCCGGTAGAACCAGTTGGAGGGCCGGCTGTACGCGAACAGCTCAAGATGGACCCGGCCGTCGGGTGTGAGCACGGCCAGGAAGCTTTCCTCTCCGGAGGCCGGATGGCCGGGCAGCGTGCCGTAGCCGAAGCCCGCGCGGTCCGGTTCCTCCACGGCCCAAACCACCCGGCAGGGTGCGGCGAGCCGGAGCGGTCCGACGCCGAAGCGCGAGACCACGTCCACTCCCTCGGCCGCCCGCGGCGTCGACCGGTCCACGCGGAGCCCCGCGACCCTGTGGAGGTCCCAGGCCAGGATCCCGTCCGCCAGCCTGGCGAAGGCCTCCCTGCCCGAGCCGACGGCCACCCGATGCCGGGCAACGCGGTAGCCTTCCGGCGCCCGGCCCAGCCGGGTCAGCCCTTGGTCGGGGTAAGTCAGCCCCGCGGCGCTGTAGGATTTCCGCCCGTTCATCGGGTCCTTCCGCCGTCCGGCGCGTTCCGGCCCTCCGCCGTCGTCGCGGTGCCCGTCTGGTCCCGGCTAACTGCAGTCTTCCCGCCGCCTGCCGTGCCCGCGGTGCCCGACTCACCCGCCAGCCGGAACTGCTCCGCGGCGGCCTCGTCCTCCCCCTGGTCCTCCATGGCCCGGGCCAGCAGCAGGTGGAACCCGGGCGCCCAGCGCCGCACCAGCGGATCCCTGCTCCGATCCACCACGGCCAGCCCGGTTTCGGCCCACTCCGCCGCGGCGTAGGGATCCGTGGCCGCGGCCATCTGCATCGCATCCGCTGCCAGGTAGTCGAGGCCGGACTCGGCCGCCAGATGCGCGGCGTCCTCGAAGAGCGGCATCGCGTCCGCGGCCTGACCGGCCGCGAGCAGGACCCGGCCCCGTTCCAGGAGGATACGGACCAGCACCACCGGCTCCCCGCCGTCGTCGATCAGCTCCAGCAGGTGCAGGGCTTCTTCATGCCGGCCCTGCATACCGAGCGCCCGCGCCACCTGGGTGGACAGCTCGTTCCGGTCCGCGCGCAAAGCAAAGCGGTTGGTGTCCGCCGCCCGGATCCGCTGCTCGGATCCCACCGGGTCCGTAAAGTCCCACAGCTCGTCCAGCGTCTCCTGCGCGATCATCAGCCCTCCCTGCTGAGCCCTGCCCAGCCCAGGGCCTCCTGGTCCCGCCGCGGCAGCCCGGCGACCACCAGGTCATACGAGTCCTCGATCATGTCCCGGATCATCCCGTCCTCCAGGCCGCCGGTGCAGAGCACGCCGTTCCAGTGCGTCTTGTTCATGTGGTAGGCGCCCGTGATCTCCGGATGGGCGGCGCGCAGCTGCAGCGCCAGCTCCGGCTCGCACTTGAGGCTAATGCTCAGCGGCTCGGCCCCGAGGTCCGCCAGCGCGAACATCTTCGCGGGCCCCGGCCGCCCGCGCACCTTGAAGACCGAGGCCTCCGGGCCGAAGGGGAAATCCTCGAACGCGCCCGGCAGGCCCAGGCAAATCGCTCGCAGCCCGGCTCCATCCACCCGGCCAGCCTACCGCCGCCCGCAGGCCGCGGAAAGGCGGCCCCGCAGGTTGTGGAAACGTGCCGCCCCGGCCATCCTGTCACCGACGTGGAGCATACTTAGAGGACGACGGCGGCAGCGGGGCGGGTGCCGGCATGTCCTCGGACAGTGCTATAGGAGGTACACGTGAGCGGCGGAGTGGACAGGGCGAAGCAGCAGGCCCGCAGGGCCAGGGACACGGCGGAGGAAGCCTCCGAATCGAAGACCTTGGAGACTGTGGCGCGGTTCGGCTGGGCGGCCAACGGGTTGCTGCATCTACTGATCGGCGTGCTCGCGCTGCGGCTGGCGCTCGGGGCCTCGGGCGAGGCGGACCAGGGCGGCGCAGTCAGCGAGCTTTCCTCCAAACCGGGTGGAGCGCTGCTGATCTGGGCCGGGATGATCGCCTGCGCCGCGCTGGCGCTGTGGCAGTTCTCCGACGCGGCTTTCGGCTACCGGCACCTGGAAGACAGGAAGAAGTGGGGCAAGCGGGCCAAGGCCGCTGGCTTGGGCATCGTTTTCGCGGCGATCAGCAGCGTCTTCGGCGTCTTCGCGTTCGGGGGCAGCAGCGACAGCAGCGAGTCCTCCCAAGACGCCAGTTCCAGGCTGCTGCAGTTCCCCGGCGGCGCTATCCTGCTGTTCCTGATCGGTGCCGGCATTGCCGCCGCGGGAGTCTTCTACGTCTACAAGGGCGTCGTGCAGAAGTTCTTCGACGACCTCAAGACCCTCCCGCCCGGGGGACAGCGGATCGCAGTCAGCTGGCTGGGGAGCATCGGCTACATCGGCAAGGGTGCCGCCCTCGTCGTGCTCGGGATCCTGTTCGCCGTCGCCGCGTTCCACCAGGATCCGGAGGAGGCCAAGGGGCTGGACGGAGCGCTCAAGGCCCTGAAGGAGCAGCCCTTGGGAGACGCGGCACTGATCCTGATTGCCATCGGCCTGATGTGCTACGGCCTCTACCTGGGGGCGCGTGCCCGCTACGGCAAGATGTAGACGCCCGGTGCGGGCGTTCGGTCCCCCGCGGGTTTAGTTCCGAGCCGCCCTAGTCATTGAACTGGGACGTCAGCGCCCGGCGGATGGACTTCAGGTGGTCCAGCATGGCCTTCCGGGCGCCCTCAGGGTCTCCGGCGGCGACGGCGGCATAAATCGCCTCGTGCTCCCAGACCTCCTCCTCGCTGCGCAGGTGGCTCTGGGCCCCGGGAACCACGTTGTAGGCGCGGCCCATCTCGGTCATGCACCGGAGCAAGGCCTCCAGCATCCGCGAGTTGCCGGCCTCGGCGGCCAGCGACTCGTGGAATGCCCTGCCGCTGGCGATCGAGGCCTCGGGGTCCGATTGGAGCAGCTCCCGCTGCCGGACCAGCGCCTGCTTCATGGCATCGAGCCCGTGGCCGCCGCGGGCGGCCCTGGCAGCGAGATGCGGTTCAAGCACCGTGCGCATCTCAACGAGTTCAAGCACATCCGGCAGCCCCATAGTGCGGATGAGATAGCCCTTCTTAGGCAGCACCGTGACGTAGCTCTGGGCCACGAGCCGCTGCAGCGCCTCGCGCACGGGCGTCTTGGAAACCCCGAACTCCTTGGCGAGCTCGGGCTCGACGACCACGGAGCCGGGTTCCAGCACCCCCTGCAGGATCCGCTCCCGCAAGAGCTGCTCCAAACGATCGGCCAGCGACCCCATTCATGCCCTCCTTCAGCGGCTGCTCCTTCATAGAAATATACTTCAGAAATACTTCTGTGGTATCACTGAGCCTGTGGAACGACCTTCAATGGAGCAGCAGCAGGAAATAGCGCCGCCGTCCGCGCCCGCCGGACTCCCGCAGGGAGCAAGCAGGGCGCTGACTGCCGCCGTCGTCGGCACCATCATCGAGTGGTACGACTACGCGCTCTACGGCGCCGCGGCGGGCCTGGTGATCGGGCCGCTGTTCTTCTCCGATGCGGTTCCCGAGGCCGCCGCGATGGCAGCGTTCGCCACCTTCGCCGTCGGCTTCATCGCGCGGCCCCTCGGCGGCGTCGTCATCGGACACATCGGCGACCGGCACGGGCGCAAGCCTGCTATGGTCCTCACCATCCTGCTGATGGGCGCCGCCACCGTCGGCATCGGGCTGCTGCCCACCGCCGCCGCCATCGGGGCGGCCGCACCGCTGCTCCTGGTCCTGTTCCGCCTGCTCCAGGGCCTCGGCGCGGGCGCAGAACTGGCGGGCGCCATGACCCTGGTGGCCGAGTTCGCGCCGCCGAAGCAGCGCGGCAAATACACGTCCTTCGTCCTCGCCACGCCTCCGGCCGGCATCGCCCTCGCAACGCTGGCCTTCTTCCTGGCATCGATGGCCGGCGACCAGGCCCTCCTTGACGGGGCCTGGCGCGTGCCGTTCCTCGTGTCGGCCGTCCTCTTCTTCGTCGCCCTGTACATCCGCTCCAGCCTCGAGGAGACCCCCGAGTACCTGCAGGCCCTCGCCAATCGGGGCAAGCAGGAGAAAAAGGTGCCCCTCGGCGAGCTGTGGCGCCATAACCGCCGCCAGGTGTTCCTCGGCTTCCTGTCCATCACCGGGCACAACGCCGTCAACTACGTCATGGCCGTCTTCGCGATCACCTTCATGACCTCGGAAGCGGTCGGCATGCCGCGGCCCACGGCGCTCCTGGTCGTGACCATCGCCTCGCTCTTCTGCATCATCGGCTCCCCGATCGCCGGCTGGGCCGCAGACCGGTACGGGGCGGGACGGGTGCTCGCGTTCGGCGGGATCGTCGGAGCCCTGTTCGCCTGGCCGCTCTTCGAGATGATGGCCACCGGCAACCCCCTGATCGCCGGGCTGGGGCTGGCCATCGGCTACGTGTTCAGCGTCAGCGCCAGCTCCGGGGCCCAGGGCGCGTTCCTGACCAACCTCTTCCCGCCCAAGCAGCGGTTCTCCGGCGTGGCGCTGGCCAGGGAGACCAACGGCGCCATCATCGCCGGCCTCTCGCCGCTGATCGCCGCGGCGCTGATCCAGGCCGCGGACGGCGGCACCTGGCTGGCCGCGGCGTACGTGGCGGCCTGCTGCGTGTGCAGCATCGTCGCCGTCGTCCTGGCCCGCGGTACCGGTAACAATGCCTCGGCCGCCCGCTGATCCGACACCGAACAGAAAGTAGGCGAATCCATGAAGCACCGGCTTCCGCAATGGAGTGAGCTGCGCCCGCTCATGCAGTTCGAACGGCCGGCCCTCGGGCGCGGGCCCCGGCTGGCGAAGGCCGCGGACCTGTGGGACCTGCGCCGCATCGCCCAGCGGCGCACGCCGCGGCCGGCCTTCGACTACGTCGACGGCGCCGCCCAGGACGAACTGACCTACCGGCGTTCCCGCGCAGCCTTCGACTCCGTCGAGCTGCTGCCGCGCATCCTGCACGGGACGGCCGAGGCCGACCTGACGGCCAGGATCGCCGGCGGCACGTCCGCGCTGCCGTTCGGCATCGCACCCACCGGCTTCACCCGCTTCATGCATGCCGAGGGCGAGGATGCCGGCGTGAGGGCCGCCGCCAAGTACGGCGTGCCGTTCTCGCTCTCCACCATGGGCACCCGTTCGATCGAGGAGGTGGCCGCCGCCGCGCCGGAGGGCCGCCGCTGGTTCCAGCTGTACCTGTGGAAGGACCGCGCCAAGAGCCTGGACCTGCTGCAGCGCGCCCAGGCCAACGGCTTCGACACCCTGCTGGTCACCGTGGACACGCCGGTCGCCGGCCGCCGCCACCGCGACACCCGCAACGGCATGGTCATCCCGCCGAAGCTGACATTGAAGACCGTGCTGGACGCCTCCTACCGGCCCGAGTGGTGGTTCAACTTCCTGACCACGGACTCGCTGAAGTTCGCGTCGCTGTCCGATACCAGCGCCGACCTGCCGACGCTGATCAATTCGATGTTCGACCCGACGCTCTCCTTCGAGGATCTCGAGTGGATCCGCTCCATCTGGCCCGGCCAGCTGCTGGTCAAGGGCGTCCTGACCCGCGAAGATGCCCGGAAGTCGCTGGCGGCCGGCGCCGACGGACTGATCGTCTCGAACCACGGCGGCCGCCAGCTGGACCGGGCCCCGGTGTCCTTCGAAGCCCTGCCCGAGGTCCGCGAGGAAGCCGGCGGCGACGTAGACATCATCCTCGACAGCGGCATCATGAGCGGCACCGACGTGGTAGCTGCCCTCTGCGCGGGCGCCGACTTCGTCCTGGTCGGCCGCGCCTATCTGTATGGACTGATGGCCGGCGGGCAGGAGGGCGTCGAGCGCGTGCTCCAGCTCCTCGCCGACGAGGTCCGCACCACCATGCTGCTCATGGGCGCCGCCACCATCAAGGACCTGACGCCGGACATGCTGCGCCTGCGCAGGTCACCGGCGGGAGCCGGCCTCAGCTAAGGCGCACAGTAAAGCCCGACGGCGATGCACCACCTTCGCGAAGGTGGTGCATCGCCGTCGTTGTCCTTACATTCCGGTCCGGAAGCGCCCCGCTAGACCGCGGCCACGGAGCTGCCGATGCGGTAGCGGCTGCCCCGGTGCTGCTCCGGCAGACGGTCGCCCTGGCCGAAGAGCTTGTTGCGCAGCGTGCCCGGAGCGTACTCCGTGGGATAGGCACCGAGCTTCTGCAGTTCGGGGACCACGTATTCGACGATGTCCTCGAAGGTGCCCGGCGTGATGGCGTAGGCCAGGTTGAAGCCGTCGACGTCGGTCTCGTCGACCCAGGAGACCAGGTCCTGGGCGACCTGCGCGCCGGATCCGACCGTGATCGGCCCGAAGCCGCCGACGCCGACCCACTCGGCCAGCTGGCGGATGGTCCACGGCTTGCCGGTGTCCCCCGAGGCCTTCTGGAAGGTCTCCACGGAGGACTGGATGGCGTTGGACTTGACGTTCGCGCCGATCACGTCGTCCGGCGAATAGGTGGACAGGTCCACGCCCATCCAGCCGGAGATCAGGGCCAGCGCGCCGTTGATGTCCGCGTAGGACTTGTACTCCTCGAACTTGGCCTGCGCAGTCTCGTTGTCCGGGCCGGTGACGATGGTCTGCATCGCGTAGATGCGGACGTCGTAGCGGCCGCGGCCGGCGGCCTCGGCGGCGTCGCGGATCTTCTTGACGGACGCGGCGAGCATTTCCTTAGTCGGGCAGGTCACGAAGACGGCCTCGGCGTTCTCGGCGGCGAACTGGGTGCCGCGCTTGGAGGCGCCGGCCTGGAAGATCACCGGGGTGCGCTGCGGGCTCGGCTCCGTGATGGCGATGCCGGGCACCTTGAAGTACTTGCCCTCGTGGCCGATCTCGTGGACCTTGGACGGGTCCGTGAAGATGCCGCGTTCCCGGTCCTTGACGACGGCGTCGTCCTCCCAGGATCCTTCCAGCAGCTTGTAGATGACCTCGAGGTACTCGTCCGCGTGGTTGTACCGCTCGTCATGCTCCATCTGGTCTTCCTGGCCCATGTTCCGCGCGGCGGAGGGCAGGTAGCCGGTGACGACGTTCCAGCCGACGCGGCCGTTGGTCAGGTGGTCCAGCGTGGCCAGGCGGCGGGAGAACGGGTAGGGGTGCTCGTAGGCCGTGCCCGCGGTGACGCCGAAGCCCAGGTTCTCCGTGACCGCGGCCATCGCCGAGACCAGCAGGAACGGGTCGTTGACCGGGACCTGCGTGCCCGCGCGCAGCGTGGTCTCGTTGGAGCCGCCGAACACGTCGTAGGTGCCCAGGACATCGGCGATGAAGAGGCCGTCGAAGAGGCCCTTCTCCAGCACCTTGGCCAGGTGGGTCCAATAGCCGATGGTGTTGTAGTCGGCGGACTTGTCCTCCGGGTGCCGCCACAGGCCGGGCGACTGGTGGCCGACGCAGTTCATGTCGAAGGCGTTGAAGCGGATGTGGCGCTGCGGGCTGTGCAATGTCATTTCAGGCTCCTTCCCGAAGAGAAGAGCCCGCGTTGGTCCGAGCGGGCGTCAGCGGCCCGCTGGACCAACGAGAGATCAGGCTTCTCCATCGGTCCCGGCGGTAGCACCTTCCTCTAGCGAGGGGGTTGCTGCGGCGTCAACAAGCCGGGTCTCTCGGCCGCTCTGGATGGTTACTGGTCTATTCCAACCCAGACTGCCCCGCTTAGCCAACCGGCCTGTCACACCGGGTAACCCGCCCGACCGCGCATGGTGGCCTTACGGTTACGGTGATTGACTGCCGTCGTGCGCGGGAACCCGTTCCGTGGCAGCAGCCGAGTGAGCTTCGAATGCCCCGCGGAAACGGGCTGCCGGATGTGTGGATTCCAGGCGGGGTCCGCGGCCGAAAACCTTCTCCCGCAGCGTTCCCGGACGGTACTCGGCCTGCGCCAGCCCACGCTTGCGCAGCTCGGGCAGCACGCCATCAATGAAGTCCGCGTAGGAACCGGGCAGGATCTGGTTCATGACGTTGACGCCGTCGATGCCCGCGTCCTGCCAGCGTTCCAACTCGTCCACAATCTGCTCCGGTGTGCCGGCGATCTGCTGCGCCTTAGCGCGGTAACGGGCCAGGTCACCGACGGTCGGCTTGCCGCCCGGCACCGATGCAATCGCGGCCTCAAGCACCCCGCGGGCACCTTCCGTGGAGAGCTCTCCGAGCGGCGTGTCCAGCGGTAGGCCGCCGAGGTCCACCCCGATTCCACCGCCGATGTGGGCGATGATCGCGTGCAGGTCCAGGTACTCGTCGTACTCGGCTTCCTTGCGCTTCACCTCGGCCTCGGTGCTGCCGACGACGAAAGACAGTCCGGCGAAGATCTTCACGTCCCCCGGCGCCCGGCCGGACTCCGCTTCGAGGGCACGGATGGAGGCGGCCTGTTTGCGCACGTACTCGGTGTGCGGGGCGAACAAGAACGTGGCCTCTGCGTGGGCCGCGGCAAAGCTCCTGCCGCGCGCAGAGCTGCCGGCCTGGAACAGGAACGGGGTCCGCTGAGGACTGGGCGTGGCCAGATGCGGCCCTTCGATCGAGTAGCGGGCACCTCGGTGGTGGATCTTGCTGACCTTGGCGGGGTCTGCGTAGATGCCGCGCTCTTTGTCGGCGAGCACCGCGTCATCCGCCCAGGAGCCTTCCCAGAGCTTGTAGGCTGCTTCGACGTATTCGTCGGCCCAGTCGTAGCGGTCATCGTGGGCAGTCAGCCCATCCGCGCCGAAATTGCGGTGCGAATTCTCCAGCACGCTCGTGACGATGTTCCATGCCACCCTGCCGTCCGTGAGGTGGTCCAGGGTGGAGAGCTGGCGGGCCAGCTGGAACGGGTCGGACTGGATGACTGAGCTGGTCATGGCAAGGCCGATGTCCCGGGTCGAGGCCGCCAGCGCCGAGCAGAGCACCAGCGGGTCGTGGGCCGGGATCTGCATGCCCTTGCGCACCATGGAGGCCCATCCGCCCTCATGGTCTCCGTAGAGTCCGACGACGTCGGCGAAGAACATGGCGTCAAACTTGGCGTCCTCCAGCTGGCGGGCCAAGTCGGTCCAGAGCGACAGCTCGTGGAAACGGTGCTGCTGCGCCTCCGGATGGCGCCACTGTCCTCCCAGGATGTGGCTGGACGTGTTCATCAAGAAGGCGCTGAGCAGCAGCCTTGGGCGTTCTGCGGAATTGGTCATCAGGCTGCCCCGCCGTCGCGCCGGTCGCCCGCGGGTGCATCGCCGATGCTGTTCAGGCCGGTGGGGATGGTGCCGTTGACGTGGTAGTCACCGACGGAGCGTGCCTTGAACGCCACCGGGTTGTGGGTGGCCACAGTGCGGGCGTTACGCCAATGCCGGTCCAGCGACTTGCCGCGGCTGGTCGCGGAGGCGCCGGTGACGTCGAAGAGCTCCCCGGTGGCAGCGAGCACCAGGCCCGGCACCGTCACGTGCGCCTTCTGCACGGCGAGCTCGGCGCGAAGGTAGGCCGCCTCAGTATCCAGGCCGAGCTGCGGGTCGACCGCCGCGTCGAGGTCCCGCGCCGCGGAACTGACCACGGCTTCGGCCGCGTAGACCTTGGCCGCGAGGAGTCCCACATGCTCCTGGATCAAGGGATCTTCCCGGAAGAGCTGGCCTTGGCCGGTGTTGAAGGTACGGGTGCGGTTCCGAACCAACTCAGAGGCGTCACGCAGGGCCGCCCGGCCGATGCCGACCAGCACGGCCAGCAGGCAGAGCTGGAAGAACGCCGATTCCAGCGTGCTGGAGACCTTGCGGGCGATGATGTCCTCGGCGGCCACCTCGACGTCGTCGAACACGGCCGTGCCGGTGCCGGTCAGCGGCTGGCCGAAGCCGTCCCAGTCATCGAGGACCTGCACGCCTGCGGCATCAGTCCTAACCAGCGCGTACTGGCGGCCCTCGACGCCCTCGGTGCTGGCCATGACCACCACCCAGTCGGCGAAGATGGAGCCGGTGGTGTAGTACTTCTCCCCCTTGAGCAGCCAGCGGCCGTCCTCCTCGCGGAGCTTCGTTGCAGTGGTGCCCAAGGCGTTGCCGCCGCGCTCGGTTGCCGCGTTGCCGAAGATCTCCCCGGCGGCCACCCGGGGGAACCAGCGTTCCTGGAACGCGCGAGGCTGCAGGGCGATGGTCTCCACGAAGGAAAAGTGCGAGCGCAGCAGGTGGCTGACATTGGAGTCGGCCTCGGAAAGCTCGATGAGCAGCCGAAACAGGTGCTCGTGGCTGACCGGGTCGCCGCCGAATTCGGCCGGCAGCCGCAGGATCGTGAAGCCGGCCTCCTTCAGCCAGGTGACCTGTTCGAAGGGCAGGATGCGCTGCTGTTCGCGCTCGAGGGTTCCGGCGGCGATGCGGTCAAAGACGGGTCGGAAGCGCTCGGCCAGGGCGGCGTAGCGGGCCTCCCCTGTTGCGGTGCTCGGTTCTGTGGCGGTGATGCTCATCAAGGTCCTTAATTCGTTGAGGCGGCGAGGGTCCGCAGCCGGTGGCCGGGGTTCGAGTCGAGCAGCAGGCGGGTGTACTCGTGCTGCGGGTCGCCGAAGATGCGGGCTGTTGGTCCGGTTTCCACGAGACGGCCGCGGCGCATGACTCCGACTTCGTGCGAGATCCGTTCCACGACGTGCAGGTCATGCGAGATGAAGAGGTAGGTCAGCCCGAGTTCACGCTGCAGCTCCTCGAGCAGGGCCAGGATCTGCGCCTGGGTCAGCACGTCCAGGGCGGACAAGGCTTCGTCGAGCACCAGCGTCCTGGCTCCGGCGGCCAGGGCACGGGCGATCGCGACGCGCTGGCGCTGCCCGCCGGAGAGCTCCATCGGCCGGGCGGAGGCCGCCCGCACAGGGAGGTTGACCTGTTCCAGCAGTTCGGCGACCCGCGCCCGCTGGTCCGTCCTGCTGCCGAGGTCGAAGTTCACCATGGGCTCGCTGATGATGTCGCGGATGCGCAGCCTCGGATCCAGGGCAGAGTCGGGATTCTGGTAGACCAACTGCAGCGTCCGCCACAGCTCGCGCTTGCCACGCCCGTCCAGACCGGTCATGTCCCGACCATGCACCAGGACCGAACCTTCTGTCGGATCGAGCAACCGCATGAGCATGCGGGCGGTGGTCGACTTCCCGGAGCCGGACTCACCCACCAGCGAGAACGTAGTGCCCGGACGAACGCCGAAGGAGACAGCGTCCACAGCCCGATGGGCGCCGCCGCGTTCGAAGACTTTGACCAGCCCTCGCGCCTCCAAAGCGAAGGGACCGCCAACGGATTCTGTGGCAGCGGCTGCCGGGGATGCGGCCCGTCCCGGGGCAGCCTCCTCGAGCAGCCTGACGGTGTACTCGTCCTCCGGCCGGTTCAGGATCCGCTCCACGCCCCGGTCTTCACGGACGGTCCCGGCCCGCATCACGACGATACGGTCCGCGTGGTCGGTGGCCACGGCCAGATCGTGGGTGACGAAGATGACCGCGGTGCCATATTCCTTGGCCAGGCGGTCGAAGACTTCAAGCACGGTGCGCTGGACTGTGACGTCCAACGCGGAGGTGGGCTCGTCGGCGATCAGCACCTGGGGTTGCAGGCTGAAGGCGATGGCGATAAGCACGCGCTGCTTGAGTCCGCCGGAAAGTTCATGCGGGTACTGCCGCAGCCTTTCCTCCGGCCGGTCGATGCCGACCAAGGTGAGCAGGCGGATCACCTCGGCGCGGAGTTCGCTGCGGCTGCGGCGCCGCCCGTCGCGGTGCAACCGGAACACCTCGGCCACCTGCGAGCCTATGGTCCTGACCGGGTCCAGGGAAGTGCCTGGATCCTGCGGGACCAGGCCGATGCGCCGCCCGCGGATCCGCCGGAACTCCTTCTCGGACAGGGACGCCAAGTCGGTGCCGTCGAAGTCGATGCTCCCTCTGATCCGGGCCGTCGCCGGCAGCAGGCCGAGGACAGAGCGGGCCAGAGTGGTCTTGCCGGAGCCGGATTCACCGACCAGCGCAACGATTTCCCCTGCCCGCAGGGCAAGGTCCACTCCGTCGACGGCGGCGGTCCCCGACTGGTATTCGACCTTCAGCCCGCTGATGGCCAGCAAGGGGGCGGTCTGCGGCTGGGCCGGCGGCGCGGCGGGGTCGGCATTGATTACGCTCACGGGTCCTCCTAGAACCTGAAGATCTTCAGCAGTTGGCGGCCGAACCCGGCCAGCAGCACGACAGCGGCAACGATGACCAGGCCGGGCAGGCTGGTCATCCACCATGCACTGCCCAGGTACTGGCGGCCTTCGGAAATCAGCAGACCCCACTCAGGTGTCGGCGGCGGGGCCCCGAAGCCGAGAAAGCCGAGCCCGGAGATCGCCAGGATGGCGGCGCCCAGGTCCACGGCCAGCAGCGACAGGACCGGCCCGGTGGCGTTGGGCAGGATGTGACGCAGGACCACGGACCGGTAGGTGCCGCCGCTGAGGAAGGCGGCCTCGACGAAGTCCAGGTTGCGCACCCGCAGCACTTCGGAGCGGACTACCCGGGCGAAAGAGGCGATGGAGGCAATCCCCACGCCGACCCCCAGCGAGACCGGGCCCGGTTCGAATGCCGTGACGATGATCAGCGAAATCAGGAAGCCCGGGACGGCCAGCAAGACGTCGACAAGGCGCATGGTCGCCGCGTCGGCGGCACGCCCGGCGGTCGCGGCGACGAGGCCGATGACCGTTCCGGCGACCAGTCCGATCAGCACGGCGAGTCCGGCTGTGAGCAGGGTCTGCGAAGTCCCGTGGACGACCCGGGCGTAGATATCCCGCCCGAGGTGGTCCGTGCCGAACCAATGCTGTGCGCTGGGCGCCAGGAACTTCTCCGCGCCCACTCCGGCGATCGGGTCGGCCGTAGTGAACAGGCCGGGAAACAGTGCCCAGCCGAGCACCAGGATCAGCGGCAGGGCGGTCAGCCACAGCCCGGTCCGGGCCGAGGGACGACGGCGGGCGGGCGCCGGCGCAGTCGTGATCTGTGCGGAGGATGCCCCAGCAGGGTTTTCAAGGTGCAGAGTCATGACGGGCTCGCTTCGGGTCAGACGGCCAGGGCCCGCGGAGAGCCCTGGCCGTTGGACTTGAGGATGCGCGGATCAAGCAGCGGGTAGAGCAGGTCCACAACGAGGTTGACGGCGACAAACACGGTGGCCGTCAACAGCACCAGTCCCTGCACCAGCGGCACATCCTGGGTAGTAACCGCCTGCAGCACCACGGCGCCGAGGCCGGAGCGCGCGAACACCGTCTCGGTGATGACGGAGCCGGCCAGCAGGGTGCCGACAGTGATGCCAGTGATGGTCATCGCCGGCCCGCCCGCATTCTTCAGCGAGTGGCGGAAGAAGATCCAGGAAGCCGAGGCCCCCTTGGCCCGCAGCACGTCGATAAACGGCTGGTTGTAGACGGTATCGATGCTCTTGAGCAGCACCTGGGCGATCGGGGCCGAGACATGTACCCCGAGCACGAACACCGGCACAGCCAGGGACAGGAAGGACCCGTCCGGGAACAGGGACATTACGCCCCAGCGGATGGACAGCAGCTCCAGCAGCACGAGCCCGAGCCAGAACACGGGCACGGCGGCGAAGAGCGGCGGCAGGTTCAGCACGATCTTCCGCAGCAGTGCCGAACGGGTCAGAGTGGCAACTGTCACGACCGCCAAGGCAAGCACCACGGCGGTGGCGAAGGCGGACACGGCCAGCGCGATGGTGGAACCGACGACCCCGCCAATGCGCAGGGCCACCGGCTCCCCCGATGCCAGGGAGTAGCCGACGTCGCCGGTCAGCAGGCCGCCCAGCTGGGCGAAGTATTGCACCAGCAGCGGCTGGTCATAGCCGTACTGGCGCTTCATGTTGTCGATGGTGGCCTGTTCCACGGCAGAGTCCGTGCTCAGGAAGATCGTCACCGGGTCGCTGGGCAGCAGTTGCACGGCGAGGAAGATGACGGTGTAGGCCAGCCAGATGACAAGCAGCGCCTGCCCGATCCGTTGCGCGACGTAGCGTCCCATGGCTCGTTATCCCGCGGTCTTCCAAGCGCCCTGGAAGACGGGCGCGGTACCGGAGGTGAACTCGACCTGCGTGCCGGAGTGGGCGCCGTACACCTGGACTTCGTCCCAGAGAACCAGGGCCAGGGCCTTGTCCAGGACCAGGGCGCGCTGTTCCTCGGCGACGAGTTCCCCATGCTCAGCCTCGTCGGCGGCGGCGCGCTCGGCGGCGAACAGCTCGTTGAGGTCCTTGTCCGCGTTCAGCGTCTGGGTATTGGTCTCGGGGCCGAAGACCGGGCCGAGGCCGCCGTAGGCGAACTGGCGGGTACCGAAGAACTCCACCTTGGGATCCTGCAGCGCGGTGGCCAGGAAGGTGTTGTCGGCAGCCCGGTTGACGAGCTTGACGCCGATCTCGCGCCACTGCTGTTCGATCAACTCGAAGGCCGGCTTGATCACGACGGAGTTGTTCGAGGACGTGACCGTGACCTCCAGCTTCTTGCCGTCCTTTTCGCGGATCCCGTCGGAACCGGCAACCCACCCGGCCTCATCCAGAAGCGACTTGGCCTTCTCGGGGTCATAGGCCAGATCCGCCGAGAGGTCCACGAACCCCGGGGCCCGGTGGTTGAGGATGGAGCCGGCGATCTCGTAGCTGTCCGACAGGACCGTGTCCTTCAGCGCCTGCCGGTCGATGCCGACCTGCAGCGCCTGCCGGACCTTCTCATCGGCCAGCTTGCCGCTGCCGATGCGCACGGCCGCCATGTTCGCGGTCAGGTCAATGCCTCTGGCAGGCAGCACCTGGTTGCCGCCGGCCGTCACGGCAGCCTCATCCGCAGGTTGCAGGCCGCGGACCAGGTCCACCTGCCCGCTCTGCACTGCGCCCGCGCGGTGCGCAACCTCGGGCAGGTACTTCACCACGACCTTGTCCAGATAGGCAGCACCCTGGTTCTTTGCGGTCTCCGGCGCCCAGGCATAGTCGGCGCGCTTGGCCAGCACGATCTCCTCGTCAGGCTTCTCCGACTCGAAGACGAACGGGCCGGAGCCGGAAATCTTGGCGATGTCCGATTGGCCGGCGTTGTCCAGTTCCAAGGTCTTGGGCGAGACCAGTCCCGCGGCTACGGATGAGGTCGCGCGCAGGAAGTTCGCGTCCGCGCTCTTCAGCTCCACCTTCACGGTGTCTTCATCCACGACTTCCGTGGACTCGTAGGCGGAAAAGTCCACGTTCGGCTGGATCTGGGCCTTCTCCAGCCCCTTGCCTAGTACGTCAAGGTTGGCCTTGACGGCCTCGGCGTCCAGCGGAGTGCCGTCGCTGAAAGTCACGTCCGGGCGGATGTCGAAGGTGAACTCCGTGTTGTCCGCGTTGCCGCTGAACTTGGAGGCGATCCAAGGCACGAGCTTGCCCGATTCGGCGTCGAAATACGTCAGCCTGTCGAGCACGCTGTTGAGCACGTTGGCTTTCTCGTAGAAGCGCGCCGACTGCGTCTGGAAGTTATTGATGGGGGTGACTTCGGCGAAGACCAAGGTCCCGCCCTGGACCGGCTCGCTGCTGTTGGCGGCAGGCTCCGCGCCGCCGCCGGAGTTGCCGCCGCATGCAGTCAGCAACAGGGCAGAGGCGGTCAGTAGGGCGGCAGCCCGGGCCCGGCGGAAGCGGCGGGGCGAGCGCGGCTCGTTCTTGTCTTTGGTGGCCATGAAGGCTCCTCTCGGTCAGTACCGAGGAACGCCATTGCCCAAGGACCTGACCGCGCGGCAGCGAGGCAGGGACCAACGGGAAGATGCGGCTAACTCCATCGGTCCTGGCAGGAGCACCCTACGGAGCATGTCCTACCGCGCGGTGCGCGGCCCTCGAACATGTCCCTTGTTATCGACGCGGATCCAGGGTGATCCGGCGTGACCAGGGTTGCTGCAGCGTCATAGAGCCAGGTCTCTCAGCTGCTCGGGATGGTTACGCAACCAGTGTGAGGGGCCACGGGTCACACTGAAAATAGCCTGCGTCACAACTCGTCATGAAGGGAAATCTTCTTGCGTGCCGCCCGCGTGCCTGCGGATGGCAGCGAACCGCAGCCGCAAGCCGCTAGAGCCCGAGGGCCGGGGCTTCGATTATGGGACAGGTGTCCATGACGACGTCGAGGCCGGCGGCTTTGGCGCGTTCCGCGGCGGCCTCGTCGATGACGCCGAGCTGCAGCCAGACGGCCTTGGCGCCGGCTTCGATGGCTTGGTCCACGACGGGACCGACCTTCTGGGAGTTGACGAAGCAGTTGACCACGTCGATGCCGCCGGGGATGTCGGCGAGCTTCCGGTACCCCTGCCGCCCGTGCACGTCTTCGCCCTTGAGGTTGACGGGGATGATGTCCATGCCGCGCTGGTCCAGCATGTACCGGGAGACGCCCAGTGCCACCCGGCGCGGGTTGTTGGAAAGGCCGACGACGGCCCACCGGGCGGGCGTGGTGAGCAGCCGCTTGATGACTTCCGGATCGTTGACGTGGCCCATACGGTCAGCCTATCGCCGGGCCGGGCCGCCGGACAGGGCCCGCGCCAACCCCGCGGCCGCCGCGCGCGCGGCGGGAAGCCGCCCTGCCGCCGTCGTTCATGGATTTGCCAGGACGGGCCGCCATGCCGTTGAGTAAGGGCATCCCATCCCGAGCGGCCGAGAGACCTGGATCGATGAAGCCGCAGCAACCGACCCGATGAGCGCCTCACAGGCCCTGCCACGGAACGGTGCTACTGCCAGGACCGATGGAAAGGCAGCTCAGCTATGTCCCTGAACACCGACCACATCCGCGTCACCCATGCCGGTTCCCTGCCCAGAACGCCGGAACTGATCGCGGCCAACGAGGCGAAGGAAGCCGGCGGCATCACCGAGGAATTCCGCCGCCTGCTCGCCGACTCGGTGGCCGACGTCGTCGAACGCCAGAAGAACCTCGGGATCGATATCCCTAACGACGGCGAGTACGGGCACACGATGTCCTCGTCCGTCGATTACGGGGCCTGGTGGAACTACTCGTTCGCCCGGCTCGGCGGCCTCGAGGCCACCGACGTGGACCGCTGGGCGGACACCCAGGTCCACCGCTCGTCGCCCGGCAACATCGTGCTGACCACGTTCACGGACCGGCGCGACCGGGTGAAGTTCAACGACGCCTACACCGACCCGTCCGCCGGGATCCTGGCGCACCGGAAGTCCGTCAAGCAGCCAAAGATCGCGGGGCCGCTAACGTACACCGGACAGGATCTCGTGGCCTCGGACGTGGAGAACCTGAAGAAGGGGCTGGCCGCGGCAGGGCTTGAAGAGGGGTTCGTGGCGGCGCTCTCCCCCGGCTCGTGCGCGCGGATCGCGAACGACTATTACAAGACGGACGAGGAGCTGGTCTACGCCTGCGCCGACGCGATGCGCGAGGAGTACAAGGCGATCATCGACGCCGGCCTGACCGTCCAGCTCGACGACCCCTCGCTCGCCGAGAGCTGGGACCAGATCAACCCGGAGCCGGCACTGGAGGACTACCTGAAGTTCATCCAGTGCCGGGTCGAGGCCACCAACTGGGCGCTGCGGGACCTGCCGGCGGAGCAGATCCGGCTGCACGTGTGCTGGGGCTCCTGGCACGGCCCGCACACCACGGACATCCCGTTCGCGGACATCATCGGCTCCGTCCTGCAGATCAACGCCGGCGCCTACTCCTTCGAGGCGGCCAACGTCCGGCACGAGCATGAGTGGCGGGTCTGGGAAGACACCAAGCTGCCCGAGGGCAAGTCGATCATTCCGGGCGTGGTCTCGCATGCGACGAACGTGGTGGAGCATCCGGAGCTGGTGGCGGACCGGATCGAGCGCTTCGCCAGGCTGGTGGGGCGCGAGTCCGTCATCGCGTCGACCGACTGCGGGCTGGGCGGGCGGGTGCACCCGCAGATCGCCGTCGCCAAGCTCGAAGCGCTCGGTGAAGGCGCGCGGATCGCCACCCGCCGGCTCTGGGGCTGAACCGGCAGCGCCTCATCCGGCGGGCCAGCCGGCGGCCGGCCGAGCGGCCTTTGTTACGGCGGATGAGGTGCGGGTTTGCCGGAAGCCGCCCGGTGGCGGTTCAATAGGCCTTGACCATCCCGAGCGGCTGAGAGACCTGGCTCTACGACGCCGCAGCAACCCTGGTCGCCGGAGTTCTGCCGTGAACGCCGACGATATCGAGGTTCACCGCCGCGGGCCGGTGCATCTGCACCGAAGGCGTGATCCGTAGGGTGCTACTGCCAGGATCGATGGAGTGATCCCATGACTGCTTTGGCATCTTCTGCCCGCCCCTCGGCCGCCGCATCCTCGCAGGCACGCCGCCCCGACCTGTCCTCCGCCCTGCCGGTCTCCTTCCGCAGGCTGCGCCGCACCTTCGGCACCGGTGGATCGGCGCACACCGTCCTGCGCGACATCGATTTCGAGGTGGAGCGCGGCGAGGTCCTGGCCATCCTCGGCCCGAGCGGCTGCGGCAAGTCCACCCTGCTGCGCGCCACCGCGGGTCTGGACGCCCCGAGTGCCGGCACCGTCAACATAGGTACGACGCCGGTCCGAGGCATCGATCCGCGCTGCGCCTTTGCGTTCCAGGAGCCGAGGCTGCTCCCCTGGCACACACTGCAGGCCAACGTGGCCATCGGCCTGCCGAAGTCCGCGAGCGCCAAGGACGGCAGGGCCAAGGTCGGGCGGCTGCTGGAGCTGGTGGGCCTGGACAAGTTCGCCAAGCACCGGCCGCGGGAGGTCTCCGGCGGCATGGCCCAGCGCGCCTCGCTGGCCCGGGCGCTGGCCCGCAACCCCGGCGTGCTGCTGCTGGATGAGCCGTTCGGCGCGCTGGACGCCCTGACGCGGATCAAGATGCAGGACCTGCTGCTCGATATCCACGCCGCCGAACCGACCACGGTCCTGCTGGTGACGCATGATGTCGACGAGGCGCTCCAGCTGGCAGACCGGATCGTCGTCCTCGGCAAGGAAACCGGACGCGAAGGCGACGGCGCCACGATCGTGCGCACCGTCGTCGTACCCGGCGAACGCCCGCGCGACCGCGGCTCCGCCGAGCTGGCGCGAATGCGCAGCTCCCTGCTGGAAAGCCTAGGCGTCGAGGGCCATTAGCCCCCGCCCGGGCCCTCACCGGCGGACCCAGAGCACAACCGAACCTCTTGAAACTCTTGCTGAACCTGCAGCGCCCTCTCCTGCGCTGCGCCTGATCCGAAGGACCTGACATGCCGATCTCCCGCCGATTCACCCGCCGTTCCCTGCTCGGTGCGGCCGCCGTTGCCGCCTCCGCCTCCCTAGCCCTGACCGGCTGCGTCGCAGGCGAGGACTCCGAGGCCAGCGCCGGGGGCTCGGCCGCCGCCAGCGACGGCGTGCTGAACATCGACTTCGCCACCTACAACCCGCTGAGCCTGGTCATCAAGGAAAAGGGCTGGCTGGAGTCCAGCCTCGCCGACCAGGGCGTCGAGGTGAACTGGGTGCAGTCGGCCGGCTCCAACAAGGCCAACGAGGCGCTGCGCTCCGGCGCCATCGACGTCGGCTCCACCGCCGGCTCCGCGGCGCTGCTGGCCCGCGCCAACGGCTCGCCGATCCAGGCCATCAGCCTGTACTCGCAGCCGGAATGGGCCGCCCTGGTCACGCTGCCGGACTCGGGCATCGACTCGGTGGAGGACCTGAAGGGCAAGTCCGTGGCCGCGACCAAGGGCACCGACCCCTACTTCTTCCTGCTGCAGTCGCTGGAGGAGGCCGGGCTGTCGCAGGACGACGTGACCGTGCAGAACCTGCAGCACGCGGACGGCCTCACCGCCCTGAACAACGGCTCCGTTGACGCCTGGTCCGGGCTGGATCCGATCATGGCCGGCGCGGAGCAGGATGGGGCCGAGCTGTTCTACCGGAACCTGGACTTCAACACCTACGGCTTCCTGAACGCGACCGAGAGCTTCCTCAAGGAGGATCCGGAGGTCGCGCAGACCGTCGTGAACGCCTACGAGAAGGCCCGCGCGTGGGCGGCCGAGAACCCCGAGGAGACCGCACAGATCCTCGCCGACGTGGCCGGGCTGGACCTTGAGGTTGCGACGACGGTGATCACCGAGCGCAGCAACCTGGACGTGGATCCGGTGCCGGGCGAGACGCAGCGGGCGGTACTGGAGAAGATCGGTCCGGCCTTCGTGGAGACCGGCGACGTGGCCAACCAGAAGCAGATCGACGACGCGCTCGGTTCCCTCCTCAATGACTCGCTGGTGAAGGCGGCCGATCCGGCCGCGATCAAGGAATCCTGATGACGCATCTCGGGAATCCGGCTTCCACCGGCAACAGTGTTACCGCCACCAGCAAGGAAGGCCTCGAGGCTGCTGGTATCGCGGTAACCACCGCAGGCGCCGCCCAGCCTCCCGCCCCTGATCAGGGCGGCCGCACCCCGGCAAACGGATGGTCCCCGGCCGGGGTGCTGGAAAAGGGCTGGGCGCGCCTGCTGCTTGGACTGCTCCTGCCCGCGGCGCTGATCGGCGCCTGGCAGTGGAGCACGTCGGCAGGACTTTTCAGTGTAGTGCAGCTGCCGCCGCCGGCCATGGTGTTCGAGGCGGCCGTGGACCTGATCCAGCGCGGCGAACTGGGCAAGCACGTGGCGATCTCGACGCAGCGCGTGCTCATCGGTTTCGGCCTCGGGGCCGGGCTTGGCCTGGCGTTCGGCGCCCTGGTGGGCCTGTCCCGCGTG
The DNA here is from genome assembly GCF_946892675.1 of Arthrobacter sp. Marseille-P9274. NCBI lineage: Bacteria > Bacillati > Actinomycetota > Actinomycetes > Micrococcales > Micrococcaceae > Arthrobacter > Arthrobacter sp. Marseille-P9274. Next base: position 572,091 of record NZ_CAMPOV010000003.1, read on the forward strand.
GCGGACGTGCTGCTGGCGCCGACCATCGGCGCCCTGCGGGCCGTGCCGTCGCTGGCCTGGGTCCCGCTGCTGATCCTCTGGATGAAGATCGGCGAGGACTCGAAGGTCACGCTGATCATGATCGGCGCGTTCTTCCCCGTCTTCACCACCGTGTCGCTGGCCCTGCGCCATGTGGACCGCAACCTGGTGGAGGCCGGCAGGGCCTTCGGACTCAAGGGACTGAAGCTGCTGACCACGGTCCAGCTCCCCGCCGTCGTTCCTTCCGTCTTTTCCGGACTTCGGCTGGCGCTGGCGCAGGCCTGGCTGTTCCTGGTGGCCGCGGAACTCATCGCGTCGTCGATGGGGCTGGGCTTCCTGCTGACGGATTCACAGAACAACGGCCGGACGGACCGGCTGCTGCTGGCAATCGTGCTGCTGGCAGTCATCGGCAAGATTACTGACGCCCTCCTGGGCGTCGCGGAGAAATGGGCAGTAAAACGATGGGCATAAGCATCACTGAAGAAACCTCGGTCATCGCCTGGCCGGAGCCGCAGACCGAAGAAGAGCGGATCGCGTTCTGGGAGGACGCCGCGCGGCGCCTGGAATGGGCCGAGCCGTGGCACACCGCCCACTCGGCCACCCCGGTGGATGTCGAGGCGCGCCGGGGTCCGGAGCTGCGCTGGTTCGAGGGCGGCAAGCTCAACGCCGCGGTCAACTGCGCGGACCGGCACGTGGCGGCCGGCCGGGGCGACAAGGTGGCGCTGCACTTCGAGGGCGAGCCGGGCGACCGCCGCACGGTGACCTACCGCGAGCTGCAGGAGCTGGTCTCCCAGGCCGCGAACGCGCTGCAGGGCCTGGGCATCGGCAAGGGCGACCGCGTGGTCGTCTACCTGCCGGTGCTGGTGGAAACCGTGGTCATCACGCTGGCCTGCGCCCGGATCGGCGCGGTGCACTCGCTGGTCTTCGGCGGGTTCTCGGCGGAGGCGCTGCGCTTCCGCGTCGAGGACACGGGCGCCAAGCTGCTGGTCACCACGGACGGCCAGTTCCGCCGCGGGACCGCCGTGCCGGTGAAGGACAACGCGGACGCCGCGGTCTCCGGCGAGAACGCGATCGAGCACGTCCTGGTGCTGCGCCGCACGGGCAGCGACATCGCCTGGACCGAGGGCCGCGACGTGTGGTGGCACGACGTCGTCGACACCCAGCCGCGCGTCCACGAGGCCGAGGCCTTCGACGCCGAGACGCCGCTGTTCATCATGTACACCTCGGGCACCACCGGCCAGCCGAAGGGCCTGGTCCACACCACCGGCGGCTACCTGACGCAAGCCTCGTTCAGCCACGAGTACCTCTTCTCCAACCCGGACCCGGCGCAGCGCGACGCCGACGTCCACTGGTGCACGGCCGACCTGGCCTGGGTCACCGCGCACACCTACGAGATCTACGGGCCGCTCTCCAACGGCGTCACGCAGGTCATCTACGAGGGTGTGCCCAACGCGCCGCACCCCGGCCGCCACTTCGAGATCATCCAGCGCTACGGCGTCACCAGCTACTACACGGCGCCCACGCTGGTCCGCTCGCTTATGGGCTGGTTCCCCGAGGGCATCCCGGCCGAGTACGACCTCAGCTCCGTCCGCCTCTGCGGCACGGTGGGCGAGGCCGTGAACCCTGAGGCGTGGCGCTGGCTGCGCACGCAGGTCGGGCGCGATTCGCTGGTACCCGGCCAGCCGTCGTCGGGCGTTCCCATGGTGGACACCTGGTGGCAGTCCGAAACCGGCGCCACCATCCTTTCGCCGCGCCAGACGGATGCCTCGTTCAAGGCCGGCTGCGCCACCCGCGCGCTGCCGGGCGTGGCCACGGACATTGTCGACGACGGCGGCGTCCGGGTGGGTGCCAACGTGCAGGGCAACATCGTGGTCACCAGGACCGGCCCCTCGATGGCCCGGACCGTGTGGGGCAACCCGGAGCGCTACTTCACCAGCTACTGGGAGAAGTACGCCGCCCAGGGCTGGTTCCTCGCGGGCGACGGCGCGCGCTTCGATGAGGACGGCGACACTTGGATCCTCGGCCGCACGGACGACGTCATCAACATCTCCGGGCACCGGCTATCCACCATCGAGATCGAGTCCGCCCTGGTCTCCCACCCCGCCGTGGTGGAGGCCGGCGTGTGCCCGACCTACGACGCGAAGACCGGCCACGCCGCCACCGCCTTCGTGGTGCCGCTCGACAAGTCGCTGATCGCCGCCTCGGTCGCCGCGGACCCGACGCCGGAACAGGCGGCGGCGATCGCGGCGCTGCGGGCCCACGTTTCGACCCAGATCGGGCCGATCGCCAAGCCCCGCGACGTCGTGTTCGTCCCCGACGTGCCGAAGACCCGCAGCGGCAAGATCATGCGCCGGCTGCTTACCCAGCTGTTTGAGGGCACCGCCCTGGGCGACACCACCAGCCTGCAGAACGAGCCCTGCATCGCGGACATCAAGCAGATCTGCACCCGCTAGGCCGCCGGGTCCGGGCCGCCCGCCCGCCCGGACCCGGCCCGCGCCCGGCACCTCCCCGCCCGGACCCGAGACCCCGGCACCTCCCCGCCCTCCCCGCCGTCCCGACACCCCTCACTGCCTGCCTCGAACTTCCCTCGCTTCCCATCGGTCCGCCGCAAAAGCGCAGGTCAGCTCAATGCTTGAAGCCTAAAGCAGGAAACGAACGCCAAATCGAGGGAAGTTTGTGCCTCTCGTGCTCAGGCTCCGCGGCGGAGCACCGACATGACCTGCGCCAGAACAGCTTGTGGGCGAAACACCACGTCCTCATAGACGTACCGGAGGGTCGGCAGTCCGCTAAGGACCCCTTCGTTGTTCCGCCGTCGGTCTTTGCGGAATGCGTCCCGCGTCCAGTGGAAGTCCATGCCGTCAAGCTCCACAATGAGCCGCCCTTCGATGAGCAGATCCACTCGGCCAAGGCCGCGGATCTCGACCTGTGTCTCCACGCGCAGGCCGGCTGCCCGGAACAGCTCGCGCGCTATGACCTCCAGTGGGGAGTCCGCATCCTTCCCTATTCGTTGCACGACGGCTCGGCGTGCCCCGTTTCGTGGACCAGGCAAATGACGTACGAGTTCCGCCTGGCCAACAGCCCCGCGGCGGACAGCAGACTCGGCAAGGACAAGCGCCTCCAACGGAGGACGGCATCGTAGGGTGTGCAGCACAGCGTCGATGACTGGCACATAGGCACCCGGCAGGCGATCTCCGACCAAGGCGCTGCGGTGTGTAGTGACCGATTTCGGCAGGCCCCCATGGTCTGACCAGAGATGGAGGCACTCCGGATCCTTGATGGTCCAAAGCCGCAACTCCTTTGCCGCTGAGATGCAGGTGATCAGACCGTTGACCTTCAATGCCGTCCGGATTTCCGGTTCCCCGTCGGGGACGCCCGCCAGCCCCCGACGCACTAGCTGGACTGCCCCCGCTCGGACAGCAGCTTGGATCCTTGAACGGCTGTGGCCCGCCCGCATAAGGTCTGCGTAACGGGCGGTGCCCCCCAGCCGGACGACGTCTGCCGCTAGACGTTGGTGGTCTTCCATGGCAGGAGCCTGCCGGAAGCGCTCGGCTGAATCCACCGTCGGCGGCAGTGCTGTGGACAACGCACGCATCGTGCATCCGCCAACCTCCCTCGCTTCCCGACCGTCTCCACTAAACGTGCAGGTCAGAGCGTTGCTTGAAGTCTAAAGATGGAAACGAATGCTTAACCGAGGGAGGTTCGCCGCACCGCGTTCCTTTGGGCGGCCCTCCAGGCCGGGTGGCCCTTCCGAGGCTGCGGGGAAAGACGCGGGCCGACGGCGGGAGGCCACGACGGCCACGGCCGCCCGGCAGCTGTGGAAAACCAGCGGGGACGGCGGCGGCGTTCGGGGAATTCCCGGCGGGACGCAATGCGGCTCAACATTCTTGGAGCCGCGCCGGACAGGCTGGCAGAATAGCAAGGACCATCCCGAGCGGCTGAGAGATCTGGCTCTTTGACGCCGCAGCAACCCTCCGGACCTCCCCGTCCCGGAAAGGTGCTACCGCCAGAAGCGATGGAGAGAGCGCAAGCAATCTTTGATCCGGATGGCGTCGGCCGTTCGGCAGGCGCCTGATGGACCGTCATTACCCGGGATTCCCGTTCACGCGCTTTAAGCGCCGACCATCAAGGAATTCGCCATGAGCACGACCGTCAACACCACCGTGGCCAACCTCGAAACCCCGCTGAAGTTCGCCTACTGGGTTCCCAACGTCTCCGGCGGCCTCGTCGTCTCCACGATCGAGCAGCGCACCAGCTGGGACTTCGACTACAACAAGAAGCTCGCCCGCATCGCGGAGAACTCCGGCTTCGAGTACGCCCTGACCCAGACCCGCTACGCCGCCAGCTACGGCGCGGACAAGCAGCATGAGGCCACCAGCTTCTCGCTCGCCCTGCTCGGCGCCACCGAGCGGCTCAACGTCATCTCCGCCGTCCACCCGGGCATGTGGCACCCCGGCGTCCTCGCCAAGTTCATCATCACCGCGGACCACATCTCCGGCGGCCGCGCCGCAGTGAACATCGTGTCCGGGTGGCTGAAAGACGAGTTCGTCAACTTCGGCCTCGAATGGCTCGAGCATGACGAGCGCTACGTCCGTACCGAAGAGTTCATCAACGTGCTCCGCGGCCTGTGGACCCAGCAGAACTACAGCCAGTCCGGCAAGTACTACAACATCAAGGACTTCACTCTGAACCCGGCTCCGGTGGACGTCCCGGGCCGCGCCCATCCGGAGATCTTCTTCGGCGGCAATTCCACCGCCGCCCAGGCCGCCGCCGGCCGCACCGCGGACTGGTACTTCTCCAACGGCAAGGACCTCGAGGGCTTCAAGGACAACATCGCCGGAGTCCGCGCCGCCGCTGCCACCGTCAACCGCACCCCGAAATTCGGCCTCAACGGCTTCGTCATCGCCCGCGGCACCGAGGCGGAAGCCAGGGACACCCTCCGCGAGATCGTCGAGAAGGCGCACCGCCCCGCCGTCGAAGGTTTTGCCGCCGCGGTCAAGGAAGCCGGCCAGTCCACCCGGGACGGCAAGGGCATGTGGGCGGATTCTACGTTCGAGGACCTCATCCAGTACAACGACGGCTTCAAGACCGGACTCATTGGTACACCCGAGCAGATCGCCGAACGTATTGTTGAGTTCAAGAAGATCGGCGTGAACCTCATGCTGACCGCCTACCTGCACTTCCAGGAGGAAGTCGAGGCGTTCGGCCGCGACGTACTGCCGATCGTCCGCGAACTCGAGGCGGATCTCGCACGCGCCAACGGCACCGAGCTCAACACGGCGCTGCTGCCCGCCACCAACTTCGAAGGAGCTGCCCTCTAAATGGCTGAACGCACATTCGGCTTCCGCACCCGGGCCCTGCACGCCGGCGGAACCCCCGACGCCGAGCACGGCGCCCGGGCGGTGCCCATCTACCAGTCCACGTCCTTCGTCTTCAAGGACACGGACGACGCCGCCAACCTCTTTGCGCTGCAAAAGTACGGCAACATCTACTCCCGTATCGGCAACCCCACGGTCGCCGCGTTCGAGGAGCGGATCGCCTCGCTCGAGGGCGGGATCGGCGCGGTCGCCACGTCGTCGGGCATGGCCGCGGAGTTCATCACCTTCGCCGCGCTGGCCGGCGCCGGGGACCACATCGTCGCCTCCTCGAAGCTATACGGCGGCACCATCACCCAGCTGGACGTGACCCTGCGCCGCTTCGGCGTCGAGACCACGTTCATCGACAGCACGGACCCGGCGGACTTCGCCGCGGCCATCGGCGAGAACACCAAGGCCGTCTACACGGAGATCGTGGCGAACCCGTCCGGCGACATCGCGGACCTTGAGGGCCTGGCCAAGGTAGCACACGACGCCGGTATTCCGCTGGTCGTGGACGCCACCTTGAGCACGCCGTACCTGATCCGCCCGATCGAGCACGGCGCCGACATCGTCATCCACTCCGCCACCAAGTTCCTCGGCGGCCACGGCACCACCCTCGGCGGCGTCGTCGTCGAATCCGGCCGGTTCAACTGGGGCAACGGCAATTTCCCGCAGATGACCGAGCCGGTGCCGAGCTACGGCAACGTCTCCTGGTGGGGCAACTTCGGCGAGTACGGCTTCCTGACGAAGCTGCGCTCGGAGCAGCTGCGCGACATCGGCCCATCGCTCTCCGCGCAGTCGGCCTTCCAGCTGCTGCAGGGCGTGGAGACGCTGCCGCAGCGGATGGACGAGCACCTGGCCAATGCCCGCCGGGTGGCCGAGTGGCTCGAGGCGGACGAGCGAGTGTCCTGGGTCAATTACGCCGGGCTCCCCTCGCACCCGCACCACGAGCGCGGGCGGAAGTACCTGCCGCAGGGCGTCGGCTCCGTCTTCTCCTTCGGCGTGAAGGGCGGCCGCGTGGCCGGCCAGAAGTTCATCGAATCGCTGCAGCTGGCCTCCCACCTGGCCAACATCGGGGACGCCCGCACCCTGGTCCTGCACCCGGGTTCCACGACCCACCAGCAGCTGACCGCCGACCAAATGGTCGCCGCCGGCGTGCCCGAGGACCTGATCCGCATCTCGGTCGGCCTCGAGGACGTCGAGGACATCCTATGGGACCTGGACCAGGCCCTGGCCGAGTCCCAGCGGGCCGGCGCCGAGCACGGCCCCAGCCGCGACCACGAGGACGACGCCTTCGACACCTCCGAGTTCGCCTCGCCGACCTACGCCGGCGAGTCCTGCACCGTCCCGGCGGCCCGCGCCGCCCGCACGGAACCCGGGACCCGCGTGGTCGAGTCCGTCGAGGAACTCGTCGAAGCCGAAGAAGGAGCTGCAAAGTGAGCGTTTCCGCACCCGCGCGCACCTGGGTCGGGCCGTCCGCCCCGGAGCGCCTGAACATCCTGCGCAACACCACGTCCATCGCGATCGTGGGCGCGTCGGACAAGCCCAGCCGGGCGAGCTACTTCGTGGCCACCTACCTGCTCTCGTCGAGCAAGTACAAGGTCTACTTCGTGAACCCGGTGGCCAAGGAGATCCTCGGCCAGCCGGTGTACAAGTCGCTGGCCGACCTGCCTGAGGTACCCGATCTGGTGGATGTCTTCCGCAAGCACGACGACCTGCCCGGCGTGCTGGAGGAGACCCTCGCCGTGGGAGCCAAGACCATCTGGCTGCAGCTCGGCTCCTGGCACGAAGATGTCGCCGCCAAGGCCGAGGCGGCCGGGCTCAACGTGGTGATGGACCGCTGCGTCAAGATCGAGCACGCCCGCTTCCACGGCGGACTGCACCTGGCCGGATTCGACACCGGAGTGATCTCGTCCAAGCGCCAGCTCACGGCATAGTACCTACTGAACCGGCGGCGAGGGCCGGCATCCCCAACGAGGGGGTGCCGGCCCTCCCCCATTTCAAGGTTTTTACCAAGGTGTCCCGTAGACGATGGTCTCCGGCCAGAGCAATGAACGATTCAATCCCGGTCGCGTGCTTCGGCTCCCAATTGAGGCCAAGGGGTCTTCGATGTTCACTCACCGCACAAAGGGGAAGCGGGCGGATGCGCGGGGGCGCAGAGTATCCGACCGTGACAGCAGCAGGCCGGACACCGGCCGGAAAAACAGCAGGGCAGGCAGCCGCGGCGTCGCAAGTGCGCTTGCCCTGGTCCTGACCACGTCGCTCGGGCTCCCGGCCCTTGCCGGCCCGGCCCACGCCGTCGTTGGCCAGGGCTTCACCGTCACGCCAGCTGATCTGGCGTTCATTCTCAAGCAGATCAAGATCTCCGAAGCCCATGTGGCCAATACGACGTCGGCCACCGGACCTTGCGGCGCCCTGCTCGGCAATGGTGCCAACCAAGTGCCCGGGGCGCTCGTTTCCTACGGCTTGCGCACGGTTGACGGGACCTGCAACAACCTGCAGCAGGACCGCCAGGACTACGGCGCGGCCAACAAGGCCTTCCCGCGGCTGACCGAGCCGCAGTTCCGGACGGCCGAGGACTCGCAGTCACCGCGCGTGCAGGCCAGCGCCGATCCCGGCTACGCCGCCAAGACGGATGTCTGGGACTCGCAGCCTCGCGTGATCAGCAACCTGATCGTGGACCAGACGTCCACCAACCCGGCCGCCGTGGACGCGGCGGCCTTCCCGGTCCGCAGCCAGGGCGGCGAAAGCATCGTTCCCTGCACCACCCAGCCCACCGAAACCGAACCGGGCGCGCCGGAAGGCTGCGTGCCCGCCGGCGAGACGCTGTTCATCCCGAACATCACCACCGACGTCGGACTCTCCCCGCCGTACAACGGGCTCTTCACGCTGTTCGGCCAGTTCTTCGACCACGGCCTCGACCTCGTGAGCAAGTCCGGCGGCACGGTGTACGTCCCGCTGAAGGACGACGATCCGCTGATTCCGGGCCGCGACGGCCAGCTGGGCACCGCCGACGACCTGCCGCCGCAGCTGCGGTTCATGGCCGTCACCCGCGCGACCAACCAGCCCGGACCCGATGGCCAGATGGGCACCGCGGACGACATCCAGGAAGCGACCAACCGCACCAACCCGTACGTTGACCAGTCGCAGACCTACGCCTCCCACCCGGCGCACCAGGTGTTCCTGCGGACCTACACGGCCAACACCGAGGGCAAGCCGGTCTCCACCGGCGAGCTGCTCACCTCCGCCGACGGCGGCATGGGCACCTGGGAACTGCTGAAGAAGCAGGCGGCGGAGCGGCTCGGCCTGCGCCTCGTGGATGCCGACGTCCTGGGCATCCCGATGATCCTGACGGACCCGTACGGCAAGTTCGTGCCGGGTCCCGAGCGCGGCCTGCCGCAGTACGTCACGCCAACCGGCCTGGTCGAGGGCAACCTCGCCGATCCGGTTCCGGCCCCGGCCAACGTGGAACGGGTGAGCGAGGCATTCCTGGACGACATCGCCCATAACGCGGCGCCCAACCCCGGCCTGGCTCCGGATCCGGACACGACCTTCACGCCCGCGACCGCCCGCCAGGCGGCGGGGACGTACGACGACGAAATGCTGAACCGCCACTTCGTCGCCGGCGACGGCCGCGTGAACGAGAACATCGGCCTGAGCATGATCCACCAGATCTTCCACTCCGAACACAACCGGCTCGTCGATGACATCCAGCGCGTCCTGACCGAGGATGCAGCGGCCTCTTCCCGCGGCGCCGCGGCCCTGGAGGAATGGAAGCTCGCCGCCGGAGCCGAGGGCTGGAACGGCGAGCGCCTGTTCCAGGCCGCCCGCTTCGTCACGGAGATGGAGTACCAGCATCTGGCCTTCGAGGAGTTCGCGCGTAAGGTGCAGCCGCTCGTCGAGCCCTTCTCCGGCTACCACGACGACGTGGACCCGGCGATCACGGCCGAGTTCGCGCACGCGGTGTACCGCTTCGGGCACTCGATGCTCACCGACACCATCTCGCGCACCAACGCGGACGGCTCCGCCAACGACATTTCGCTGCTGGACGGCTTCCTCAACCCGCTCGCCTACGACGACGGCGGCACGGCCGGCGACCTGGATTCGCACCAAGCGGCCGGCGCCATCGCCATGGGCATGTCGAACCAGGTCGGTAACGAGCTGGATGAGTTCGTCACCGACACGCTGCGCAGCAACCTGCTGGGCTTGCCCCTCGACCTGGCCGCGATCAACCTGGCCCGGGCCCGGGAGACCGGCGTTCCCTCGCTGAACAACCTGCGCAAGCAGCTGCACGGGTCAACCAATGACAGCCAGCTGGCTCCCTACAAGAACTGGACCGACTTCGGCCTGAACATCAAGCACCCGGAGTCGCTGGTCAACTTCGTCGCCGCCTACGGCACGCACGAGACCATCACCTCGAAGACCGCGCTGGCCGACAAGCGGGCCGCGGCCCAGCTGCTGGTCGACCCGCCGATCGGCACCCCGGCGGAGTCCATCCCGGCCGACGCCGAGGACTTCATGACCGCCTCCGGCACGTGGGCCGCCAAGGCTACCGGGCTGGACGAGGTGGACCTCTGGATCGGCGGCCTGGCCGAGCGCACCAACCTGTTCGGCGGCCTGCTCGGCTCCACGTTCAACTACGTCTTTGAGAAGCAGATGACGGATCTGCAGAACGGCGACCGCTTCTACTACCTGGTCCGCACTCCAGGCATGAACCTGTTCTCCCAGCTTGAGGGCAATTCCTTCGCCGAGATGATCATGCGCAACACCACCGCGCACTCGATGACCGCCGATGCGTTCTCCACCGCAGACTGCAAGTTCCAGCTGGGCAACCTCGCCGGAACCGGCAGCAGCGTCGCCGACGATGCGGGCTCGGAGTGCAACGAGACAGAGCTGCTGATCCGCATGCCGGACGGCACCATCCGCTACCGCACCACCAACTCCGTCGATCCGGCCGGCATCAACGGCCAGAGCGTCTTCAACGGCACCGATGCCACTGACCGGTCCTGGGGCGGCGTGGACAACGACACGTTCTGGGGCGGCCCCGGCAACGACCGCATCGAGGGCAACGACGGCGCCGACACCGCACTGGGTGGCGTGGGCAACGACATCATCACCGACATGGCCGGCGACGACGTCCACAAGGGCGGCCCGGGCAACGACGCCATCGACTCCGGTCCCGGCCTCGACATCGTGCTCGGCGGCGACGGCCACGACCTGCAGAACGGCGGCCTCAACACCAACGAGCACTTCGCCGGCAACGGGGATGATCTCATCATCGCAGGCAGCGGCGCGGACACCGTCTTCGCCGACTCCGGTGACGACTGGATCGAAGGCGGTGACGGGGCCGACCTGCTGCAAGGCGATTCCGGCGCACCCTTCTTCGATGATCCCAACAAGCCCGGCCATGACGTGATCAGCGGCCAGAACGGCGACGACGACTACGACGCCGAGGGCGGCGACGACATCATGCTCGCCGGCCCCGGCATCGAACGCAACGCCGGTGCGGCAGGCTTCGACTGGACCAGTTACCAACTGGATCCCATCGCGGCCGACTCTGACCTGGACCTGAGGCTGCTGGGCGTTCCGCTTCCCGTGGACGTCCTCCGCGACCGCCACGGAGAGGTTGAAGCCTCCTCGGGCGGCGCCAAGAACGACATCCTCCGCGGAGACAGCATCGTTCCGCGCCTGGCTGTCGCAGAAGGAGCCTCCGGCAGCAACTGGCTGGATGAAGCCGGCGTGAACCGCATCGCCGGCCTGCGCCAGCTGCTCCCGGCCGGCGCCGCCACCGGCGACTCCGTCTGGGGTGAAGGCAACATCATCCTCGGCGGTGCCGGAAGCGACACCCTCGAGGGCCGCGGCGCGGACGATATCCTGGACGGCGACAAGTACCTGAACGTGCGGCTGAGCGTGCGCACGGACCGGAATGATGCCGCCACCGAGATCGGTTCCGCCACCTCGCTGTCCAAGCCGTACCTGGCCGGCAGCACGGAAACGCTGCAGCAGGCGGTCTTCGCCGGCAAGGTGGATCCGGGCAATATCGTCGTCGACCGGGAGATTCTCGACGGCGGCGCCTCAGGGGGCACGGACGTCGCGGTGTTCTCCGACATCCAGGCGAACTACACCGTCACCACCACGCCCGCAGGTGCCGCCCTCGGCGCTCCCGGCAGCGTCACCACTGTGACCCATAACGACGGCGGCGACGCCGGCGACGATGGCGCGGTCACCGGCGACGGAACGGACACCCTGCGCAACGTCGAGAAGCTCATCTTCGCGGACACCCAGGCGCCGGCCGCCCCGACGGCTGTCACCGCCACGGGCGCCAACGCCTCGGCGATCGTGACGTGGTCTGCTCCGGCCGGCTCCTCGATCACGGGATTCGACGTCCTGGTCGCAGACGCGCAGGGCAACCAGGTCGGCCTGCTCCGGCCCGCCGATGCAGCCGCAACCTCGCTGCTCGTGGACGGCCTGGCCAACGGAACGGCCTACCGCTTCCAGGTACGCGCGGTGAACGAGGTCGGGCCCGGTCCGTACTCCGCCCTCAGCGCGGCCGTCACCCCGGCTCCGGTTGCACCCGGCGCCCCGGCCATCGCGTCGGTTACCGGTGGCGACCTGCAGGCAACCGTGAACTGGACCGCGCCTGCGGACAACGGCGGCTCGGCCCTGACCGGCTTCGCGGTCCGGGTGATCGACGCGGCCAACAACCAGGTCGGCGACCTGCGCACGGCAGCCGCCGGCGCAACCAGCCTGGTGGTCACCGACCTGCCGGCCGGCAGCCCGGTCCGTTTCCAGGTCGCCGCGGTCAATGGGATCGGCCAGGGAACCTTCTCGGCCGCATCGGACGCCGTGACTCCGGTGGAGACCGTCGCCCCGAGCATCTCGGACCGGACACCTGCGGCGGCAGCCACGGGCGTCCGCCGGGACTCCAACATCGCGGTGACCTTCAACGAACCGGTCAGCGGCATCAGCGGAACCACGCTAGTGCTGCGCAACGCGGTCACCGAGGAGATCGTCGAGGCCACGGTCAGCTATGACCAGACGACCATGACGGCGCTGCTGGATCCCGCCGCCGACCTGCGCGGCGGCACCCAGTACCGGGTGACAGTGAGCGGAGGCGCCGCGGCAGTCCGCGACACCTTCGACAACGCCCTGGGCTCCGACAGCTGGACCTTCACCACGGAGAACGGGCTGGCCAAGACGGTCGACTTCACCGGTGACGGCGATGCGGACGTGGTAGCCCGGGACGGCCAGGGCCGGCTCTGGCTCTACCCCGGCAACGGCACCGGCGGACTGGACGCGCGGACACTGATGGGCCGCAGCGGCTGGAACGCGATGTCCGCCATCACCAGCACCGGTGACTTCGACGGCGACGGCACTGCCGACGTCATCGCCAAGGACCGGGTGGGCACCGGACAGCTCTGGCTCTACCCGGGCAACGGCACCGGCGGACTCGAACCCCGGGTCCTGCTCGGCCGAAGCGGCTGGAACGCCATGAACACCCTGTTCAGCGGCGGCGACATGAACGGCGACGGCGACACGGACCTCATGGCCCGTGACGGCAACGGCCGGCTGTGGACCTACCCGGGCACTGGCGCGGGCCGGCTCCAGGCTCGGATCCTCACCGGTTCCAGCGGCTGGAATTCCATCACCAGCCTGCTGAGCGCCGGGGATTCCGACGGCGACGGCACCACCGATGTCCTGGCCCGGACCAGCGACGGACGGCTCTGGCTCTACCCAGGCGCTGGCAATGCCCGGCTCGGTAGCCGCAGCCAGATGGGCACCGGCTGGAATACCATGCGGGCCATCTTCAGCCCGGGCGACCTCAGCGGCAACGGCACTTCCGACGTCGTCGCGAGCCACTCGGACGGGCGCCTGCTGCTCTACCCGGGCAACGGGACCGGCGGCCTGCAGGCCGCCCGGGTCATCGGCACCAGCGGCTGGACGGCGATGAGCATCCTGTTCTAGCGGCCGCTACCTAGAGAGGCCAGGCTCCGGATTCCGGGGCCTGGCCTCTTGCCTGCAAGGCCGCGGCACTGTACAGCATCGACCCCTCCTGTACTCCTTTAGCCTTCAATCATCGCGCTGACCTGGGCGTTTAAAAAGCTTGAAGAAAGCTGTGCAGAATGGCGGGCTCCGGCCCCTCCGCTAGCCCGCGGCCCCCTCCTAGCACTGGCCGGTCGGCGCGGGCTGCCTCTGGCCCGGAGGCTCCTCTTGGAGCCGGGCCGGGACTCCGGACCTGCCGCTGGCCGGCGGTCAGCCCTGGCTCTCGCTTGGGCCTAGTCCGTCGGCTTCCCGGCGGTCTCCTTCAGCTGCCCGGGAGCATGCTCGGCCTTTTCCTTGAGCTGTCCCGGGGCCTGCTTGGCCTTCTTCAGCTGTCCCGGGGCCTGGGCGGCTTTCCCGGGCGGGTTGACGCTGATTCGCTGCGGGGCGCGCTCGGCCGGGCGTTCGGCGCCGTCGGCCTGGCCCACCGGCTTCTCCAGGACTTCGTTCTTCTTGGCCTGTCCCGGAACCAGTTGGCCGTTGCCCGGCGCGATACCCGTGCGGGAGGCGGAATCATCGGACCGTCCAGCGCCCTCGGCAGCCTCCCCGGGGACACCCTTGGCGTCCTCGGCGGCCTTCTTTGCCTGGGCAGCTTCCTCGGCTGCGGCCGCCTTCTTCACCGCGGCGGCCTTCTTTGCCTCGGCCGCCTTCTTCACCGCGGCGGCCTTCTTGGCCTCGGCCGCCTCCTTCGCCTCGGCCTTGGCCGCATCCGCCCGGTCGGCTGCCGGGTCGTCCTTCGCGTCGGCTGCCGGCGTCGTCGCCGGCGCGGCCGGGCCGCCGGCGTCCCGCGTGGCCTCCGGAACGGGCGCACCCGCGGAATTGCCGCCGTCGTTCTGTTCCTTCGCCTGCACGCCGGGCTGCACCAGGACCACGGCACCGTCCACGGCATCCTGCAGGCTGTGCCGGAAGTCCGGGCTCACGGCAGCGACGGTGCCGACGCCCAGTCCCATGGACGCGGCGACGACCACACTGAGCAGCGCGCCACGCCGCCTGCGCCGGCGCAGCGGCACGACGTTGGAGCCAAAGAGCGCGGACAGCTCGGCGGAGGGAGCCGGCGCGGGGCCGGTTCCCAGGTCGCGCAGCGAAGCCAGGGCGCGGGAAAGTCCGGGGTTGTCCCCGCCTCCGGACAACAAAGCGTCCAGTTCGTCCTCGGGCTGCCTGCTCATCGTGCTTCTCCTACATGGCTGTCCATGACCAGTTCCTTCAATTTAGCCAGCGCCCTGCGCTGCAACTGCTTTACGGATCCCTCGGTCCGGCCCATGATGCGGGCGACCTGTTCGATCGGCAGGCCCGCAATGATCCGCAGCGACAGGACCTCCCGCTGATCCGGGTTCAGCGCGCCGAGCAGCCATTCGGTGTCCCCGCCAAGGCCGGCGAGCGCCAGCTGTTCGGCGGACTCGGTGGTCCGCAGGTCCAAGTCCGGGTCGTATTCGGCCAGGTGCGGCTGGCGGGCCCGCTTGCGCGAGGCGTCGACCGCCCTGGCGTGGGCCACAGAGAATGTGAAGGTCCGCAAGCCCTCAACGCCCCCGGTCACGCTCTCCAGCTTCCGGAAGACCGTCAGGAAGACGTCCTGGGCGGTGCCCTCCGGGTCCTCGAGCCCCTTGGTCTTCAGGTAGCCAAGGACTTGAGGCGCCAGGCTGCGGTAGATCTTCTCCGCCGCCCGGCCGCTTCCGGCAACGGCTGTTGACAGGTCGTCGTCTGTCAACATGGCGTCCACGGGCGGTCCTTCGCGTCACAATCGGTGCGGCGACCCTAATCATAGCTGCGCTCTTTCCAACGAACGCACCGGCTGATTGCTACCCGGCACTGCTGACCATGCGGATAAGTGAGGCCGCGCCCGAGCTCGTTGGGGGGGAAGCTCCGGCGCGGCCTCTACATATACGTAATCGACCGGGGTGGCGGGAAGGTTACGGTCCGGACAAAAGTTTTCCGAGAAGTTTTTGGGACGGTCCTGAGAACGATCCCGGCCAGGTCCGGAGCCGGCGGCGGGGCGGGCGAATGCCCCGGGACAAGGCGTCAGTGGGCCTCGACGACCTCGACCTTGCTGGCCAGCCGCCGGTTGTGCAGGACCGGCAGGAACTCGCGGACCTCGTCGATGCGCCGCCGCGTCACATCCACCGTCACGATGCCGCGCGGCTCCTCGTTGAGGTAGTCCTGCACCACGCCCATCGGATCCAGGATCGCGGAGTGGCCCACCGTATGGCTGCTGGAAGTGCCGGCCGCGGCGACCCAGCAGGTGTTCTCGATGGCCCGCGCCTTCAAAAGGGTTTCCCAGTGGTCGATCTTGTGGTCACCCTTGAACCAGGCCGCCGCCACGCAGATCAGGTCCGCGCCCTGGTCCGCGAGGCCCCGTGCCAGCTCGGGGAAACGGAGATCGTAGCAGGTCATGATCCCGATGCGAAGTCCGCCGATCTCCGCCAGCTTGAGTCCGCCGTCGCCCGGTTTGATCCGCTTCGACTCCTGGTAGGAGAACGCATCATAGAGGTGCAGCTTGCGGTAGGTCTCCACGATCCGGCCGCTACCGTCCACGACCACCAGCGTGTTGTACGGGCGCTCCTCGCCGCTGGATTCGTAGCCGCCTGCGATCAACGCGATGCCGGTCTCCGCCGCGATGAACGAAAGCTGCTGGACGAACTTGCTCCAGTGCCGGTCGACGGCGGCGGCAAGGTCGCCTTCGACCTTGCCGATGGTGAACATGGACTCTTCCGGGAACAGGATCAGCTCGGCGCCGGCGGCCACAGCCTCCTGGGCGAGGCTGCGCATCACCGCGAGGTTTTCGGTGACGTCCCCGGACGGACCGAACTGTCCGACACTGACCTTCATTGGTGCGCTCCCGTCTGCTGGCGGTGGATGTTTAACCAGACTACAGACATTGCCCTTCGACGGCTCTCCGGCAGGAGCACGACGGCGGCGCCCGGCCATGCGGGCACGGCACCTACGTTGCGGCGCAGGCGAGGATCGCCTCCACGGAGCGGGGCCGTCCGGCGCAGGACCTCGCCGTCGTCGTTCGTGGCGAAGTCCTGCGCCCGGTGGTTACTCCGCGATAAGGTCCCGCACCACGATGGTCTGGTCCCGGTCCGGGCCGACGCCGATCGCGGAGAACCGGGTGCCGGACATCTTCTCCAGTGCCAGCACATAGTTCCGCGCATTGTCGGGCAGGTCCTCGAGGGTCCGGGCGCCGGTGATGTCCTCGGTCCAGCCGTCGAAGTACTCGAAGATCGGCTTGGCGTGGTGGAACTCGGTCTGGGTCATCGGCATCTCGTCGTGCCGGACGCCGTCCACGTCGTAGGCCACGCAGACCGGGATGCGCTCGATGCCGGTGAGGACGTCCAGCTTGGTGACGAAGTAGTCCGTGAAGCCGTTGACGCGCGAGGCGTGGCGGGCCAGCACGGCGTCATACCAGCCGCAGCGGCGCGGACGGCCGGTATTCACGCCGAACTCGCCGCCGGTCTTCTGCAGGTACTCGCCCATCTCGTCGAAAAGTTCCGTGGGGAACGGCCCGGCGCCGACGCGGGTGGTGTAGGCCTTGATGATGCCGACGCTCCGCGTGATCCGGGTGGGGCCGATGCCCGAGCCGACCGAGGCGCCGCCTGCGGTCGGGTTGGAGGAGGTCACGAACGGGTAGGTGCCGTGGTCCACGTCGAGGAACGTCGCCTGGCCGCCCTCCATCAGCACGACCTTGCCCTCGTCCAGCGCCTTGTTCAGCACGTAGGTCGAGTCGACCACCAGCGGGCGCAGCCGGTCCGCGAAGGACAGGAAGTACTGCACGATCTCGTCGACCTCTACACTGCGCCGGTTGTAGACCTTGACCAGCAGCTCGTTCTTCTGGCGCAGCGAGCCCTCGACCTTCTGGCGCAGGATGGACTCGTCGAAGACGTCCTGGACGCGGATGCCCAGCCGGGCGACCTTGTCCATGTAGGCCGGGCCGATGCCGCGGCCGGTGGTGCCGATGGCCCGCTTGCCCAGGAACCGCTCGGTCACCTTGTCCATGGTCTGGTGGAACGGCGCCACCAGGTGGGCGTTGGCGGAGACGCGCAGGCGGGAGGTGTCCGCGCCGCGGGCCTCGAGTCCGTCGATCTCCTCGAAGAGGGCCTCGAGGTTGACCACGCAGCCGTTGCCGATGATCGGGGTGGCGTTCGCGCTGAGGATGCCGGCGGGAAGGAGCTTCAGCTCGTACTTCTCTCCGCCGACGACGACGGTGTGTCCGGCGTTGTTGCCGCCGTTGGGCTTCACGACGTAGTCCACTCGCCCGCCGAGCAGGTCCGTGGCCTTGCCCTTACCTTCGTCGCCCCACTGGGCCCCGACGATCACAATTGCTGGCATGGGATCCTCCCCCATCGATGCAGCGGGAACCTGAAGGAGGATTCGGCCTGCCGGCAGCCCCGCCACGCATGAGAACGCCCCGCACTCGCGCGGAGTTTTGGGGCTCTTACCAGCCAAGTTTAGCCGATGTGCCGCCGCCAGCCGGAATCGGGGGACATTGGGGGTACGTTCGGTTTATGGCGGCAGCAGGGCCGGTCGCACGGATCGGCATTTCCGGATGGCGTTACGCGCCGTGGCGCGGCACGTTCTATCCCAAGGGGCTGCCGCAGCGGCGGGAGCTCGAATACGCGGCCGGGCACCTGGACTCCCTCGAGCTCAACGGCTCCTTCTACTCGCTGCAGCGGCCCTCCAGCTGGCAGCAGTGGCGCGACGCCACACCGCCCGGGTTCGTCTTCGCGGTCAAGGGCGGCCGCTACGTCACGCACATGCAGCGGCTGCGCAACACCCGCCAGGCACTGGCCAACTTCTTCGCCTCCGGGATGCTCGCGCTCGGCGGCAAGCTCGGCCCGTTCCTCTGGCAGACCCCGGAGACCCTGCGCTATGACCCCGCCGTCGTCGAGGAATTCCTGGCGCTGCTGCCAAGGACAACGACGGCGGCTGCGCGCCTTGCGTCCGAGCACACCGACAAGGTGAAGGACCGGTCCTGGTTCGAGGTGGCCGAGGAGCGGCCGCTGCGGCACGCGATGGAGGTGCGCAGCCCCACCTTCATCGACGAGCGGTTCTACGAGCAGCTGCGGCAGACCAACACGGCCCTGGTCATGGCGGACAGCGCCGGGACGTGGCCGATGCTGCACGAGGTCACGGCGGACTTCGTCTACGTGCGGCTGCACGGAAAGGACGAGCTCTACGTCAGCGGGTACAGCGATGAGGACCTGGACCGCTGGGCCGGAACCGTGCACGGCTGGCTGGACGGTACGGGCTGCCCGGACGGCACGGGCCGGGACGTCTATGTGTACTTCGACAACGACGTGAAGGTCCACGCGCCCTACAACGCCATGGGACTGGCCGAGCGGGTCGGCCGGCGGCCCTAGGTTCCCGCCCGCTCAGGAACCGAGCCGGCTGCCCGATGCCTCGAGGTAGCAGGTGCCGCAGAGCGACTCGTAGGACACGTCCTGCCCGTCGATGGCCACCTGGTCGCCGTCGAACACGATTTCGTCGCCCACCCGGCGGGTGTTGAAGACGGCCTTGCGCCCGCAGCGGCAGATAGTCTTCAGCTCCTCGAGCGTGTGGGCGATTTCCAGCAGGCGGCCCGCACCCGGGAACGCCTCGGTGCGGAAATCCGTGCGGATGCCGTAGGCCAGGACCGGCACGTTGTCCAGCACGGCGATGCGGAACAGGTCATCAACCTGCCCCGGTTCGAGGAACTGCGCCTCGTCCACCAGCAGGCAGGCCACCGGCTGGATGTCGACATGCTCGAGCAGCGCGTCCGGGTCCTCGCCGGAGGCCATCTGCGCGAAGCGCTCCCGTACCGACTCGCCCGGCCGGATCAGGAAGTCCGCCTCGCGCTTGACGCCGAGGCGGGACACGATGGCGGTGTCGCCCTTCGTGTCCACGTGCGGCTTGGCCAGCACCACCCGCTGCCCGCGCTCCTCGTAGTTGAACGCGACCTGCAGCAGCCCGGTGGATTTCCCGGAGTTCATGGCGCCGTAGCGGAAATAGAGCTTGGCCAACATCGTCCTTTCAAACGGTCCGGCGTCGATTCTAATGGGCGAAGGACGGCCCGGGAGACAGGAAACGGGAGCGTGCCCGCAGGCAGCTCCCGTTTCCGTTGTGGTTCCGCTCGGTGCTCAGGCGCCTTCGATCGCGGCCCTCGCCGACGGGTCGGACTCGTCCAGGAACTTGTTGATCCGGTCGACTTCCTCGCTCTCGCCGATGGCGGCGGCGGCGCGGCCCAGCGCGTAGAGGGCGCGCAGGAAACCGCGGTTCGGCTCGTGCTCCCACGGGATGGGTCCGGCACCGCGCCAGCCCGCGCGGCGCAGCGCGTCCAGGCCCCGGTGGTAGCCGACGCGGGCGAAGGCGTAGGACTCGATGGTCCGGCCTTCGGCGAAGGCTTCGTCCGCCAGGATGGCCCAGACCAACGACGACGTCGGGTGCTTGGCTGCGAGGTCAAGGGCCTCGTCTCCGGCGTAGAGCCGGGCCAGCACGTCGGTTTCCTCCGGCAGCTCGGTGGCGTCCGGGCCGAGCAGGTTCTTGCGGAATTCGGCCACGTCTACTTGACCGACTTTCCGGCGGAGCCGAGCTGCTGGGCAGCCTCGACAACGCGGGCGGCCATGTTCTTCTCCGCGGCGGCGCCCCACACGCGGGGGTCGTAGGTCTTCTTGTTGCCGACCTCGCCGTCGACCTTGAGCACGCCGTCGTAGTTGGCGAACATGTGGCCGGCGACCGGACGGGTGAAGGCGTACTGGGTGTCGGTGTCCACGTTCATCTTGATGACGCCGTAGGAGACCGCGTCGGCGATTTCCTGTGCCGAGGAGCCGGAGCCGCCGTGGAACACCAGGTCGAACGGCTTGTTCTTGCCGATCTTGCCGCCGACCTCGTCCTGGATCTGCTTGAGCAGTTCGGGGCGCAGCTTGACGCCGCCCGGCTTGTAGACGCCGTGGACGTTGCCGAAGGTCAGCGCCGTGATGTAGCGGCCCTTCTCCCCGGCGCCGAGGGCCTCGATGGTCTTCAGGCCGTCGTCGACCGTGGTGTAGAGCTTCTCGTTGATCTCGTTCTCGACGCCGTCTTCCTCGCCGCCGACGGTGCCGATCTCCACCTCGAGGATGATCTTGGCGGCCGCGGTGCGGGCCAGCAGGTCTTCGGCGATGCGCAGGTTTTCTTCCAGGGTCTCGGCGGAGCCGTCCCACATGTGCGACTGGAAGATAGGGTCCTCGCCGCGCTTCACGGCGGCCTCGGACTCGGCGAGCAGCGGCAGCACGAAGGCGTCCAGCTTGTCCTTCGGGCAGTGGTCCGTGTGCAGGGCGACATTGACCGGGTACTTCTTGGCGACCTCGCGGGCGAACGCGGCGAAGCCCAGCGACCCGGCGACCATGTCCTTGACGCCGGCGCCGGACCAGTAGGCGGCGCCGCCGGTCGAGACCTGGATAATGCCGTCGGAACCGGCGTCGGCGAAGCCCTGCAGCGCGGCGTTGAGCGTCTGCGACGACGTCACGTTGATGGCAGGGTAGGCGAAGCCGCTGCTCTTGGCGCGGTCGATCATCTCGGCATAGATCTCAGGGGTTGCAACAGGCATGCGGACTCCTTGATAGAGAGACAAGTTCTTGAGGACTTCACGCCTCCATGTCCCATCCTAGCCAGCGGCCCCGCACGCGCGGCATGGACAAAGAACTGTGAAGCGTCCTCAGCCCAGGACCACGAGCAGGACGATGAAGCCGATGAGGGCGGCGGCGGTCAGCGCGAGACCCGCCGCGGCCAGGCCCCGCGGCGCGCTGCGGCGGCCGCCGATGGCGCTGCCGACCGAGACCGCGGCGCCCACGGGCAACGCCAGAACGCCGGGGATCCGGATCCAGTTCGGCGGGTTCCAATCCGTCACGGAGAGCGCCCATGTCCAGCAGAAAACCGCTAGCGCCAGCGCCCCGAAGGCGAGGCAGACCATGCCATACCGCCGCCCGTCCGGCACCCCGGAAGCCGGCGCCGCGCGCCCCGGGCCCGTTCATAACTTCCTCGTCCTGCTGGCATCGCCCACCGTCCTTCCGGCTTCCATCATCGGCCGGAGCCGCCATGGGCGCCAGAGCAGGAGTGCTCCGCCGGCTCTGGCTCGGAGAGGGCCGGCAAGCTGGCCCAAGCCCGCCCCGCCCGGGACGCTAATACCGAGGTTGAGGACGCTAGACCTTCTGGCCGAAGACGTGGCGCCGGATCCACGCGTGCATGGCGATCGACGCCGCAGCGGAGGCGTTGATGGAACGGGTCGAGCCGAACTGGGCGATGGACAGAGTCGCGTCCGCGGCCTGGTGCACCTCCGGCGTCAGCCCCGGGCCTTCCTGTCCGAACACCAGCACGCAGTTTTCCGGCAGGTCGTAGGTCTCCAGCGGCACGGAATCCGGAAAGTTGTCGATCCCGATGATCCGCAGCCCCTCGCCCTGCGCCCAGGCGACAAACTCCTCCACGGTGGGATGGTGCCGGACGTGCTGGTAGCGGTCGGTGACCATCGCCCCGCGCCGGTTCCACCGCCGTCGTCCGATGATGTGGACTTCCTTGGCCATGAACGCGTTGGCGGTGCGCACCACCGAGCCGATGTTCAGGTCATGCTGCCAGTTCTCGATCGCGACGTGGAAGCTGTGCCGGCGGCAGTCCAGGTCCGCGACGATCGCCTCGTGCTTCCAGTAGCGGTACCCGTCCACCACGTTCCGGGTGTCCCCGTTGGCCAGCAGTTCGGGATCCCAGTGCTCGCCCTCGGGCAGCGGGCCTTCCCAAGGCCCCACGCCCACGCTCGGTGCGGCGGGGGCGGCGCTATCGTTCTCTTCCACCTTTCAAGGGTAGGCGACCCCGGGGACTTGGATAACGACGGCGGAGCGGGACTGTCTCGGCCGCCGCCCACGCCTACATCCGCCGCTTGGTCTTCGCCGTGGCCGGAGCCGTCCACGGATCTTCGGGCCAGGGGTGCTTCGGATAGCGGCCGCGCATCTCGGCCCGGACCTGGGCGTATGGGCCCGACCAGAAGGAGGCCAGGTCGTCCGTCACCGCGAGCGGCCGCCCGGCCGGGGAGAGCAGGTGGAACAGCACCGGCACCCGCCCGTCCACCAGCCGGGGCGTCTCCGCCCAGCCGAAACACTCCTGCAGCTTGACCGCCACCACGGGCCGGCCGCCGTCGTTCCCCACGTCGGGATAATCGATCCGCACCCGCGAACCGCTGGCCACCTCGAGCCGCTCCGGCGCCAACTCGTCCAGCCGGCCGGCTTCCGGCCAGGGAAGCAGCCGGCGCAGCGGGTCCGCCAGGCTGATCCGCCCGGCCGGGGTTCCGCCGGCGAGCGCGTCGATCTCCGGCGCCAGCCACTCCTCCAGCCGCGACAGCAGCGCCCGCTCGGCCATGTCCGGCCACGGCTCTCCCAGTTCGTGGTGCAGCAAGGCGAGCCGGCGCCGGAGCGCGTCCGCGGCATCGGACCAGCCGATCACGCCCAGCCCCTCGGCCGCGAGCGCCCGGGTCACGGCGGCGTGCCCCTCCCGCGCCGACGGCTTCACCGGCGTGGAGGCCAGCACAATCGCCCCGAGCCGCCGCTCGCGCCGCGCGGCGACCTTCCCGCCGTCGAACCTCGCCTGCACATCGTCGCTGAGCAGATGTCCGACGGCGGCTTCCGCGGTGTCCGCTCCCAGCGGCGCGGCGGCGCGGATCACGGCGCCCGTGCCGGCGGCGTCGCGGCCCTGCGCCCGGGAAACCTCGGCGACCGCCAGCCATTCCTGGCCGGCCAGCGAGCTTCCGGCGGGAAGCCCGGCGCGGGTCCCGGAGGCCAGCAGGTAGCTCTCCTGCCCTCCGGCCTGCCCCGGCATCCGCCGCGCCACTCGCTCCGGGAAGGCCAGCGCGACGACGAGCCCGACGGCTTCCCCGTCCGCCACGGGTGCATCCAGCACGGCGTCTGGAACGATGCCGTGGGCTTCCTCCCGGGCAATGGTGCCCATGCGCCGGGCTTCTTCCCGCCACCGGCCCGCGGCGGGATTCCTGCCGGAACGCAGCTCCGGCAGGAGCCGAGTGAGGTCCGCCCCGGAGGCCCTGGCCTCGCCCTCGACCATGGCGACCACCTCGGCCGCGCGCCCGGCGCCGGCTTTACCGCCAAGCAGCCGGGCGCCGACCAGCAGCGCCCGGGCCAGCCGCGGGTCCGCGGGAATCCGTGCGAGCGTCCGGCCCAGCTCGGTGGCGAGTCCGTCCGGTGCCGCAGCGCCGAGGCCGCGCAGCACCCGCATGGCCTCCTCCATGGCTCCCGCCGGCGGCTCGTCCGGCAGTGCCAGCCCCTTGCCGCCGGGCGCGCCCCAGCACGCCAGGACCAGCGCGGCACCGGTCAGGTCCGCGGCGGCGATCTCCGGCGTGGGATGGGCCGGCGCGGCGGCGAAGGTTCTCTGGTCGTAGCAGCGGACCACGGTGCCCGGTCCCTGCCGGGCGGCGCGGCCTGCCCGCTGTTCGGCGGATGCCCGGGAGGCGGAAACCGTCACCAGGCCGGACATTCCGCGGTTGGAATCGCGGCGCGGCTCGCGGGCAAGTCCGGAGTCGACCACCAGCCTCACGCCCGGCACCGTCAGCGAGGATTCGGCCAGCGCCGTCGAGACGATAATGCGGGGACGGCCGCCGGGTTCGCGGCCTGAGACGGCGCGATCCTGTTCGGCGGAACTGACCTGGCCGTGCAGCTCCAGCACCTCGGTCCCCGCGGCCCTGGCGCCGAGCCGCGCGGCAACGTGGGAGACCTCGCGGGCGCCCGGAACGAAGACCAGCGCATCGACACCGGGATCGCGGGCCACGGCGCGCCGGTGTGTTCCGGCCGCCGTGTCAGCCACGTGGTCCAGGAAGGCGCGGGACACGCCGCGCTCGTCCAGGCGCGGGCCCGGCGCCGGGACCCAGTCCACCTCCAGCGGATGCAGCGCCGAAGGACAGTCGACCACGGGCGCCGGCCCACCGCCGTCGTACTTCCCGATGAGGGATGCGAAGCGCGGGGCGTCCAGGGTGGCCGACATTGCCACCAGCGCCAGGTCATCGCGCAACTGCCGGACCTCGCCGAGCATGCCCACCAGCAGGTCCGTCTCCAGCCCGCGCTCGTGCACCTCGTCCAGGACCACCGCCGCTGTCCCCTCGAGCCCGGGATCCGCGAGCAGGCGGCGCAGCAGGATTCCGGGCGTGACGAATTCGATCAGCGTGCCGGGGCTGGTCCTGCGCTCCCCGCGCACCGTGTAGCCGACGCGGTCACCCAGACGGCCGCCATCGAGAAAGGCCAGGCGGCGCGCCGCGGCGCGGGCGGCGACCCGGCGCGGCTGCGTGACCACCACGCGGTGCGGGGAACGCTGCCCCGCGGAGGCCGGGCGGGCGACGAGGTTGGCCACCAGCGGCGGGACCAGCGTGGTCTTGCCGGTGCCCGGCGGGGCCTGCACCACCGCGGTCCCCGCCGGCGCGCCCTCGCTCAGCGCCGCTGCCAGCTCGCCCAGTGACCGCGCAAAAACCAGACCGGCGCCGATTGCGGCAAGGTCGAATACATCAGGGGCATCGGGAACGCGGGGCGAAGCTGTCACGGTTCCCATTCTCCCCTCCAGCGGAAGCCCAAAGCTCCGGCCGTCCCTCTCTGTGTGGACGCCGCGGGCTTGTGGAGGGCTAGTACACCGACACGCTCTTACCGCCGCCGGGCATGGGGAAGAACTCGTCCTCGACCCCCTCGATCAGCGGCTGGTAAATGCCCGGGTTCCACTGCGGCGACGCGTGCGCCGGCAGCGCTCCATGGGTGACGAGGTCGGCCGTGAGCAGGTTCGCCTTGAAGTTCACGCTCCAGCTGCGACGCGCCGTTCGATAGTCCACCGTGCCGTCGTCGGGATTGCCCATCCAGGCAATCTTGGTGTCCCCGATGCTGTGCTGGAAGCGCTTGGCATCGAAGTGGTAGATGTACGAGGACTGCGACTGGATCAACGTGCTGGAAACGGCCAGCGGGGACAACTGCTCCAGGGTCTGCTCCAAAACCTGGCGCCAGCTGCGCTCGTGCTTGTTGACGATCCGTTCGCCGAGCTCGTAGCCACCGCGCAAATAGCTGGGCACGCGGTAGCCGGCCTCATAAAAGAAGACGACGCTTTCGAACATCGCCTGGTCCAGCACGTCGAATCGGCTGTACGGGCTCGAGTCCATCATGATCAGCCGCACGTCGACCCCTTTGGCCAGCATGCGAGCGGTCATCTCCACCGCGACCATGCCGCCGAAGCTGTGCCCGTAGAAGTACAGATGCCGCAGCTGCCGCTCGTTGACGTACCGGTCCAGCACCTCCGCGAGATGCTGGAGATCCATGCCTTGGTTGGAATACCCCGCGACCGCCATCTGTCCGCGCTGTGTGAGTGCAGGCCGGAGGGAGTGCAGGATGAACAGGCCCTCTTCCCAGCTGGTCTTGTATCCGGGAAAGAGGATCCAGCTGGTGCTCGGGAAATTCTCTTCGGCGTATGTATCCGGCAGGTTCAGGATCTGCGGAAGCTGGCGCTGTTCCTGGACGGTCTTGGTGGTCACGAGGTCGGCCGCGGTGGCCAGCCCGAAGGCGGACCCGATCAGGAAGGAGCGCCGCGAGACACGGTGCATCCCTGCGGCCAGCCTCAGCCGGCGGGCGTGCTCGTCATCCCGTGAAGCCATCTTGCTGCCGGCCGCCGCCGGCGTCCTAGTCGAGGCCCAGCTCGTCCTTGCCGAACGCGAACAGATAGGGCACGCCGGCTTCCTTCTCGATCCGCTCCTTCGCGCCGGTGTCGCGGTCCACGATCACCGCCACGGCCCTGACGTCGCCGCCGGCGTTCCGGACGCCCTCCACCGCTGTCAGCGCGGAGCCACCGGTCGTCGAGGTGTCTTCCAGTACGACGACGGGGCGGCCCTTCACGTCCGGACCCTCCACCTGGCGGCCCATGCCGTAGGACTTCTGGGCCTTGCGCACCACGAACGCGTCGATCTCCCGGCCGGCGTCCGTCGCGGCATGCATCACGGCCGTACCGACCGGATCCGCACCCATTGTCAGGCCGCCCGCCGTCGCGAAATCGATGCCCGCGTCGTCCAGCATCTGCAGCATGACCCGGCCCACCAGCCGCGATGCCTCGTGGTGCAGCGTGACCCGGCGCAGGTCGATGTAGTAATCCGCTTCGGCACCGCTGGACAGCGTGACCTTTCCACGGACCACCGCCAATTCCTTGATCAATTCGAGCAGGCGGGCGCGGTCCACGGAAGAAGTCTGGGTCATGCCACCAGTCTAATAGTCGTGCGCGTACCCCCGCCCGGCCCCGGTCCGATTGCCCCCGGCTGGGGCTTCCACTCATCCGCTCCGCGCTGAATACTGGGACCCGTACGTCTCAACGAGGAGGACCAGATATGACCACGCGTCTCAATCCGTACCTGAGTTTCCGCGACAACGCCCGGGAAGCCATGGCCTTTTACCACTCGGTCTTCGGCGGTGACCTGAACACCAGCACCTTCGGCGAGTACGGCGCCAGCGATGATCCGGGCGAAAAGGACAAGGTCATGCACTCGATGCTGGAGGCACCGAACGGCCTGGTCCTGATGGGTGCGGACACTCCGAGCAGCATGGACTACAACCCTGGGGACAACATCTCGATCTCGCTCAGCGGCGAGGACGAGGCGGAGCTGCGCGGCTACTGGGACAAGCTGGCGGAGGGCGCCAACGTCGCCGAGCAGCTTGCGAAGGCGCCGTGGGGAGACACTTTCGGCATGCTGACGGACAGGTTTGGCATCAACTGGCTGGTCAACATTGCCGGCCAGCCGCAGCCTTAGCGGCTAGCGCGTGGCGGCCTCGATGGCTTCGGGCGAGAGCACGTGGCTAATGGCGAGCGAGGCCGCCCCCAGCACGCCGGCGCGCCGCCCGGCCACCGACGGCGCGATGCGCAGATGCTCGGTGGCCAGCGGCAGCGAGCGCCGGTAGACCACCTCGCGGATCCCGGCCAGCAGGTGCTCGCCCGCCTGAGCCAAGCTGCCGCCGATCACTATCACCGAGGGATTGACCAGATTCACACAGGTCGCCAGGACGTCGCCGATATCCCGCCCGGCCTGGCGGACCACGTGGATCGCTTGCAGGTCGCCCGCCCGCACCAGGTCAATGACGTCCTGGCTGGTCTCGGCCACCCGCCCTTCGCCGGCCAGGACGGCGGCCAGCGCGGGTCCGCCCGCGAGCGCCTCCAGGCAGCCGGTGTTGCCGCAGCGGCACAGCACGTCGCCGCCGCGTGGAACCCGGACGTGTCCGAGGTCTCCGGCGGTGCCCTGGGCGCCGCGCTGAAGCTGGCCGGACGAAATGATCCCGGCTCCGATCCCGGTGGCGACCTTAATGAACATCAGGTCCCGGATTTCCGGCCATGCGGTGGCCTGCTCGCCCAGGGCCATGATGT
Source organism: Arthrobacter sp. Marseille-P9274 (assembly GCF_946892675.1). Classification (NCBI taxonomy): domain Bacteria; kingdom Bacillati; phylum Actinomycetota; class Actinomycetes; order Micrococcales; family Micrococcaceae; genus Arthrobacter; species Arthrobacter sp. Marseille-P9274. Next base: position 599,870 of record NZ_CAMPOV010000003.1, read on the forward strand.
TGACATCGTTGTCCACCAGCACGGGAACGTTGAAGTGCTGCTGCACCATCGCCGGAACGTCAGCGCGGTCCCACCCCGGCATGATCGGCGGGTTGATGGGCCGACCCGTTTCGTGCTCCACCGGCCCGGGCAGCCCGATGCCGATGGCCCCGAGATCCTCGGAGGGCCGGCCCGCCTGCTCCAGCAGCCGGCCGACCGCCGAACCGAGCCAGTCCAGCACTTTTTCCGGCCCGTCGGCGATGTTCAGGGCCTCCCGCTCTTCGGCCAGCACTTCGCCGGCGAGGTCGGACAGGCTGACCAAGGCGTGCGTGGCGCCGAGGTCCGCGCCAGCGACCACTCGGGCGGAGGGATTCAGCGCGAACAACGACGGCGGCCTGCCGCCTGTGGAGGCGGCCCCTCCGAAGGGAGCGATGTAGCCGAGCTTCCGCAACGCTTCCACCCGGGAGGCGACGGTGGAGCGGGCGAGGCCGGTCAACTGCGCCAACTCCGAGCGCGTGCGCGGCCGGCCGTCACGAAGCAACTGGAAAATGTCGCTCGCACCGGGCATTGCCGGGAAGGCATTCCCTGCCGGCGGGACAGTGGGCTTCAACACACTTTCAGTAAAACATGCTGCGCTTTGGTTCGTCTGCCTCCGACTAAGTTCTCCTGGCACAAGCACTTTTGTTTGACCCTCGACAAAAGTATGTGACCCGTGCCACAGTTGGAGCGTGGGTGAGGTCATCAGCGAAAACGCCGCCCCTGAGCCCTCGATAGGGACAGGCGAGGTACCGGCAGGGCGTCCGGAACGTGTGCCGGTGCTCGAGGTCCGCGGGCTGGGCAAGAGCTTCTTCGGCATTCCCGTGCTCCAGGACGCCGGGCTGAGCCTGCATGCCGGAGAGGTCCACGGCCTTGTCGGCGAGAACGGCGCGGGAAAATCCACCTTGATGAAGGTCCTCGCCGGCGTCTACCAGCGGGACCAGGGCACCGTCCTGATCGACGGCAGGGAAGTACACTTCAGCCATCCCACCCAGGCACACGAGGCCGGGCTGTCCACCGTGTTCCAGGAGTTCAACCTCCTGCCGGACCGGACCGTTGCGGAGAACATTTACCTCGGCCGGGAACCGCGCAAGGGCCTGTTCGTGAACCGCGCACTCATGAACCGGACGACTGCGGAACTGCTCGACTCCCTGGGCATCACCAGCATCCGGCCGACGGCGCAGGTCAGATCGCTCTCGGTGGCCGAGCAGCAGATCGTCGAAATCGCCAAGGCCATCAGCTACGACGCGCGGATCATTTCGATGGATGAACCAACGGCAGCGCTGGCCGGCCCGGAGGTGGACCTCCTCTATGCCATCATCGACAGGCTGCGCGAGCGCGGAACGGCCATCCTCTACGTCTCCCACCGGCTGCGCGAAATCTTCGACCTGTGCGACACGATCACTGTCCTGAAAGACGGCCGCATCGTCGACACCCGACCGGCTGCCGAGCTGGACGATTCCGCCTTGGTCCGGATGATGGTCGGCAGGCCGATGTCCGCTTATTTTCCGGACAAGCTGCCGGAGGACGAGATGGCTGAACCGCCGTCCACCACTCCGTTGCTGGAACTTTCCGATGCGGGCAATGACCAGATCGACGGCATCAACCTCACCGTGGAGGCCGGCGAGATCGTGGGCGTTGCCGGGCTCCAGGGCTCCGGCCGCACCGAACTCGTGCAGGCCGTTTTCGGGGCGCAGCCCTTCACCCGTGGAACCATGCGGGTTGACGGCATCGAACTGCTTCCACATTCGGCCCGGCAAGCCATCCGCGGGCGCATCGCGTTGATCACCGAGGACCGCAAGGCGGAGGGGCTCAGCCTGAACCTGTCCCTGCTGGACAACGCGCTCGGCGTTATCCGCTCCGTCTTTCCCGGACAGACAAGTGCCGCGAAACGGGATGTCCCGGGCATGTTCTCCTCCTTGGAGGTAGTGGCCCGGGACCTTGACCAGGAAGTGCAATACCTCTCGGGCGGCAACCAGCAAAAGGTGGTCCTGGCTAAGTGGCTGGCGATCAATCCCCGAATCGTACTGCTGGACGAGCCCACCCGGGGCATAGACGTCGGCGCGAAGGTGGCCGTTTACCGCCTGATGCGCCAGCTCGCTTCCGAAGGCGCGGCCGTGCTGATGGTCTCCAGTGAACTGCCCGAAGTCATCGGGATGTCCGACCGGATCGTCGTGATGCGGGACGGGCGCCTGGCAGGCGATCTGCCGTCCGGTGCCACCGAGGAACACATCCTGCAGCTGGCCACGGGCGCCCGGAACGGCAGCGGAAACAACGACGGCGGCAGCGCACGTCCCGGCAGCTTCCCGCCGCCGGGCGCCGAAGGCGAGGGGGAACCGGCATGAACAGCACACGGAAGGCCAGCGGTTTCTTCGCCCGCCTATCCTCAACCCAGATCGTCTACCTCGTCGCCCTCCTGACGCTCATCGTGGGAGCCATACTGGTCGCCACCACGGGCAGGAGCTTCTTCAGCCCGGGCAACATCTCCAGCATCCTCACCGGCACCAGCGTCCTCGGCTTCATCGCCATCGGCCAGACCCTGGTGATCCTGGTCGGCAGCCTCGACCTGTCGGTCCCGTATGTCACCAGCCTGGCCAGCCTCATTGCAGCGGGCGTTATGGCCAACAACAGCGCGAACATCCTGCCCGGCGTGCTGCTGGCCCTCGGCGCCGCCGCGGTGATCGGCCTGGCCAATGGCCTGATCGTCGCCGGCCTCAAAGTGCACGGCTTCATCGCCACCCTCGGCATGGGGCTGATCATCAGCGGCTATCTGGCCACGAATTTCAAGGGCAGCTTCGGCCAAACCCCGTTCGACTTCCGGCTGGTCGGCGCCACGGGCCTGGGGCCGGTGCCGATCTCGACCTTGATCATGCTCGCCTGCGCCGTCCTCGCGATGCTGCTGCTCCACCGCACGCGCACGGGCCACCACATCTACGCCGTCGGCGGCGACCTGAATGTGGCCCGGATGTCCGGCATCCGCGTCCAAATGCCGATCATCACGGCCCACGTCCTCTGCTCACTCCTGGCCGGCATGGCCGGGCTGCTGCTGGCCAGCCGCCTCGGCGTCGGCAGCCCGACGGTCGGCTCCCAAGGCGGCTACGACCTTCTCTCCATCGCAGCCGTCGTCCTCGGGGGCACAGTGCTCTCCGGCGGCAAGGGAACCATCACCGGAACCCTGGGCGGCGTCCTCATCTTTGCCATGCTGGACAACATCATGTCGGTCATGCAGGTGAACCCGTTCCTGAAGGACGTGGTCCGCGGCGTCGTCATCGTGGTCGCGGTGGCCGTCTACGCCCGGCGCAGCATCGTCAAGCGCCCGCCCCGCTTCGGCCACGGGCAACCGGAGGAACCGGCCAGGAAGCAGGAGGTGGCGGCATGAGCCGGACCCTGCAGCCCGAGGGCGCCGCCGTCCTGCGGCAGAACCGCGCCGGCGCCGGCGAACGCTTCCTGCGCGGCCTGGTCACCCCCGGGGGCGCCGTCTTCATCCTGCTGGTGGCGCTGCTGGCTGCGATCATCGTCGTCAATCCATCCTTCGGTGAACCCGAGTCCTTCATCCGCTTCATCGGCCGCACTGCGCCGATCGCGATCGCTGCCATAGGCCAGTACTTCGTGATCGTGGCCGGCGAGTTCGACCTCTCCATGGGTTCCGTCGTCACGATGCAGGTCATTGTGGCCGGGAACCTGATCGGGGACGACGACGCCAAAGTCGTTCCGGTGCTGCTGCTCATGCTGGTCCTCGGCGCCCTGATCGGCCTGATTAACGGCCTGGTGACCACGCTGCTGAAGGTGCCCAGCTTCATTGTCACGCTGGGCATGATGCTCGCCCTGTTCGGGCTGGTCATGTACTGGACCGGCGGCGCCGCCCAGGGGAATCCGGCCGACACTTTCCGCCAGATCGGCCGCGGCGGGATCCAGGACGTACCGGTCTTCGGCGTCATCCCGTACCCGGTCATTATCCTGGCCGTGGCAGCCGCACTGGGATTCTGGCTGATGCGCCGGCCCTACGGCCGGACACTCATCGCTGCAGGGGACAACTCCGCCGCGGCGGCGCTGACCGGCGCCCGGGTCTGGTGGGTCCGGACCAGGGCCTTCATGCTCTCCTCGCTGGCGGCGACGGTAAGCGGCATCCTGCTGGTCGGGTATGCCGGCGTGCACCCCTCGGTAGGCCGGGGATACGAATTCACGGCGATTACCGCCGTCGTACTTGGCGGAGTGGTGCTGGGCGGCGGCCGCGGCTGGCTGCTCTCGGCCGCCGCCGGCGCATTTGCGCTGGAGTCGCTCTTCACGCTGCTGAATTTCCTGGGTGTCCAGTCCACCTGGCGGGACACCGTGCAGGGCGTCATTATCATCGTGGCCGTGGCCGCAGCGGCCAGGTCGTGGCAGCGCCGGCGCAGGGGCAGCGCCCTTCCGGCCCGCGCTGGGCAACACCGCATTACCGCACCGTCAGCAACGCCCGCCAAGGGCACCGAACAGGGAGGAAACGGATACTGATGCGCACCAAGGGGATCCGGACAGCGGTCACGCTCGCAGCGGCATCATCGTTGCTGGCGCTGACCGCATGCACCACCGACTCATCCATTACCGAGGACACCGGCGCCGCTTCGGAAGGCGCCTCGCCCGGCGCGACCGAGCAGGCCGAGTGGTTCGACCAGGCGCTCTACGACGAGCAGAACGAACAGCTCACCGCCACTTTCGAAGGCAGCCCGGACGAGCCCTGGCTCCAGTACATCGCGGGCGACATGACGGACACCTCCGGCTTCGCCAGCGAGGGCGAACACAAGGTCTGCTTCGCCAACGCGTCCATCTCCAACCCCTGGCGGCAGACCGGCTGGATCACCATGAACCAGCAACTGAAGGTGCTGCAGGACGAGGGCGTGGTTTCGGAGATGGAAACCCGGGATGCCAAGGACAACGACAACACCCAGATCGCGGACATCGACTACTTCATCAACGAAGGCAACTGCGACGCGTTCATCATCTCGCCCAACTCCACGGCGGCCCTGACGCCTGCGGTGGAACGTGCCTGCGAAACCGGCAAGCCCGTGGTGGTCTTCGACCGCGGCGTCGAGACGGACTGCGCGACCACGTTCATCCACCCCATTGGCGGCTTCGCCTGGGGCATCGATAGCGCGAACTTCCTGACCGAGCGGCTGCAGGAAGGCGACAAGGTTGTCGCGCTGCGCATCCTGCCCGGCGTGGACGTGCTGGAACAGCGCTGGGCGGCCGCGGAAAAGATCTTCACGGAGAAGGGCATCGAAGCCACTGACTACTTCACCGGTGCCGACCCCACCGAGATCAAGAAGATCATTTCTGACGAGCTGGCCACCGGTGACGTCCAGGGCATCTGGATGGACGCCGGCGACGGGGCCGTGGCGGCCATCGAGGCCTTCGAGGATGCCGGCAAGGACCTGCCGGTGATGACCGGCGAAGACGAGCTGAGCTTCCTGCGCAAGTGGAAGGACACCGGGATGGACGCCCTCGCCCCGGTCTACTCCAACTTCCAGTGGCGCACCCCGCTGCTGGCTGTCCAAAAGATCTTCGCCGGCGAAGAAGTCCCCGCCGAGTGGGTGCTGCCGCAGGAGCCGATCCCCGCTGAGGAACTCGACGACTGGCTGGAGCGCAACGAAGGCATGCCGGACGGGCACTACGCCAAATTCGGCGGCGAGGACCTGCCCGGCTACCCGGAAGTCTGGCAGCAGCGGCAGATGCCCTGACGCCGGGCCAACACAAACCGGCACCATCCAAGCAGCGAAGGGAGGCAGGCCGTGCAGCGGCTGATCGGGATCAACACCTGGGTGTGGGCATCACCGTTGACCGATGCCGGCCTGCCCTCTTTGCTGGAGCACATCGCGGCCCTGGGCTTCGACGCGGTGGAACTGCCGCTGGAGAACGCCGGGGACTTCAGTGCCGCCACCGTCCGGGGGGCGCTGGAGCGCACCGGTCTCAGACCGTTCATCGTCGGCGCGATGGCGCCGGGCCGGGAGCTGCTGCTGGCGGACGGGCCGACCATCGCCGCCACGCAGGAGTACCTGCGGGCGTGCATCCGGATGGCGTACGACGTCGGCGCTCCGGCCGTGTGCGGGCCGTTCTACTCCCACACCGGGCGGGTATGGCGGATGGACGCTGCCGAACGGGCCGAGGCGTACCGGCAGCTGCGCGGAAACCTGGCGCCGCTGGCCGCCGAAGCCGCGGAGGCCGGCGTCGTGCTCGGCATAGAGCCGCTGAACCGCTACGAAACCTCCCTGCTCAACACCACCGAACAGGCGCTGGAAGCGCTGGATCCGCTGCTGGGAAACGGCGTCGGCCTGGCCCTGGACACCTACCACCTGAACATTGAGGAGCGCTCCAGCGCCGCCGCCATCCGCGCCGCCGGCGGGCACCTGGTGCATCTGCAGGTCTGCGGCAATGACCGCGGTGCTCCCGGCGAGGACCAGACGGACTGGGCCGGCATCATCAAGGCGCTGGACGACGTCGGCTACGCCGGGCCGATCAATATCGAAAGTTTCACGGCGGACAACGCCTCGATCGCCACCGCGGCATCGATCTGGCGGCCCCTTGCACCCACCCAGGACCGGCTGGCCGCGGACGGGCTCGCATTCCTGCGCAGTCTCTGACCGGCATCCCGCCGCAGCCCCAGGAGAGAGGAACACGATGACCGCAACCGCGTCCGGCCAGGCCGGCCCGGCCGCCATCACGGCCCCGTTGGGGGTGGCCGTGGTGGGGCATTCGTTCATGGGTAAGGCCCATTCGAATGCGTGGCGGAACGTCAACGCATTCTACGGCTCACCCGCCGTCGCCCAGCGGATCATCGTGGGGCGGGATCCCGGCCGGGTCGCAGCCGCAGCGGACCGGTACGGCTGGGCCGAAAGCGCCACCGACTGGCGGCGCGTGCTTGAGCGGGAGGACGTCCATATTGTCGACATCTGCACGCCGGGCCAGCTGCACGCCGAACTGGCCGTCGCCGCGCTGGATGCCGGCAAGCACGTGCTGGTCGAGAAGCCGCTGGCCAACAGCGTGGCGGAGGCCGAGCTGATGGCCGCCGCCGCGGAACGGGCCGCGGCCCGCGGGACGATGTCCATGGTCGGCTTCAACTACCGCAGGGTCCCGGCCCTCGCGCAGGCCCGCGCCATGATCGCAGGAGGCCGGCTGGGCGAGCTCCGGCAGCTGCGGATCGCCTACCTGCAGGACTGGCTCGCCGACCCGGCCGCGCCGATGACGTGGCGGCTGCGGCGGGAAACCGCGGGCTCCGGGGCGCTGGGTGATCTCGCGTCGCACGCGGTGGACCAGGTGTACTTCCTGACCGGAGCGCGCGTCACCGGCGTTTCCGCCCGGCTGGCAACGTTCGTCCCGGAACGCGAAGGCCCCTCCGGGGCGGAGTCGGTGACGGTGGACGATGCGGTCTGGGCGACGCTGCAACTGGATTCGGGAGCCGTGGTCTCGCTCGAGGCCTCTCGGTGCGCCACCGGCCGGAAGAATGCGCTGCAGATCGAGGCCTATGGTTCCCTGGGCAGCGTGCGCTTCGACCTGGAGCGGATCAACGAACTCCACTATTACGACGCCGGAGCCCCGGACGCGCTGCAGGGTGCGGCCAGGATCCTGGTCACCGAACCTGCCCACCCCTACCTCGAGGCCTGGTGGCCGCCGGGTCATGTGCTGGGCTGGGACCACACGTTCACCAGCCAGGCCGCCGACTTCCTCGCGGCCATTGCCGGCGGACGCCCGCCGGAGCCGTCCTTCGCGGACGGGCTGGCCGTGCAGCGGGTGCTCGCCGCGATCGAAAGCAGCGCTGCCCGGGACGGAGCCGCCGTCGAACTCCCCCTCTCCGGAACCCGGCCCTCGAGCGGCACCGAAGCCGCCGTGGAACCCCACTGATCCGTCGAGCCCTACGCAAAGGAGCACCCTGCAGCCATGCCACGCAACTACACGCTCTTCACCGGCCAGTGGGCCGATCTGCCGTTCGAGAAGGTCGCCGAGCTCGCCGGCCGGTGGGGCTATGACGGCTTGGAGATCGCTGTATCCGGGGACCACCTGGACGCCTGGCGGTGGGACGACGACGCCTACATCCAGGACCGGCTGGACATCCTGGAGCGCCACGGGCTGAAGGTCTGGGCGATCTCCAACCATCTGAAGGGCCAGGCGGTCTGCGACGATCCGATCGACTTCCGGCACCGCAACATTGTCGGGGCGAAGGTCTGGGGCGACGGCGATCCGGACGGCGTCCGGGCGCGGGCCGCCGAGGAGATGAAGCTGACGGCGCGGCTGGCGCAGCGGCTCGGCGTGAAGACCGTGGTCGGCTTCACGGGTTCCTCGATCTGGCAGTACGTGGTGATGTTCCCGCCGGTGCCGCAGGATGTGATCGACGCCGGCTACCGCGACTTTGCGGACCGCTGGAACCCGATCCTGGATGTTTTCGACGAGTGCGGCGTGCGGTTCGCCCACGAGATCCATCCCTCCGAGATCGCCTACGACTACTGGTCGACGGTCCGGACGCTGGAGGCCATCGGCCATCGCGAGGCGTTCGGGCTGAACTGGGATCCCAGCCACATGATGTGGCAGGACATCGATCCGGTCTCGCTGATCTGGGACTTCAAGGACCGGATCTACCATGTGGATTGCAAGGACACCAAGCTGCGCATAACCGGGCGGAACACCCGGCTCGGTTCGCACCTGCCGTGGGGAGATCCGCGGCGCGGCTGGGACTTCGTCTCGGCCGGACGCGGCGACGTCCCGTGGGAGGCAAGCTTCCGCGCGCTGGCCGCCATCGGCTATCACGGGCCGATCAGCGTCGAATGGGAGGACGCCGGGATGGACAGGATGCAAGGCGCGCCCGAGGCCCTGGCCTTCCTGAAGGGGTTCGATTTGGAGCCGCCCGCCGGATCCTTCGACGCCGCGTTCACGCAATAGCGGTCACCGACACCTGCGGCGCAGCTTCGGTCGTGCCATTTCGCCGTCGAAACTTCCCTGAAACAGCCAGCCGAGTACGCTGGGCACATGCGTGAACTCCAAGCCACCATCATCGAAGAAATGGGCGTCCTGCCCTCCATCGAACCCGCCGATGAAGTCCGCAAGCGGGTCACGTTCCTCAAGGAGTACTTGAAGGCCACGGGCATGAAGGGCTTCGTGCTCGGCATCAGCGGCGGCCTGGATTCCACCTTGGCCGGCAGGCTAGCCCAGCTGGCCGTCGAAGAGCTGTCGGCTGAAGGCATGGACGCCCAGTTCGTCGCGGTCCGGCTGCCGCACAACGTGCAGCATGACGAGGAGGATGCCCAGGCCGCGCTCCGGTTCATCGCGCCCAAGACGTCCCTGACTTTCAACATCGGCCCGGCGGTCGAGGGTTTCTCGGACGAGTTCCAGAAGGGCACCGGCGAGGGAATCAGCGACTTCGACCGGGGCAACATCAAGGCGCGGGTGCGCATGACCGCGCAGTACGCCCTGGCCGGCCACCACGACCTGCTGGTCCTCGGCACGGACCACGGCGCTGAATCCGTGACCGGGTTCTTCACGAAGTACGGCGACGGCGGCGCCGACGTCCTGCCGCTGTTCGGCCTGAACAAGCGCCAGAACCGCCAGCTGCTGCAACATCTGGGCGCCGAGGAGCGGCTGTACCGGAAGGCACCGACGGCCGACCTGCTGGACGACCAGCCGGGCCGGACCGACGAGGACGAGCTGGGCCTGACCTACGACCAGATCGACGACTACCTCGAGGGCCGCGAGGTGCCCGAGGCAGTCGCGAAGAGCATTGAGCACCGCTACCTGCGGACCCGGCACAAGCGCACCGTGCCCGTGAGCATCTTCGACAAGTGGTGGAAGAGCTGACCCTTCCGCCACAGGCCGGCCGCGGCGCGCTCTATGTCCGGCCGGTTGGGTAACGTAGCAGTTGTGAAGATTGCTACCTGGAATGTGAACTCCATCCGTGCCCGTGCCGACCGCTTGGAACAATGGCTGCTGCGCTCCGACGTCGACGTCGTTGCCATCCAGGAGACCAAGGCCACGGACGAGAACTTCCCGTGGGATCTCTTCGAAAAGAACGGCTACGAGGTGGCCCATTTCGGGCTGAACCAGTGGAACGGCGTCGCCATTGCCTCCCGCGTCGGGCTGGAGGACGTCGAGCGCACGTTCCTGGACCAGCCGCACTTCGGCAAAACCGAGGACGCGGTCCATGCCGAGGCCCGGGCCATAGCGGCCACCTGCGGCGGCGTCCGGGTCTGGAGCCTCTACGTGCCCAACGGCCGCGCCATCGGTGATCCGCACATGCCGTACAAGCTGAAGTGGCTGGATGTGCTCCGCAACAACGCCGCCACCTGGCTGCAGGCGGACCCGGAGGCCCAGATCGTCCTGGCCGGCGACTGGAACATCGCGCCGCGGGACGAGGACGTCTGGGACATCGATCTGTTCCGGCGGGAAGGCTTCACCCACGTCACCGAGCCGGAGCGGGCCGCCTTCCACGCCTTCGAAGAGGCCGGGTTCGTCGACGTCGTCCGCCCCTTCCACCCGGGCCCGGGCGTCTACACGTACTGGGACTACACCCAGCTGCGCTTCCCGAAGAAGCAGGGCATGCGCATCGACTTCCTGCTGGCCTCCCCCGCCCTGGCCAACCGCGTCTCCGGCGCCCTGATCGATCGGGAGGAACGCAAGGGCAAGGGCGCCTCGGACCATGCGCCGGTGATCGTGGAGCTGGACTAGCGATGGCCAGCTTCCCGTACGTCTCCTACCTGCGCGTTTTCGAGCCTCTCGACGCGTTCGCCGATGAGCAGCAGGTGCTCATCATGGACCAGCGCAACCGGGACCGCAATGACACGGAGGAGCTGGACCGAGGGCTGTCGCTGGGCCGGATCACCCGGACGGTGTCCGATCCGTTCCCGCACAGCAGCGACGACCTGGTCAGGGTGCTGCACTACCCCTCGCCCGAAGGCCTGACCACCCCCTACTACTGCCCGAACCAGCTCGCCGTCCGCAGCACGCTTGCCGCCGAATCCATCTCGCACAGCCTGCACAATCCGCTGCTCGGCCTGCTGCTGCCCGAGGCGGCTCGGGACGCGCAGCAGCAGCGGCTGGACCCGGACAGCTTCGCCGACTCGCTGGCCAAGCTGCACACCCGCAGCAGCACCTGGGGCATCCCCTTTGGCTGGTTCGTGCTCTTTCGAGAGGATGACCACACCGAAGTCGTGGAGGGCAAGCACGGCATCGAGACGGTCCGCATCAGCGCGCCGCTGAGCCAGTGCATCGACCGTGCCCGCCACGCCGCGGCGTCGCTGGCCGTCGCCGCGCCCGGGCTGGACCTGCTCGACGAGCTGACCGAGATCACCGAGTGGATGCAGACCTTCACCCTGACGGGCATGCTCGAACTCGATTACGGCCGGGTCGCGGACCTGGTCTATCCGGACGAGTCGCCCGGAGATGTCCAGGCCGGCATCGAATCGCTGGCCGAAGGCGACATGACGGCCGCCGCCGCGGCCTACCGCCGGCTGGCCACCCGCTGGATCAAGATCCGGCAGCTCGCCCGCGCATCCTGACCGGCGAACGACTCACCCTCCTTCCGCCGCGGGCGCCCCAATTACGACGGCGGTGCTCCCCCGGGTGCCGCGCCAGCGGCTTTTCGTTCCAAGGTTTCCCGTGCGCGGTCGTTCCTCGCGAGCGCCGCCGCGACTGCGAACTCGGCGCGGGCTTCTTCCGTCCGCCCGAGCCGGGCCAGGAGTTCTCCCCGCACGCTGGGCAGCAGGTGGGACCCGCGCAGGACCCCTTCGGCGGTGAGCCGGTCCGCGATGGCCAGCCCCGCCGCCGGCCCGGCCGCCATCGACACCGCCACGGCCCGGTTGAGCTCCACGACCGGGCTCGGCGCCAGCCGCCCGAGCGCCTCGTACAGCAGCACGATGCGTGCCCAGTCCGTCTGATCGAAGCGCAGCGCCGTCGCATGGCATGCGGCGATGGCCGCCTGGAGCGCGTAGTTGCCGCGGCCGCGCCCCAGCGAGTCGGCCCGCGCCAGGGCGGCCCGGCCCCGCCGGATCTGGGCATGGTCCCAGCGGCTGCGGTCCTGGTCCGCCAGCAGGACCGGCGCGCCTTCCGGCCCGAGGCGCGCGTCGAACCTCGAGGCCTGGAACTCCATCAGTGCCACCAGGGCGTGGGCCTCGGGTTCGCGCGGAACCAGCCCGGCGAGGACGCGGCCGATCCGCAGCGCCTCGTCGGCGAGGTCCGGACGGAACCACTTGTCCCCGGAGGTGGCGGCGTACCCCTCGGTGAACAGCAGGTACACCACGGCCAGGACCGCTTTGAGCCGCTCGCCCCATTCGTTCGGTTCCGGGGTTTCAAACGGCACGCGGGCCGCGGCGAGCGTCTTCTTGGCCCGCACGATCCGCTGCTGCACGGTGGGCACGGACACGAGGAAGAGCCGGGCGATGTCCTCCGTGGTCAGGCCGCCGACGATGCGCAGGGTCAGGGCCAGCTGCGCCTCGCGCGACAGGACGGGGTGGCAGGCGATGAACACGAGCCGCAGCACGTCGTCGTCCACCGGCTGCCACGCCGTCTCCGTGGCTTCCGCCAGCCCGCGGCCCAATTCGCGGTAATGCTCGTCGAGCCGCTCGGCCCGGCGCCAGGCGTCGATGGCCTTGCGCTTGGCCACCGCCGTGAGCCAGGCTCCCGGGTTGGCCGGCACACCTGATTCCGGCCACTGCGCCAACGCGTCGGCTACTGCCTCCTGGGCGAGGTCCTCGGCCAGCCCGACGTCCCGGGTTGCGCGGGCCAGGCTGGCGACGATCCGGGCGCCCTCGATGCGCCAGAGCGCGTCGAGGCGGCGCCGGATCCCTTCGGCCGCTGATGATTCCGGCATGGCAGTCTCCGCCGGCGGAACGGACCTAGCCGTTCCGGGCGCGCAGCTGCTCTTCCTCCGCGCGCCAGCCTTCTTCCTTCTTGATGTATTCGTTGTCGGCGAAGTCCGCGAAGTCCGCGGCCTCGGTGACGCGCCGGACCTCCAGCTTGACCCCCGATCCCAGCGGGCAGCGGCTCGCCCACTCGATGGCCTCCTCCTTGGAGGAGACCTGGATGATCCAGAAGCCGTTGAACAGCTCGTGGGTTTCACCATAGGGCCCGTCGGAAATGACCGGCGGCTCCTCGGAGAAGTCGACGACAAAGTTCGCGTCCTCGGACACGTCGGCCAGGCCTTCGCCGGCCAGCATGACGCCGGCCTTGATGAGCGACTCGTTGTAGGCACCCATCTTGTTGATCATCTCCTCGAACGGCATGTCCTTGGAGGCGGCGATGGCTTCGTCGGTGCTGCGCATGATGAGCATGTATTTCATGGTTCTCTCCTTGCTGTACGACTTGCTGTACGACTTGCTGGACGAGGGGCGCCGAAGTGCGTCCCTCTACTATGGCGTCGAACGGATGGATCGGAAATCGACAGGACCGCCGAATAACTTTTGGGCCCTCGTTTCCTCGCCGCCGGGGAATGGAGCACCCGGCCGGCGCGAACGGACGTACCCGGCCGGCGGGCCGGTGGAGCGGCGGACAACCAGCCGATGCGGCTGCCAGGGGGGATTGGGCTGCGCGGGGCCGCCGCGCAGTTCGGCCAGCAGCAGTTCGGCCGCGCAGCTGCCCTGCTCCCGCGGATCCTGCCGCACCGTAGTCAGGCCGAGCGGCCCGGAGAAGTCATGGTCGTCGATCCCGATTACGGACAGTTCCTCCGGAACCCGCACGCCACATTCCTGCGCAGCCGCCAGCACACCGAAGGCCATTTCGTCCGAGGAAGCGAACACCGCCGTCGGCCGTTCCCCCGGCACCCCCAGCAGCCGTTCCGCCGCCGCCTTCGCCGCGCCGAACCGGAAATCGCCGAAGACCATCCACTCCGGCCGGACCGGCAGCCCGTGGCGGGCAAGGCTCCGGCGGAAGGCCGCCTCCCGCCGCGCCGGCACGGAGAAATGCACGCCGTGTCCGTCGCCGCCGGCGAGGTAGGCGATCTTCCGGTGCCCCAGCGACACCAGGTGGTCCACCGCATCCCCGGCCGCCGCGGCGTCATCGATGCTCACGTTCCGCAGCCCCTCCACGTAGCCGCCCACCGTGAGGCTCGGGTAGTCCAGCTGCTGCAGCGCCGTCAGCTCCTCCGGCGTGAGCTCCATGCACATCACCAGCAGTGCGTCGATGCGCTTGCGCAGCATTGAACGGTGGAAGACCCGTTCGCGGTTCCGGCCGCTGCCGCCGAGGCTGAACACCGCCAGGTCGTAGCCGGCCGCGCGCAGGGCCCGGTCCACTCCCTCCAGCGCCGCCGCGAAGTACCACTCGTCGATCCGCGGCAGCAGCACCCCCAGGGCCATCGTCCGGCCGGAGGCCAGGTGCGCCGCGGACGACGACGGCACGTACCCGAGTTCCTCGGCCGCGGCCAGCACGCGGTCCCGGGTGGCCGCGGAGACTCCCGGCAGGCCGCGGAGGGCACGGGAGACCGTAGCGGTGGAGACTCCGATGGCCCGGGCGACGCCGTCGATCCCGGTCCCTGTCACCCCTTGAGGCCGCCCGCCATCAGGCCGCGGACAAAGTAGCGCTGGAGCCCGAAGAACACGGCCAGCGGGATGATCATCGAGATGAAGGCGCCTGCCGTCAGCCGGTGCCACTCGTTGCCGCGGGTTCCGGTCAGCTCCGCCAGCCGCTGCGTGATCGGGGCGACGTCGGCCGTCCCGCCGGAGAACACCAGCGCCACCAGCAGGTCGTTCCAGACCCAGAGGAACTGGAAGATCCCGAAGGACGCGATGGCCGGCACGGACAGCGGCAGGATGATCCGCCAGAAGATCGTTGGATGCCCGGCCCCGTCCACCCGCGCGGCCTCGATGACTTCGTTGGGGATCTCGGAGATGAAGTTGTGCAGCAGGAAGATTGCCAGCGGCAGCGCGAAGATCGTGTGCGCGATCCAGAGCTGGGCGTAGCTGCCGGCCGGCAACAGCTGGAACTCGCCGATCTTGAGGTTGATGAAGAGCGAGAGCAGCGGGATCAGTGCCATCTGCAGCGGGACGATCTGGAGGGCAAAGACGAAGATGAACAGCGTGTCCTTGCCGCGGAACCTGCCCCAGGCGAAGATGTAGGCCGCCATGGAGGCGATGACCAGCGGGAAGATGGTCGCCGGGATCACGATGGCCAGAGAGTTGATGAAGTACTGCCCGAGGTTGGGCGAGGAACTGCGTCCGGACGCGAGCACGTCGGCGTAGTTCTCCAAGGTGAACTGGAAATCGCCGAGGAAGGTCCACCAACCGCTGTCCTGGATCCTGTCCTCAGGCCGGAACGAGGAGATCAGGAGGCCGAAGGTGGGGACGGTCCAGAGCGTCGCGATGATGATCGCCGCCGCCGTCGCGCCGCGCGACGTCAGGCGCTGCTTGACCCTCCGGCTGAGCGGCGGACGCGGCGCCTCGATGGCCTCCTCAGTGATGGTCGCGGTGGCCGCGGCCGGGCCTGCTGGGATGGTGCTCATCGGATTTCCCTCTGCTTCTTCAGCTGCCGGGCGTTGTAGACCACCACGGGCAGCACCATCAGGAACAGCACCAGCGCCAGGGCGGCGCCCCTGCCGGGCTCGTTGGCGCGGAAGGCCTGGGTGTACATCTCGTTGGCAATCACGGAGGTCTCGAAGTTGCCGGCCGTCATGGTCCGGACGATGTCGAAGACCTTCAGCGTGCCGATGGTGATGGTGGTGACGACGACGATCAGCGCCCCGCGGATCGACGGGATGGTGATGTTGCGGAACTGCTGCCACGGGCTCGCCCCGTCCAGCCGGGCGGCCTCCACGATCTCCATCGGAATGCCCTTGATCGCCGCGGACAGGATGACCATGGCGAAGCCCGTCTGGATCCAGATCATGACCGCGATCAGGAAGAACGTGTTTTCCGGAGCGTCGAGCAGGAACTGCTTGGGTTCGCCGCCGGCCCAGACCAGCAGTTGGTTCAGCAGGCCGATCTGGTCCTGCTCGCCGCCGCGGTAGGCGTACACGAACCGCCAGATCACGCCGGCACCGACCATCGAGATGGCCATCGGCATGAACACCAGCGCCTTGAGCGCCTTCTCTCCGCGCGCCCGGTCGATGAAAACCGCATACGCCAGCCCCACGGCCGTCGACAGCAGCGGCACCAGCACCACCCACAGCAGGGTGTTGCGCAGCGTAACCAGCGCCTCCGGCTGGGTGAACATCCAGACGAAGTTGTCCAGGCCGTTCGGTTCCCCGCTGCTGTTCGTGAACGCCAGGAACGTGGTCTGCACGGCCGGGCCCACCAGCCCGACGGCCAGCAGCACCGCCGCCGGGGCCAGGAACCCGATGATGGTCGCCTTGTCCCGGAAGGACTTCGGCGCGCGGTCCACGAGCAGCATGATCAGGCCGATGACGGCGGCAAAGACGGCCAGCGCGACGCCGACCTGGACGAATTTCTCGCCAAAGTCTTCCATGGGGCAACCTCCTTGGTGCCGGCAGCTAACGACGACGGGGGCCGGCCCGGTCCCGCACGGGAACCGGACCGGCCGCACTCGTCAGCGGCTACTCTTTGGGCCAGCTGGATTCGATCGAGTCCAGCACCTGTTCGGTGGAGGCACCGTTGATCCATTCGACGATGCCGCCCCAGAAGGAGTTGGCGCCGACGGCGCCGGGCATCAGGTCGGAGGCGTCGAACCTGAACACCGTGTTCTCGTCCTGCAGCAGCTCAATCGACTGCTTGTCCAGCGGGTTCTGCGCCAACGAGGCATCCAGGCCCTTGTTCGCGCTGATCGCCGCGCCCTGCCGGACCCGGTTGTTGGCGAAGTCGGCCGAGGCCATGTACTGCTGGAAGGCCTTCACCTCGTCGCGGTCAGCATAGGCTGCCACGAATTCGCCGCCGCCGGTGATCGCTCCGGCTCCTGCCTCCTGGCCCGGGGTAATGAACGCCCACACGTCGCCGTCCTCGGCCACGTTGGTGCCGTCCGGCCAGTTGGCGGCCTGGAAGGTCGCCTGGTGGTGCATGGCGCAGCTGCCGTCGAGGACGGGCTGGCCGCCCTCTTCCACGGTGGTGGACAGGATGGAGCGGGTGTCGCCGAAGCCGCCGTTGACATAGTCCTCGTTCTTCACGATGGAACCGACGGCGTCGAAGGCCTTCGCGATCTGCGGGTCATTGAACGGAATCTCGTGGTTGATCCACTGGTCGTAGACCTCCGGGCCGGCCTGCCGCAGCACCACGTCTTCGATCCAGTCGGTGCCCGCCCAGCCGGTGGCCTCACCGGCCTCGAATCCGGCGCACCAGGGCTTCATGCTGCCCTCGTCGGCGATGGTCTTGGTCAGGGCCATCATCTCGTCCCAGGTCTTCGGAACCTCCCAGCCCTTCTCCTTGAAGGTGGCCGGCACGTACCAGATGTAGCCCTTGACGCTGGCCAGCATCGGCGCAGCGTAGAAGGTGCCGTCCACGGTGCCGTAGCTCTTCCAGTCCTCCGACCAGTTCTCGTCGACGAGTGCTTCGACCTCGGCCGGCGCGGGCTTCAGGTAGCCGGCCTTGGCGTGCTGGGACAGCAGGCCCGGCTGCGGGATGATCGCGATGTCCGGCGGATTGCCGGCCTTGGCGCGCACGCCAATCTGCGTCTCGAATTCGTTGGACCCCTCGTAGACCACGTCGACGCCGGTGCACGCCTCGAAGTCCACCCAGGAATCCTCCAGCCGCTCGGCCTCCAGGTCGGTGATGGTCGAGTAGACGCTGACCTCCTTGGAGTCGAACGTCCCGTAGCTTTCGTAGGCGGCGCAGTCCGCGGCGGCCTCGCTGCCGCCTTGGCCTTCATTGGATCCGCTGCCGCCGCAGGCGGAGAGTGCCAGGGTCAGCGCGCTGACCGCGGCCAGCGGCAGGACCCCCCTCTTGGTGCGAGAAATTCCCATGGTGTTCCCCCTTGGTCAGGCGGCTCGGGCGTCCGCACAGGGCGGACCCGTGCCCCCGGTTAGGCATCGAGTAGCGCCAACGTAAACGTTTACGCTCGTCGCCGACAAGGGGCTGGCCGCGCCCGAGGACCATCGATACACAATCGTGACCCGAATCACAAAAACGATTCAGCAACCCGCGGCCGGATAAAGGTACGTGCGGCGGGACTCAGTGCACGCGGTCGCCGCGGCCGAGCCGGGTGCGGGCGCTGGCGCCGATGCTGACCACCACGGGAATTTGCCGGCCGAGCACCAGCTCCAGTGCCTCGATCTGGTCGGAGATCTGCTCGGCCAGGACCTGCGGCGCCACCCCCTTGCGCGGCAGCACCTTGACCCGAAGGCCGGGCATGCCACGGTATTCGTAGGTCGCGACCGTCGCATGCACGATGTCCGTGCGCTCGGCCAGGGCACCCCTGAGCGCCTGCTCCGCCAGCGCGCCGCTCAGGGCCACCGAGCCGGGGCCCCCGTCGTCGACGTCGTCCGCGGCCAAGGTGCTGGCCCGGCCCCTGCCCTGCTGCGCAATCCACACGATCATCCCGAGCAGCACCAGCAGCGTCGCCAGCGCGAGGACGATCCAGAGCCAGCTGTCGCGCTGGCCCGGCAGCGTGGTGGCGACCAGGAGACTCTCGACGGCGGCGCCGGCGCGTTCCGTGGTGAGTCGCCACCAGCCGGACAGCCCGGGCACGGCCGCGAGGGCCACGGCCAGGCCGCCTGCGAGCGCCAGCGCCAGGCCGATGATCGCCAGCAGGATCCGATTGAGCGTCCGCGGGGTTTGGTTCACTGGCCCACCACCCCCGAGCTGGAGACGTGGACCCGGACCTCGGGCATCGGCTCGATCCGGGTCCGGAGCAGTTCGTCTTCGACCACGCCCTGCACCAGCGCTTCATCGACGGGCATTCCGGAGGTGGGGCGCAGCTGCACCTCCACCAGGTTCCGGGAGACGGTGACCAGGACCTGTTCGCGCGAGACGTTGGCCGCGGTTCGGGCACGCCGGGCCAGGGAGGAGGCGATGACTTCACTGTCGGCCACCACGATGCCGCGTCGGCTGGGGATCCGGTGCCGGTGCAGCCGGCCCGGAAGCACCGCCTTGAGGAAAAAGACCAGCCCGACGAACAGGAGCAGGAGCCCGGACGTACCGAGGATGAGCGGCTGGACGTTCCCAGGCAGCTGGTGCACCCACGCCGCGGCATCCCGGGGATCCACCAGCCAGTACGGTTGCCCGACGGCCTTGAGCAGTGCCTCCAGGAGGACGACCAGGCAGAGGCCGCCCACCAGCACTGCGGCGACGATGGACGCGGCCGCCCGGGAGCTGTGCAGTTCGCGGGCGGTAAGCCGGTCCCGGAACCGCTCGGGTGCGGCCTGCTCCTGAGGCACCTCTTCGTAGTGGGCCTGCGTCACCGTACCCGTCCTCCGTCCTGGATCCGGGCTCCGGTCACGCGGATGTCCACGCGGCTCAGCGCCGAGCCGGTCAGCTCCGCTATCCGGGCCAGGATCTCGCCCCTGGCTGCATGCACGCGCTCCCAGACCGAGCCCCCGAAGCGGTCGACCAGCAGCGGATCGTGCAGCACCCGGTCGAGCGAAGGAATGCCGATCGGCAGCGCCAGCGACAGGGCCAGCGCGCCGCGGTCATCGCGCCACACGGCCCGGACAAGGTCCGGGGCAACCCCCAGCACCTCGGACGCCACGCCCTGGGCGGTACTGGTGAGCGCCTGGGTGCTGACCCGGTTGTGGCCGGAGAACGTCGTCCTGCGGCCGGTGTCCGCGGCGGTCATGAAGAGGAACGGCGTCCGGTCAGCGCATCCCGCACGCTGCGCAGGTCCAGTTTGCCCTCGGCCACCCGGCCAAGCAGGCCGCCGATGAGCAGGAACACGGCCATCAGCAGGAAGCCCCAGAAACCGTAGACCAGCGCGGCCCAGGCCAGGGCCGCGCCCGCCGCCATTCCGATTGCGGTGTAGCTCATGGCTGGCTTGCCTCCCGTGCGGGCCTGTCCGTCACCGACCGGGCGTCCCCCAGCCCGGGCACGTGCACGTCGTTGATTTCGACATTGACCTCAATGACGTCCAGCCCGACGAACTCCTCCACGGCCGCATAGACCGCGGCGCGCACCTTGTTGGCCAGCTGCTGCAGCGGCACGCCGTACACCGCCACGAGGTTGATGTCCACGGCGACCTGGGTCTGGCCGACCTCGACGCGGACTCCCTGCCCGATGTCGCTGCCGCCGACCGCGTCCCGCAGCGCGCTGAGGGCACGCGCCGTGCCAGTGCCGAGCGCGTACACCCCCTGGACGTTGCGGGCGGCCACGGCGGCGACCTTCGCGACCGCGGTATCGGAGATGGTGGTCCGGCCGGGCGCCGCCGGGGTGCCCGCATCGAGGGAAGTATCGACGGCGAGACCGGGCTCGGGGGCAACGGCCGCGGCGGCTGCCGTGCTGGCCGTCGCCCCGGTGCGTGCTGTAGCTGCCGGGGCCGTCGGGTCCGCTGGTACGGTACCGCCCACGGCCGGACGGTAAGCCGGCGGTCCTCCCGCCGGAAGCTTCCGGTCCTCCATCTGGTCTCCACTTCGCCTGGCGGGGTACGAACCTCCCGCGACTGTCGTCTGCTGCAAGCCTAATGCCAATGTACGACGGCGGCGGGCGGCCTCAGAAGCTGCAGTGGGTATCCAGCCAGTCGTCCAGGGGTTCGAGCGCATCCTGGAACGCCTCGTAATCGAATTCTTCCAGCCCGTCGTGCTTGCCGATTTCGGCCCGCACCTCCCCCAGCGGCTCGCGCAGTTCCGCCGGCGCGTCCTTCGCCAGCTCGCGGACCTCGGCTTCCAGATCCTGCAGTTGCTCTTCATCCACGCCGGAGAACAGGTTCAGTGGTGCGAGGGTGATCACCGCGACGCCCCCCGCGAGTGCGGCACACGCCTCGGTAGCCGACGCGTAGGAACCCCACTGCTCGCCGTCGTCTTTAGCCGGTATCTGGGTCGCAGAATTCGCCGTTCCACCCTCCGGCTGCAGGGTCTTCCCCTCCGGCAACACCGAAGGTACGTCCGAGCCCGGAGTTCCGGCCGGCTGCGACGCCTGGCTTGCTACTTCGCCCGCGCTCGTATTCTCCGCTCCGGTGCATGCCGACAGGGCCAGCATCCCGGCTGCGGCCAGCGCTACCGCGGCAAACGAGAGGGGGCGGTTCAGGCGCGATCTCCCCGAATTTTCCCTTTCCACCACCCCAACAGGCTACTGCCGAAGGCTGGGAACTACATGGGAACGTTTCAGTGCGGATTGCCGGATAACAACCCCGGACTACAGGAAAAGGGCCGGCACGAAAAAGGTCCCCGCCTCATAGAGGCGGGGACCTTCTCAAAGTGTGGCTCCGACCGGCGTCGATCCGGTGACCTTTCGATTTTCAGTCGAACGCTCTACCAACTGAGCTACAGAGCCTGGGAACATCTGCCGATGATCACCGAGGCTTCCGAACCGCGTCCGGAAACCTTCAGCGACCCTGACGGGACTTGAACCCGCGACCTCCGCCGTGACAGGGCGGCGCGCTAACCAACTGCGCTACAGGGCCTCGTTTTTACAAGCATCCATCCTATCAGGCTTTCGGAGCGGTTTTTACCACTTCCTCCTGCCGGAGCCGGATGGCTTCCTGCGTACCCCCAACGGGATTCGAACCCGTGCCGCCGCCGTGAAAGGGCGGTGTCCTAGGCCGCTAGACGATGGGGGCTTCTAGGACCACATTGGCGTTTCCCGCTGTGGACTCTAAAACTATAGGGCCTACCGGAGCAAAATGCCAAAACGGGCAAAAAACGGCGGCGGGGCGGCCGGTAGAGTCTTGAATGTGCCCATCGACATGCCGCTGCCGGAATTCGAGGATGCAGTCAACGACGCGATTGACCGCATCCCGGAAGAGATCGCGCGCGAGATGACGAACGTGGGCATCTTCGTGCAAGAGGAGTACGAGCCGCAGGCTTGGGAGGACCCGGAGACGGAGCTCCTGGGCCTCTACGAGGGAACGCCACTGACCGAGCGGGACCACTGGTGGGAAGCCGGCTCGCTGCCGGACCGGATCACCGTCTTCCGCGGTCCGATCCTGCGGATGTGCGAGTCACGCGAGGAAGTCGTCCACGAGGTCCTGGTCACCGTAATCCACGAGGTGGCCCACCACTTCGGCATCGCGGACGAGCGGCTGCACGAGCTGGGCTGGGGCTGACCATGGGACACGGACACAGCCACGGCATTCACGGGCACGCCCAGGGCACGGCCACGGGACGGCACCGCCGCAAACTCGTCTGGGTCGTCTGCATCACACTCGGCGTGGTGGTGGTCCAGGTCGCCGGCGCCCTGCTCTCGGGCTCCTTGGCGCTGTTGGCCGATGCGGGCCACATGCTCTCCGACGCGGCGGGCGTCTTCATAGCGCTGATGGCGGCCTGGATCGCCACGCAGCCGCCGACGGACAAGCGCACCTACGGCTACCAGCGGGCCGAGGTCCTGGCCGCGCTGCTCAACGCGGTGGTGCTGGTGGTGATCGCCGTCGTTATATTCACCGAGGCGATTCGGCGCCTGGGCCAGACCCCGGAGATCCAGACCGGAACGATGCTGCTGGCGGCCACCGCCGGCGCGGTGGCCAACCTGGTCTGCCTGCTGATCCTGCAGGGCGGCCGGAAGGAGAGCCTCAATGTCCGCGGCGCCTACCTGGAGGTGCTCGGGGACCTCCTCGGCTCGGTGGCGGTGATCGCCGCCGGCGTGGTGATCGCGGTGACTGGCTATACCCAGGCGGACACCGTGGCCTCCGTGCTGATAGCGGTGCTGATCCTGCCGCGGGCATGGAGCCTGCTGCGCGACGTGGTGAACGTGCTGCTCGAGGCAACCCCGGAGAACGTGGATGTGGCGCAGGTCCGCGAGCACATCATGTCGGCCGAGGGCGTGGTCGACGTCCACGACATCCACATCTGGACCATCACCTCCGGCGTGCCGGTCTTCTCGGCGCATGTCGTGGTCGAGGACGAGACGCTGCACGCCGAAGGCATCGACCATGTGCTGGACCGGCTGTCAGCCTGCATGGGCAGCCACTTCGACACCGACCACTGCACCTTCCAGGTCGAACCCGTCTCGCACGCCAACCACGAGCTGCGCCACCACGACTAAGCGGCCGCCTATCCGCCGGCTCGGCGTCCCGAGACGCCGGATTCCGACACGCCGCAACAAATGCGACAAAAGTACACAGATGTTATTTACGGTGCCAGAGGGACGATTGTTGCCAATGTGACAGTTGATGCATATCCTCAGAGAGTTGTGAGTGCAGTCCGGCCTCCTGCCAGCGCCCTGCGGCGCGGTCCGGCCGGTCCGGTTCCGTAACCGTCGGCTCCTTTGGGGGGAGCGCGTGCATTCCACGCTCGCGTAAGGACTTTGATGAGGCTGTCTTCCCGCACGCCGTGCTCCGCCTGGCGACGTACGACGACGGTGCGTGCCGCCGCCGCGGTGGCGACCGCCGTCGTCATTCTCTCCGCCGCCCAGCTGCCCGCAGCGCTGGCCGCCCCCGCTGGCCGGCTCCCGGTGGTCTCGACTGCTGGCCTGGGCATTCCGCTACAGCCGTCGGCGCCAAGCGCGCGGGAGATCGACGCGGCGAAGGGCGATGCCAAGACGACCCAGGCACTGGTCGACCGGATCGAGGAGCAGCTTCGGACCGCCACCGCCGACCTGGAGTCGGCCCGCTTCGAGGCCACCGAACTGCAGAACACCTACAGCGTCGCCCTGCTTGAGCAGCAGGAGCGCCGGGATGAACTCGCCGACGCCCGCGGGAAGGCCCGTCAGGCCGCCGAATACTTCGAATCCGTGAAAGGCCAGGTCGGCCAGCTGGCCGGCGAGCTCTATCGCAACGGCGGGGTCAATCCCGTGGTGACGTCGATTCTGGACAGCAGCAACGCCGACGACGTGCTGTACCGGGCTTCCACCATGGACGCCCTCGCCGCGAACCGCTCGCAGACCCTGGATTCCGCCGCCCAGGCGGCATCGCTTTGGGCGGAATGGGAACTCTATGTCTCCCGCGCGGAGGAGGCCGCCGACGACGCTTCCGTGGCGGCCAGCGCGGCTGAATCCAGCGCCAAAGCCGCCAGCGATGCCCAGGCGGAGCTGGTGGCGCGGCAGGAGGACCAGCGTCGGGGCCTACTAGAGCATCTGGCCGAGTTGCGCGAGACCAGCGTCAAGGAAGAGGACCGTCGGATCGCGGCGCTGGAAGACGCCGAGCGCGAAAGGAAGCTGCAGGCGCTGATCGAGGAGTCCGAGCGGCAGGCCGCAGCAGCCCCGCAGGCGTCGGCCTCCCCGGCGCAGCCCGCTGCGCCGGCCGCTGTGCCGGCCGCCGTGGTCCCCGCCAGCCGGGACATCACACCCGTGCAGACCGCACCGTCGCGGCCGGCTGCCGCACCCGCGCCCGCACCTCCAGCTCCCGCCGCTCCCGCGCGGCCGGCCACCCCGGCGGCGCAGCCGAGTTCCCGGCCCGCTCCCCCGCCGGCTCCGCCCGCACCCGAGCCGGAGCCCGCTCCGGCTCCAGCCCCTGCTCCTGCACCGAAGCCGGCGCCGAAGCCCCAGCCCGTCGTGACGCCGAAGCCGGCTCCGGCACCAGCCCTGAACTACTCGCTGGCGCAGACGGCGATCAACTACGCCGTCGGCAAGGCCAGCAACAAGAAGTCCTTCTACCAGTGGGCCGGCAACGGGCCGTGGGGCTTCGACTGCTCCGGGCTGACCCAGCAGGCCTTCGGCGCGGCCGGCCAGTGGATTCCGCGCACGGCGACGGCCCAGTACACGCAGGCACCGCACAAGGTTCCGCTATCCCAGCTGCAGGCCGGCGACCTGGTCTTCTGGGGCACGGAGGGCAACTTCTGGCACGTGGCGATCTACCTCGGCAACGGCCAGGTGGTGCACGCGATGAACCCGAACGACGGCCTGCGGGTCACGCCGATCGGCTACATGTACGGGACCCTGCACACGTTCGGCGCGCGCTGGAGCTAGGGCTTCCGCAGGCCCGGCCCGTGGAAGCCCTGGCTTCCGGGGTCAGGCCTCGTCCGGCAGCGAGCCGAACTTCTTGCGGTCCTCCAGCCGGGAATCGTGCACGTCCGGGACCACCATGACCGGGCCGCGGGCGTGGTGGAGCACTCCCTGGCTGGTGGAGCCGAGCAGCATGCCGGCGAAGCCTCCGCGGCCGCGCGTGCCCATGACCAGCAGTTCGGCCTTGCCGGTTGCTTCGATCAGCAGTTCCACCGGCGCCCCGTCCTGGACTTCGCCGGTGATCTGCAGCCGCGGGAAATGGCTGGAGAGCCAGGCGACGCCCGCATCGAGTTGTGCCTGGATGTCTGCGTAGAGGGCCTCGCGGTCCAGCGGTGCCGGCACCCAGGCCAGCGATCCGGTGAACGGCGGCAGCGCGCAGACAACACGCAGCGGCAGGCCCCAGCGGGCGGCCTGCTCGGCGGCCACGAGCGTAGCCGCGCGGGCCTGCTCCGAACCGTCGACGCCGACCAGCACAACCTTCTCGACGTCCTCCGGGCGCACCGGGGCTTCCCTGGTTTTGGGCGGTTCGATGTCCACGCCCTCGAGCCGGGACGCACAGGACAGCGGGATCGTCACGGAGGGACACTTGGCGTGGG
Organism: Arthrobacter sp. Marseille-P9274; assembly: GCF_946892675.1. NCBI lineage: Bacteria > Bacillati > Actinomycetota > Actinomycetes > Micrococcales > Micrococcaceae > Arthrobacter > Arthrobacter sp. Marseille-P9274. The sequence goes on from NZ_CAMPOV010000003.1 coordinate 625,392, forward strand.
CGGGGACGGCGCTGCTGACGGAACCCAGCAGGCGGCCCATGAATCCGCCGCGGCCGCGGGTGCCCACCACCACCAGTTCGGCCTGCTCGGACAGTTCGAGCAGCACGCCGGCTGCGTCCCCGGTCTCGACGCTGCCGAGGACCTCGACGTCCGTTCCCCTGACCCTGGCCACGGCCTGCTCGAGTACCGCCTCCGCCCCTTCGCGGATCACGGCGTCATCGAGTGTCGCGTAGCCGGCATCCATGCTGGAGGCGGCGAAGACGGGCACGGTGTAGGCGGTAACGACATGAAGCGGGACGCGGCGCTGGCGGGCCTCGCGGGCGGCCCAGGCGAGGGCGCAGTAACTCTGGTCCGAGCCGTCGACCCCCACCACGATTCCTCGGCGTTCCAGGTTGCCGCGGGCACCACCGGATGTTGCTTCTGTCATTGCTTCCGCCTCCCTCGAGTATGGGCAATGGCTGCGTCGCCAAGTACTTTCAGCTTACTGCCGCGGACACGGTCTTCCCACGTCCCGCACGGTTGGGAAGACCGCGCGGACGTTGTACGGTGTTTGCTGTGTCTGCAGCAGAAGCACCAATCGAGTCCACCACCACGGTGGTCATAGGAGCCGGTCTGCCCGGCCTCGCCGTCGCCAGTGAACTCAGCCGCCACGGGATTCCGTCGGTCGTGCTCGAGGGGATGGGGCGGGCTCCCCGCCGGCGGGCCGGCGTACCCGACTCGGCCGCCATCACGGAACGCTCCGAGCTGCTGCGGCTGCTGCGCGGCTACGCCTCCAGCCACGCCCTTGACGTGCGGCACAGCACGGTGGCCCGGAGCGTCAAGCGCGGCGGCGCCGGCAGCCAGTGGGTGATCCAGACGGAACTGGGCGTGCTGCGGGCCGATTCGCTGGTCATCACCGACTGCCCGCAGAACCAGGTGCGCCGCTTCCTGCGCAGCGCCGGCATCTCCTCGGGGCTGGACATCGTGGCCTCGCTGAAGGCGCTCGGCATCTACCTGGTGGGCGTGACGGAACTGCTGGCGCCGAGCACGCGGGAGATCATCCGGCAGGCCAAGGTGGTCAGCGACTCGATCGCCGGCGGCCGCCTGCTGCTGGCCTGAGCCCCGCTACTCCTCGTCGCGGCCCAGGCGGCGCTTGGCCATCACCCCGATAACGACCGCGAGCACCACCAGCACGGCGGCCATGGCGACCACGCTCCACGGCACGGACTGGCCGGCCACCTCGGTACCCGGTTCCTTGACCGGATTCGCTTCGCCGGTCTCCAGCGGCTGGGGCGTGCCCGCACCCGCGCCCGGAGCGGTCGAGGGTCCGGGAGTGCTGCCCGCGCCCACGGTGAACCCGAAGGTTCCCTCGATCGGATGCGAGTCGGAGGAGACCACGCGCCAGTTGACGGTGTAGCTGCCGGCCGGGGCGCCGTCCTTGACCGGCTGGGTGACGCGCTTGTCCAGGATCTGCACATCGCCCTCGGCCCAGTCGGTGCCGGAGCTGTCCATGATCTGCACCACGGAACCCAGCGCGACGGGAACTCCCGTGAAGTCGAGCGTGACGCCGTCGGGCATCTTGTCCAGTCTTTCGCCCTGTTCCGGGGCATGGCCCGCCAGCTCGTCATGCGCCTGTGCGGCGGCAGCAGGAAAAAGCACGAGGGCGGCAGCCAGGAGCGCTGCCAGCAGGTACCGGGCGGCAGCCGGAATACTCTTCATCACGCCTCCAGCCTACGACGAGGGTTAAGATTCAGGGGAACTTCCAACCCCCAACCACTGTGAAGGAACACCTCCGATGCCCCTACAGGGAACGGTGCGCCACAGGTCCGGCGTACCCGCCAAGATCGACCACTACTTCGAGATCACCCGGCGGGGCTCCAACTTCTCGCGCGAAATCCGCGGCGGTCTCGCCACCTTCTTCGCCATGAGCTACATCGTGGTGCTGAACCCGCTGATCCTCGGCGGCGCGGACGGCAACGGCGACGAGCTCGGCGGGGCCCGGGTCGCCGCAGTCACCGCGCTGGTGGCCGGCGTGCTTACCATCATCATGGGTGTCTGGTCCAAGTACCCCTTCGCACTGGCCACCGGCCTGGGCGTCAACGCGTTCATCGCCGTGACCGTGGCGAGCAACCCGGGACTGGGCTGGCCAGACGTGATGGGCCTCGTCGTGCTCTCCGGCATCACGATGTTCATCCTCGTGCTCACCGGCTTCCGGACGGCGGTGTTCAAGGCCGTCCCGGCGAGCCTGAAAACGGCCATCGTGGTGGGCATCGGCATGTTCATCGCGCTGATCGGCCTGGTCAATGCCGGCTTCGTGCGCCGCATCCCGGATGTCGCCGGCACTACCGTCCCGGTCGGACTGGGCTTCGACGGCAAGCTGGTGGGCTGGCCGACGCTGGTGTTCGTGTTCGGCCTGGTGCTGACAATCGCGCTCTTGGTGCGCAAGGTTAAGGGCGCCATCCTGATCGGGATCGTGGCCGCCACCGTCTTCGCGCTGATCGTGGAGGCCGTGGCGCACCCGGGCTCGCAGGGCGCGGGCGTGCCGACCGGCTGGTCCCTGGTCACGCCGAGCCTGCCGGCCTGGGCCGCGCCGGACCTGAGCCTCATCGGGCAGGTGAACCTCTTCGGCGCCTTCGGAAATCTGGGCGTCACCGCCGCCAGCCTGCTGGCCTTCGCGATCCTGCTCAGCATCTTCTTCGATGCCATGGGCACCATGGTTGGCCTGGCTAACGAGGCGGGATTAACCGACAAGGACGGCAATCTTCCGCGCGTGGACCGGGTGCTGCTGGTGGACGCGGCGGGCGCGATTGCCGGCGGCGGGGCGTCCGTCTCCTCCAACCAAATCTACGTGGAATCCGGCGCGGGCATCGGCGAGGGCGCTCGCACCGGGCTGGCCAGCGTCGTGACCGGACTGCTCTTCGTCATCGCGATGTTCTTCACTCCGCTGATCTACCTGGTGCCGTTCGAGGCCGTGGCGCCGGCCCTCGTCGTCGTCGGTTTCATGATGGTAAGCCAGGTCGGCAAGATCGACTGGACGGACTGGGGCGTGGCGATCCCGTCCTTCCTGACGTTCACGCTCATGCCGTTCACCTATTCGATCGCCAACGGGCTGGGCGCCGGATTCGTCGCTTACGTGCTGATCCGGACGTTCCAGGGACGCGCCAAGCAGGTCCACCCGCTGATGTGGGGCGTCGCCGCGGCGTTTGTGCTGTACTTCGCCATCGGGCCGATCGAGCAGGCGCTGGGGATGATCTAGCCGCCGCACCGTTAAAGACCGGAGCCGGGAGCTGAGCCTAACTTGGGGGGATTAGGCTGATAGCTCCCGGCCTCCGGCACCGGACCAGGTCCGGTTAGCATGCACAGTCGCTCCAGCCACCATCCATAGTGTCGAAGCCGATTTTGTCCTGTGCTGCCTCCGAAGAGCGCCCCCCGTAGGGAACGCGTTCGGGTCCAATGACGGCCATTTCCGACCGTTTGTTCTAAATCATAGCCACACTTCCCATGTGCGGCTATCTACCCCGGTGAAACGATTCTAAGTCGCGGTCGACGGTGGGGTCCAGTCTTCGAGCACTATTGACCCGTGGGCAAAACCGGCCACGTCATCTTCCTGCCACAGGGTCGCCGGGACGGCTCCGCCCAGCAGCCGGCGGACCAGCTGCGGATCCTGTCCCAGCGGGACGTCGCTGCCGGCGATAATCACGTTCCCGTAGCGCCGGCCCTTGAGCATCGGCGGGTCCGCGATGATGACCTGGTGCGGGAAGACCCGGCCGATCGTAGCCGCCTCGGCCCGGGCCCGCTGCAGCGTGGGAGCGTCTCCACAGTTGACCAGGTAGATCCCGCCCGGGGCCAGGACCCGCCGGGCCGCCTCCGTAAACTGCAGCGTGGTCAGCGGTTCCGGCGTGCGGCTGCCGGCGAATACGTCCCGGATGATCAGGTCGCGGCTACCCGGGCTCAGGCTCTCGGTGACCTCGCGGGCTTCGCCCACGCGGATGCGCACCAGCGGAGCCTTCGGGATGTCGAACCAGTGGCGCACCAGCTCCGCGAGCTTCGCATCGATTTCGACGACGACCTGCCGGGCCCGCGGGTAGCACGCGGCGAGGTAGCGGGCCATCGAGCAGGCGCCGCCGCCCAGGTGCAGCGCGCGCAGCGGCGCCTCCCGGTCCCACGTGGACTCGACCAGCGCGGCCATCCACCGCATGTACTCGAAATCGAGCCGCTCGGGCTCGCCGATGACGATGTGCGAGGACTGGACGCCGTTGATCTTCAGCAGCCAGGCATCGCCACCGTCGAAGTCCCGGACCAGCTCGGCCGTCCCGGAGGAGATTTCGTAGCGGCCCTCCACCGGCCCCTCGGCGCCGGGGGCCTCGCGCTGCCGGCGCCGAGGGCCCGGCCGTGCAGGTGCTATTTCACCCGGGCGAGAGCGAAGCCGTCCCACCCCTTGGACCCGAGGGTCTGCACCGCCGTGGCCTCCAGTCGCTCGTCGGAGCCGAGCAGCTCCAGCGCGGCCCGGGTCCCGCGCACGGCCGCCGCGTCGTCGTCGTCCCCCTCGCCGCTGTCCAGCACGCCGCCGCCGCGGACCACGTTGTCCAGCACGATCAGGCTGCCCGGCCGGGTGAGCTTGAGCGCCCACTCGACGTAGTTGGCGTTGTTCACCTTGTCCGCGTCGATGAAGACCAGGTCGAAGGGACCGGCCCCGTCCGCCGCGAGCCGGGGCAGCGTGTCCAGCGCCGCGCCCACCTGGATGCTGACCTTGGCGGCCAGGCCGGCGCGCTCCAGGTTCTTCTGCGCCACCTCCGCGTGCTTCGCCTCGAACTCGCAGGTGATGATCTCGCCGTCCTCCGGCAGGCCGCGGGCCAGCCAGGTGGTGCTGTACGCGCCGAGCGTGCCGATCTCCAGCACCTTGCGCGCCCCGGTCAGCTTGGCCAGCAGCATCAGCAGCTTGCCCTGCGGGGCCGAGACCTCGATCTGCGGCAGGCCGCCCTTCGAGCTGGCTTCCTTGGCCGCGGCCAGGACGTCGTCCTCGCCCACCAGGGTGTCCGTCAGGAAGCGGTCAACCGCCAGCCAGTTCTCTTCCGACACGCTCATTTGCCGTCCCGCCTTTCGATGGCCGCTTCCAGCCGTTCAACCTTGCCGGTGAGCTCGCCGTAGTAGCCCGGCCGGATGTCCGCCTTCAGCACCAGCGAGACCCGTTCGCCGTAGTGCCCCACGGCCTCCGTGGCGCGGCGCACCACGTCCATCACCTCGTCCCACTCGCCCTCGATCGTAGTGAACATCGAGTCCGTGTGGTTCGGCAGGCCGGACTCGCGGACCACCTTCACAGCAGCAGCCACGGCGTCATGCACCGAGGCATTGGCCGGCGCGGGGCCGGTGGCGGGCGGACCGGACGGGGCGACTGAGAAGGCTACAAGCATGTGCCCAGTCTGGCATAGCGCCCGCGCGGGGCAACAGGTTTGCCTACACGGTCCGTCACATCGTGCAGGATGGTCTTGGCACCTGCCGCGCACCGGCACCGTCCCCTACAGGAGGCCGCTCTTATGCTCATCCTCATCATCAACTCCGGGTCCTCGTCGCTGAAGTACCAGGTGCGCCGGATGCACCCGGCGGGCTCCGGCGATCCGGGCGGCGACGTCCTGGCCGAAGGCACCATCGAGCAGATCGGCGAGGGCGATGTCCGCGACCATGGCCAGGCGCTGGACGCCATGGTGGAGAAGCTGGAAGACGGCCTCGGCCGGGTGGAGTTCGACGCGGTCGGGCACCGCGTGGTCCACGGCGGCGGCCGCTTCGAGAGGCACCAACTGATCGACGAGGACGTGCTGCGCGCCATCGAAGACCTCGCCCCGCTGGCGCCCCTGCACAATCCGCCCAACGCCGAGGGCATCCGCGCCGCCGCCAGGAAGTGGCCCGGCCTGCCGCAGGTGGCGGTGTTCGACACGGTCTTCCATGCCACGCTGCCCGAGCATGCCTGGCGCTACGCGGTGCCGGGCGAGCTGCAGGAGAAGTACGGCCTGCGCCGCTACGGCTTCCACGGCAGCAGCTTCGAATACGTCACCCGCGAGGCGGCGCGGGCGCTCGGCACGCCGCTGGAGGAGTTCGACGCCGTGGTCGCGCACGTGGGCAACGGCGCCTCCGCCACGGCCATCAGCGGCGGCCGAAGCGTGGACACGTCCATGGGCTTCACCCCGCTCGAGGGGCTGGTGATGGGCACCCGGCCCGGCGACCTGGACCCCGGGCTGCTGCTCTTCCTGCAGCGCGAGGGCTACGGCGCCGACCGGCTGCAGGAGCTGCTCAACCAGGAGAGCGGCCTGAAGGCGCTGGCCGGCAGCAACGACATGCGCCGTATCGTGAAGGCCGCCGAAGAGGGCAACGGCCGCGCCCAGATGGCGCTGGCGGTGGCGAGTTACCGGCTGGCCAAGTACATCGGCGCCTACCATGTGGCCTGCGGCGGCGCCGGCGCCCTGGTCTTCACCGCCGGCGTCGGCGAACATTCGGCAAGATTCCGCGCCCTGACCGTGGACCGACTCGGCATGCTCGGCATCCGCCTGGATCCCGCCGCCAACACCGCCGCGGACGACCCCCGGGAGGCCTGCACCATCAGCGCGGCGGACTCCGCCATCCCCGTGCTCGTGGTGCCCACGGACGAAGAACAGGTCATCGCCGAGGCGACCGCCGCCGTCGTCAGCTCCCTGCAATGAGGCGCGGCAGAACTTCAGGGCGGCGGGGCGCCTGCAGGGTGACGGAACATACATGCATATGTATAGAAATTTGCCCCCGGGAAAACTAGATTGGGTGGGGAAGGCCGAAACCCGCGGCCGTCAAACAGCGCCTCGATCCCGAGGCGCGCCCATCGCAGCAACGCGGTCAAGGAGGACCAACAATGAAGGCATGGCAGTTCACCAACACCCACGAACCGCTGGTACTCAATGAAGTCGATGAGCCCACCGCCGCACCCGGTGGCGTAGTCATCGATATCAAGGCCGCGGGCCTGTGCCACTCGGATGTCGGCATGCTGGAGGACGAAGGCTGGCTCTCCACCCTGGCCAAGCGCCCGATCACCTTGGGCCACGAAGTAGCCGGCGTCATCACCGAAGTCGGCGACGGCGTCACGGACTGGAAGGTCGGCGACCGCGTGGGCTTCTGCCCGACCACCTCCGTCGGCGCACCCGGGTACTCCTTCGACGGAGGCTTCTCCTCCAAGGCCGCCATCGACCAGGAAGCGCTGGTCCGCATCCCTGACAACGTCTCGTTCGCCCAGGGCGCCGCAGGCACGGACGCCGGCATGACCAGCCACCATGCAGTCATCGCCAACGGCCAGGTAAAGGCCGGCGACAAGGTCGGCATTATCGGTTTCGGCGGACTCGGTTCCATCGGCGCCCGTGTGGCCGTGCTGGCCGGCGCCGAAGTGTACGTGGCCGAGGTCAACGAGAAGGTCTGGGACCAGGCCAAGGAAGTCGGGGCCACCGCGGTCGCCAAGTCCATCACCGAGTTCAAGGAGATCGGCCTGGACGTCATCGTTGACTTCGCCGGCTTCGGCACCACCACCGCCCAAGCCATCGAGACGGTCCGCCGCGGCGGCCGCGTGGTCCAGGTGGGGATGGGCCGGCTCGAATCCACCATCAGCACCAAGACCCTGATCCTGTCCGAGGTCACCCTCATCGGCTCGCAGGGCGGCACCAAGGAAGACGTCCAGGGCGTCTACGACTTCTTCGCCACCGGCAAGCTGCATCCGACCATCACCGAGATCGACTTCGAAGGCATTCCGGAGGGAATCGAGAAACTCAAGCGCGGCGAGGTCATCGGCCGGCTTGTTGCGAAGATCGCCGACTGACGCGGCAGACGCCCAGCGTGCTGCGCATCCCGCCGCACGCACGCCGGCCCGGCGCGGTGTTCCCGCTGCCGGGCCGGCAGGTTAAGGAGTACGACGCCGGAGGCCGGGTTGCGTGCGCGGGCGCCCGTGTGTGCCGATAGGCTCGTCTGCAAGAGAATTCGACCCACCGGAGCACGACCATGAATGAGCCAGCCGTGAACCTTCACGCCGACGCAGACCCTCCCGCGCTGCCGCCGCTGGGCCTCACCTGGGGCATCAAGCGCAGCTTCGTCCGCTACCTCTCCGGCCTGCCCGACGCCCAGGTCTCCGCGACCGACGGAGCCGAGATCGTCGAAGGCAGCCTCTTCAACTTCCAGCCGGCCGGCGGCAGCTTCGACGCCGCCACCCGTACGGGCGTGCTGCGCTTCCGCGGCGACGTCCGGCTCAGCGGGCACTACGGCATGATGTTCGTCCAGCTGCTTGACCCGTGGGTGGAGTTCACCGCGGACGGTGCCGTCCTGACCATCGGCGAGCCCGGCGTCGACACCCGCTATCCGCTGGCCACCCTGCAGGCGGCGCCGGACTCCCCCGTCGACGCCGAGGGCGGCCGACTCTGGGAAGGCGTGCAGACCGCGCTGTCCGCCGCGGGATCCGAGACCTTCAACGACCAGTACCCCGCCGGCCAGCCGATGGACCCGCTGTTCATCCGGATCCCGGCGCCCGCCTAGGCAAGGGGTTTTCGTCGACGGGCCTCCGGCGGCTCCGGATAGACTTGTCCGGCCCTTCCACACCGACACCTCATACCAGCACCGGAGGAACACCCCTTGGCCCGAGGCAAGCACCATCCGCCACGTCCGAAACCGGCCGGCAGCGAGGGCATGCTCATCGCCGGCGACCTGAAGAAGGACCGGGGATGGACGGAGACGCACATCAAGACGTTCCTCCCCGAGCCGGACAAGCTGGCCCGCAACCCGTTCTCCCGCAAGGCTGCGCCGATGAAGCTGTACGCGCTGGACCGCGTGCTGCAGGTCGAGGCGACGCCCGAGTTCCAGAAGGCCAAGGAGGCCTCGCGGACCCGGCAGATTGCCGCACGGGAACGGGCCCTGGCCAAGAAGAAGGAGGCGGTGGCCGTCGCGGAGGCGCTGCCGCTGCGGATCGATCCGGAGCCGTGGCCGGTGGTGCAGCAGAAGGCGATTGAGCATTTCAACGCGCGCCTGAAGCGCAGCCAGTCCCCCGCCAGCATGAAGACCGTGAAGCACCGGCTGGACCGGCTCACCGTGAACTACCTGCGGCATCAGCAGACGTCCTACGAGACCGAGCTGCGGGCGTTCAAGGGGGTCGTCGGGGTGGGCGAGGCGTACCTGGTGGTCCGGCGGCGGATCCTCGACCTGATCGCCGAGACCTACCCCGCGCTGGCCGAGGAGTGCGAACGGCAGAAGTTCGACGAGGCCGAGCTGCCGGAGGGCGTCGAACTCTAGCCGCCGCGGCGTGTTCGCCGGGGCGGGTCAGCGGACGCCAGGCGGCCGTCAGGCTTTAATGTCCGACGGCGACTTGGTCACCTTTTCGATGTCCGCGGCCGTGACCTCGATCAGCTGGTGCGCCAGGTCCGCCAGCGCCCGCGCGGTGGCCAGCTCGTCGCCGATCTCGGGAACGTCGGGATCGTTGGGATTGAGCCGGGCCAGGCCCGTGCCCTTCAGCGTCGCCGCCTCGGCCTGCAGCCTGGCTTCGGCCCGGGTGCGGCCTTCGTGTTCGTCGATGACGATATCCACCGACCAGCGCTTCTCTTTCATGTCGATCTCCTCCTCGTGACCACCCCACGATCCCGCCGCCCGACAGCGACGTCAAGAGCAGTTCAGCCCAGATTTCGACGCGTTGTTTCGGGGCCGGGCGGCGGTCTCGACGCAGGGCCGGAGGGCGGCCGCACGGCGGGGCCGGGGCGCCTGCTCAGCGGCGGGAATCCAGGGCGTCCCGCAGGGCGCCGGCGCCGATGCTGCGCGCGCCCAGCTCCTCCACCCGCTGCCGCAGCCCGCGGTCGGACGTTGCCACCGTGACGGGAGCGCCGCCGTCGTTCTGCACAAGGGATTCCACGCGGGCCACGATCTCGTCATCCCCCGCCCCGCCGGCGCGGGCGACTTCCAGGCGGGGCGCCGTCGTGCCCGCGGCTGCCTTCGCGGCGCCTTCGAGGACGACGACGGTGTGCGGCCAGGCGGTGTGCGCGTCCATCCCGAGCAGCCCGGCGGGCAGGCCTTCGGCAACCGCCGGGGCGAGGGCTTCCAGCAGCCGGGATGCGGCTCCGGCGCGGTCCTTCCACCAGCCGTCCGGCCGGGAACCGACGACGTTGGCGGCGTCCACGACGAGCGCGGGGCGGTGCGGGATCATGGATCTGAGCAGCGGCCAGGCCTCGCCGAAGTGCGGGTGGAGCGGCAGCCTGTCCACCTCGTCGACGGGCACCCAGGCCAGGTCGAGGCTCTCTGCGTCCCGCACCTCAGGTTCGAATCCGCGCGTGGTCCAGGCCACCGCCGTCGTATAGGTCCAGAATCCTAGGTCCAGGACCCGGGTGAAGAGCGGTTCGAGGGCTTCGGCGGGAACGCCGGCCTCCTCGTGCGACTCGCGCAGCGCCGCGGCCACCGCGGACTCGCCTTCGTGCCGCGCTCCACCGGGGATGCCCCAGGTTCCGCCGAAGTGGCTCCACGTGGCGCGGTGCTGGAGCAGCACGCCGCGGTCCCGGTCCACGGCGAGCAGTCCGGCTGAGCCGAACAGGCCCCACATCCGCGTGCCGTCCGGGCCGACCGCCCAGGCGTCTCCGGGGTCCCTCGGGCCTTGGAAGGTCGGCGGTCGGGTGTCTCCGGCGGTCATTCCCCTAGCTTTTCACAGCTGTCAAGGATTCCGGCCGGTCTTCGGGGGGTCAGGGCCGGCGGCGCGAGGACCAGACGAGATAGCCGCCGAGGGCTCCCACTCCGCCGATTCCCGCACTGAAGAGCGCCTTCGGCCAGTTGCGCCACTGCGCCGGCTGGCCTGCCACGAGTTCGCCGATCGCGTTGATCAGCGCGGCGGCGAGAAGCCCGGCGACAATGCGGTTGCCCGAGCGCTCCAGCCGGGCGGCGATCGAGTCCAGCTCGGAGGTCCGCAGGTGGACGTCGATCCCGCCGCGCTCCAGCAGCTCCGCCGCCCGCCGCACCAGCGCGGGTGCATCCGCGCCGAGCCGGAGCGCGTCCGTGCCCAGCTGCTTCAGCCGCTCGGCGATGGCGGCCGGGGTGAAGGATTCGAGCACGACCCTGCGGGCGAACGGCTCCACCTCCGCCATGATCTCGAATCCGGGGTCCAATTGCTTGCCCAGCCCGTCCGCCATGATCAGCATTTTCAGCAGCAGCGCGGTCTCCCGGGGCAGCCTCAAATGGTGCTGGCGCAGCAGGCCGACCACTTGGGTGATGATCGGCACCACCGGAATCTCCGCGACCGGCCGGCCCGCGTAGCGGTGCAGCATCCGCGCGATGTCCGCTTCCAGCCCCGGGGCGTTCCGGGTAGACGAAGTCCCGCACATCTGCACCAGCGCCTCGGTCAGCCGCGGCGCGTCCTGTTCGACGACGGCAAGCAGCATCTTCACGAGCCGCGCCTTGAGCGTGTCCGAGATCCGCCCGACCATCCCGAAATCGATGATGCCCAGCCGGCCGTCCGCTTCGATGAAGAAGTTGCCCGGATGCGGGTCGGCGTGGAAGAAGCCGTCCTCGAAGACCATTTTGAGCAGCACGCCGGCGGCCTGCCCGGCCAGCATGCGCGGATCGTGCCCGGCCTCCTCCAAGGCCCGGACGTCGTTGATCTTGATTCCGCTGATGCGTTCCAAGGTCAGCACCCGCGAGGTCGTGGCCTCCTCGAAAACCTTGGGGATGTGGACGCGGCTGTCGCTGGCGAAGTTTTCCGCGAACTGTTCGGCGTTGTGCGCCTCCTGCAGGTAGTCCAGCTCGGCCCGCAGCGTCTGCGAAAACTCGTCGACGAAATCGGACACGCGGTAGTCGGCCGCCGCGGCGGAGGCCTGCTCCGCGCGCTTGGCCAGTTCCGCCATGATTTCCAGATCCAGGTTGACCTGCTCGACGACGCCGGGGCGCCGCACCTTGACAACGACTTCCGTTCCGCCAAGCCGTGCCGCGTGCGCCTGGCCGATGGAGCCGGTGGCCAGCGGGGCTTCCTGCAGGCCGGCCAGCAGGTTCCCGGCCCCGCTCAGTTCGTCCGCGATGACGGCCCTGATGTCCGCTGCAGGCACGGGCGGGGAACCGTCCTGAAGCTTGCCGAGTTCGGCCGCATACTCCGGCGGCAGGATGTCCGACCGGGTGGACATGATCTGCCCGAATTTGATGTAGACGGCACCGAGCCGTTCCAGCGTCAGCCGGACCCGTTCCGGCAGGGCCGCCCGGTCCCGCAGCGGGTGCCGGGTGAACGGCGCATAACCGTCGAACGGAAAATGCCGGTCCAGGCCCAGATAGCCCAGCGCGACGCCCAGCCCCTGGGAGCTCAGGGTTTCCATGATTTCCCGGAACCGGTCCCGCCGCGCGCTCATGCCGCGGCCTTCTGCTGTTGCTGCGTCACGCCAGCCAGCCTACACGGGACCCAGTAGGCGTGCCGGGGCCCCTAGCCCCATCCGGCGAGCCGGAGCAGGGCGGCCGCCGCGGCGCCGGCAATAACGACGACGAGGAACGGGGCGCGCAGCAGGAGCGCGGCGGCGGCGGCGAGCAGGGCTCCGACCCGCGCATCGAGAGTGAGCTGCTGGCCGCTGGAAAAGGCGTTGACCATGGTGAGCGAGGCGAGCAGGCCGATGGTCAGCGTGGCGGCGATGCGGGACATCCGCTCGTTCTTCATCCACTTGGCCGGCACCAGGTAGCCGGCGAACTTGGTGGCGTAGGAGATCACGCAGGCCGCGAGGATCCAGAACCAGAGGCTCATGCTTCTCCCCTCTCCGTCGGGCGGTCCGGTCCCCGGCGGGCGTCCGCGTCGGGCAGGACCATGTGGGCGCCGTCGTGCTCGGAGTACGGCTCCGCGTAGGGCTCGATGTCCGGCGCCAGCCCTTCCGGAACGGGCCTGTGGGCGAACCAGCCGACCGCCGCCGCGACGGCGGCTGCCACCAGGATCGGAACCCCGCTGGGCACGAACGGCACGGCCAGCAGGGTGGCCAGGGCGCAGACGACGGCGATGGCCGCCGGCTCCTTGCCCTTGAGCCGGGGCCAGAGCAGGGCCAGGAACGCCGCGACGGCGGCCCCGTCCAGGCCCCACGCCTTCGGGTCGCCCAGCGCGTTGCCGGCGAGCGCACCAACCACGGTGAAGACATTCCAGAGCAGGAAGATGCCCACGCCTGCGGTCCAGAAGCCGCGTCGCTGTTCGAGCGGGTCGACCTGGCCGGACGCGGTGGCTGTGGATTCGTCGATGGTGACATGGGCCGCCGGCAGCTTGCGCCAGCCGCGCGGGCCCACCAAGGCGTTCATCTGCATGCCGTAGATCCCGTTGCGGATGCCCAGCAGGGCGGAGGCGCTCATCGCGGCAAGGCCTGTGCCGCCTCCGCTGACCACGCCGATGAAGGCGAACTGGGATCCGCCGCTGAACAGCAGCAGGCTCAGCGCCATGGTCTGCCAGAGGTCCAGGCCGGAGGCCACCGAGAGGGCGCCGAAGGAGATCCCGTAGAGGCCGGTAGCTATGGAGATGGACAGGCCCACCTTGACCGCCGGAGACTGCAGGATTTTCACCCCTCCAGCCTAGTCGCGCTACAAGGCCTGCTGCGCGTGCCCGTTAATCGCGTCAGCCGCCCGGATCAGGGCCAGGTGCGAGAACGCCTGCGGGTAGTTGCCGGCCATCCGCTCGTTGGCCGTGTCATACTCCTCCGAGAGCAGCCCCAGTTCGTTCGCGTATCCCACCAGCTGGTCCATCAGCTTGCGCGCATCCTCGATGCGCCCGGTCTGCGCATACTGCTCCACGAGCCAGAACGAGCACGCCAGGAAGGGGTACTCGCCCGGCGACAGGCCGTCCATGCCTGCCTCGGTGCGGTAACGCCTCAGCAGCCCCGAATCATCCATTAGCTCCTGCTCAAGACGCGCCACGGTGCCCAGCATGAGGTCGTCGTCGTACTTCACGAAACCCACCTGCGCCAGCACCAGGAGGGACGCGTCCACCTCGCTGGACCCGTAGGACTGCGTGAACGAGTTGATCTCCTTATTGAAGCCGTGCTCCATGATTTCCTCGCGCAGCTCGTCGCGCTGCCGTGCCCAGTGGTCGTCCTCGCCGTCCAAGCCGTGGTCCCGCACGGCGCGGACGCCGCGGTCGAAGGCCGCCCACATCATCACGCGGGAGTGCGTGAAGTACTTCTTCTCCCCGCGCATCTCCCAGATCCCGTGGTCATGGTCGAAGAAGTGCTTCTCGGTGTAATGCAGCAACGACTTCTGCAGCGGCCAGGAGAAGTGGTCCTCCCGCTCGCCGAGGTTGCGGAGCTTCTCCAGGACCACCATGACCTCGCCGATCACGTCGCCCTGGTACTGGCACATGGCGCCGTTGCCCATGCGGACCGGTTTGGAATCCAGGTAGCCCGGGAACTGGCCGAGCTCGCGCTCGATCAGCAGCCGCTCGCCGGCCAGCCCGTACATGATCTGCAGGTCCTCCGGATCCCCGGCGACGGCCCGCAGCAGCCAGTTGCGCCATTCCAGCGCCTCCCGCTCGTAGCCGTGCGTCATCATGGATTCCAGCGTCAGCGCAGCATCCCGCAGCCATACAAAGCGGTAGTCCCAGTTCCGCTCGCCGCCGAACTGTTCCGGGAGCGAGGTGGTGGGCGCGGCCACGATCCCGCCGGTACTCTCATGCGTCATCGCGCGCAGCACCAGCAGCGAGCGCTTGACCATCTCGTGGTACTCGCCCTGCGGCGGGAAGCGCGAGCACCAGTCGCGCCAGTAGGCCACGCTGTCTTTGAGCTGCTGGTCCACGTTGCACATCGCCGGGACCTTGCGGTGCGACGGGAACCAGCACAGCTCAAAGTCCGCGACCTCGCCCGCCTGGAGGGTGAAGTCGCCGCGGTGCCGGCGGTCCTCCGCCACCGGCAGCTTGGAACCGTGCAGCACCACGGCGTCCGGCCCGGCCATGGCGACGATGGATTCGGCGCCCGTGTCCTCGTCGTTCACGCGGTAGACCCATGGCACCGCCTCGCCATAGCCGAAGCGGACCACGATCTCCTGGTGGATGGTGACGTGGCCGGAAGTGCATTCCACCCGCCGCACCACGGAAGCGCGGCGGTCTCCCACGGGCATGAACTCGGTGATCGTGGCCTCGCCGGTGGCCGTCTGCCAGCAGGTGCGCAGCACAAAGGTGGACTGCAGGTAGCTGCGTTCGACGACGACGGGGGCTCCCCGGCGGCGCTTCCGTTCGGCCTCGGCGGCGTCATCCGCGCCGGTGGCCCGGCCGCTGCTCCGTTCCGAGTGTGCCGAGCGGCCGTGGCCTTCGCGCGGATCTTTGGTGTTGTCCTGGTGGCTTGGCGCGCCGGTGGGATTGACGACGCCGGAGCCTCCTTGGGCTGCATCGTGCCACACCTGCTCGGTGGCGGTTCCCCCTTCGGTGGCCTTGGCGTCCGCAACCGCATCGCGGGACGAGGTGTCAGCGCCGCTGGCGGCCGTGTCCGCCGGCAGTTTCTGCCCATTCTCTGCCGGCGCCTCCGGAGTGCCGCCACTCGCATTGCCGGCCGGACCCGCGCCCAGCGGTTCGGTAGTACCTTCGTGCGCGCCGTCCGGGGCGAGCAACCAGCGGCCATGCTCCGGTGTGCCGAGCAGCGCGCCGAAGGTCGAGTCGGAATCGAAACGCGGGAAGCACAGCCAGTCCATGCTCCCGTTCCGGGACACAAGCGCCGCGGTATGCAGGTCCGACAGCAGCGCATAATCCTCGATCGGAGAGGCCATTTATCAACTCAATCACAGCAGGACCCGCTCCGCTACGCGGGCCGCCGAACTGTGATGTCCCTAGTGATGCAGGGGTCTGTGGCCGTGCGGGGAGCCAGCCCCAGAGAAACGCACCGGTGGGGGTCAGGCGCTCAGCCTGGCGGCCTCCAGCAGGCCCCGGACCTGCGCCGGCCGGTTGGTCGTGATCTCCTGGATGCCCAGGTCACGGCAGAGCTGTACGTCCTTGGGATCGTCGACGGTCCAGACCCGGAAGCGGCGGCCGGCTGCCAGCCAGCGCTCGATCACCGGGCGGTGCGCGCGCACGTAGTCGATGCCAGGGCCGGCCAGTCCAACGCTGCCGGCGTCGATCAGCTGCTCACCTTCGGACAAGGCCCGGCGCAGGAGCGCCACCACCGCACCGGCTGTGAGCTTGCCCATGAACAGGCTGCCGCGGATCTCCTCGGCTTCGATGTCGTCGACCAGTTGGCACAAGTGCTCCATCGGCACGTGGTCGCCCAGGTGCTTGACGGCGTCGGGATGGAAGCTCATGAAGGAGATGGTGATGTTGTCCAGCCGGGATGACTCGGGCTCCCAGCCCTCCGCCATGAGGTATTTCAGCAGTTCGTCTTCGAGGGTCTGGCCAAAGGGGCTGGGGTGTTTGAGTTCCACCGCCAGCTCCAGCGGACGGCCCGCGGCCCGCATCAGGTCGACCAAGGCGTCCAGCGTCATCAGCTGGTCCGCTATCCCGCCGTACTCGGGCGGTATCGATGCTCCGCGCCAGGACGAAACATCCAGCCGCAGCAGCTCATCAAGCGTATGGTCGGCAACATGGCCGGTGCCACTGGAGGTGCGGTCCAGGTCGAAATCGTGGAAGCAGATCAGCTTCATGTCGGCCGTCAAATGGATGTCGCACTCGATTCCGTCGGCGCCGTCGGCAATAGCCTGAAGGTAGGCCGCCCGCGTGTTTTCGGCGAATTGAGCGCTCGAGCCGCGGTGCGCGAAGATCTTGTGCTTCATGGATTTCACGCTACCCCGCAAATGGGGGCGCGGACCCTGCGCACGCTGACAGACTGGTTAACTTACTGTGACGAAGACTCGAATTTCCACGACGGAGGACGGATGGCCACTGAGGTGAGGTACGACGGCGGTGTACGGGCTTTGACCGATGCCGATCGTGCCGCGGGACTGCGGCAGATGAAGCGCATTGCCGGCGGCCTGCTCCTGGCCATGGCGGTGGTCTTCCTCATCGCCTTCGCCTTCCAGGACCGATACCCGTGGCTGGAGTACGTGCGCGCCGCCGCCGAGGGCGGCATGGTCGGCGCCCTCGCCGACTGGTTCGCCGTCACCGCCCTATTCCGGCATCCGCTGGGCCTGAAGATCCCGCACACCGCGATCATCCCGCGCAAGAAGGACCAGATCGGGGCAAGCCTCGGCGGCTTCGTCGAGGATAACTTCCTCTCCGAAGAAGTGGTCAAGGCCAAGATTGCCTCGCTGGGTGTCTCGGCACGCACCGGCGCCTGGCTGGAGCAGCCGCAGAACGCCGACCGGGTGGCACGGGAGGGCGCAGCCGCCATCCGCGCCGCCATGCTGGTGCTCAACGACGAAGACGTCCAGGACGTCATCGAATCCATGGCCCGCCGGCACCTGCTCGCCCCGGAATGGGGCCCGCCCCTGGGCAAACTCGCCAAGCGTGTGCTCGACGACGGCCACCACCTGAAGCTCGTAGACCTGCTGCTGGACCGCGCCGGCGATTGGGTGCTGGACAACCAGGAAACGGTTTCCCGCCTGGTTGCCGACCGCTCCCCCACCTGGGTGCCGTCCTTCGTGGACTCGCTGATGGGCGACAAGGTCCACATGGAGCTGTACCGCTTCATCGTCTCCATCCAGGACGACCCCGACCATCAGGTCCGCCGCCAGCTGGACGTCTACCTCCAGTCGCTCGCGCAGGACCTGCAGCACGATCCGGACATGATCGCCCGCGTCGAGCACCTGAAGAACAATGCCCTCGGCGATCCCGAGGTCCGCCAGCTCGCCGCCCGCATCTGGGAAACCATCAAGCGGGCCATGCTGCAGGCCGTCGATGACCCCCAGAGCGAACTCAGCCTGAAGTTCACCGCGGCCGTCCGCGACTTCGGCCACCGCCTGGCCAACGACGCCGACCTAGCTGCCAAGGTGGACGGCTGGATCGAGGAAGCCGCCGGCTACCTCGTGCGCACCTACCGCTCGCAGATCGCCGGTGTCATCACCGAAACGGTGGAGCGATGGGACGCCGAGGAGACCTCCCGGAAAATCGAGCTCCAGGTAGGCCGCGACCTGCAGTTCATCCGCATCAACGGCACTGTCGTCGGCTCCCTCGCCGGCTTGGTCATCTTCACCATCGCCCACGCCATCTTCGGCTAGCAATGTCGGGCCCACCGCCCGGCGACGCGGCCCGGGCTCGACCACCCCTGGCTCGGCCAGCCGGGCTCTGCCGCCTGGACCCGTTCACCCGGGCTCGGCCACGCGGCTCCGCGACGGAAACGGTGCAGTTCCTATCATCGCCTCCAGCAAAGCCGCAGGTCAGAGCCCCACAGTGTCGCCCAAGGCTGCCATTCTCCGCCAAAACTGCACCTTTTCCGTCGCGGCGAACGGGGCTGCCTGCCGAACCTAGCTCGTCAGCGAACCGCGCCCGCCCACCAAACCGGGCACGACAGCGAACCGGGGCCGCCCACCACCATTCCGGGCACGACAGCGAACCGGGGCCACCCGCCAGACCGCAGGCACATTCCCGGCGGACTCATCCAAACCGGCCCCCATATGGCGCACCGCTCCGCTTTGGTTACCTGGCTCCACCTCGTACCGGAGCAGGGGCACCAAAACGGAGCGGCTGCGGAGCCTGACCGGTCGCGCAGCCCGGCGGGGCAAGCCGGAAGTCAGGAGCGGCCCGGGCCCTCCCCGGCGTCCTTGGTGTCCCAGGCCCCCGCAGCCCCGCCGGTCTGCCCGGGACCCTCGGCGCCCTGCCCGGCAGCATCCACGCCGGCCCCGCCGGCGAGCTCGTGGTGCCGGCGCGGGATGTAGTGCCGCTTCTGGGCCAGCTCCTCCACCAGGCCCATCGGCAGTACCAGCGGCGGCTCGCCGAAGGCCTCCTGCGTGGCGGAGATGACCTTCCGGCCCATGAAGTGGTTGCCGGCGCCACCCACCACGGCTCCAATGCCGAAGGGCACGGCGCGGCCCAGCATGGCGGCGCCCTGTTTGGCGAGGATCTTCTTCAGGAACCGCCGGCGCATGCTGTCCACCACGGTTCCGACCATTCCGGACGGCATGCTGGTACCGACAATGTTGCCCCAGGTCTGGCCCTGCTTCTTGCCTCCGGCCTGGCCCACCAGGTCCCGGATCAGCGCGAGGCCCTCTTCGCCCATGAGAATGGCCATGACCATGGTGCGTGCACGGTCCGGGTTATCAAGGTGGATTCCGTGCAGTTCAGCGATCGACTGCGCATAAAGGGCCGTGGCCTCGAGGAAGCCCATGGTCGCGACCGCCGACAGGCCGAGTGCCGCGACGGTGCTGACGCCGGGCACCAGCGCAGAGCCGCCCACGGCCGCGCCGCCGCCTGTCACAGTCCGCAGATAGTGCTTCTCCAGCATTGCGGTCAATTCCGCGGGCGATGCCTCCGGGTACCTTCGCCGCAGCCGGTTCAGGTTAGCCAGCACCAGCGGCCGCTGGACATCCAGGGCCTTCATGATCGCGTTGGTCACGTGCGGCTTCGGGTTACCCTTCGCATCGAACGCCGTGCCCGCCGCCATCCTTATTGCCGGATTGTATTTCCTGGCCATGCGTCTCCTTCGTTCGTGCCTGTCGAGATCAACCCTAGAACACAGGCCCCCGGCATAACCGAAAACGGCGAATCAGCCCTTCCCGGAACCAAGATAAGTATGCTGAGCACGTAGAAGCACCGCCGATATTACAGCAGGTCGGGCGCCCGCGGGACCCGGCCGGCCAAGAGAAGGAGCAGTTGCTATGAGGATTGGATCATCGATAGCCCTGATCGCCATCGGCGCAATTCTGGCGTTTGCCGTCGCCGACGTCGTGGACTTCGTCGACCTGACGCTGGTCGGCTGGATCCTGATGGGAGTGGGCGCCCTCGGCTTGATCATCTCCGTCGTGATGGCGGGAACCAGCCGCCGCCGCGTGACCGAAAGCCGCCAGCTCAACGATTCGAGAACCGGGGAGACGGTCCGCCGCGACGACGTCCGCGACACCGGCCTCTAACGGCACAGGCTCGTAGCGGCTCGGGGGAATCACTGCCCCAGATAGACGCGAAGGAAAAGGCCGATGTCGCGCATTTCCTCCGCGCCGATGTTGTGCCCCATGCCCGGATAGGTCCTCGCCGTGAGCTGCGTGTGCGCCTCCAGCCATTCGGCCGAATACTGGATCGCATCCCCGTGGATGACAACATCGTCGGCGTCGCGGCCCCAAAAGAACGGCACGCTGCCGTCCAGCTCATCGGTCAAGGCCAGCAGGTCGTGGTCCAGCACAAAACCGGAAAGCCCGACGGCGGCGCGAAAGGCCGCGGGACGCAACCGCAGGAGCGTGGTCGCCATCGCCATCCCCTGCGAGAAGCCGAGCAGGCTCACGCTGCGGAAACTGCCGGCCGCGAGAATCGGATCCAGCCACCCGAACACCCGGTTGGCCGAGCCAACCACCTCGGCGAAGTCCGAGGTCAGGAACGGATCCAGCAGGAACCACCCGTGCTTGCCGCCGACGTCGAAATGGCCCCGCGGCGCCACCCCGGTGACGTTGGGCGGCAGCACCTCGAACAGCGGCAGCAGCCTCTCCTCGGAGGAACCATAGCCATGGATCATGACCAGCAAGTTGGTGCCGGCACGCTCTTCGGCCGGGCGGGACCAGACGGCGGTTTCCATGCACCACTTCTACCATCCGACCAAGCATTGTCAGCGCGGCTTGGTACTGCCGAGGACGGCGAGCGAGAACGCCACGCCGAGCCCGCTGACGGCCGTCGCCGCGAACTGCGCCGCGGGGCTGCCGGGCATCAGGACCGACAGCGCCAACTCGAGCGGGAACCACAGCAGCGCCCAGCCGAGCATGGCGAACAGCGGAGCATACCGCTCCCCGCGCGCCATCCCGCGGTAGGCCATGGCCGCGAACACCAGCACCACCGCGGCCACGCCGATCATCAGCGCGGCACCATATCCGCCCAGGATGAAGTCCGTCGGGGCGCCCACCAACGCCGCCGCCCCCTGGTCTATCCCAATAACCAGAACGACGGCGGCAATCGCCATGAGCAGGACGTTTACCGTCTGCAGCCACAGCAGTCTGCGTATGTCGGACCTCATACAGCTACCGTAGCCCGCCGCCCAGGACCCGCTTTTTTGGTTTTATCTGTTTTTGTGTTGACTTCCGGTGGGAAACGCAGATAAAGTCGTCAAAACAAACACGTGAGTGACTCCGGTCACAGCATCGCGACAGTCTTACGGAAGCACTTGGAGAAACATGTTCGCCGCTGAACGCCACCGCCTGATCGGAGCCCTGGTCGACGCCCGGGGACGCGTGACGGTCAGCGAGCTGGCGGACAAGTTCGACATCACCAAGGAGACCGTCCGGCGGGACCTCGCGATGCTGGAGGAGCTGAGCCAGCTGCGCCGGGTGCACGGCGGCGCGGTGGCCGTGCACAAGGCCAGCACCAGCGAGCAGAGCCTGGATACACGCCAGCTGCAGCGGCATGACGAAAAGCTGCGCATCGCGCGCCGGGCCCTGGCTCTGGTGCCCGCCGGCGCCGCCTCCGCCGTGATTGACGCCGGCACCACCACGGAACTGCTCGCCGAGCTGCTGACGTCGGAGCCGAACGGCCGCCACGAC
This sequence comes from Arthrobacter sp. Marseille-P9274, assembly GCF_946892675.1. Taxonomy (NCBI): domain Bacteria; kingdom Bacillati; phylum Actinomycetota; class Actinomycetes; order Micrococcales; family Micrococcaceae; genus Arthrobacter; species Arthrobacter sp. Marseille-P9274. The sequence continues at coordinate 646,926 of NZ_CAMPOV010000003.1, forward strand.
GAGCTGCTGGTGATCACCCACGCCGTGCCCATCGCCTACCGGATCTCCACCGGCTCGCAGCTCCAGCTCGAGATGGTCGGCGGGCGGGTCCGCGGCCTCACCAGCGCGGGCATCGGTGCCGCCACCTTGGAGCGGTTCGCGGCCCTGCGCCCGGACATCGCCTTCATCGGGGCCAACGGAATCCATGCCAGCTTCGGGCTGAGCACACCGGATCCGCTCGAAGCGGCGGTCAAGACTGCCATCGTCCGCTCGGCCCGCCGGGTCGTAGCGCTCATCGATTCCAGCAAGCTGGACGAGGAAACCCTGGTGCGTTTTGCCGGGCTGGAGGAAATCGACACCTTGATCACAGACAAAGAACCTGCCGGCCCCCTCGCGGGCGCGCTTGAACAAGCCGACGTAGAGGTCGTGGTCGCATGATCATCACACTGACAGCCAACCCAAGCCTGGACCGGACGGTCGAACTGACCGGGCCGCTCTCGCGCGGCAGCGTCCAGCGCGCGGCCTCGGCGTCGCAGCAGGCGGCGGGCAAGGGCGTCAACGTGTCCCGGGCCCTGGCGGCCTCGGGTGCGGAGAGCCTCGCCGTCATCCCCGGCGATCCGGAGGATCCGGTGGTCGCCGGCCTCCGCCAGGCCGGCCTGGCCCACCTGGCCCTGCCCATCGGCCAGCCCCTGCGCAGCAACATCACGCTGACGGAGCCGGACGGGACCACCACGAAGGTCAACGAACCCGGCCCGCTCCTCAACCGGCAGCAGCAGGACCGGCTGGCCGACGCCGTCGTGGCGCAATGCTCGGGGGCGGCATGGCTGGTCCTCGCCGGATCCCTGCCGCCCGGCGTCCCCGCCGACTTCTACGCGACGCTCACCGCCAAGGTCCGCTCCGAGCTCGGCGTTGCCGCCCCGCGCATCGCCGTCGACACCTCCGGGGAACCGCTGCGCCAGGTCTATGCGGCAAGCTTCGAGTCCGCCCCGGACCTGGTGAAGCCCAACGCCGAGGAGCTGGCCGAGCTGGCCGGCATGCACAGCGAGGCCGAACTGGAAGCGTCGCCGGAACTGGCTGCCGCCACCGCGGAGGTCCTGCTCGACCGGGGAACCGAGGCCGTCCTGGCGACCCTCGGCGCGAAAGGCGCCGTGCTGGTGACCCGGGACGGCGCCTGGTCCGCGGTCCATCCGCCGGTGGCTGCCCGCAGCACCGTCGGGGCCGGGGACTCATCCCTGGCCGGCTACCTCCTGGCGGCCACGCGGGGGGATGCCCCCGCCGACTGCCTCCGGCAGGCCGTCGCGCACGGCGCCGCCGCCGCTTCCCTGCCCGGAACCACCCTACCCTCACTTGAACAGACGAAGCCCGGCTCCGTCGTCGTCACCGCACTGGCTGTCCAGCTCCCGCCGGCAGCATCACGCTAATAAGGAAGACACATGTCCCAGCTCATCACCGAACAGCTCGTCACCCTTGACGAGAACCTCGGCACCACCAGCGAGGAAGTCATCCGGCACCTGGCCCAGCGCGTGGTCGACACGGGCCGCGCCTCTGCTTTCGAGGGGCTTTACGCCGACGCCGTAGCCCGCGAGCAGAAGACCGCCACGGGCGTGCCCGGCGGCATCGCCATCCCGCACTGCCGCTCCACAGCGGTGCTGGAGCCGACGCTCGCCATGGCACGACTCGAGCCGCGCGCCGATTTCGGCGCCAAGGACGGCCCCGCCGACCTGGTCTTCTTCATCGCCGCGCCGGAAGGGGCGGACAAGGAACACCTGCAACTGCTGTCCAAGCTGGCCCGCTCGCTGGTCAAGAAGGATTTCACTGCCTCGCTGCGTTCGGCGGTCTCGCCGGCCGAGATCGTGGCCCTGGTCGAGGGCGCCGTCTACCCGGAGAAGGCCCCGGCCACCGCCGCTGCGGGAACCGGCAGCACGGCCGCCGGCGCGGGCCCCGCCGCTGCAGCCGCTCCCGCCGCCGGCTCAGCACCCGCCGGCGCCGCGGCGGAGCCGGGGACGGCCCGGACCGCGCAGAAGACGCTGGTCGCCGTCACGGCCTGCCCGACCGGCATCGCCCACACGTACATGGCGGCCGACTCGCTCGCCGCGGCTGCGGAGGAGGCCGGCATCGGCCTGCAGGTCGAAACCCAGGGCTCCGCCGGCGCCACGCCGCTGGACCCCGCCGTGATCAACGCCGCCGACGCGGTCATCTTCGCCGTCGACGTGGACGTCCGCGAGAAGGAGCGGTTCGCCGGCAAGCCCGTCATCCAGTCCCCCGTCAAGCGCGCCATCGATGAGCCGGACGTGATGATCCGCGAAGCCCTGGCCGCGGCGGACAATCCCAACGCCCGCCGCGTCAGCGCCACCGCCGACATCTCCGAGCATGCAGGGGCGGGGGGCGGCGAAAGCTTCGGCGGCAAGCTCAAGCGTGCGCTGCTGACCGGCGTCAGCTACATGATTCCGTTCGTTGCCGGCGGCGGCCTGCTGATCGCGCTGGGCTTCCTGCTCGGCGGGTACGACATCACCGGCGTGGCGGACCAAGTCGTGCTGGAGAACAGCGTGTTCAACCTGCCCGACGGCGGCCTGATGACGTACTTGGGCGCGGTGCTGTTCAAGATCGGCGCCCTCTCCATGGGCTTCCTGGTCCCGGCGCTGGCCGGCTACATCGCCTATGCCCTGGCGGACCGGCCGGGCATCGCCCCGGGCTTCACCGCCGGCGCCGTCGCGCTGTTCATGGGCGGCGGTTTCCTCGGCGGCATGGTCGGCGGCCTCATCGCTGGCTTCTTCGCCTACTGGCTCACCACGCTGGCTGCGCCGCGCTGGCTGCGCGGCCTGATGCCCGTGGTCATCATCCCGCTGCTGGCCTCGATTGTCGCCTCCGGTGCCATGTTCCTCTTCATCGGCGGCCCCATCGCGGCGCTGACCCAGGGGCTGAACACTTGGCTGTCCGGCCTGACCGGCACCTCCGCGGCGATCCTGGGTGTCATCCTCGGCCTGATGATGTGCTTCGACCTCGGCGGCCCGGTGAACAAGGTGGCCTACTCCTTCGCCGTCGCCGGCCTGGGCGCCGGTTCCGCCACTAACCAGGCGCCTTGGATGATCATGGCCGCCGTCATGGCAGCCGGCATGGTCCCGCCGCTCGCGATGGCCCTGGCCACCGTGCTCGACCGCAGGCGCTTCTCCCTCGCCGAGCGCGAGAACGGCAAGGCGGCCTGGCTGCTGGGCGCCTCCTTCATTTCCGAAGGCGCCATCCCGTTCGCCGCGGCGGACCCGCTGCGCGTGATCCCGGCCAGCATGGTCGGCGGTGCCGTCACCGGTGCCATCTGCATGGCGACGGGCGTCACCTCGCAGGCGCCCCACGGCGGGTTGTTCGTTTTCTTCGCCATCGGCAACCTGCTGATGTTCATCGTCGCTATCGTGGTGGGAACGATCATCTCCGCCCTGGCCGTCGTCGCGCTGAAGCGCTACGCCGTCCGCAAGGAGGCTGCCGCCGAGCCGGCCGCCGTGCCCGCCTGACCGCAGCGTTCCGAAGAAAAGCAGGAATTCGACAGTGAGGTACCCAATGAGCAGCATCACCGGAGCAGGCGTCAGCCCGGGCCGCGTCATCGGCCCCGTGCTGCAGATGCCGCCCGCCGTCCCCGAGCCCGATGCCGGCGTCGGCCTCCCGGCGGAGGCGAGCGTCGAGGCCGAGGCCGAACGGCTGAAATCCGCGGCCAAGGCCGTCCAGACCGGGCTGAAGGCCCGCGCCGCCAACGCCAGCGGCGACGCCGCGGAGGTCCTCAAGGCCACCGCGCTGATGGCGGCCGACCCCATGCTGCTGAAGTCCGCGGCCAAGCTCCTGGCGGCCGGCCGCAGCACCGAGCGGGCCATCTGGGAAGCGGCCGAGCAGGTGGCGGCGCAGCTGAAGGCGCTCGGCGGCTACATGGCCGAACGCGCGGCGGACGTGCTGGATGTGCGGGCCCGGGTCGTGGCGGAGCTGCGCGGCGTCCCGGCGCCGGGCATCCCCGATTCGAATGTCCCGTTCGTCCTGGCGGCCGACGATCTGGCACCGGCCGACACGGCCACGCTGGACCCGGCCAAGGTCATCGCGCTGGTCACCGCCGGCGGCGGGCCGCAGTCGCACACGGCCATCCTCGCCCGCGCGCTCGGCCTGCCCGCCGTCGTCGCCGCCGAAGGCGTCACGTCCATCCCCTCCGGCACCGAAGTGTTCGTGGACGGTTCGGCCGGCCTCGTGGTGGCCGAACCCGGGGAGACGGAGCGCAGCGCGGCCGCGGCCTGGGCGGCCCGCGGGGCACTGCCCGCCTTTGACGGAACGGGTACGACGGCGGACGGCCAGTTGGTGCCGCTGCTCTCCAATGTGGGGGACGGGGAGGGTGCGCTGGCCGCGGCCGCCGCCGGAGCCGAAGGCGTGGGGCTGCTGCGCACCGAGTTCTGCTTCCTGAACCGCGATGAGGAACCGTCCTTCGAGGAACAGTCCGCCGCGTACAAGGCCGTTTTCGATGCCTTCCCGGGCAAGAAGGTCGTGGTGCGCACGCTGGACGCCGGCGCCGACAAGCCGCTGCCGTTCCTGACCGACGCCACGGAGCCGAACCCGGCGCTGGGAGTGCGCGGGTACCGCACGGACAAGGCGCACCCGGGCGTGCTGCAGCGCCAACTGCAGGCCATCGCCGCGGCCGCCGGCCAAAGCAAAGCCGAGGTCTGGGTCATGGCGCCGATGATCTCGGCCGCCTCCGAGGCCGCGCACTTCGCCGGACTGTGCGAGGCCGCCGGGCTGAAGACCCCCGGCGTCATGGTGGAGGTGCCGTCCGCGGCCCTGACCGCCGGCGCCATCCTCGAGGCGGTGGACTTCGCCTCGATCGGCACGAACGACCTGACGCAGTACACGATGGCAGCGGACCGCCAGCTGGGGCCGCTCGCCGAGCTGACGGATCCGTGGCAGCCGGCCGTGCTGCAGCTGATCAAGGCCACCGTGGACGGAGCCGCCGCCACCCACCAGCCGCCCAAGCCGGTTGGTGTCTGCGGTGAGGCAGCCGCGGACCCGGCCCTCGCCGTCGTACTGGTGGGGCTGGGCGTGAACTCGCTCTCGATGAATGCCCGGGCGCTGTCCGGGGTGGCCGCCCTGCTCAAGACGGTCACGCTGGAGCAGGCCAAGGAGGCGGCCCGGCTGGCCGTCACCGCGGACTCGGCCGAAACGGCCAAGGCCAAGGTCCGCGCCAACCTCCCAATGCTCGAAACCCTCGGACTCTAACAAAAGGAGACAACCATGCCCGAACGTATCGCTACCGTCGCCAGCCGGGTCGGCCTGCACGCCCGCCCCGCCGCCATCTTCGCCGAAGCCGCCGCCGAACAGCCCGTCGAGGTCACCATCGGCCTTGAGGGCACGCCGGCGGACGAGGCCCTGGATGCCTCGAGCATCCTGTCGCTGATGGGCCTGGGCGCCGAGTACGGCGCCAAGGTGGTCCTGCGCGCCGAGGGTGAGGGCGCTGCCGCAGCCCTCGAATCCCTCGCGCAGGTGCTCGAGACGGACCACGACGCCGAGTAGCGGCCGCCCGTCGTCAGCGCCGGACGCGCCGTGCCGGCCCGCTGGCAGCCGCAGCACAGACAGGGGCTCCCCTGGACCTTCCGGTCCAGGGGAGCCCCTGTCTAATAGGGAAGCCCGCGGATCAGGCGCGGGACCAGGCTGGCCGCGCCGCCAGCGGACGTCGCTACGGCCTGGGCTACCAGCGGACCTGCTTCTCGCCGCGGCCCTGGCGGCTGCTGGCGTGGGTCGGCTTGTGGCCGTTGCCGATGCTGTGCCAGCCGGGCAGGTCGCCCGGATTCTTGGCGGCGCGGGCCTCGTCGAGCCGCTTCTGCTGTTCGCTGCTCAGCTTGGCGGCCGCCGACGGGGCCAGATGGACGTGCAGGTCCTTGTTCTTATCAGCGGTGGTCATGGTTTCCTCCTGATCGTGAATGCTCTGCGGAGAAGGTGTCTGGTGCCGGCGCCAGTGACGGCGGAAGTCGGGTCGGTTCAGGCACGGAAGCGCGGGAACGACTCGCAAGGCACAGCCTCGGCAGGCGGGATTTTGAGCTGGCATCTGACGGGCATCGCGGCGGGGCGACACGCGGATTACTCGAAAATCAGTGTTCCCATGCGGGCAAGCCTAACAAGCGCGGACGGATTCGGATAGGTTGTGGGGACAAACCGAGAGGGGCGGCGAATGCCTGGCTTCGACGAGCGCTATGACCCGATCTACCAGCGCGGGCATCAGGGGCAGGCCCCCGGGACCGCGCAGTCCGCACGCGCCTCCGGCAACGGGCAGATCCGGAAGACCTCCGCATCCGGCTCCGGCCCGGCTTCCCAAGCCGTGCCGCGGCCGCCCGAGCATGCCCCGTTCGGCCGGCCGGACCACCCCGGCCGGCCGGCGGACCCCAGCCGCGACGGGCTCCATGAAGGCCCGGGAATTTCCGAGGTCGCGCCGGCCGGCGCCGCCGCGGAGGCCGGGGAACCTGCCGAATCCGTGGCGCGGAAAATCAACCCGTTCCTCCTGTCCCTCTGGCTTGTCGGCCTCGTCGCCCTCGGCCTGGGCATCTTCTCGGCGATGGTCCCGCTGGGCCTGATCGATACGGACCAGTTCGCTCCCGGCCCCGATCCGAGCGTGTGGCTGTTCATCCTGCCCACACTCTCCCCCGGCTTCCTCAGCGGGGGCTTCGCGTGCATCGGCCTGGCCCTCGGGCTGCACGCCCTGGCCTGGCAGCGGCGCCGCTGATCCGGCGCCCCTTCTCCGGCGCCCGCAGCCTCAGGGCCAGCGGACGCGCGTGGCCATCTCGGGATGCCGGCGCAGGTAACCCGCAATGTACGGGCAATGCGGCACGGCGGTCTTGTCCCGCCCTGCCACGTCGCTCAGGGCATACTCAGCGAGCTTGGCCGCCAGGCCTTCGCCCTCGAACTCGGCCCGGATGTCTGTGTGCTGGAAGGCGACCTCGCGCCCGCTCGCGTGGAAGACCGAGGCGCCCGCCAGCCTGCCGTCCACGTGGATCTCGTAGCGGCTCTGGGCGTCGTTGCGTGTCAGGGAGAAGCTCTCAACCATGCTTCGAGCTTCCCAGCGCCGGGCTGGCGGCGCAATGGCCGTCCGGCCTAGCCGCGCAGCTGCACATCGGCCCAGACCAGCCTGTGGTCGCTGGTGGGGAACGGGAACTCGCCGGTCAGCTCCGAGCCGGCTTCTCCCCGCTTGGGCCAAAAGACACCGGCGCCCCGCACCAGCAGGTTCTTCGACGGCAGCACGTAGTCGGCGCGCAGGTTGCCCGGCGCAGGGTCGTCGTTGAAGTCGGCGGTGTCGAAGCGCGGGTCGCCCAGGTGGCTGATGTTGGCTCCGCCCTGCAGCGCCGCCGCTTCTACAGCCCCCTGCGAGGCGGGCCTCGGGTCCTGGATGCGCGGGTGGTCCAGCAGCTGGTCGATCGCGCCCGGGTAGGAGTCTCCGTCCCGGGGGTCGGAGTTCTGGTCGCCCATGACCACGAAGCGCGAACCGGGCTTCAAGCCGCCCTGTGCCCCGCCGTCGTCGTAAATGTACGATGCCCGCGGCCCGCCTGCCGCATAATCCGCCCAGAAGCGGATCTCGTCATAATTGCGCTTCCCGTTCCTGTCCTCGGGCCCGTCGAAGGAGGGCGGCGTGGGGTGGCTGGCCAGCACGTGGACGGTCTTGTTTCCGACCTGCACCGGCACGTCCCAGTGCGACTTGCTGGAGAGCCGCAGCAGTTCCTGTGCCTGCGCAGAGTAGTAGTCCGTCGGCATCAGATTGCCCGGCATGTCCTTCCAGAGGAAGTTCTGGAAGGTGCGCACGTTGGCTGTGTCGATCGCGTACTTCGAGAGCACGACCATGCCGTACTGGCCCGGAAACAGCCCGAAGCCGAAGGCGTCGTCCCCGGTTCCGAGCACGCCGTCGTTGTTCAGGTCCACGCCCGTGTCGATGCCGGTGTTGGACGGCGCGGCGTAGGCGTACGAGTACTCCACCGGCGCCTGGGCGTTCTGGCTGACCTGCAGGTAGTTCTGCCGGAACAGGTCCACCGCCGCGTTGCCCTCGGCGTAGTCGAACTCGTTCAGCAGCAGGATGTCCGGGTTGTTCCGCTGGATGACCTCGGCGATGTTGCGGGCCTGCTGGTTGTCCGGCGTGGCCAGGTCGGCGAGCAGCTCGCCCTCTGCGCCGCGGTTGAGGCTGGCGTTGTAGGTGGCCATCCGGATCGTTTCCTGTTGCACGTTCCCAGTATGCGCCGCCGGCGGGGCCTGCTGCGGGGCGGCCTGGCCAGAGGGAACAACGACGGCGGACAGGGCTGCGGCGGCGAGCGCAGCCAGGAGCGGGGTCAGGATGCGGGTCATACGCCGAGCCTAGGCGCCGGCGGGAAAACGCATGGTGAATTCCCGCCGGACCACGGACCCTCCCGCCGCCGGACCGGTCAGCCGGGGCGGCCGGGCTTGAGCTGCTGGCGGCGGGGACTGTTCGGGTTCATCAGCGAATGCTTGTAGCCGTAGAAGAAGTAGATGAGCAGGCCGATAATCAGCCACACGCCGAACCGGAGCCAGGTTTCCCAGTGCAGCTGCAGCATCAGGAAAAACGAGGAGAGGACGCCGAAGGCCGGGACTACCGGCATCAGCGGCAGCCTGAAGGTCCGCGGCTCGTCCGGCCGGGTGTAGCGGAGCACGATCACGGCAACGCAGGTCACGACGAAGGCTGCGAGGATGCCGATGTTGGTCAGGTCCGCGACGGCCCGGATCGGGAAGACACCGGCGAGCAGAGCCGAGGCGATCCCGGCGATCCAGGTCACCCGCTGGGGAGTGCCGTGCTGGTCCGTGGCGGAGAACCAACGCGGCAGCAGCCCATCCCGGCTCATCGAGAACCAGACCCGGGTGACGCCGAGCAGGAAGGTCAGCATGACGGTCAGGATGGAGACCACGGCGAACGCCGAGATGATCGTGGCCACCACCGGCAGGCCGACATTCTGGAAGGCCGAGGCGAAGCCGGCCGTGGGGCTGATCTCCGTGTAGTTCTGCATGCCGGTCAGCACCAGCGTGGCCAGGACGTAGAGAATCATGGCGATCAGCAGGGAGAGCAGGATGGCCTTGGGCATGTGTTTTTTGCCGTCGACGGCCTCCTCCGCCGCTGTGCTCATCGCGTCGTAGCCGAAGACGGCGAAGAAGACGGTGGCGGCGCCGGCCAGGACCGGGCCGAAGCCCGAGGGCATGAACGGCGTGTAGTTGTCAGGGTTCACGAAGAAGAAGCCGAGCCCGATGATGAACAGGATCAGCAGCACCTTCACGCCAACCGCGACGAGTTCGAACCGGCCGAAGGTCTTGGTTCCGCGGCTGAGGATCCACGCGATGAGCAGGCAGACCAGAATGGCCGGCAGGTTGATGACGCCGCCCTCGATCGTGTCGGCGGTGCCCTGCATCCAGACCGGCACGTCGATACCGATCCCGCTCATGAACTCGGTGAAGTAGCCGGAAATGCCGATGGCCACCACCGCCACGATCGCGATGTATTCCAGCAGCAGGTCCCAGCCGATGAACCAGCCGATGATCTCGCCCAGGGCGACGTAGCCGTAGGTGTAGGCGGAGCCGGCCCGCGGGATCATGCCCGCGAATTCCGCGTAGGACAACGCGGCGGCGGCGCTGGCCAGTCCCGCGATCAGGAAGGAGATCAGCACCGCAGGCCCCACCGGTTCGGCCTCCCCTCCGCCGTTGGCCACCAGGCCGGCCAAGGTGAAGATGCCGATGCCGATGATGCCGCCGACACCAATCGCCGTCAGCTGCCACAGGCCCAGCGACCGGAACAGTCCGGTTTTGACGCTCTCGTCGTCGACTTCGTTCAGCGGCTTGCGCCGCATGATGGACTGGCTCAGATCACGTGTACTCATGGGGCTTCCTCTCCTAGATCAGCCCTACCGAAAGGGTGTTCGGCGTACCAAAGCGGTGCGCCGTGATGCTGACCGCCTGCTCATGCAGGAACGGCAACAGTTCCACTCGTCCGGCCTCGGTGACCGGATGGGGGTAGGCCGCCACGTCCGGCGAACCGCCAGCTGCTTCGGCGAGCGCGGACGGGTCCCCGCCGATAAGCCGGATCCGTCCGGGTCCCAGGCGCGGCACCCGCGCCAGCCACGCGGCGTCGTCCTCGACCACCACCTCGATGCCGCGGTCGATCAGCACCGCGCGCACTGCGGCGGGGAGGTCGACGGCGGTGGACACCTTCACGTCCGAGCCGGCCAGCAGCCCGGCGGCGAGCACGCGGACCAGCTTGGCGGGCCGCTCGGACTCCGACAGGCGGACGGTGACCGGCAGCGGCAGGTAGCGGAAGACGTTGCGCTCGGCGGCCACGCCCGAGACATCCTTCACCACCCCGAATTCTTCAGCCCAGGCCTCGGCGTCCGAGGACAGCGAGCGCGCCAGGAAGGCGGCCTCGTCCTCGTTCAGGAACCCCTGCGCCCCGGTGGCCGCGGCGAGAAGGTGGCGCACGCCGTCGTCCTTGATCTCTGCCGTAGCCCGGCTGGGCGCGGATTCCCACTCCCCCAGCCCGGCGAGATAGTTCGGGCCGCCGGCCTTGCTGCCCGCGCCCACGGCCGACTTCTTCCAGCCGCCGAAGGGCTGGCGCTGCACGATCGCCCCGGTGATGTGCCGGTTCACGTACAGGTTGCCGGCCTGGACATGGTCCAGCCAGTAGTCCAGCTCGTCGCGGTCCAGCGAGTGCAGGCCGGACGTCAGGCCGTAGTCGATCTCGTTCTGCATGGCCACGGCCTCCTCGAGGGTGTCCGCGGTCATCACGCCGAGGATCGGGCCGAAGAACTCGGTCAGGTGGTAGCGCGAGCCGCGGCGCACGCCGGTGCGGACTCCGGGGCTCCAGAGCTTGCCGGATTCGTCCAGCCGCTCCGGCTTCAGCAGCCAGTCCTCCCCCTCGCCGAGGTTGGTCAGCCCGTCCAGCAGCTTGCCGCTGGCCGGCTCGATGACCGGTCCCATCTGCGTGGCGGCGTCCTGCGGGTAGCCGACCGTCAACGACGTGACGGCGTCCACCAGCTGGTTTCGGAAGCGGCGGGACTGCGCCACGGAGCCGACCAGGATCACCAGCGAGGCGGCCGAGCATTTCTGGCCGGCGTGCCCGAAGGCGGAGTAGGCCACGTCCTTCGCCGCGAGGTCGAAGTCCGCGCTCGGCGTGACGATGATGGCGTTCTTGCCGGACGTCTCGGCCAGCAGCGGCAGATCCGGGCGGAAGGACCGGAAGAGCTCGGCGGTCTCGTAGCCTCCGGTCAGCACCACGCGGTCCACGCGCGGATCGGAGATCAGCTGCCGGCCCAGTTCCCGCTCGCCCAGCTGCACCAGCTGCAGCACCTCGCGCGGGACGCCGGCCTCCCACAGCGCCTCCACCATGACCGCGCCGGTCCGCTGCGCCGGCTTCGCCGGTTTAATGACGACGGCGGAGCCCGCCGCGAGCGCGGCCAGCGTGGATCCGGCGGGGATGGCGATGGGGAAGTTCCAGGGCGGGGTGACCACGGTGAGCCGCGACGGCACGTATATGGCCCCGTCCACCGTGTCGAGCCTGCGGGCCAGCTCGGCGTAGTAGTGCGCGAAGTCGATCGCCTCAGAGACCTCGGGGTCCGACTGGTCGAGGGTCTTGCCGGCCTCGGCCGCCGAGACCTCCATCAGGCGCGCCCGGTTGGCGGCGAGCGCGTCGCCGGCGCGGTGCAGGATCTCGGCACGCTCGGCGCCCGACAGCGCGCCCCACGCCTTGCCGTGCTCCACGGCGGTGGCGAGGACCCGCTCCAGCCCGGTCTCGTCCCGGATGGCGGCGGCCTCGATGGCCTCGACGCCCAAGGTGGAATCCGGGACCCGCTCGAGGATGCCGCGGCCCCATGCCCGGTTGGCCGGCAGGGACGGATCGGTGTCCGGGGTGTTGCGGAAGCCGTCGCGGGGAGCGGGCTCGACCGGTTCGTGCCGGTCCTGCCGGCGGTTGGGCGGCGGCACCGAGTCGTCGAGGTTCTCCAGCGAAGCCAGGAAACGCTGTTTCTCCCGCTCGAACAGCTGCTCGTTAGCGCTCAGCTCGAAGACCGCCGACATGAAGTTCTCCTGGCTGGCGCCCTCTTCCAGCCGGCGGATGAGGTAGGCGATGGCCACGTCGAACTCCTGCGGATGAACCACCGGGGTGTAGAGGAGCAGCGAGCCGACGTCCTTCTTCACGGCCTCGGCCTGGCCCTGGGCCATCCCCAGCAGCATCTCGAAGTCGATCCGGTCCGCCACGCCGCGGCGCTTCGCCAGCAGCCAGGCGAACGCCACGTCGAACAGGTTGTGCCCGGCGACGCCGATCCGTACGGCGTCAACGTGCTCGGGGCGCAGGGAGTAATTGAGCACCCGCTTGTAGTTGGTGTCCGAGTCCTGCTTGGTGCCCCACGTGGCCAGCGGCCAGTCATGCAGGGAGGCCTCCACCTGTTCCATCGGCAGGTTGGCGCCCTTGACCACGCGCACCTTGATCGGTGCGCCGCCGGCGGCCCGCCGGGCCCGGGCCCATTGGGTCAGCTCCATCATCGCGGCCAGCGCGTCCGGCAGGTAGGCCTGCAGCACGATGCCGGCTTCCAGGTTGTGGAACTCGGGGCGGTCCAGGATCCGGGTGAAGACCGCCATGGTCATGCCCAGGTCCTTGTATTCCTCCATATCGAGGTTGATGAACTTCGGCTGCGGCGACTGCGCGGCCTGCCGGTACAGCGGGGTCAGGCTTTCGACGACGTCCTCCACCGCCTCGTCGAAGGCCCACGGGGAATGCGGAGCCACGGTGGAGGAAACCTTGATCGAGACGTAGTCGACGTCGTCGCGGGCCAGCAGTTTGTGGGTGCCCTCGAGGCGGCGGGCGGCTTCGCGGCGGCCCAGCACGGCCTCGCCCAGCAGGTTGATGTTCAGCCGCACGTCGTCCCTGCGGATCTTGGCAATGGCCGGGCCGAGTCGGGCGTCCGTGGCGTCGACGATCAGGTGGCCGACCATTTCGCGCAGCACCCTCCGCGCCGCCGGAATAACCAGTTGCGGCAGCACGGGAGCCATCGCGCCGCCGAGCCGGACGGCGCCGCGCATGTACCAGGGGAGGAAGGCCGGGGCCTTGGGAGCCAGCGCGGCGAGGTTGCGGGCGGCCACCTTGAGGTCCTCCGGCCGGATCACGCCGTCGACGAATCCTACGGTGAACTCCAGTCCGTTGGGGTCCTTCAGCACCCCGGCCAGCTGCTTGGCCGCCGGGTCGACCGGCACCTTGGCCGCCTCGGTCAGCCAGCGGCGGACCAGCGCGATGGTCTCATCGGCGAGTTCGCCCGGAGTCTCTCCCGCCAGCGCATCCGTCTCCACGGAGGCCTCCTTCACAAGCTCTTTCATGCCAGCATGAACCCTTTGCAGTCGATTTGGGTAGGTCTTTCCTCAAGTATGGAAGCGGCGTTCAATTAGATAAAGTGATCTTTTCCGATCGATATGGATCGGATTCACCGAGGGATCGAGGAAGCATGCTGGACGTCCGCAGGCTACGGCTCCTGCGCGAGCTGAAAATTCGCGGCACCCTCGCAGAGGTCGCGGCCGCGCTCAACTTCAGTCCGTCGTCGGTCTCGCAGCAGCTGTCCCTGCTGGAGAAGGAAGCCGGCGTCGAGTTGCTGCGCAAGACGGGACGGCGCGTGCAGCTGACCCCGCAGGCCGAAATCCTGGTGACCCACACCGAGCAGCTGCTGCAGCGGCTGGAACGCGCCGAGACCGACCTGGCCGCGTCGCTGACCACCGTCACCGGCACCGTACGCGTGGCCGTCTTCCAGTCGGCTGCCCTGGCGCTGATGCCCCAGTCGCTCAGCGAGATGCGGGAGCGCCACCCGGAAGTGCGGATCGAAATGGTCCAGCGCGAACCCGAAACGGCGCTCTACGAGACGTGGGCGCGGGACTTCGACGTCGTCGTCGCCGAGCAGTATCCGGGCCATGCCGCACCCCACTATCCCGAGCTGGACCGGCAGCAGCTGACCACCGACGCCATCCGCCTCGCCGTCCCCGCGGAGGACGCCGGCCTGGGCGCCATCGGGTCGGTCGACGACGCCAAGCACCGGCCCTGGGTGATGGAACCGCACGGCGCCGCCTCCCGCCACTGGGCCGAGCAGGCCTGCCGCTCCGCCGGCTTCGAACCCGACGTCCGGTACGAGACCGCGGACCTCCAGGCGCAGATCCGCCTGGTCGAGTCCGGCAACGCCGTCGCCTTCATGCCGGACCTGCTCTGGACGGGGCGGGCGCACAGCTGCCGCCTGCTCGAACTGCCCACCAAGCCGCGGCGCACCATCTTCACCTCGGTCCGCCGCGCCAGCGCCCACCACCCCGCGATCAGCGCCTTCCGGGAGATCCTGGAGGGCGCCGCCGCCAGGATCTGACCGATCCTGACCGTCAGGCAGGATCAGCCGGCTCCACCCCGGGTATGAGCCCGGCGGGCCGGGTTTTCATCCCGGGGCCCGACGCGCCGCACCGCCGCCCCGGACAGGATGGAAGCATGAACTCCACCCGCACCGGCAGCACCGCTTCACGCCCGGCGCCGTCCGGCCCCGGCCCGTCAACGGCGCGCACCCCATCCCGGCACCCAGGGACCCCGCCGCCTCCGCCCGGGCACAGCACCCGTCCAACCGTCCCGGCCCGCCCATCCTGAGCGCCCGCGCGTTGACCAAGACGTACGGCAGCACCACCGCCCTGTCCGGCCTGACACTCAACATCCGGGCCGGCGAATCCGTGGCGATCATGGGCACCTCCGGCTCCGGCAAGACCACGCTGCTGCACTGCCTGGCCGGCATCGTCCTGCCGGACAGCGGCCAGGTCATGCTCAGTACCGCCACGGACAGCACGCAGATCAGCAGCCTGAACGAGTCGGCGCGCTCCCGCCTCCGCCGGGAGTCCTTCGGGTTCGTCTTCCAGCAGGGTCTGCTCATCCCGGAGCTGACCGCGCTGGAGAATGTGGCCATCGCGCTGATGCTCAACGGCATGGACCGGACGACGGCGGAGCAAGCGTCCGCGGGTTGGCTTCAGTCGCTGGGCCTCGTCGGCATGGAGCACCGCCGGATCGGAGAGCTGTCCGGCGGCCAGGCCCAGCGCGTGGCTATCGCCCGGGCCCAGGTCACGGGAGCGGGCGTGATCTTCGCCGACGAACCCACGGGCGCACTGGATTCGGCGACCTCGGCCGAGGTCATGCAGGTCCTGCTGGATTCCAGCACGGGCGCCGGCAAGACCCTGGTCGTCGTGACCCATGACGACGCCGTGGCGTCCCGTTGCACCCGCGTCGTCAGCTTGCAGGACGGCCGCCTGGTCGGCGATAGCGCCGGCGGTGCCCGATGAGCACCGCCGTCGTAAATCTCCGCTCCGCCGTCCGGCTGGCCTGGCTGCTGTCCCGTCCCGGAGCAACGGGAGGGTCCGCAGCGGCCCTGCCGGTCTTGGCCTTCGGGCTCGTCACCACGCTGCTGCTGACCGTGCTCGCCGGCGCCCTGTCCTTCTTCCGCTGGCAGGACCCCATCGCCGGCCTCTACCAGCTGCTGGCCGTGCTGGCGCTGGTGCTGCTGGTGCTGCCGCTGCTCACGCTCGGCGGCGCCTCGGCCCGGCTGTCCGCGCGGCGGCGCGACGACCGGCTGTCCGCCCTCCGCCTGCTCGGGGCCACGCCGTCGACCGTTGGCATCATCACCGTGCTCGAATCCACCGCCCTGGCGGCGGCCGGGGCGGTAGCCGGCGTGGCGGGCTATCTGCTGCTGGCGCCGCTGGTCCAGCTGATCGAGTTCCGCGGAGCGCCGATTGGCCCGGCCTTCTGGCTCAACCCGCTGGCGGTTGCCGCAGTTGCCGCCGCGGTGGTGCTGCTGGCCGCCGTGAGCGCTGCCGCTGGCCTCCGCAAGGTTGTCATCTCGCCGCTCGGCGTGCGCACCCGGCAGGCACCGGCCAAGGTGCACTGGCTCCGCGGCGTCCTCGGGGCGCTGGTGATCATCGCCGGATTCGCCGCCGTGAGCACGGGCTACGCTTCGGCTGCCATCGCCATCGCCGTGGTCCTGGGCACGTTCGTCGCCGGGCTCGGCGTGCTGAACCTGCTCGGTCCATGGGTGGTCTCCGTGCTGGGCCGCCGGCAGCTGCGCACGGCTTCGACGGCAGGGAAGCTCCTGGCGGCGCGGGCCATCCTGGAATCGCCGAAGGCTGCGTGGCGGCAGGTCAGTGGCGTCGCGATGACCAGTTTCGTGGCGGTTTTCGGCGGCACCGGAGCCGCGCTGGCAGCCGCGAGCCCGCAGGAGACCGTCGGCCCGGAGCAGTTCGTGGCGGGCGATATCCGCACCGGCATCCTGGTCACCATCATCGTTTCGTTCCTCATGGTGGCGTGCTCGGCCGGCGTGAACCAGGCCGCCGCGGTGCTGGACCGGGCCGACCTGTACAGCAGCCTGGACAAGCTGGGCATGCCGCGGCGCGTCATGGACCGAGCACGCATCCGCGCCGTGATGCTCCCGCTGCTGCTGGTAAGCCTGGGCTCCGCGGCGGTCGCGGCACTGCTGGTGCTGCCGCTGGCCGGCCTGGCCCTGGTCATGGCGCCGCTGTCCGTGCTGACCCTCGCGGCCTGCCTCGCGGCAGGGATCGGCGTCGTCCGCGGCGGCTTGTGGGCCACCGGGCCCGTCATGGCCAAGGTCCTCGAACCCGCCCGCTGACGACGCGAGCGGCGCCCCACGTACAGGGCGGGGCGCCGCCGTCGTTATGGTCCTGCCGGTCCGGGCGCAGCTTGCTTCACGCCGCTGGCCCCGGAACTACCCGCAGGGGTGAAGTCCGTGGACCCGATGAACTCCGGCCGGGGTGCGGCCGCTGCGTAGGGCTCCTGCGCCGCGTTCTCCACCGAGTTGAACACGATGAACACGTTCGAGCGGGGGAAGGGCGTGACGTTGCCGTTCGAGGCGTGCATGCAGTTCGAGTCGAACATGATGGCGCCGCCGGCCCTGCCCTCGAGCACGTCGATGCCGAAGCGGTCGGCGAACTCCGTCAGCGTGGCCTTGTCCGGTGTGCCGGCGCCCTGCATGACCAGGGACTTCTTGTAGTTGTCCTCCGGGGTGGCGCCGTCGCAGGAGACGTACTCCTTGTGGGAGCCGGGCATGATCATCAGCGGCCCGTTGAAGGAATAGTTGTCGGTCAGCGAGATCGAGATGCTGACCGCGCGCATCCCCGGCATGCCATCCTCTGCGTGCCAGGTCTCGAAGTCCGAGTGCCACATGAATTCCTTGCCCTCGAAGCCGGGCTTGAAGTTCACGCGGGACTGGTGGATGTACACGTCGGAGCCGAGCAACTGCCTGGCCCTGCCCACCACGCGGGGGTCGTTGGCGATGCGCTTGAAGACCTCGCTGATCTTGTGCACCTCGAAGACAGAGCGCACTTCCTGGCTCTTGGCCTCCACGATGCAGCGTTCGTCCGCGCGCACGGCAGGATCCGCGGAGAGCCGCTCCAGCTCCGCCCGCAGCTCCTCCAGCTCGGCCGGCGTGACCAGTTCGTCGATGGCCAGGTAGCCCGTCGCCTCGTAGTGGTCCAGGGTGGCCTGGTCCAGCGGTCCGTCCGCTTCGCCGCCCCAGACGACCTTGTCCTCGCGCGGAAGGACCCGGGCTTCGCCGCCGCGGGTGGGGTAGGTATCGATTCGGTTCTGTTCTGCGATTGCAGTCATGCGTCCCTCCTCGGGTGTTGTCGGTTTGTTTCCCGTAAGGAAAAAGCCCGGGCGGCTTGCGCCGTCCGGACTCTTCCTGGCTAGTGGGCCCTTAGGCCGGTTCTTCAACCACCAGCGGGTACACGCCGTTCTCATCGTGTACCTCCCGGCCGGTGACCGGCGGGTTGAAGACGCAGGCCATGCGCAGCTCGGTGGTGGCGCGCACGGTGTGCTTCTCGTTGCCGTCCAGCAGGTACATCGTGCCGTCCTTGATCTCATGGACTTCACCGGTGACCTCGTTGGTCAGGGTGCCCTCGCCCTGGACGCAGTACACGGCCTCGATGTGGTTGGCGTAGTGGAAGGTCGACGTGGTGCCCGCGTAGATCACGGTGTCGTGGAAGGAGAAACCCACTCCCTCGCGTGCCAGGACCATGCGGCGGCTGCGCCATGTCTCGGACTTGATATCCCGGTCGGTATCGTTCAGGTCATTCAGGTTGGTTACCAGCATGCATAACTCCTTGTTCCTCGATGCGGTCGGTTCGGTTGCGGGCCCCGGCGGGCCCGGCGGAAGGTCCCTTAGAGGGCTCCCGCAAGTTCACGGGTACCGGCGACGGCGTTGGTCGCCTCGATCAGGATGTCCAGTCCGCGGTCCAGCTCGTCCGCGCTGATGGTCAGCGCCGGCATCACCTTGACCACTTCGCTTTCCGGGCCCGAGGTCTCGACCAGCAGCCCGCGGTCGAAAGCGGCCGCGGCAATCTTGCCCGCGGTGTCCGGGTCGGGGAAGACGACGCCGGCCAGCAGCCCGCGGCCGCGCACGGCGGCACCTTCCACCGAGGAGGCGATGCGCTCCAGGCCCTCGTGCAGCTGCACGATTCGGGCGCCCACCTGCTGCTGGAACTTGCCGTCGGCCCAGTAGGTTTCGAGCGCGGCCGCGGCCGTGACGAAGGCGGGGTTGTGGCCGCGGAAGGTGCCGTTGTGCTCGCCCGGCGTCCAGGCATCCAGCTCGGGGCGGAAGAGCGTCAGCGCCATCGGCAGGCCGAAGCCGGAGATCGACTTGGACAGGCAGACGATGTCCGGCGTGATGCCGGCGCCCTCGAAGCTGAAGAACGTGCCGGTGCGGCCGCAGCCGGCCTGTACGTCATCGACGATCAGCAGGATGTCATGCTTCTTGCACAGCTCGGACAACCCGCGCAGCCAGGCCGCCCGGGCCGCGTTGAGGCCGCCCTCGCCCTGCACGGTTTCCACGATGATGCCGGCCGGCTTGTCCACGCCGGAACCGCTGTCCTCAAGGACGCGCTCCAGCCACAGGAAGTCTGCGGTTTCGCCGTCGAAGTAGTCGTCGTAGGGGATCTTCGAGCTGTTGGTCAGCGGAATCCCGGCACCCTTGCGCTTCATGGAGTTGCCCGTGACGGACAACGAACCCAGTGTCATGCCGTGGAAGGCATTGGTGAAGCTCAGGATGTGCTGGCGTCCGGTGATCTTGCGGGCCAGCTTCAGCGCCGCCTCCACGGTGTTGGTACCCGTGGGGCCGGGGAACATGACCTTGTAGTCCAGGTTCCTCGGCTTGAGGATGACGTCCTCAAAGGTCTGCAGGAACTTCCGCTTGGCCGGCGTCTTCATGTCCAGGGAGTGGACGATCGCCCCGCTGCGAAGGTACTCGAGCAGCGGTTCCAGCAGCGCCGGGTTGTTGTGGCCGTAGTTCAGCGCGCCGGCGCCGGAGAAGAAGTCCAGGTACTCGGCGCCGTCCTCGGTGTAGACCGTGCTGCCCTGGGCCCGTTCGAAAACGGCCGGCCAGCTGCGGCAATAGCTGCGAACCTCTGATTCACGTGTTTCAAAAATATCCATCATCAAACGCTTCCTTTCAGGTCGCCGCGGCGTTTCCAGAATTTGGCGCGGTAAATCGCCGCCGCGGATTGTTTAATCGAGCGTGTTAGTGGGAAAAGGGATTAATTGAGCGGGCCGATCCGGAACAGGAATTCGGTGTCGTGGGTATCCGGATACTGGTCCCGCGTGAACAGGGGCTCCCGTTCCAAGTCGGCACTCCGGCGCGCCGCGAAGCCAGTGAAGAGCCTGATTGACGCCTGATTGTCACCGGTAATCGTGGTCTCGACCCGTCGCGCGCCCGTCTGCCGGGCAAGCCGGTCCAGCATTGAGCCGGCCAGCCGCCTGCCGCGGAAGGACTCATCGACGGCGACCTGCCACACCATCAGCGTGCCGGGCTCGTCCGGCCGCAGGTACCCGGTGATGAAGCCTGCCGGCTGGTCGTCCACCGTCGCCAGGATCGACGTGTCGGCGAAATCACGGCACCAGAGCAGGTAGGAGTAGGAGGAATTCAAATCGAGCACCTGGGAATCCTTGGCCATGCGCCAAAGATGCTTTCCATCGTGCAGGGTTGGTTTGCGGAATCTTGCTTCTACACTCGTGTCGGTCAGGTTTTCTGCGAGTTCGTGAACCATCTATTCGACCGTATCGGGAATCGAATCGTAATCAAGCTGAGAACCCCGGATTTGACAGCTTCCGAAGCCCTTTGGGGCGGCCGACGCCCGATCCGCCCATTCCGGTTTTGGCCTTTGTTTGCGCGGCGATCCGGGAAACGACGACGCCGGGAATCGCGCGCGAAGCCATCGTTACCGTTTCGTTACATTTGCTATGTGACAGCCTTCGCCCGTGGCCCCGGACGCGTGAAAGCGCCACCACCGGGACGGTGTCCGGTGATGGCGCTTCGGGGGTGGGCCCTGCGGGGATCGAACCCGCGACCCGCGGATTAAAAGTCCGATGCTCTACCAACTGAGCTAAAGGCCCGCCGGCCGGGAAAAAGCGCGCTGGAAAGCGCACCCGGTTCCGGCCGTGCACCAGTTTATCGCAAGCCCGCGCCGATCCTGAACAGCCCCAATCCCCTCGACCGCACCAGAGGGCAGGAGTATGGTCAAGGCATGAGCCCCAACAGCGCAAATGAAGCCCCGAGGCCGCACAAGCCCAAGCCGTTTGCCCCGCTGGACTTCGAAGGATTCACCGGCGGCGCAGACCCCGCACGTGTCTCGGAAGCGGCCCATCTCGCGGCACAGGCACTGGTTCGCCACGGGCGCCAGTCGACCGACCCCGAGGTGACGGAGCGCTTGGTCAAGCTCGCGGACCGGCAGGGCCTGGACGCGATCGCCGAGATGTGGGCGGAGAGCCCGGCCCGGTCATTGCCAGGAGCCCTCTGGCGGCTCTACGCCCTGCGTACCGCCACCCGGCAGAACCCCGAACGCATGGCCGCCTTTTTCAAGGCAGGAAAGGACGTCGCCGAAGTCTCCAAGGCGGTGGCCGGTGTTGCCGAACCCCCTGGAGCCGACGAAGTGACCAAGATGGCGGACACCATCCTCTCCGGAGCATTCGACGGCGACTTCGACGTTGCCCTCGACCGCTCCGCTGCCTTCTGCCGTGTCGTGGCCCTCGGCCAGACTCATCACGCGGACGCCGCAGACACATCGAACGAGAACCACGCCAGCAAGCTGACCCAGAGCTCCCACCGGCTGGTCAAAACCGCCGAGGACCTGGAAGCCGCGGCCGCCGCCTGGCGCCGCGGAGAGCTGGACTGAACGGCCCGGGAGCCGGAACATGCCCCGCAGCGCGGGGCATGTTAGCCCTGCGATGGAACGTTTTCTACCCGGTTTGGCGAACTTTTTCCAGACATTCAACCACGGTTGACATCACTGTCCGGGCGTAGAAAACTGAAGGTGGTGTCGAACTGTGGCAGCCCCGGGCTCCAACTTTTAGCCGCTTCGAGCGGCCATCCGCCGAGAGGCGCTCCCAGTTCGGCACCATTATTCTTGTTCTCTCGCAGACGCTAGGCTTAGCTGTGCGGACTTTCCCCTGTCCGCCGAATTGTTCCCCTCTAGCTCGAGACCCCCGGTGAAACAGTGAAGCTCAGTCTCTTCCCGAAAGAGAACAAAAGCCTTGAAATGCTGGCCGACATGGCGGCCCTGTTCCGCGACGGCGTCACCACCCTTTCCGAATGCCTGGGAGCGCCTGCGGGCCAGTACGAGCAGTTGGCGGAGGACCTCCACCGCAAGGACGCGCGGATTTCGGAACTTCACTTTGCGATGCTCTCCCTCGTGCGGACCAGCTTCATCACGCCGCTGCCGCGCGAAGACCTCTGCCAGATCTCCCGCTGCCTGGTGGAGGGCTTCGAGAGGCTGGACTGCGCGGCCGAGCTGATGGCACTGAACCAGGTGAAGCGGCTTTCCGGACGTGCCTCTGAACAGCTTGAGGTGATTGGCCGGATGTCGGATCTCACCGCCTCAGCGATGGGACGACTGAGCTCGCTCAGTGATCTGGATGAATACTGCATGGACATGCTGCAGTTGGCACGCCGGGCCGAACGGACCCACCGGAAGTGGATCTCGGAGGACCTCCGGAACCTCAAACCGGCCACCTACGTGACCCACCGCGACGTCGCGGACGAACTGATCCACGCAACGCGCGAACTGCGCCGCATCTCGACACATGTCGCCCAGATCCTGGTCAAGGAATCGTAGGTGGAGCTGCTCCTTCTCGGGGTAGTCATCGCGGTCTCCGGCTGCTTCGCCTTCATCAACGGCTTCCATGACGTCTCCAACTCCATAGCCACGGCGGTACGGACCCGCTCGCTCCTGCCCCGGGTCGCCGTCGTTCTTGCCGCCTTCTTCAACTTCCTCGGCGTGCTGATGTCAGGCACCATCGCACTGCTCATCAGCACCCAATGGTTCAGCATTCCCGAGGGCAGCGCCGGCCTCGGCATCCTCATGGCCGGCCTGCTCGCAGCCTGCGGCTGGGGCATCTTCACGTGGTGGCGGCGCATGCCGTCCTCCTCGACCCACGCCCTGTTCGGCGGCCTGTGGGGGGCGGATTTCGCCGCAACGTTCCTGGGCCGCCCGAATGTCACGGCCTCCCACGATTTCCTCGCGGGACAGCTGTTCCTTCCGCTGCTGCTGTCCCCCGTGCTTGCCTTCGGGATCGCTTATCTGGCCGTATACCCGGCTGTCTGGATCTCGCGCTATGACACCCCCGTGGAATCGAACCGCACGAACCGCACAGCCCAGGCCGTCCTGGCCGGAGCCTTCTCACTGGGCCACGGCCTGCAGGACGGCCAACGCACCGTCGCGGTCGTGGTGCTGGCCCTGGGCGCCGCCGGTCTCGCCGGCAACAGCGCGGAGATACCCATGTGGGTGCAGCTGTTCGCCGGTACACTGCTCGCCACGGGCACGCTGTTCGGCGGCTGGAGGATCGTGCAAACCCTGGGCTACCGGCTGGTGCGCATCGACCCGCTCCGCGGCGCCATCGCGCAAGGCGTCAGCTCCATAATGCTCTTTGTGGGGGCCCTCGGATTGCACATGCCCCTCTCCAGCACCCACACGGTGGCCTCGGGGATCCTCGGAGCCGGGTCCAACCAGCGGTTCGCGGCGGTGCGCTGGCGGGTTGCCCTGCGGGTGCTGCTGGTCTGGGCGCTCACGGCCTTTGCCAGCGCCCTGCTCGGCGCCGTCCTCTTTCTGGCGCTCGATCCCCTCCTGTAGCCGGCAGCGGGCCCGGCGGCAGCGCCACCGGGCCCGTGCTGGCTAGTAAGTGCAGGGCGGCCGGGTCCCTACGTGGCGGCGCAGCCGACACGAAAGGGCCCGCCCTGCACGTTATCCGAAGCGGCCGGAGACGTAGTCTTCGGTGGACTTCTGGGCCGGGTTGTTGAAGATCGCCGTCGTGTCGTTGTACTCGATGAGCTTGCCGGGCTTGCCGGTGCCGGCGATGTTGAAGAACGCCGTCTTGTCCGACACACGCGCGGCCTGCTGCATGTTGTGGGTCACGATGACCACGGTGTACTCGGTCTTGAGTTCCTCGATGAGGTCCTCGATGGCAAGGGTGGAGATCGGGTCCAGCGCGGAGCAGGGCTCGTCCATCAGGATCACCTGCGGGGCGACCGCGATGGCACGGGCAATGCAAAGACGCTGCTGCTGGCCGCCGGAGAGACCGGATCCCGGCTTGTCCAGCCGGTCTTTGACCTCGTTCCAGAGGTTCGCGCCGGAGAGGGACTTCTCCACGAGGGCGTCCGCATCCGACTTGCTGATCCGCTTGTTGTTCAGCTTTACGCCGGCAAGCACGTTGTCGCGGATCGACATGGTCGGGAATGGGTTGGGCCGCTGGAACACCATTCCGATCTGGCTGCGCACGGCGACGGGGTCCACACCGGGACCGTAGAGATCCTCGCCGTCCAGCAGCACCTCCCCCTCCACCCGGGCACCGGGCAGGACTTCGTGCATGCGGTTCAGCGTGCGCAGGAACGTCGACTTGCCGCAGCCGGAGGGCCCGATGAAGGCCGTGACGGACTTCGCCTCGATGTTGATGTTGACGCCTTCTACGGCCAGGAAGTTTCCGTAGTAGACGTTCAGGTCGTTGACGTCGATACGTTTCGACATGGCTTTCCTTCTCTAGTACTGGGGGCGGCTTAGCGGCCGGTCTTGGGGGCGAAGATGCGTGCGATCACACGTGCCGCCAGGTTCAGCAGCATGACGATGACGATCAGCAGCAAGGCCGCTGCCCATGCACGCTGCAGGCTGGGCTCCACGTTGGTGGGCGAGGTGGGGTTCATCAGCTGCCGGTAGATGAACGTCGGCAGCGTGGTCATCCAGCCAGAGAACACGTTCCAGTTGATGCTGTTGACGAACCCGGCGGTGACCAGAATTGGAGCGGTCTCGCCAATCACCCGGGCGATGGCCAAGGTGACGCCGGAGGCGATACCGGAAATCGCCGTCGGCACGACAACCTTCAGGATAGTCCGCCATTTGCGCACACCCAGGGCATAGGAGGCCTCGCGCAGTTCGTTGGGCACGATCTTGAGCATTTCCTCGGTGGAGCGCACTACCACAGGAATCATCAGCACCGACAGGGCCACGGCGGCCACGAAGCCGGTACGGGTCGAGGGCCCGAAGATCAGGCCGAAGAACGCGGCGGCGAACAGGCCGGCGACAATCGACGGAATGCCGGTCATGACGTCGACGAAGAACGTGATCCCCCGGGACAGCGCGCCGCCCTTGCTGTACTCGACCAGGTACACCGCGGTCAGCAGGCCAACCGGAACCGAGATGACGGTAGCCCAGAAGGTGATCAAGACAGTCCCGACAATGGCGTGGTACGCACCGCCGAGGACCTCCGTGCCGTTGGCGACGGTCTCGTTGTCCACGACGCCGGTCATGCCGTTCATGGAAGTGAAGAGGAAGTTCGAGGTCAGGCCCGGAATCCCCTTCTCCAGCACGGTCCAGATTACCGAAATCAACGGCAGCACCGCGATGATGAAGGCGGCCGTGATCAGGCTTGTGGCCAGATGGTCAGCGGCCTTGCGCCTGCCTTCGACAGCCAGGGTCACGACGTAGCTGGCGATCACGAAGAGCACCGCCGAGAACAGGGCCCATGTGACCACGTGGAAGCCGGCCAGCGAAGACAGCGCGGCGCCGACGATCACCGATCCTGCGAGCACGGCCCATAGGGCCCAGCCCGGAAGCTGGTTCTTCGTCAGGGTCTTCTTGCGCAGTGGCGACTGGGTTGATGTGGTGTGCGACATTAGTTTGCCCCCGAGAATTCTTTGTGGCGGCTGATGATCCAGCGGGCGACCATGTTCACGGCGAGCGTGATGAGGAACAGCACCAGACCGGCGGCAATGAGTTCCGCCAGGCGCAGGCCGAAGGCCTCGGGGAAGTTCAGTGCGATTTCAGCAGCGATGGTCTGGTTGCCGCTCTTGATCAGGCTCGCCATCAACGCACCGCCGGAGAGCACCATGGCAACGGCCATGGTTTCACCCAGCGCGCGGCCGAGGCCAAGCATGACGGCGCTGATAACGCCGGGACGTGCGAACGGGAAGACAGCCATCCGGATCATCTCCCAGCGCGTGGCGCCCATGGCGAGTGCCGCTTCCTCGTGGAGTTTCGGAGTCTGCAGGAAGATTTCGCGGCTCAGCGACGTGATGATGGGAAGGATCATCACGGAGAGCACGATGCCCGCGGTGAGCATGGTCTTTCCCGTCTGGCTCGCGGGGCCTTCGAAGATCGGGATCCAGCCGGCGTTCTCCGCCAGCCACTCGTACACCGGCACCAAGGCCGGGGCCAGGACCGTCATACCCCACGCACCGTAGACAACCGAGGGAATGGCCGCGAGCAGGTCGACCACGTAGCCGAGGCTCTGGGACAGCCGGCGGGGTGCGTAATGCGAAATAAACAGCGCGACGCCGACGCCGACCGGTGTGGCAATCAGCAATGCTATCGCGGCGGCGATCAGCGTGCCTACGACAATGGGCCAGATGTAGGCCCCGAAGCCGTTGCCGCCGGTGATGTCCGCCGGGTCCGCAGAGAACGTGGGCAGCGCCTGCCAGAGCAGGAATGCCGCGACGCAGAACAGGACAAAGAGGATGAGGCAGCCGGCGAACAGGGCAAGGCCGGAGAAGACCTTATCTCCTGCGCGGCCTTTGCTGCCGACCTCCGTCAATGTGTTGGACACTTCACAACCCTTCGGACTCCTGGTTCTTCTTTGCGGTCAGTCGTTTGTCAGTCTTCACTCTATTGTGATCTCGGGCAATGTCTGCCGTTGAACACAAGGAGGCCCCGCTCGTCAAAGACCGACGGCGGGGCTCCCCGGTATTGCGGGATGCTACGAGGCCACCTTGATGGAGTCGATAGCGGTCTGTGCCTGCTCGCGGAGGTTGTCCGAGATCGGCGCGCTGCCGGCGGAATCCGCAGCAGCCTGCTGGCCGTCTTCGCTGATCACGTACTCGCCGAAGGCCTTGACCAGGTCGACAGTTTCCTGCGAGTCGTAGGAGGAGCAGAAGATGTGGTAGGAAACCAGCACGATCGGGTAGGCACCGGACTCGGTGGTGTCGCGCTTGAGGTCCAGCGACATGTCGACGTCGCCGCGGCCCTCAACCGGCGTGGCGGCCTCGACAGCCTTGGCGGCGGCCTCCGGGCTGTAGCCCACGAACTCTTCGCCGACCTTGACCTTGACAGTACCCAGATCGCCGACAGCCGAAGCGTCAGCATAGGTGATCGCACCGTCGGTGGAGCTGGCGGCAGAGACGACGCCGGAAGTGCCCTGGGCATTCTCGGCAACGATCGCAGCAGGCCAGTCGCCGGACACTTCATCGGTCCAGACATCGGGAGCGGCAGCCGACAGGTACTCAACGAAGTTCTCGGTAGTGCCGGATTCGTCAGCGCGGTGGACCACGGTGATCGGGGTATCCGGCAGTTCCACGCCCTCGTTCAGGGCCGCGATGGCTTCGTCGTTCCAGTTTTTGATCTCGCCGCGGAAGATCTTGGCGATGGTCTCGGCATCCAGGTTCAGCTCGTCGACGCCCTCGAGGTTGAAGGCAACCGCAATCGGGGAAACGTAGGACGGGATGTGGAATGCGCCCTCAGGCCCGCAGACTTCCTTGGCCTTCTCGAACTCTTCTTCATCCATGTAGGCGTCCGAGCCAGCGAACTGGACGCCGCCGGCAAGGAAGTTGTCGCGGCCGGCGCCGGAGCCGTCGGGGGAGTACTGCACATTTGCTTCGGGGTTCTGCTTGGTGAAGCCGGCGCTCCATGCCTGCATGGCGGAATCCTGGGAAGAGGCACCTGCACCGGAGAGGGTGCCGGAGACGCCTGCGCCGGCGGAGGCACTGCCGGCCGGCTGCTCGCCGCCACCGGTGGCGTTGTCGGACCCGCAGGCAGTCAGAGCCAGGGCTGCTACGGAAAGAACGGCGGCCACACGGCCGACACGGAAAGCCTTCACTATCTTGTGTCCTTTTTAGGTTGGCAAACGAGATCGAACGAGGGCGCGGCCTTGGCCGGGTCACTTCGCACTCACTCGAGGCTAAGAGGATCAGGTAACGAGATTGACGGGTCAAAATGAACGGAAGGTGAACAAGCGGGGACCATTTGTCGACACTGGCCGCGATGCAGTTGATTTTGTGAAGCGACTCATACTATGGGGCCCGCTTCATCAGCTTCTCCCCGGATTCCGCGCCGCATCGGGCTTCGAATCCTGACATCTAGACTGGTGCCATGAGTACCGGCACCCCAGTCACGAAAGCCAGTACTTTTTTTCGCAACCGTGCCCGGACAGGCTTCCGGCGCAGCCGGGCCTCATTCCTTGCCGCCGTGCGGATCACCGTCTGCGCGGTCACCGCCTATGTCATCGCCGAACGGATCCTTGGCCACCAGGGCCCACTGTTCGCCGCGACCTCGGCCGTCGTCGCCCTCGGATTCTCCTCTGGACCACGGCTACGCAAGGTGCTGGAAGTGGCAATCGGCTGCACGCTCGGAATTGCGGTAGGTGATTTGCTCCTCCATTTCCTTGGGGCAGGAATCTGGCAGGCCGCCGTCGTACTCCTGATTTCCATCCTGCTGGCCCGCTTCCTGGACAGCGGGTCCATTTTCTCCACCCAGTTGGCCATGCAGTCTGTGCTGGTGGTGCTGCTGCCTGCGCCGGAGGGCGGGCCGTTTACCCGCAGCCTCGATGCAATCGTCGGCGGTTCCCTCGCGTTGATTGCCACCATGCTCATTCCCGGGGATCCGCGCTCCGAGCCGCGCACCAAATTGCAGCGGCTGCTGGGCGAACTGGCCGGCGTCCTGCGCGAGTGCTCGGACGCGCTGGGCAAGAGCGATTCGACCATTGCCTGGCACGCGCTGGTCCGTGCCCGCGGCAGCCAGAAGCTTGTCGACGAGGTGCGCTCCACTTTTGTCGGCGCCCATGAAGTGGCACGGATCTCCCCGGCCTACCGGCGCCATCGTGCCGAAGTCGTGGACCTGCAGCACGCAGCCGAGATGACCGACCTCGCCATGCGGAACAGCCGGGTGTTCTCCCGCCGGCTCACCTCGACGATCAACCACGCGGCCATGAGCGACGAGGCGATCGCCAACTTGTCCGAGGTGCTGCAGGATGCAGCGGAGGCGGTGGAGATTCTCGCCACCGGGCTATCAGACTCGGACAGCCGTGCCCGCGAACGACGGTTGGAGAACGCGCGGGACGAATTGGCGTCGATCGCCGGCCGACTGCACCCCAAGGACCTCGGCGTGCAGACCATGGAGGGCGAAGCGCTGGTCGTGGTGTTCCGGCCGCTGATGGTCGACCTGCTCGAGGCGACCGGTCTGTCCCACGAGGACGCCGCCGACGCCCTGCCCCGGCTCTGAATTGTCAGAGGGCTCCGTTAGCCTGAATCCCATGAGTTCGAAGACCGGCCGCACCAAGGCCCCCGGCTACCGCTGTGCCGAATGCGGCTGGACCACCGCCAAGTGGGTGGGACGCTGCGGCGAATGCCAGTCGTGGGGGACGGTCGAAGAAGCGGGCCAGGTCACGGCCCGCACTACCGCTGCGGCGACGGTAGCCAAGCCGGCCCAGCAGATCAGCGACGTGGACGCCTCCGCGGCAGCCTTCAAGGCCACCGGCGTGGGCGAACTGGACCGGGTGCTGGGCGGCGGGCTGGTCCCGGGTGCCGTCATCCTGCTGGCTGGAGAGCCGGGCGTGGGCAAATCCACGCTGCTGCTGGACGTGGCCGCACGCGTCGCCGGATCCGCCCGGGACGTCCTCTACGTCACCGGCGAGGAATCCGCCGCGCAGGTGAAGCTGCGGGCCGAACGGATCGGCGCGGTCGCGGACGGGCTGTACCTGACCGCGGAGACGGACCTCGGCATTGCCCTCGGCCAGATCGAGCGGGTGCAGCCCTCGCTGCTCATTGTGGACTCCGTCCAGACCCTGGCCAGTTCCGAGGTGGAAGGCGCGGCCGGAGGAGTCACCCAGGTCCGTGAGGTGGCGGCGTCGCTGATCAACGCCGCCAAGAGCCGCGGGATGACGACGATCCTGGTCGGCCACGTCACCAAGGACGGCTCGATCGCCGGACCCCGCCTGCTTGAACACCTGGTGGACGTCGTGTGCCAGTTCGAGGGGGACCGGCATTCGCGGCTCCGGCTGCTGCGCGCGGTAAAGAACCGGTACGGACCCACGGACGAGGTGGGCTGCTTCGACCTGACCGAGGAGGGCATCGAGAGCCTGGCGGATCCGAGCGGGCTGTTCCTTTCGATGGTCTCCGAGCCGGTCTCCGGAACCTGCATCACGGTCGCCTTGGAGGGCCGGCGCCCGCTGGTCGCCGAGGTCCAGGCGCTGCTGGCGGAGACCGCCAACGCCCAGCCGCGCCGCACCACCAGCGGCCTGGACTCGTCGCGGGTGGCCATGATGATGGCCGTGCTGCAGCGGAGGGCCGCAATGTCGCTGCACCGTGATGACAGCTACGTGGCCACGGTGGGCGGCGTCAAGCTCACCGAGCCGGCCACGGATCTGGCCACTGCACTGGCCATCGCGTCGGCCAAGAGCAACAAGCCGCTGCCCAAGGGCCTGATCGCCTTCGGCGAGATCGGCCTTGCCGGGGAAGTCCGCCCCGTTCCCGGCATCGGCCGCCGGATCCAGGAAGCGGGCCGGCTCGGGTTCACCCACGCCGTGGTGCCGGCCTCCCACGGCGGAGCTGGCAAGCTGCCGGAAGGCTTCAGGATCAAGGAGGTACAGACCGTCGCCGAAGCCCTGGACCTGCTCTTCGGCAACGGTGCTGCGGCGTCCAATATCACGCGCCTTCCGATCGCCAGCCGCGCGGCGGAGTAGCCGCGCCGGCCGCGGCAACGGGGCCTCCGTCTGCCGCTCTCGCGGGCCGAAGACGGACCCGACACAGCGCGCCACCGTTGTGCGCCCTATTATGGTGCCTAGCGGCTGTTCACCCCACAGGCAGTCTCCTACCCAACCGTTCCACCCGACTGCACTGTGTACGACTGACCGAAGGAATGCTCGATGGTTAAGAGTTCCGAGGATGCCCTCAAGGCGACCTTGGCCCGGGTTGCCCCGGGAACTGCACTACGGGACGGCCTGGAACGAATTCTGCGCGGGCGCACCGGCGCCCTGATTGTGCTCGGCAACGACAAGCAGGTCGAGGCCATCAGCAGCGGCGGCTTCGATATCGGCATCGAGTTCTCTCCGACCCGGCTGCGCGAGCTGGCCAAAATGGATGGGGCCATTGTCTGCGACAAAGACGCGGCCACGATCTACACGGCGGCCGTCCAGCTCGTGCCTGACCCCTCCATCCCCACGCAGGAGTCGGGCACGCGCCACCGCACGGCCGAACGTGTGGCCATCCAGACCGGCCTTCCGGTGATTTCCGTCAGCCAGTCCATGCAGATCATCGCGCTCTACGTGGACGGCATTCGCCACGTGCTCGAAGGTTCGGAGCCGGTGCTGGCCCGGGCCAACCAGGCCCTCGCCACGCTGGAACGGTATCGTGCGCGGCTGGACCAGGTCACCAATTCCCTCTCCGCCCTGGAGATCGAAGCGATGGTCACCCTGCGCGACGTCGCCGTAACGCTCCAGCGCCAGGAAATGGTCCGCCGCATCTCCGAAGAGATCTCCCAGTACGTGCTGGAACTCGGCGTCGACGGGCGGCTCCTCTCGCTCCAGCTGGACGAACTGACGTCGGGGCTGGGGCCGGACAGCGGAATGATTTTGCGGGACTATTCGGACGTCAAGGGCGGGATCGATGTCGAAGCAGCTCTGGACAGGCTGCAGAACTTCAGCTCCACGGACCTGATCGACCTTGGGCGGATTGCCAGCGTGCTCGGCATCCAGCCCGGGACGGACTCCCTCGAAGCCGTCGTGCAGCCGCGGGGCTACCGGCTGCTCTCCGCGGTAAAGTCCGTTCCGCGCGCCGTCGCGGACCGCCTGGTGGACCACTTCGGCGGCCTGCAAAACCTCATGGCGGCCAACATCGATGATCTGATGGCCGTGGACGGCATCGGCGAACAGCGCGCAAGGCTGATCCGCGAGGGCCTCTCCCGAATCGCCGAAACCAGCCTGCTCGACCGCTTCATGTAGCCGGGCTACCGCAGGTCGAAGATGACCTTTTCGCTCTTGTGCGAGCCCAGCCTGGTCGTCAGCACATAGGTCCCCGGCTGCGGGTTGGCGTTCACCGCGGTACACCCCGGAGCGCTGCGCTGCCGCTCCCAGGTGAACTGCGCCCGCTCGCTCTCCCCCGGAGCAATGGTCCGCATCAGCTCCCCGGTCTCCACCGCGCAGTCCTTCGAAGAAAATATGCGGTCCTCGCCGCTGGTGACGATGAATTCCATGGCTTCGGTACCGACGTCAATTTCGCAGTCCGACTCCCCGGTGTTCTCCACTTCCAGGATCAACGTCGGGTTCTCGCCCGCGGCATAAGAGGGTGCGTCCGTGGCGGCGGAGACGGAAATATCGGATTCGTCGCAGGCCCCCGTCGCAGCCGGCTTCGGGGACGGCGCTACGGACGGGAACGCGGACGATGCCACGGGCACCGGCGCCTGGCCCTCGGCCTTCGG
Organism: Arthrobacter sp. Marseille-P9274; assembly: GCF_946892675.1. Lineage (NCBI taxonomy): Bacteria > Bacillati > Actinomycetota > Actinomycetes > Micrococcales > Micrococcaceae > Arthrobacter > Arthrobacter sp. Marseille-P9274. The sequence continues at coordinate 678,894 of NZ_CAMPOV010000003.1, forward strand.
CTTGTCCTGGCCGAAGACGCTGGCGATCCACCAGCCGGCCAGCACCAGCATCACCACGAGCACAAGTACCAGCACCAGGGCGGCCAGACGGCGGCGCCGGTAAACGGCCGGACTCGGCCTGCGCCCGTTCGGCGGTACGGACCTGGAAGCCCCGCCCCGCGCTGCTCCGGTACCATTTGCCGCCATGCTTTAAGGCTAGAGACAGTTGGCCTCGAGGTGCGGCAGCACCACGCCGGGAACAGTACAGTATTTGTGGTCGTAGACAAGGAGCCCCGATGCCAACCCCAACCGCCGCCCGAGCGGCTGCCGCAGCGCCCCATGCCGACGGCTGGCCGCTGCATGGAGCGATCGGGAGATGGTTCGACGAGAACGCGCGCACGCTGCCGTGGCGCGACCCGGGCTGCAGTGCCTGGGGCATCATGGTCAGCGAGTTCATGCTTCAGCAGACGCCCGTTGTGCGCGTGCTGCCGGTGTGGGAGGAATGGCTGCGGCGCTGGCCGGAACCGGCCGCGCTGGCGGCGGAGCCCAGCGGCGAGGCCCTGCGCGCCTGGGGCCGCCTCGGCTACCCGCGACGGGCGCTGCGGCTGCACGCGGCGGCGACGGCCATCGTCGAGCGGCACGGCGGCGAGGTGCCTGCCGACAGGGAGGAGCTGCTGGCCCTGCCCGGCGTCGGCACCTACACGGCGGCTGCCATCGCGTCGTTCGCTTTCGAACTGCCGGAAACCGTGGTGGACACCAACATCCGGCGCGTCCACGCGCGGGCCGTCACCGGCAACGCCCTGCCCTCTCCCGCCCTCACCGCTGCGGAGTTCAAGCTGGCCGAGGCGCTGATGCCAGAACAGGACGCCAAGCGCTGGAACGCCGGCGTGATGGAACTCGGCGCCCTGGTCTGCACCGCCCGCTCGCCCCGCTGCGGAGAGTGCCCGCTGCTTGACCGCTGCGCGTGGATCGCCGCAGGGAGGCCGGAACCGCACTACGTGCCGAAGGGACAGGCCTGGGCCGGCACCGACCGCCAGGTCCGCGGCGCGATGATGGCCGTGCTGCGCATGGCCGACGGTCCCGTGCCCCGCGACGTGCTGCTGGGCGCGGTGGACCTGGTGCACAGCGGGGCGGAGCACGCCGTCGAACTGGGCAAACTGCTGGCCCTCGGTGCCAGCGACGAGCAGCTCGTGCGCTCCCTCGACGGCCTGCTGGCGGACGGACTGGCCGAAGCAGTACCGGCCGGTGTTCGCCTCCCGGGGTGAGCCTTGGCTTCGGCGCCGGCCGCCCCTACGCTGCACGTATGGGGCTCAAGTATCCGGCCATACTAACGACGGCGGTGCCCGCCTTGCTGGTGGCCGTCACCGCGTGCGGTGCTTCGCTGGGATCAGGCGGGCACGCCTGTACCGAGATCGGCGCCGCGCCCGGCGTTTCGCTCACCGTCGCCCGGGATTTCGCCGCGGAGGTCAAGGCAGCGAAACTCGAAGTCTGCTGGGAAGGCACCTGCCGGCGGTCCGCCGTCGACCTTTACCCCGGCAAGGACAGCGTGGACCTGGGCTGCGACGCTAAGACGCCGGCGGGCAGCTGTTCGGCAGCCTCGACGCCGAATGGCACGCTAACCGGATTTGTCCCCGTCCCGCGGTTGCCCGAGGGCCCGGTCCGAGCCGCCGCCACGATCACCCACCAGGACGGCACCGAAACCGAAACCGAACCGCTGGATGCGGTAACCCGAATGACCTATCCCAACGGCGAGCAGTGCCCCGGCGCCGCGACTCAGCTCGGCCTGACGCTGGACCGCGGCGGCCTGCACCCCTCCTGACTCCGGGCCCGCGCCCTTCTGCACTCGCCCGGCCGCGGGTTTCGCTCGGCGCCAGCCTGGCCTTGACCCCTGCCGAACCCCGTCCTGCCTCGTGCCTTCCCGCCGGACTCGCTGCCGCCTACCTCAGGCTGCGGATCATCCGGGTGTTGCCCAAGGTGTTCGGCTTGACCCGTGCCAGGTCCAGGAACTCGGCTACACCCTCGTCATGCGACCGCAGCAGCTCCGAATAGACCTCCGGATCCACCGCCGACTGATCGGCCATCACCTCGAACCCGTGCCGTTTGAAGAAGTCCACCTCGAAGGTCAGGCAGAAAACCCGGCTCACGCCCAAAGCCTCGGCCTGCGTCAGCAGCACATCCAGCAGCGCTCGGCCGACCCCCTGGCCGCGCCAGGCGGACGACGAGGCCAACGTGCGGACCTCGGCGATGTCTTCCCACATGACGTGCAGGGCACCGCAGCCGATCAGGGTGCCGTCCCGGTCTTCGGCGACCTTGAACTCCTGGATGCTTTCGAAGTACGCCACCGCTTCCTTCTCCAGCAGCACCCGTTGGTCCGCCAGCGGCTTGACCAGGCGCCTGATGTCGGCGACGTCGGTGGTGCGTGCCGGGCGGATCGTGAAGGCTGAGGTCATGGGTTCCAGTCTAGAGGCCCAGCTCCTCCGGCAGCTCGGCCTCGCCATCCAGGACGTGGCGCGCCAGGAACTCCTGCACCACTTGGTACCAGACCTTGACGTGCTGCGGCTTGAGCACCCAGTGGTTCTCGTCCGGGAAATACAGGAACCGATGGTCCGTCGTGCCGTCCTCGCGCTGCGGCAGGGCCGACTTCGAGAGCAGCTCATACCAGAGGCGCAGCCCCTCCCCGATCGGCACCCGGTAATCCTTGTCCCCGTGGATCACCAGCATCGGCGTGGAAATCTTCCCCACGTGCAGGTGCGGGGAATTCTCCAGCGCCATCTCCGGCGTCATCTCCTTCTCCCAGTAGAACGAGGCGTCGGTCGTGGGGCCGAACTGGTCCAGCGCCCAGAGGCTGGCGTGCGTGACTATCGCCCTGAACCGGTCGGTGTGCCCGGCGACCCAGTTCGCCATGTACCCGCCGAAGGATCCGCCCAATGCGGCCGTGCGTTCCCGGTCGATGTCCGGGCGTCCCACCGCCGCGTCCGTGAGCGACATGAGGTCCGTAAAGGGCGCCTTCCCCCACTGGCCCCAGCCACGCCGAACAAAGTCCTTCCCGTAGCCGGTCGAGAGCGCCGGGTCCGGAAGCAGCACCGCATAGCCCTGGGCCGCCATCAGCCACGGGCACCAACGCCACGACCACGCGTTCCACGAATGCAGAGGGCCGCCGTGGATCCACAGCAGCAGCGGGGCCGGATTTTCCTTCGACGCGCCCTCGGGCAGCACCAGCCAGCCCCGGACCCGCACGGACGAGCCGCCCTCCGTCGTCGTTGTTTCAATCTCCTCGAGCCGGCCGGGCAGCTGCGGGCGAAGGGCCGGACCGGGAAGCACCGCGGTCTCGCCGGTGGCCAGCTCGATCCGCACCGGTTCCGGCGGGAAGAGGTAGCTGCTGCGCAGGGCGTATGCATAGCGGCCGTCGGGGCTGACGACGACGTCCGTATAAGCGGCCGCGTCCGCAGTCACCCGGCGCACGCTACCGGTGCTCGCGTCGATCAGGAACACCGGCCGGGCGCCGTCCTCGTCCGCGGTCGCCAGCAGGGCCGAGCCATCCGGCAGCCACTGTGCGGGCTCGGGCCAGCGGTCCCAGTCAGCCGCCAGCGGAAGCAGATCCCCGCCCTCGAGCGGGAGCAGGCCAAGCGTGGTGTCCGGAATAGTCTGCGGGCCGGAGACCTTCTCGCAAACAACGACGACAACGCGCCCGTCCGGGCTGACCGGTCCGGGCCGGTAGTCAACTTCCTCCGAGGACAGCAGCACACGGACTCCGCCACCGGCGGTGTCGACTGCGGCGAGCACCTCCCGCATGTCGCCCTTGGCAAGAGGCTCCCGCCAACTGGTGAGCAGCGTGCGCCCGTCGGGGCTCAGCGAGGCACTGGATTCAACGAGGTGGGATCCCGCACCCGGTGTGATGCCGCGCAGCGAATAATCGCCCTCGGCCTCCTCGGTCGTCGGCAGGACCGACTCGATGGCGTGCTGCTCCAGCACGAACTGACTCGGACAGCCCGGACCCAAGTCGTGGTCCCAGAACCGCACAGGGTAGCCGCTGTGCAGAATGGCAGAAATCTGCTTGTCTTTGCGCAGCTGGCGGAGCCGCGCGTCGTCCTCTTCGTCTGCCGCGCCGGGCAGGACATCGGCATTGACCACGGCGACGTCCGCCGAACCGGCTGTCAGGACCGAGTTGATTCCCCCCGGGCGCGACAGGAGTTGCCGCGCCTCGCCCCCTCCTGCCGGAAGCTTCCAGAGCGCGGCCAATGGCTCATCAGCTTCGGTTTCAGGGGCGGGCCGGGCAGAAGTGAAGAGCAAGTCGCCGCTGGGCAGAAAGACAGGGTTGGCTTCCCCCTTCGCGCTGCGGGTGATTCTGCGGGCCGGCCTGCTCCCGGCGGGATCAACCTCCCAGAGCGCCGTGGTGTCTTCGGTCGACTTGCCATTGAGCACGCTGACCGCCGTGATCAGGCGGCTGCCGTCCGGGCTCAGGGCCAGGGAACCTAGCCGGGGCAGCGCGATGTAGTGGTCCAGGTCGTGAAAAGAGGTCTCGGGCCGTGTCGCCGCCGCCTCGGCCGGAACGCCCGCCGCATCGGCCTCGCCATCCTGATCAGAAAGAGTTGTTTCAGAAGTCATGGAGGACAGTATTGCGCAGGATCGGCCAGGGCGGTAGACCCCCCGTGGCGGTAGACCTCATAGAGACATTGATCCGGCCCCGACCTAGGCCTCGGAACCGGATCAATGTGGTTAAAGCGGTGAGGGGCGCCGCCGTCGTTGGCGGTGCCCCTCATCGTGGTGGTTGTGTCCGGCGGTGACCTACTCTCCCACACCCTCCCGGGTGCAGTACCATCGGCGCTGCGGGTCTTAGCTTCCG